>NZ_CP166809.1:5845000-6842252 GCF_059716175.1 Pseudomonas sp. LBUM1647 | reverse complement strand
GGATATCCCCTAAGTTGAAAGCCGGTGAGGCAAAAACAAGCCGCCATTGTAGCCGACCAAGCCCCGACTTATCCACACGAAGGTTGTGCACCTCCCATGAAGAATCAGTGATTTATACGAAAAAAAGACGACCAGCGGTCTGTGCATAAGCTCTGTGGATAACCGGGTCTAAGGTCGTTGTACAAGTGGGGGCGAAACTCGGTGGATAACCACGCTGTGGATAAGTACCTCTTTCACACACAGCTTATCCGACAGCGCAGCACAGGGTTACCACCGTTTTCCACCGTAGTTGTCATTCTCTGTACATCACGACTTTAAAGGGCTGATGGCAGTTATCCACAGATGATCGTGCCCCTAGCTTTTATAAGCTTTACAGAAAAGCTTTAAATACTTTCTTTCTTAATTTCTATATCTAGCCAACGAGCTCGGCAGGAAAAACGTCTGGAGATCTATTTATAAGGAAACGCTGGTTGGAAATTGACCTAGAGGCTTGCTTTCTCTAGAATCCCCGGTCTCTTAAAACGGGGGCCATTCCGGCCCGTTGTGGACGAACCAGGTAACACGACAATGAAACGTACTTTCCAACCAAGCACTATCAAACGCGCTCGTACCCACGGTTTCCGTGCTCGCATGGCTACCAAAAACGGTCGTGCCGTCCTGTCGCGTCGTCGCGCCAAAGGTCGTGCGCGTCTGGCAGTTTGATAATCCGGCACTGGAGGTGAGTCAGGACTTCAGTCGGGAAAAGCGTCTGCTTACTCCCCGGCATTTCAAGGCAGTCTTTGACTCCCCTACCGGCAAGGTTCCGGGGAAAAATCTCCTGCTCCTTGCGCGCAACAACGATCTTGATCACCCCCGTCTCGGGCTGGTTATCGGGAAAAAGAGCGTAAAGCTCTCCGTCGAGCGCAATCGCCTCAAACGTCTGATGCGCGAATCGTTCCGTCTGAACCAGGACTCACTGGCCGGCTGGGACATCGTTATCGTCGCGCGCAAAGGTTTGGGTGACGTAGAAAACCCCGAATTGATTCAGCATTTCGGCAAACTCTGGAAGCGTCTGGCACGCAGCACGCCGGTACCAGCAGTTAAAACCGAAACTGTAGGGGTAGACAGTCCCGATGCGTAAACTGGCACTCGTTCCGATCCAGTTTTATCGCTATGCCATTAGTCCTCTGATGGCCAGTCACTGTCGTTTCTACCCCAGTTGTTCCTGCTACGCGTATGAAGCCATAGAAAATCATGGCCTTCTGCGCGGTGGCTGGCTGGCCTTTCGTCGTTTAGGTCGCTGTCATCCGTGGAATCCCGGTGGTTATGACCCGGTTCCATCTATCCCTACCTCCCGTTCTTCTTCGATGGCCGAGTAATCATGGATATCAAACGCACGATCCTGATCGTCGCCCTGGCAATCGTGTCCTACGTTATGGTTCTTAAATGGAACCAGGACTATGGCCAGGCTGCCCTGCCGACTCAGAATGTTGCTTCCAGTACTACCGCACCGGGCTTACCGGATACGGCGACTGGCAATAATGCTTCTGTCAGTGACGACATTCCACGCGCCGCAAGCGATACCAGTGCAACTGCACCTGCTGAAACTCCAGTAGCTGCAAACAAAGACCTCATCCAGATCAAAACGGATGTGCTCAACCTGGCAATCGATCCACAAGGTGGCGATGTTGCCCAGTTGACGCTGCCGCTGTATCCACGTCGCCAGGACCATCCGGAAATTCCATTCCAGTTGTTCGATAACGGCAACGAGCGGACTTATCTGGCCCAGAGCGGTCTGATCGGCACCAACGGTCCGGACGCCAGTCCTGCCGGTCGTCCGGTTTACTCCTCGGAGAAGAAGATTTACCAACTGGCTGACGGTCAGGACCAATTGGTCGCAGACCTGAAGTTCAGCAAGGACGGCGTCAACTACATCAAGCGTTTCACCCTGAAACGTGGCCTGTATGACGTAACCGTTTCCTACCTGATCGATAACCAGAGTGCTCAGCCTTGGTCCGGTGCAATGTTCGCGCAATTGAAGCGTGACGCCAGTTCCGATCCTTCTTACAGCACCGCCACCGGCACCGCGACTTACCTGGGCGCCGCCCTGTGGACAAGTAACGAGCCGTACAAGAAAGTGTCCATGAAGGACATGGACAAGGCTCAGCTGAAAGAAACCGTTAACGGTGGTTGGGTTGCATGGTTGCAGCACTACTTCGTGACCGCGTGGATTCCGGCGAAAGGCGAGAACAACCTCGTCCAG
The DNA here is from genome assembly GCF_059716175.1 of Pseudomonas sp. LBUM1647. Lineage (NCBI taxonomy): Bacteria > Pseudomonadati > Pseudomonadota > Gammaproteobacteria > Pseudomonadales > Pseudomonadaceae > Pseudomonas > Pseudomonas sp. LBUM1647. Next base: position 6,840,010 of record NZ_CP166809.1, on the reverse strand, counting down.
ACCCGTAAAGACAGCAAAGGCAACTACATCATCGGCTACACCGCTCCGGCAATGACTGTCGCGCCAGGTGCAAAAGCCGAGACCAGTGCCGTTCTGTATGCAGGTCCGAAAAGTCAGGCTGTGCTGAAAGAGCTGTCCCCAGGTCTGGAACTGACCGTCGACTACGGCATTCTGTGGTTCATTGCCCAGCCAATTTTCTGGCTGCTGCAACACATCCACGCGCTGGTCGGTAACTGGGGCTGGTCGATCATCTTCCTGACCATGCTGATCAAAGGGATCTTCTTCCCGCTGTCGGCTGCCAGCTACAAATCCATGGCGCGCATGCGTGCAGTGGCACCGAAACTGGCGGCGCTGAAAGAGCAACATGGCGACGACCGGCAGAAAATGTCGCAATCCATGATGGAGCTGTACAAGAAAGAGAAGATCAATCCGCTGGGTGGTTGCTTGCCAATCCTCGTGCAGATGCCGGTTTTCCTTTCGTTGTACTGGGTTCTGCTGGAAAGCGTTGAAATGCGCCAAGCGCCGTTCATGCTGTGGATTACTGACCTGTCTATCAAGGATCCGTTCTTCATTCTGCCGATCATCATGGGTGCAACCATGTTCATCCAGCAGCAGTTGAACCCGACTCCTCCGGATCCGATGCAGGCCAAGGTGATGAAGCTGATGCCAATCATCTTCACCTTCTTCTTCCTGTGGTTCCCGGCTGGTCTGGTGCTGTACTGGGTAGTGAACAACTGCCTGTCGATCGCCCAACAGTGGTACATCACTCGTAAGATCGAAGCGGCTACCAAAGCAGCTGCCTGATTTACACTGTGGATAACCACTCAAAACGCCCCCTAGTGGGGCGTTTTGCTATCTGTCACTTTTGTCTGGATAACGGTTTATGAGCGTTCCTCGTGAAACCATCGCCGCCGTCGCCACCGCTCAAGGTCGCGGCGGTGTGGGCATCGTCCGTATTTCCGGGCCACTGGCGAGTGTTGCGGCCAAGGCCTTCAGCGGTCGTGAACTCAAGCCGCGATTCGCCCACTACGGCCCGTTCCTCAGTGAAAACGATGAGGTGCTGGATCAAGGTATTGCCCTGTATTTTCCCGGCCCGAACTCCTTCACCGGTGAAGATGTGCTGGAACTCCAGGGCCATGGCGGTCCGATAGTTCTGGATATGCTGCTCAAGCGTTGCCTGGAACTGGGCTGTCGGTTGGCCCGACCGGGTGAATTCAGCGAGCGCGCGTTCCTCAATGACAAACTCGACCTGGCTCAGGCCGAGGCCATCGCTGACTTGATCGAAGCGAGTTCTGCACAGGCTGCACGAAATGCCCTGCGTTCCTTGCAGGGCGCATTCTCCGAGCGTGTGCATAACCTCACCGAGCAATTGATTGGCCTGCGCATCTATGTCGAAGCGGCGATCGACTTCCCTGAAGAAGAAATCGACTTCCTCGCCGATGGTCACGTACTGAGCATGCTCGACAAAGTGCGTGACGAGTTATCCACCGTACTACGGGAAGCCGGGCAGGGTGCCTTGCTGCGTGACGGGATGACCGTGGTGATCGCCGGCCGGCCGAATGCTGGTAAATCCAGCCTGCTGAACGCCTTGGCCGGACGAGAAGCCGCGATCGTCACCGAGATTGCCGGCACCACCCGGGATATTCTTCGTGAACATATCCACATCGATGGCATGCCGCTGCACGTGGTCGATACCGCAGGTCTGCGAGATACCGACGACCAGGTAGAAAAAATCGGTGTCGAACGGGCGCTGAAAGCAATCGGCGAGGCTGATCGAGTCCTGTTGGTGGTCGATGCTACGGCTCCTGAGGCACTTGATCCGTTCGCGTTATGGCCTGAATTTCTGGAAATCCGTCCTGATCCGGCGAAGGTCACGCTGATCAGAAACAAGGCTGACCTCACTGGCGAAGCCATTGCACTGGAAATCAGCGAGGATGGCCACGTCACCATCAGCCTGAGCGCCAAGTCTGCAGGTGAAGGGCTGGAATTGCTGCGCGACCACCTCAAGGCTTGCATGGGCTACGAACAAACCTCTGAGAGCAGCTTCAGCGCTCGCAGGCGTCACCTTGACGCGTTGCGTCATGCCAGTGCTTCCCTCGAGCATGGCCGTGCGCAGCTGACCCTGGCCGGAGCCGGTGAACTGTTGGCTGAAGATTTGCGCCAGGCTCAGCACTCTTTGGGTGAAATCACCGGTGCATTCAGCTCCGATGATCTGTTGGGACGAATCTTCTCCAGCTTCTGCATCGGTAAATAATCCTTCCGTTGTCCACAGACAGGTCATTCGTGCCTGTCTGTTCCCTCCTTTTCTTGAATTCTCTTCCAGTGCTGAGCAGATTCTTTCTGCTTGAGCGGATTGTCCGTGCCCTGGATTTGCTTATTCAGCAGTTTTCTGTGGATTAAGCCCTGTGAATAACTGCCTCTAAGGGCAGTTGATAACAGGGCCTCAAAACTGAAGATAACCGCCCCTGTGGATAAGCACCCCTTTCATCCACAGGCTTAAACCGGTTATCCAAGGGCCTCCTTGGCACATGACCACAGGGTTTTGAATCTCTGTACATATTGAATATAAAGGCCTGTAGAGATCTATCCACAGAAATGTGCCTCAGTAGAAATAAACATAAAAACAAAGATTTAATAAATTTCTCTCTTTTTAATTTTTATAACCGCGACTTCTCCACAGCTGGTTAAATTTTGTGCAAAGGGTTCTTTAGGAAGGGCGAAGTCCCTATACTTGCCGACCAGGTCCAAAAACCTGAGATCAAACTATTCCGGATTACCTAACTGAAGCAGGCACGAGGTGCGTGGTGGATTTCCCTTCCCGTTTTGAAGTGATCGTCATCGGCGGCGGTCATGCCGGTACCGAGGCAGCACTGGCCTCAGCACGCATGGGTGCAAAAACCCTGTTGCTGACGCATAACGTGGAAACTCTCGGTGCCATGAGTTGCAACCCCGCTATCGGTGGGATCGGCAAAAGCCATCTGGTCAAGGAAATCGATGCCCTCGGCGGCGCGATGGCCATGGCTACCGATAAAGGTGGTATTCAATTTCGCGTATTGAACAGCCGCAAAGGCCCGGCCGTGCGGGCAACCCGCGCTCAGGCTGATCGGGTTCTGTACAAGGCCGCTGTCCGCGAAATCCTCGAAAACCAGCCGAACCTGTGGATATTTCAACAGGCTGCCGACGACCTGATCGTCGAGCAGGAACAAGTGCGCGGTGTTGTCACCCAAATGGGCCTGCGTTTCCTCGCGGATTCCGTGGTGTTGACCACTGGCACCTTCCTCGGTGGACTTATCCACATCGGAATGCAGAATTTTTCCGGTGGCCGTGCCGGTGATCCGCCGTCGATCGCCCTGGCTCACCGTTTGCGTGAATTGCCATTGCGCGTTGGTCGCCTGAAAACCGGCACGCCACCGCGTATCGACGGTCGTTCTGTGGATTTCTCGGTGATGACCGAGCAAGCCGGCGATACACCGATCCCGGTGATGTCGTTCATGGGGTCCAAAGATCAGCATCCGAAACAGGTCAGCTGCTGGATTACCCACACCAACGCCCGTACCCACGAAATCATTGCCGCCAACCTTGATCGTTCGCCGATGTATTCCGGTGTGATCGAAGGGATCGGCCCGCGTTACTGCCCGTCGATCGAAGACAAGATCCATCGCTTTGCCGACAAGGAAAGCCATCAGGTCTTTATCGAACCGGAAGGCCTGACGACCAACGAGCTGTACCCGAACGGGATATCCACATCCCTGCCATTCGACGTGCAACTGCAGATCGTGCAATCGATCCGCGGCATGGAAAATGCGCACATCGTTCGTCCGGGTTACGCCATCGAGTACGACTACTTCGACCCGCGTGACCTGAAGTACAACCTGGAAACCAAAGTCATCGGCGGTCTGTTCTTCGCCGGGCAAATCAACGGCACCACCGGTTACGAAGAAGCCGGCGCCCAGGGTTTGCTGGCCGGGGCCAACGCCGCACTGCGTGCTCAGGGCAAAGATGCCTGGTGCCCGCGTCGCGACGAGGCGTACATCGGCGTGTTGGTCGACGACCTGATTACCCTGGGTACCCAGGAACCGTATCGGATGTTCACGTCCCGCGCCGAATACCGCCTGATCTTGCGCGAAGACAACGCCGACCTGCGCTTGACCGAAAAAGGTCGCGAACTGGGTCTGGTGGATGACGCGCGTTGGGCTGCGTTCTGTACCAAACGCGAAAGCATTACGCTGGAAGAACAACGCTTGAAAAGTACTTGGGTTCGCCCAGGCACCGAGCAAGGCGATGCGATTTCCGAGAAATTCGGCACGCCGCTGACCCACGAATACAACTTGCTCAACCTGCTGAGCCGTCCGGAAATCGACTACGCTGGTCTGATCGCCGTGACCGGTGGCGGCGCAGAAGATCCACAAGTCGCCGAGCAGGTCGAAATCAAGACCAAATACGCTGGTTACATCGATCGCCAGCAGGATGAAATCGCACGGCTGCGGGCCAGCGAAGACACAAAACTGCCTGTGGATATCGATTACACGAATATTTCCGGGCTCTCCAAAGAGATCCAGAGCAAGCTCGGCGCGACCCGTCCAGAGACCTTGGGTCAGGCGTCGCGTATTCCGGGTGTGACGCCGGCAGCGATTTCGCTGTTGATGATTCATTTGAAAAAACGCGGCGCGGGCCGTCAGTTGGAGCAAAGCGCTTGAGTTCGTTGGTCACCTCGCAACACGCGGAAGAGTTATCCACAGGTGCTCGCCAGCTCGGTGTCACGCTGACAGAAACCCAGCATGCTCAGCTGCTGGATTATCTGGCCCTGTTGATAAAATGGAACAAGGCTTACAACCTGACCGCCGTACGCGATCCGGATGAGATGGTTTCCCGCCACTTGCTCGATAGTTTGAGCGTGATGTCGTTCGTCGAAAACGGTCGCTGGCTGGACGTTGGCAGCGGTGGTGGCATGCCGGGTATTCCGTTGGCCATCCTGTTTCCAGAGTCCCAAGTGACTTGCCTGGACAGCAACGGCAAGAAAACCCGCTTCCTGACCCAAGTCAAACTCGAAATCAAACTGGATAACCTGCAAGTTATCCACAGTCGCGTCGAAGCTTTTCAGCCTGATCAGCCATTCAACGGGATCATTTCCCGGGCGTTCAGCAGCATGGAGAACTTCAGCAACTGGACTCGCCACCTCGGCGACACCGAAACACGTTGGCTGGCAATGAAGGGCGTTCATCCCGCCGATGAGCTGGTAGCATTGCCGGCAGACTTCCACCTCGATAGCGAACACGCCCTGGCCGTACCCGGTTGCCAAGGCCAACGCCATCTGCTGATACTGCGCCGCACGGCATGATTGGGAACACAAGCAAGAATGGCTAAGGTATTCGCGATAGCGAACCAAAAGGGTGGTGTGGGCAAGACCACCACCTGTATCAACCTCGCAGCTTCCCTGGTCGCTACCAAGCGTCGGGTGCTGTTGATCGATCTCGATCCACAGGGCAACGCCACCATGGGTAGCGGTGTGGATAAACACGGCCTGGAGAACTCGGTCTACGACCTGCTGATCGGCGAATGCGATCTGGCCCAGGCCATGCACTATTCCGAGCACGGTGGTTACCAACTGCTGCCGGCCAACCGCGATCTGACCGCGGCCGAAGTGGTTCTGCTGGAAATGCAGATGAAGGAAAGCCGCCTGCGCAGTGCGTTGGCGCCGATCCGTGAAAACTACGATTACATTTTGATCGACTGCCCGCCGTCGTTGTCGATGCTCACGCTTAACGCACTGGTTGCGGCTGACGGGGTGATTATCCCCATGCAGTGCGAATACTTCGCGCTCGAAGGTTTGAGCGACCTTGTGGATAACATCAAGCGCATCGCTGAGTTGCTGAACCCGAACCTGAAAGTCGAAGGCCTGTTGCGGACCATGTATGACCCGCGCCTGAGCCTGATGAACGATGTTTCGGCGCAGCTCAAGGAACACTTCGGCGAGCAGCTCTACGACACGGTGATTCCGCGCAACATCCGCCTGGCTGAAGCACCAAGCTATGGCATGCCGGCGCTGGCGTACGACAAATCATCGCGGGGCGCCATTGCCTATCTGGCATTGGCGGGCGAGATGGTTCGTCGTCAACGCAAAAACTCACGCACTGCCGCTGCTCAGGCAACTTAAGGAATCCCCATGGCCGTCAAGAAACGAGGTCTCGGACGTGGACTGGATGCACTGCTGAGTGGTCCGACTGTCAGCTCGCTGGAAGAACAAGCGGTGCAGGCTGATCAGCGTGAGCTGCAGCACCTGCCCCTGGACCTGATCCAGCGCGGCAAGTACCAGCCGCGGCGGGACATGGATCCTCAGGCGCTGGAAGAGCTGGCGCAGTCGATCAAGGCTCAGGGCGTGATGCAGCCGATCGTGGTTCGTCCGATTGGCGGCGGTCGCTTCGAAATCATCGCCGGTGAACGCCGCTGGCGCGCCAGCCAGCAAGCGGGCCAGGAAACCATCCCGGCGATGGTTCGCGATGTACCGGATGAAACGGCGATCGCCATGGCGCTGATCGAGAACATCCAGCGCGAAGACCTCAATCCGATCGAAGAAGCAGTGGCTTTGCAGCGTTTGCAGCAGGAATTCCAGCTGACGCAGCAACAAGTGGCCGAAGCCGTGGGCAAATCCCGCGTGACCGTGGCCAACCTGCTACGCTTGATCGCGTTGCCGGAAGTCATCAAAACCATGCTGTCCCACGGCGACCTGGAAATGGGTCATGCCCGTGCTTTGCTCGGTTTACCGGAAAATCAACAGGTTGAAGGGGCGCGACACGTTGTCGCACGGGGGCTGACTGTACGCCAGACTGAAGCACTGGTTCGCCAGTGGTTGAGTGGTAAACAGGAACCTGCTGAACCGGTAAAGCCGGACCCGGATATTGCTCGACTCGAACAGCGTCTGGCTGAGCGCCTAGGCTCTGCGGTGCAGATCCGCCACGGGAAAAAGGGGAAGGGGCAGTTGGTGATCGGTTACAACTCCCTCGATGAGCTTCAAGGTGTACTTGCACACATTCGCTGAAACATTTCCTCATGTAGCGTGCAGTCGGAAATCACTACCTGACAGTTGAATAGGGGCAGAACCGCCCCTATACTCTGCGCGCATTTTGTCGGCACAAATTATGCCAAGTTATTGAATTCTGGCAGCCGATCATTGGGGAGCAAAAACGATGGAGAGCCGCACGCCAAACCGCTTGCCGTTCCATCGCCTGGCAGTTTTTCCGGTCTTACTGGCTCAATTTGTCGTTTTGGTACTGGCCGCGTTGGCGCTCTGGTACTGGCATGGAGTCGTAGCCGGGTACTCAGGACTCTGCGGAGGCCTGATAGCCTTGCTACCCAATGTTTATTTCGCTCACAGGGCATTTCGGTTTTCCGGCGCCCGAGCAGCTCAAGCCATCGTCCGGTCTTTTTATGCTGGCGAGGCGGGCAAACTAATTTTGACGGCAGTGCTCTTTGCATTGACGTTTGCAGGTGTGAAGCCATTGGCGCCGCTAGCTGTATTCGGCGTCTTCGTGTTGACCCAACTGGTCAGCTGGTTCGCGCCCCTGCTGATGAGAACAAGACTTTCGAGACCTTAGGGCGTTTGAGGCAACCATGGCAGAGACAACCGCTTCGGGCTATATCCAGCACCACTTGCAGAACCTGACCTTCGGTCAGCACCCAACTGGCGGGTGGGGTTTTGCCCACACCGCAGCAGAAGCCAAAGAAATGGGCTTCTGGGCTTTCCACGTCGATACTCTCGGCTGGTCGGTCGCGTTGGGTCTGATCTTCGTTCTTCTTTTCCGCATGGCGGCAAAGAAGGCGACTTCCGGTCAGCCTGGTGCTTTGCAGAACTTCGTTGAAGTATTGGTCGAATTCGTCGATGGCAGCGTGAAAGACAGCTTCCATGGCCGTAGCCCGGTGATTGCACCGTTGGCACTGACCATCTTCGTCTGGGTCTTCCTGATGAACGCCGTCGACCTGATCCCGGTCGACTGGATTCCTCAGCTGGCCATCCTGATCACTGGCGATTCGCACATTCCGTTCCGTGCCGTATCGACCACTGACCCGAACGCTACCCTGGGCATGGCCCTGTCGGTGTTCGCGTTGATCATTTTCTACAGCATCAAGGTCAAGGGCATCGGCGGCTTCATCGGCGAACTGACCCTGCACCCGTTTGGCAGCAAGAACATTTTCCTGCAAGCGCTGCTGATCCCGGTGAACTTCCTGCTGGAATTCGTCACCCTGATCGCCAAGCCAATCTCTCTGGCACTGCGTCTGTTCGGCAACATGTACGCCGGCGAACTGGTCTTCATTCTGATTGCTGTGATGTTCGGCAGCGGTCTGCTCTGGCTTAGCGGCCTGGGCGTAGTTCTGCAGTGGGCGTGGGCTGTGTTCCACATCCTGATCATCACCCTGCAGGCGTTTATCTTCATGATGCTGACCATCGTTTACCTCTCGATGGCGCACGAAGAGAACCATTAAGACCAGTCTCGACTAGTCTGATGTCCCACTCGGTCAAACGGGTGGGTGCCCGAACAGGGCTATGAAACGATTTGTTTTACCGCTTTAAAATCTAAAAAACCTAAACCATACGACGTAAAAGTCGGGAGGAAAGATGGAAACTGTAGTTGGTCTAACCGCTATCGCTGTTGCACTGTTGATCGGCCTGGGCGCACTGGGTACCGCAATTGGTTTCGGCCTGTTGGGTGGCAAGTTCCTGGAAGGCGCAGCGCGTCAGCCAGAGATGGTTCCAATGCTGCAAGTTAAAATGTTCATCGTTGCCGGTCTGCTCGACGCCGTAACCATGATCGGTGTTGGTATCGCTCTGTTCTTCACCTTCGCGAACCCATTCGTTGGTCAACTCGCTGGCTAATTACTCGAACCTTCGAGTAATTGGTGTGATGTGCAACGAACGAGCGAGGTGTTGGCGTGAACATTAATGCAACCCTGATTGGCCAGTCCGTTGCGTTCTTCATTTTTGTACTGTTTTGCATGAAGTTCGTGTGGCCTCCGGTCATCGCGGCTTTGCACGAACGTCAGAAGAAGATCGCGGATGGACTGGATGCTGCCAGCCGAGCAGCTCGCGACCTGGAGTTGGCCCAAGAGAAAGCGGGTCATCAACTGCGCGAAGCAAAAGCTCAGGCAGCTGAAATCATTGAGCAAGCCAAGAAACGCGGTAACCAGATCGTCGATGAGGCCGTTGAAAAAGCCCGTATCGACGCTGACCGTGTGAAGGTTCAGGCTCAGGCCGAGATCGAGCAGGAACTGAACAGTGTCAAAGACGCGCTGCGTGCCCAATTGGGTGCTCTGGCCGTTGGTGGCGCCGAGAAGATCCTGGGTGCCACAATCGATCAAAACGCGCACGCGGAGCTGGTAAACAAACTGGCTGCTGAAATTTAAGCGAGGGCGATCATGGCAGAATTGACCACGTTGGCCCGACCTTACGCTAAGGCAGCCTTCGAGCACGCCCAGGCCCACCAGCAACTGGCCTCTTGGTCAGCCATGCTCGGCCTGGCTGCAGCAGTGTCGCAAGACGACACTATGCAGCGCGTGCTCAAGGCCCCGCGACTGACGAGCGCAAACAAGGCCACCACGTTTATTGACGTGTGTGGCGACAAGTTCGATGCCAAGGCACAGAATTTCATTCACGTCGTTGCCGAAAACGACCGTCTCCCGCTTTTGCCGGAGATCGCCGCTCTGTTTGACCTGTACAAGGCCGAACAAGAGAAATCGGTAGACGTGGACGTAACCAGTGCTTTCGCATTGAACCAAGAACAGCAAGACAAACTCGCCAAGGTTCTCAGTGCACGGCTCGGCCGGGAAGTGCGACTGCACGCTGCGGAGGATGCCACCCTTATTGGTGGTGTCATCATCCGCGCCGGCGACCTGGTAATCGATGGCTCGATTCGCGGCAAACTCGCGAACCTTGCCGAAGCATTGAAATCTTGAGTTTGAAGGGGCAGCAGAGCAATGCAGCAACTCAATCCTTCCGAAATAAGTGAAATTATCAAGGGCCGCATCGACAAGCTCGATGTGACCTCCCAAGCCCGTAACGAAGGCACTGTCGTCAGCGTATCTGACGGTATCGTGCGGATTCACGGTCTGGCCGACGTAATGTACGGCGAGATGATCGAGTTTCCGGGCGGCGTCTTCGGTATGGCTCTCAACCTGGAGCAGGACTCTGTAGGTGCCGTTGTATTGGGCTCTTACCAGTCTCTGGCTGAAGGCATGAGCGCCAAGTGCACTGGCCGCATCCTCGAAGTTCCGGTTGGTAAGGAACTGCTGGGTCGCGTAGTCGACGCACTGGGTAACCCAGTTGACGGCAAAGGTCCGCTGAACAACACCGAGACCGATGCGGTCGAGAAAGTTGCTCCAGGCGTGATCTGGCGTAAGTCGGTAGACCAGCCTGTACAGACTGGCTACAAGGCTGTCGATGCCATGATTCCTGTCGGCCGTGGCCAGCGTGAGCTGATCATCGGTGACCGTCAGATCGGTAAAACCGCTCTGGCGATCGACGCGATCATCAACCAGAAAAACAGCGGTATTTTCTGCGTCTACGTAGCGATCGGTCAGAAACAATCGACCATCGCTAACGTGGTTCGCAAACTGGAAGAAAACGGCGCACTGGCTAACACCATCGTCGTTGCCGCGAGCGCTTCGGAATCTGCAGCACTGCAGTTCCTGGCACCGTACTCCGGTTGCACCATGGGTGAATTCTTCCGCGACCGCGGTGAAGACGCGCTGATCGTTTATGACGATCTGTCCAAGCAAGCAGTGGCTTACCGCCAGATTTCCCTGCTGCTGCGCCGTCCACCAGGCCGTGAAGCTTACCCAGGCGACGTGTTCTATCTCCACTCCCGTCTGCTGGAGCGCGCATCCCGCGTTTCGGAAGAGTACGTAGAGAAGTTCACCAACGGCGCAGTGACCGGCAAAACCGGTTCCCTGACCGCACTGCCGATCATCGAAACCCAGGCTGGCGACGTTTCCGCGTTCGTTCCGACCAACGTGATTTCCATCACCGACGGTCAGATCTTCCTGGAATCGGCCATGTTCAACTCCGGGATCCGTCCTGCTGTGAACGCCGGTGTTTCGGTATCCCGTGTGGGTGGTGCCGCTCAGACCAAGATCATCAAGAAGCTCTCCGGTGGTATCCGTACCGCTCTGGCTCAGTACCGTGAACTGGCGGCATTCGCCCAGTTCGCTTCTGACCTGGACGAAGCGACCCGTAAGCAACTTGAGCATGGTCAGCGCGTTACCGAGCTGATGAAGCAGAAGCAATACGCACCAATGTCGATCGCTGACATGGCGCTGTCGCTGTATGCCGCTGAGCGTGGGTTCCTGACTGACGTTGAAATCGCCAAGATCGGCAGCTTCGAACAAGCGCTGATTGCTTTCTTCAACCGCGATCACGCCGAATTGATGGCGAAGATCAACGTGAAGGGTGACTTCAATGACGAAATCGACGCTGGCATGAAAGCCGGTATCGAGAAGTTCAAGGCCACCCAAACCTGGTAAGCCGCAGCGGGAGCCGCAAGGCTCCCGCTTGCTAACCTGATAGGTGTTACATGGCAGGCGCAAAAGAGATTCGCAGTAAGATTGCGAGCATCAAAAGCACGCAAAAGATTACCAGCGCCATGGAAAAAGTGGCGGTCAGTAAAATGCGCAAGGCACAAATGCGCATGGCTGCTAGCCGTCCTTACGCGGAGCGCATCCGCCAGGTTATTGGTCATTTGGCCAACGCCAACCCGGAATATCGCCACCCCTTCATGATCGAGCGTGAAATCAAGCGCGTCGGTTATGTCGTAGTGAGCAGTGACCGTGGTCTGTGTGGTGGCTTGAACACCAACCTGTTCAAGGCCTTGGTCAAGGACATGGCGAAAAACCGTGAAAACGGCGTCGAGATCGATCTGTGTGTTGTTGGTAGCAAGGGTGCGGCTTTCTTCCGCAACTTCGGCGGTAACGTCGTTGCAGCTATCAGCCACCTGGGTGAAGAACCGTCGATCAATGATCTGATTGGCAGCGTCAAGGTGATGCTGGATGCCTACCTGGACGGCCGTATTGATCGCCTGTCCGTGGTGTCCAACAAGTTCATCAACACCATGACGCAACAGCCTACTGTGGAGCAGTTGATTCCACTGGAGGCAACCCCGGATCAATCGCTCAAGCACCACTGGGACTATCTCTACGAACCGGATGCCAAAGAGCTGCTTGACGGCTTGATGGTCCGTTACGTCGAGTCGCAGGTCTACCAGGCGGTGGTCGAGAACAACGCGGCTGAACAAGCTGCGCGGATGATCGCGATGAAGAACGCTACCGACAACGCCGGTGATTTGATCAGCGATTTGCAGCTGGTCTACAACAAGGCGCGTCAGGCTGCGATCACCCAAGAGATCTCGGAAATCGTCGGCGGCGCTGCCGCGGTTTAACGGTTCAAATATTCAGAGGATCCAGCTATGAGTAGCGGACGTATCGTTCAAATCATCGGCGCCGTTATCGACGTGGAATTTCCACGCGACAGCGTACCGAGCATCTATAACGCGCTGTTGGTACAAAGCGCGGCAGGGACCACTCTGGAAGTTCAGCAACAGCTGGGCGACGGCGTGGTTCGTACCATTGCGATGGGTTCCACCGAAGGCTTGAAGCGCGGTCTGGAAGTCAAGGACTCCGGCGCAGCCATCTCCGTACCGGTCGGTAAAGCGACCCTGGGCCGGATCATGGACGTCCTGGGCAACCCGATCGACGAAGCTGGTCCGATTGACACCGAAGAGCGCTGGGGCATTCACCGTCCTGCGCCAACCTTCGCTGAACAAGCTGGCGGCAACGACCTGCTGGAAACCGGCATCAAGGTTATCGACCTGGTTTGCCCGTTCGCCAAGGGTGGTAAAGTCGGTCTGTTCGGTGGTGCCGGTGTAGGCAAAACCGTAAACATGATGGAACTGATCCGTAACATCGCCATCGAGCACAGCGGTTATTCCGTGTTCGCCGGTGTGGGTGAGCGTACTCGTGAGGGTAACGACTTCTACCACGAGATGAAGGACTCCAACGTTCTGGACAAAGTGGCACTGGTTTACGGTCAGATGAACGAGCCGCCGGGTAACCGTCTGCGCGTAGCACTGACCGGCCTGACCATGGCCGAGAAGTTCCGTGACGAAGGTAACGACGTTCTGCTGTTCGTCGACAACATCTATCGTTACACCCTGGCCGGTACTGAAGTATCCGCACTGCTGGGCCGTATGCCTTCCGCAGTAGGTTACCAGCCGACCCTGGCCGAAGAGATGGGTACTCTGCAAGAGCGCATCACTTCGACCAAAAACGGTTCGATCACTTCGATCCAAGCGGTATACGTACCTGCGGATGACTTGACTGACCCGTCGCCAGCGACCACTTTCGCCCACTTGGACGCCACCGTCGTTCTGTCCCGTGACATCGCTTCCCTGGGTATCTACCCAGCGGTCGATCCACTCGACTCGACTTCGCGCCAGCTGGACCCGAACGTAATCGGCCAGGACCACTACGACACCGCTCGCGGCGTACAGTATGTTCTGCAACGTTACAAAGAACTGAAGGACATCATTGCGATCCTGGGTATGGACGAGCTGTCGGAAACCGACAAGCAGTTGGTAAACCGTGCTCGTAAGATCCAGCGTTTCTTGTCGCAGCCGTTCTTCGTGGCTGAAGTCTTCACCGGTGCTTCGGGTAAATACGTTTCCCTGAAAGACACCATTGCTGGCTTCAAAGGCATCCTCAACGGTGACTACGACCACCTGCCAGAACAAGCGTTCTACATGGTCGGCGGCATCGAAGAAGCGATCGAGAAAGCCAAGAAACTGTAATCCCGGCGCCCGGCAACGGGCGCTAATTTAGGTTGAGGCAATCAGATGGCTATGACAGTCCATTGCGATATCGTCAGCGCGGAAGGGGAAATCTTCTCCGGCCTGGTCGAGATGGTGGTTGCGCACGGTGCACTGGGTGATCTTGGTATCGCCCTGGGTCACGCGCCGCTGATCACTAATCTCAAGCCGGGCCCGATCCGCCTGATCAAGCAGGGCGGGGAAGAGGAGGTGTATTACATCTCCGGCGGTTTCCTCGAGGTTCAGCCGAACATGGTCAAGGTACTTGCCGACACTGTGCAACGTGCTGCCGACCTGGACGAAGCCTCCGCTCAGGAAGCCGTTAAGGCTGCCGAGAAGGCCTTGCATGACCGTGGTGCAGAATTCGATTACGGTTCTGCTGCCGCACGTCTGGCCGAGGCCGCAGCTCAGCTGCGCACCGTCCAGCAGATCCGCAAGAAGTTCGGCCACTAATAGGCCACCGCTTGTTGTGCGATTGATTAAAAAGGGTAGCCTCGGCTACCCTTTTTTCTTTTTAGATATTCATAACCTGGTCGCAGCCGCTGACCTCCCAGGATTGGTAGCCAGTCATGTCTTTAGAAATCGTTATCCTCGCTGCTGGTCAGGGCACTCGCATGCGTTCGGCACTGCCGAAAGTTCTGCATCCGATTGCTGGCAACTCGATGCTCGGCCATGTTATCCACAGCGCCCGGCAACTTGATCCACAACGCATCCACGTCGTCATCGGCCATGGCGCCGATGCAGTGCGCGAGCGTCTGGCAGCTGATGATCTTAATTTCGTCCTGCAGGACAAACAGCTTGGGACTGGCCACGCCGTTGCTCAAGCGGTGCCTTTCATTGAGTCCGACACCGTCCTGATTCTTTATGGTGACGTGCCATTGATCGAAGTCGAGACCCTGCAGCGTCTGCTCAAGCAAGTAGCGCCGCAGCAACTGGGTCTGTTGACAGTAGAACTGGACGACCCGACCGGATATGGCCGCATCGTCCGCAACGCCGACGGCAAGGTGACAGCCATCGTCGAGCAGAAAGACGCCAACGAAGCCGAACGAGCGATCACTGAAGGCAATACCGGCATTCTGGCGCTGCCGTTCGCGCAATTGGGTGGCTGGATGAGCCGTCTATCGAACAACAACGCCCAGGGCGAGTATTACCTGACCGACGTGATCGCCATGGCGGTCAGCGACGGTCTGGTGGTGGCCACCGAGCAACCGCATGACGCCATGGAAGTGCAGGGCGCTAACGACCGCAAGCAGCTTTCCGAGCTCGAGCGTCACTATCAGCTGCGCGCCGGTCGTCGTTTGATGGCTCAAGGCGTGACCCTTCGTGACCCGGCTCGTTTTGATGTGCGCGGTGAAATCACCGTCGGCCGCGACGTGCTGATAGACATCAATGTGATCCTCGAAGGCAAGGTCGTTATCGAGGACGACGTGGTGATCGGTCCGAACTGCGTGATCAAGGACAGCACCCTGCGCAAAGGTGTGGTGATCAAGGCCAACAGCCACATCGAAGGCGCGATTCTCGGTGAAGGCAGCGATGCCGGCCCCTTCGCTCGTTTGCGTCCAGGTACTGTGCTGGAAGCACGCGCCCATGTGGGTAACTTTGTTGAGTTGAAAAACGCTCATCTCGGCGAGGGCGCCAAGGCCGGTCATCTGACCTATCTGGGTGATGCCGAAGTCGGTGCGCGTACCAACATCGGCGCGGGCACCATTACCTGCAACTACGATGGCGCCAATAAGTGGAAAACCGTGCTGGGTGAAGATGTGTTCATCGGTTCCAACAACTCGTTGGTTGCGCCTGTGGATATCTCTTCGGGCGCGACCACGGCGGCGGGTTCGACTATTACGCAGGATGTGGATAACGCGCAGTTGGCCGTGGGCCGTGCGCGGCAGAAGAATATCGATGGCTGGAAGCGGCCTGAGAAAATCAAGAAGAGCTGAGTTATCCACAGCTCTTGAAGATCAAAAGATCGAAGCCTGCGGCAGCTCCTACAGAGTGAACACGAATTCCCTGTAGGAGCTGCCGAAGGCTGCGATCTTTTTATGGGTTATCCACAGATCTTTTTATCGCCCCACGCTTGACGAAGTTTCGACAATAGGTTTTGATTGCTTCCGTTATCTTTCGAATCGAAACTTACCAAGCCATGTCGAAACGCAATACACCTCAACGCCGTCACAACATCCTCGCCTTGCTCAATGAGCAGGGCGAAGTCAGTGTGGATGAGCTGGCCAAGCGCTTCGAAACGTCGGAAGTTACGATCCGCAAGGATCTCGCGGCGCTTGAGACCAATGGTTTGCTGCTGCGCCGTTATGGCGGAGCGATTACCCTGCCTCAAGAACTGGTGGCCGACCTTGGTCAACCGGTGTCCAAATACAAGCAGGCCATCGCCCGCGCTGCCGTCACACGCATTCGTGAGCATGCGCGGATCA
The DNA here is from genome assembly GCF_059716175.1 of Pseudomonas sp. LBUM1647. Lineage (NCBI taxonomy): Bacteria > Pseudomonadati > Pseudomonadota > Gammaproteobacteria > Pseudomonadales > Pseudomonadaceae > Pseudomonas > Pseudomonas sp. LBUM1647. The sequence continues at coordinate 6,823,737 of NZ_CP166809.1, read as the reverse complement.
TCATCGACAGCGGCAGCACCACCGCGGCGATGATTCCGGAACTCGGCCAGCAGCCGGGCCTGGTCGTGATGACCAACTCCTTGCATGTCGCCAATGCCTTGAGCGAACTTGAGCATGAGCCGGTACTGTTGATGACCGGCGGCACCTGGGACCCGCATTCCGAGTCCTTTCAGGGGCAGGTGGCGGAGCAGGTCCTACGCTCTTACGATTTCGACCAGTTGTTCATCGGTGCCGATGGCATCGACCTGGTTCGCGGTACCACCACCTTCAACGAACTGCTGGGGCTGAGCCGGGTCATGGCTGAAGTCGCCCGGGAAGTGGTTGTCATGGTGGAGGCCGACAAGATCGGCCGCAAGATTCCCAACCTGGAGCTGCCCTGGAGCAGCGTCCATACCCTTATTACCGATGATCGCCTGCCGCTTGAGGCACGGGATCAGATTCAGGCCCGCGGAATCAACTTGATCCTCGCGGCTGTCAGTCAGGAGAAATAGCATGTGTGGAATTGTCGGCGCAGTCGCAGAACGTAATATCACCGCCATCTTGCTCGAAGGCCTGAAACGCCTGGAATACCGTGGCTATGACAGTGCGGGTGTAGCGGTCTACACCAATGACCAAAAGCTTGAGCGCCGGCGTCGCCCGGGCAAGGTCAGTGAATTGGAACTGGCGCTGGCCGAAGAACCGCTGGCCGGCCGCCTGGGTATCGCCCACACCCGCTGGGCCACTCACGGTGCGCCGTGCGAGCGCAACGCTCACCCGCATTTCTCCGGTGATCTGGCGGTGGTGCACAACGGCATCATCGAGAACCACGAAGCCCTGCGCGAGCAACTGAAAGCCTTGGGTTATGTGTTCACCTCGGACACCGACACCGAAGTCATTGCTCACCTGTTGAACCACAAACTCAAAGATCTGCCTGATCTGACCGTGGCCCTGAAAGCTACTGTCAAAGAGCTGCACGGTGCTTACGGTCTGGCGGTGATCAGCGGTCAGCAACCGGATCGTCTGGTTGCGGCCCGCAGCGGCAGCCCGCTGGTCATCGGTCTGGGCATGGGGGAAAACTTCCTGGCTTCCGATCAGTTGGCCCTGCGCCAGGTCACTGACCGCTTCATGTACCTGGAAGAAGGCGATATCGCCGAAATTCACCGCGACAGCGTGCAGATCTGGGACCTGAGCGGCCAAGTGGTCGAACGTGAATCGGTGCAGTACCGCGATGGCGCTGAAGCCGCTGACAAGGGCAAATTCCGCCACTTCATGCTCAAGGAAATTCACGAGCAACCGGCTGTGGTGCAGCGCACCCTGGAAGGTCGCATTAGCCAGAATCAAGTGCTGGTGCAAGCGTTCGGTCCACAGGCTGCGGAGCTGTTCGCCAAAGTGCGTAACGTGCAGATCGTCGCGTGCGGCACCAGTTACCACGCCGGTATGGTTGCCCGTTACTGGCTCGAAGAACTGGCCGGCATCCCGTGCCAGGTGGAAGTCGCCAGCGAATTCCGCTACCGCAAGGTGGTGGTGCAGGCCGACACGCTATTTGTGACCATTTCCCAGTCCGGCGAAACCGCTGACACCCTGGCTGCCCTGCGTAACGCCAAAGAGTTGGGTTACCTGGCGAGCCTGGCGATTTGCAACGTCGGCATCAGCTCGCTGGTGCGCGAATCCGATCTGACTCTGCTGACCCAGGCCGGCCGCGAAATCGGCGTGGCCTCGACCAAAGCCTTTACCACTCAGTTGGTCGGTCTGCTGTTGCTGACCCTGTCCTTGGGTCAGGTTCACGGCACGTTGGCCAAAGGCGTCGAAGCCACATTGGTTGAAGAGCTGCGTCGCCTGCCAACCCGCCTCGGCGAAGCCCTGGCCATGGACGGTACCGTCGAAAAAATCGCCGAGCTGTTCGCTGAGAAAAACCACACCCTGTTCCTCGGTCGTGGTGCGCAATTCCCGGTGGCGATGGAAGGGGCGCTCAAGCTCAAGGAAATCTCCTACATCCATGCTGAAGCCTATCCGGCCGGCGAGCTGAAACACGGACCGTTGGCGCTTGTGGATAACGACATGCCGGTGGTCACCGTGGCACCGAACAACGAGCTGCTGGAGAAGTTGAAATCCAACCTCCAGGAAGTCCGCGCCCGGGGTGGCGAGCTGATCGTCTTCGCAGACGAGCAGGCCGGCATGACCAATGGCGAAGGCACTCATGTTGTGCAAATGCCGCACATCCACGACATCCTGTCGCCGATCCTCTACACCATTCCGCTGCAGTTGCTCTCGTATTACGTTGCTGTATTGAAAGGCACTGACGTCGACCAGCCGCGTAACCTGGCGAAGTCGGTGACGGTGGAATAAGTTATCCACAGGTGATGGAAACATTAAAAATCGCAGCCTACGGTTGCGATTTTTTTTATCTGAATTGAGGACACGCCCATGGACCGATTCCAGGAAATGCAGGTCTTCGCTGCCGTCGCCCAAGACCAAGGCTTCTCGGCGGCGGCGCGGCGTTTGGGCCTGTCGGCAGCCAGCGTGACTCGCGCGGTGGCGGCGCTGGAGAAACGCATCGGCACGTTGCTGCTGACGCGCACTACCCGCAGCGTGCATTTGAGCGAGGCGGGTCAGCGTTATCTGGAAGACTGTCGGAGGATTCTCGCCGAGGTGCAGGAAGCCGAGGATTCGGCGGCGGGCAGTCATGCTCAACCGCGTGGGCAATTGACGATTACTGCGCCGGTGTTGTTCGGTGAGCTGTTTGTCACGCCAGTGATGGTGGATTATCTGACGCAATTTCCTGAAGTCAGCATCAATGGATTGCTGGTCGATCGAGTGGTCAGCATGGTCGAGGAGGGCATCGACGTCGCCGTGCGGATCGGTGAGTTGCCCGACAGTAATCAGCACGCGATTCGCGTGGGTGAGGTTCGGCGGGTGGTATGCGGCTCGCCGGAATTCCTGACGACCCATGGTCGACCTCGACATCCTCAGGATCTGGCTCAGGCGCCGGTTATTGCGACGTCCTCTATCGGTCAGTCGAAAACCTGGCCATTCCTCGAAGGGGGAGAGCCGCTGAGTGTTCGACCAGCGCCGCGCCTGGTGGTGACGGCCAATCAGGCGGCCATTACGGCGGCATGCCTGGGTTTGGGGTTGACCCGGGTTCTGTCTTATCAGGTCGCGAGCAAAGTCGCCTCCGGTGAGCTGGAAATCGTTCTGGCTGACTTCGAACTGCCGCCATTGCCTATCCATGTGGTCTATCAGGGCGGGCGCAAGGCCCCTGTGCGGATTCGCAGTTTTGTGGATTTTGCGGTGAGCGCGCTGCGTGAACACCCGTCCTTGCAGGCGTGATGGTTTATTTCACTGGGTGAAATAATGGATTGCGTTGGCTGGTTATTCTGTTGTTTTGGTTGCGGGTGGAAGATAGCTCCCCATCGGTGCTGAACACTGTTCAACAGCGCCACCACCCAGCGGAGTCGACCATGCAAGCGATCAAACTCTACAACTTCCCACGTTCCGGCCACGCTCATCGTGTGGAGCTGATGCTGTCCCTGCTGCAACTGCCGACCGAGCTGATATTTGTCGACCTGGCCAAGGGCGCGCACAAACAGCCGGACTTCCTTGCACTCAACTCATTTGGTCAGGTTCCGGTCCTTGATGATCAAGGTGTGGTGTTGGCTGACTCCAATGCGATCCTGGTCTACGTGGCAAAGAAATATGGCAATGGCCGCTGGCTGCCAACCGATCCGGTTGGGGCGGCCAAGGTTCAGCGCTGGTTGTCGATTGCCGCTGGGCCGATTGCCTTTGGCCCCGCCAGAGCGAGGCTGATCACGGTGTTTGGTGCGGCTTACAACGCTGAAGAAGTGATCGCTTATTCCCACACCTTGCTCAAAGTGATCGATCAGGAACTGGCAGCAACGCCGTATCTGGCTGGCGCCGAGCCAACCATTGCCGACGTTTCGGCCTACAGCTACATCGCCCATGCGCCAGAAGGCAACGTGTCCCTGGAGGACTACGCCAACATTCGCGCCTGGCTGGCGCGGATCGAAGCCTTGCCAGGGTTTGTCGGCATGCCGCGCACCGTTGCCGGTCTGCAAAAAACTGCCTGATGCTTACGGCCCGTCACTGTCGGGTCATTCACACTGCGCCGATGGCGCAGGGGAGAAGTCGTTGTGGACCGTTCACCCTGGCACGCTGGCGAGAAACAGTTGCAGGCTCATGTGGGCGTTGCCGAGCGAATGGAGGTGCTCGGTCGTAAGGTGATTCGCAGCGAGATGCCGGATCAGCACCGCACGTTCTATGAGCAACTGCCGTTCATGCTGTACGGCACGGTGGATGCCGACGGAAATCCCTGGGCCAGTATTCTTGAGGGGCCACCGGGTTTCGCTCACTCGCCCGAGCCGGGCACACTGCAATTTCGCAGCCTGCCGGGCGCCGACGATCCGGCTCAATTGACGGAGGGTGCGGCCATCGGCCTGCTGGGGATCGAACTGCACACCCGTCGCCGCAATCGTCTCAACGGCCGAGTCGGCGCGATGACGGCGAGCGGCTTCGATGTTGCCGTTGAGCAGTCTTTCGGCAATTGCCCGCAATACATTCAATTGCGGCAGTTTCGCTCGGTACCGTTGGCGGATCCGTCGACTCGCATCGCGCATCACCTCAACGGGCTGGATGATGCGGCCAAAACCCTGATTGCGGGAGCCGATACGTTCTTTGTCGCCAGTTACGTGGACGTCGATGGCCAACGTTCGGTGGACGTTTCTCACCGCGGCGGCCAGGCCGGTTTCGTACAGGTCGAAGGCAATCGCCTGACCATTCCGGATTTCGCCGGCAACTTGTTTTTCAACACCTTGGGCAACCTGCTGCTCAATCCCCGGGCCGGTTTGCTGTTTATCGATTTCAATTCGGGAGACCTGCTGCACCTCAGAGGTCGCACCGAAGTCATTCTTGAAGGCCCACAGGTCGAGGCGTTTCAAGGGGCCGAGCGCTTGTGGACAGTCGAGGTGGAAAGCGTGGTGCGTCGGCCCGCCGCGCTTGCTCTGCGGTGGCGCTTCGACGGCGTGTCACCCACCAGTTTGCTGACCGGCACCTGGGAGCAGGCCAACGCTCGTCTGCAAGCCCAGGCCTTGGGCGATCGTTGGCGGCCGCTGCGGGTGGCGCGCATCAAAGAGGAAAGCCACAACATCCGCTCAATCTATCTGGAGCCCGCCGATGACGCGGGGTTGCCAGTGTTTCAGGCCGGGCAGCATTTGCCGCTGCGCTTCAACATTGCCGGCGAGGTGCACATCCGCACTTACAGCCTGTCGAGTGCGCCGTCCGATGATTTTTTCCGCATCAGTGTGAAGCGCGAAGGCTTGGTGTCTTCGCACCTGCATGAGCAGGTTCGTGTCGGTGATCTGTTGGAGGCCCGTGCGCCTCAAGGGCATTTCACCGTGGCACCTAATGAACGTCGGCCGCTGGTGCTTCTGGCTGCCGGTGTCGGCATAACGCCGCTGCTGTCGATGCTGCGCGAGGTGGTTTACCAAGGCCTGCGCACCCGCCGCATCCGACCGACCTGGTTCTTCCAGAGTTCGCGCACGTTGGCCGATCAAGCGTTTCGTCCTGAGCTGGATCGTTTGCTCGACGATGCCGGCGACGCGGTCAGGGTGCTGCGTCTGGTGAGTCAGCCGGAAGCCGGGGCCTTGGAGGGTGAGGATTTCGACCTGAGCGGGCGGATCGACACCGCGTTGCTCAAGACCCTCCTTGAAGTGGAGGACTACGATCAGCTGGATTTTGTCCTCTGCGGTCCGGGCAGTTTTACCCAAGGGCTGTACGACGGCCTACGGGAACTGAACATCCGTGATGCAAGGATTCACGCCGAAACCTTCGGCCCCTCGACCTTGCGCCGGGTGCCGGACCCCGACGCGGTGGTCATCGAGCAACCGCCCGCTGCTACGACCTCGGTGCCGGTGGTGTTTCAGCGCTCGGCTAAAGAGGCCCGCTGGCAACCGGACGGTGGCAGTTTGCTGGAGTTGGCGGAAAGCCGTGGGTTGCGCCCGGAGTTCAGTTGCCGCGGTGGTTCCTGCGGGACCTGCAAGACTCGCTTGATCAGCGGCCAGGTGAATTATCCACAGCCGCCGGCCGAAGTGCCGGACGACGGACAAGTGCTGATTTGCTGTGCGATTCCGGCGCAGGGGTCGCAGCCTTTGGTCCTCGACCTGTAGCATCTGCCGAACGCAGCTTCTGGCCGCTGCGACAAGGATCAGATTCGGTTATGTATTTTTTCGCTCGTCTGTCGGCGTTGATTGTTGCGGTGGCATTGCTCAACGGTTGCGAACGACAGGACGCGCCAGCGCTCGATCAGCAACTCTACGTCTGGCAACGGCAATGGACACCGGCCCACGAAGCGGCGCTGAGGGACAGCCGCGCTGACTTTTCCACCCTGCGGGTGCTGGCCTTGCAGGCATTCCCCGAGGCGGGTTGGAGCCGGGCGCGGATTGACCCGGCGCTGCTCAAACGTGATGGTCGGCCGCTGATCGCGGTGATTCGTCTCGACGGCCAACTCAAGTCGCTGGATCGGGACGAAGTCACCGCGCAGATCCAGCAGATGCTGGGCGATTGGCAAGGGCTGGGGCTGAATCTCTCCGGCGTGGAAATCGACCACGATGCCGGTAATGCTCGGCTACCGACCTACCGCGAATTTCTTACGCACCTGCGCGCAGTTTTGCCGGCCTCTATTGCGCTGAGCATCACTGCATTGCCGGCCTGGCTCGACAGCCCCGAGTTGCCGGCGCTGTTATCCACAGTCGACAGCAGCGTATTGCAGGTGCATGCGGTGAGCGATCCGCGTCTTGGCTTGTTTGACGCGGATCAGGCCCGTAAATGGACCAAGGCCTGGAGCCGCGTCACTTCCCAACCTTTCTATCTGGCGCTGCCGGCCTATGGTGTGGCGTTGTTGCCGGGCGGCGGTGCGCCGGTAGTGGAAAGCGAAGTGCCGATCGAACAGGGCGGCAAACGCCGGGAATTGCTCGCCGATCCGCAGCAATTGAGCCGACTAGGGAGCGAATTGCGCAACGATCCACCGGCGCATCTGGCGGGCCTGATCTGGTTTCGTCTGCCGCTGGCCAGCGACCGCCGGGCCTGGAGTCTGACGACCCTGAGCGCCGTGGCTCGTGGCGATGCCCTCGACAGTCGACTGGCGCTGAAACTCTCGGTGCAGAACGACCTTTATGACATCAGCCTCAGCAATCAAGGCAACCTCGACAGCGCCTGGCCCGAACGCCTGACCCTCGCGGTGCAGAGCTGTGACGGTGCCGATGCGCTGGCCGGTTATGCGTTGCAACAGCGTCCGGATCTGCTTATCTTCACCCGCCTGCGCGACGGTCGAATACCGGCCGGCGGGCAGCGCGCCGTGGGTTGGGCTCGTTGCGCACATATTGATCAAGGAGGTTCGAATGTTGACCCGTAACTGGCCCCGCCATCTGCTTTGCCTGAGCCTCAGCCTGCCGCTGGGTTCGGCGCTGGCCTGTGGGCCGGATTTCCCGATGCGTCTGCTGGACAACCGCGGCCAGTCGCTGGCGGAGCTGCCGGAAGGCAACTTCAGATTTGAAGTCAGTCGCCTCGGGCATGCGGTCGCCGGGCTGAAGAACGTCACCGAAACCGCCTATAACATGGATGCGCCCGACTACGCAGAACAGCGGGATAAGGCTGAACAATCCGGTTTGACGGCTGAGCAGCAAACGCTGGTGAAACAGTTACGCAGCCTGACCGATGCGCATGAGGTCGAGATTCAGGGCGCGAGCCTTCCGGCTGAGCTCAAGCTCTATCTGGGCGGCGCGGTGGCATTCAATGCCGGTGATCATGGGCTGGCAGCCGAGTACTTCCAGAAGGTGCTGGCATTGCCGGCGGATCAACGGGCGTTGCGCAGCACCTGGGCGGCTTATTCGTTAGGCCGGGCGCTGTTTGCCATGAGCTCCGAAGCGGACGCGGGCCCTGACCTATTGGCTCAATCTCGAAAGGCTTTCGAGCAGACCCGCCAGCTGAGCATCGATGGCTTCAGTGATCCACTGGAACTGGGCGTCGCCAGTCTTGGTGAAGAGGCCCGCGTAGCCCGCACGGCCGGCGACTGGAACCGCGCCATCGAACTCTACGCCACGCAAAACCTTCAGGGTTCGGCGGTGGGTTACACCTCGCTGAAACTGTTGGTAGCCGACCTCGCGGCGATGCCTGACGATCAACTGGCCGTGTTGCTCAACGGCAAACCGGTACAGCAACTGGTGACAGCGTCGTTGATCAGCCGACTGGGCTGGTCATTCGGCGATCAACCGCCGAACGAATTGAAACTGATCAAACTGCTGCAAAACAGCACCCGCGGCAGCCTCGATAATGCTGATCGTCTGGCGGCCGTGAATTATCAACAGGGCGACTACGCGAGCGCCAAGGCCTTCCTCGAACACGCCGGTGATGGCGGACTGGCGTGGTGGCTGCGGGCCAAACTGGCCGTGCGCGATGGTGATAAAAACGCGGCTGCCGCGGCGTATGCCAAGGCTGCCCAGGCCTTCCCGCAGAATGAGTCGTGGGGCGAGCGTCGTACGCCAGACTGGGACTTCGAAACGCTTCAGCCCAAGTGTCGGGTTGAAGGGGAAAGCGCGATCCTGGCGTTGCAACGCGGGGATTACCTGCAAGCGTTCGATCAGCTTTATCGCAGTAAAGATATTTACTGGTTCGACGCAGCCACGGTCGCCGAGCGGGTGTTGACCGTCGATGAGCTCAAGCAATACGTCGACACTCAAGTGCCGGCGCCGCCACCTTTGACTCAGCAGGATCGCGATAACTACGTGCAGTTGCCGGTGGCGGCGAAACTGCGCAATTTGCTCGGGCGGCGTTTGCTGCGCGAAGAGCGGTACGACGAAGCGCCAGCCTATTTCGATAACGCCGACTGGCAGGCCAGGGCCAAGTGGTACGGGCAGTTGCGCCACGACGCCGAATCAAAATGGTGGCCGACCAAACGGGCATTCGCTTACTACTACGCCGCGACACTGGCCCGTTTCGACGGAATGGAGTTGTTGGGTTACGAACTGTCCCCGGATTACGCCACCTTCGGCGGCAATTACAGTCTCGAAAGCGCTGAACTCAAGGTCGGACCGCTGATGACCGAGGGTGAAGTGCAGCGTCAGCAAGCCACGGTGGCGAAGCCTGATGAGCGTTTCCACTACCGTTTTGTCGCCACGGCTTTGGCAAGTAAGGCCGCTGATCAGCTGCCCCACAGCAGTCAGGCGTTTGCTTCGGTGCTGTGCAAGGCTTCGTCGTGGGGCACCAGCCTGCAAGAGCAAAGCGCTTTCTACCGTCGGTATGTCGAGGAAGGTCCGTATGTGGTTTGGGCCGGCGATTTTGGTCACCAATGCCAGGATCCGGACTTTCAGAGCGCCGACAAACGCTATGTGACCCAGGTCACCGATGCCGCGCGTTCGCAGCTGCGGCCATACAAAACACCGTTGCAGATTGGCGGTGTGATAGCGGTCACGGCAGCGGCGCTGTTGCTGATCAATCGCCGCCGCAAGGCGCGGTAAGGCTCAAGCCTGTTGCACAAAGGTCAGCCGCACGGCGAAGCCGATCAACAGGCTGCCAAACAGCCATTGTTGCAGGCGCTGGGCCGAAGGACTGCGTTGCAGCCAACGGCCAAGCGCTGCGCCGGTCAGTGCGTAAGCGCTGTCGAACAGCAAACCGACACCGACCAGCACAATTCCGAGAGTCGCAAATTGCGCAAGTACCGGCCCGGCCTGCGGATCGATGAACTGCGGCAGCAGAACCGAGCAGAACAGTAGCGCCTTGGGGTTGAGCAGGTTGGTCAGCAAACCGCGCTGGATCGCTGCGCGCCAGCGAGGTTTTTCGGTGGTGGCGTCTGCTCCGTCCAAACTCGGCAGCATTGTGGTTCTCAGGCATTGAATGCCGATCCATAGCAGATACGCGGCCCCGGCCAGGCGTACCACGTCGAACGTCCAGGGCGCAGCCTTGAACAGTGCCGCCAACCCCAACGCTGCCAACGCCACATGGCATCCCCGGGCCACACCCAAACCCACCGCTGTGGCCAGCGCCGCGCCTTTGCCCTGACGGGCACCCGTCTGCAACAACAGGATCATGTCCGGGCCCGGCAACAGATAGACCACCGCCAGCGCCATGAAAAACACCCAGAGTCCTGCCACGTTTCACCCCATTCGTTGTCGATTCGGTACGGCCAGTCTAGGGCTGGAGGGCAGGGCAGGTGGTTGCGTAGTTCGCTTCTAAAATGCTTCTGGTTGGCATAACCTGCCACTCAATTGCAGGTAAACCATCAGGATCTGCCAAACCATGAAACTGGACGCCTACGACCGCAAGATTCTCGCAGCCCTGCAGCGGGACGGCCGCCTGAGCAATGTGCAACTGGCTGACGAGATCGGCCTGTCCGCCTCGCCTTGTTTGCGCCGGGTACGGATGCTCGAAGAAGCCGGGGTCATACGCGGTTACCAGGCCAATCTGGATCGCGACGAAGTGGGGCTTGGGCTGACGGTGTTTGTCGGGGTCAAGGTCGAACGGCACAACGATGAGCAGGCCGAATCCTTTCGCCTGGCCGTGACGGCATTGCCCGAGGTGATTTCGGCCTTCCTGGTGTCAGGGGAATCGGATTTCCTGCTGCAAGTGGTGGTGCCGGACCTGCGCGCCTATGACCGTTTTCTCACGGGGCGGTTGCTGAAATTGCCGGGCGTGAGCGACATCCGCAGCAACTTTGCGATTCATACGGTGAAGACGCCGGGGGCGTTGCCGTTGGAGCATTTGCCTGATTAAAAGCAAAAGATCGCAGCCTTCGGCAGCTCCTACGGGTGTACACAAAACCCTGTAGGAGCTGCCGAAGGCTGCGATCTTTTGATCTTGATTTACATTTGCGTCGCCATCCCCTCCACATTCATCGCCGCCTGGCGCAAGGCCTCGGAGCGGGTTGGGTGTGGATGGCAGGTCAGGGCAATGTCTTCGGCAGAGGCGCTGAACTCCATGGCCACGCAATATTCGCCAATCATCTCACTGACACTTGGGCCCACAAGGTGCACGCCGAGAATCTCGTCGGTGCGCTCATCGGCCAGCACTTTGGCGAAGCCTTCGGTTTCGTGATTGATCTTTGCCCGGCTGTTGGCGGTGAAGGGAAACTTGCCGACCTTGTAGGCGCGGCCTTCGGCCTTCAGTTGTTCTTCGGTCTTGCCGACGCTGGCCAGTTCGGGTTTGGTGTAGATCACGTTGGGGATCAGGTCGTAGTTGACCTCGGCAGCCTTGCCGACAATCTGCTCGATGCAGACCATGGCCTCGTCTTCGGCCTTGTGGGCGAGCATCGGCCCCGACGTGACGTCGCCGATCACCCAGATGCCAGCGGCTTCGGTGCGATGGCCCTTGTTGGCGAGCATGCCGCGTTTATCCGTGGCTAGGCCGACGTTTTCCAGACCAAGGCCCTGGGTGTAAGGCCGGCGGCCGATGGATACCAGCACGTAATCCACTTCAAGCAGTTCGGCGGTGCCACCCGCCGCGGGTTCGACGCTGAGTTGAACGCCGGTCGCCGAGGTTGTGGCGCTGGTGACTTTGGAACTCAATTTGAAGTTGATGCCCTGTTTACTCAATGAACGTTGCAGGGTTTTGCCTGCTTCACTGTCCACACCGGGGCAGATCCGGTCGAGAAACTCGACCACGGTCACCTGAGCGCCCAAACGCCGCCACACCGAGCCCAACTCCAGACCGATCACTCCGGCGCCGATCACCACCAGATGCTTGGGCACTTCAGTCAGCGACAGCGCGCCCGTCGAATCAAGGATGCGTTTGTTGTCGATGTCCACACCGGGCAGGGGAGTGGGCTCAGAGCCGGTGGCGATGATGATGTTCTTGGCGTTCAGTTCGGTCTTGCCGCCCTGGCTGTCAGTCACCGTGACTTTGCCGGGCCCGTCGATGCGGCCCCAGCCCTTGATCCAGTGGACTTTGTTTTTGCGAAACAGAAACTCGATGCCCTTGGTCAAACCGGCAACGCTTTCATCCTTTTGCTTCATCATCTGCGCGAGGTTGAGCGTGGGTTTGACTTCAATCCCCAGGTTGGCGAATTCCGTGCCCATGGCGGCGTCGTAGAGTTCGGAGGCGTGCAGCAGCGCTTTTGATGGCATGCAACCGACGTTCAGGCAGGTGCCGCCGAGCGTGGCGCGTCCTTCTACGCAAGCCGCTCTCAGGCCCAACTGACCGGCGCGGATCGCCGCGTTATAACCACCGGGGCCTCCGCCCAGAATCACGACGTCATAGATGCTCATGGTGTACTCCTGGAGTGAATCGGATCGGAATGGGTAAACGTAGTTCCTGGGTAAAATTACGAGCGTAATATGTCCGTTCCGCAGCATTTCGGTCAAGGCTTCAGCCAAGCGACAGGTTGAGCGCCTTTAGATACAGCCTTTAAGAACGGAAATTTCACGGCTTTCGTTATATCGTAACGAATTGCGATATGAGCAACGATAAACACTGGGGTGGTATGCAAGTCGATCTCGATGTCGATTGGACGCAAGTAGCCGGGCTGCCGCGTTTCCAGCAGGCGGTTTTTCAAGGGCGACGATTGCGTCAGTTCGCAATCGGTCTGGGCGCTCTGGCGGCGGCAGGTTGGTTGCTGGCGTTTTTTGTCGGGCTGTTTGCGCCGCAGTCGCTCTGGCCTGCGTTGCTGGTCAATCAGAGCGCCGGTTTGCTGGTGCTGGTCGCCGGTTTGCAATCGGCCTGGTGGGTGACGCAGTGGCGCACGCGGGCGTTGAACCCGGTCGTGCGGGTCGTCGTTGCTGACGAAGTCGTTGCCCCGGTGGGCTGGTACGAACGGCTGCTGGATCGACTCAGCCAGCGATGGCTGCGAATGCTGGTGCAGATCGGCGCCCCGACGCTGTGGCTCGCGGGTTGGTCGCTGGTGACGTTATTGAGCATCGAACAAGTCTGGAACCTTGCACTGCCGCCGGCCGCACTGGGATTGTCGGCCAGTGTCGGTGCGGCGCTGTCTTTGTTGCTGGCCTTCGGTTTGTTGGTGCTGGAGCGACAACTGGCGCAGGAAAACGTCGCGCAATGGCCCGAAGCAGCGTCGTTGGCGCAGATGACTCGGGTGGCGATCATCTGCCTGGTACTCAGCGCTTTGTGCCTGTTGTTGGGAGGCGAAACTTCGGTATGGCCGGTGCGTCTGGCGGTGCTGATTGGCTTGCTGCCAGGATTGGTCGCCGCCGAGCTGCTGTTGCGCGCGATGCTGTCGTTGTTCAGTCCGCAGCGCGAACAACTCGAACCGGCCTTGTTGGCGCGCAGCTTCGTCGCCGACATGCTGCGCTGGCCGCCGCAACCTTTGCTGGCGTTGCAGCACGAATTGCACAACCGCTTCGGCATCGACCTGCGGCAAATCTGGGCCTTCACCTACATGCGTCGGGCGTTTTTTCCGGTGCTGATGGTGGTGGCAATTGTAGGTTGGTTACTCACCGGCATTCACGAAATCCCCATGCAAGGGCGAGGCATCTACGAGCGATTCGGCAAACCGGTGGAGGTATTCGGCCCTGGTTTGCACGCAGGTTTGCCCTGGCCTCTGGGCCGAGTGTTGAGCGTCGAAAACGGTGTGGTCCACGAGTTGGCCACCAGTGTTGGCGACACACCGGCACCGGTTGTGGCCGAACCCGCCGAAGGTCCGGCGCCCGCGATTGCCAATCGCTTGTGGGATGCGAGCCATGTGAACGACAAATCCCAAGTCATTGCCAGCAGCCGAGCCGACAAGCAGAGCTTCCAGATCGTCAACATGGACGTGCGTTTCGTCTATCGCATCGGCCTGAGCGATCAAGCGGCGTTGGCCGCGACCTACAACAGCGCTGATGTCCCGACGCTGATCCGCAGCACCGCCGCCCGGATTCTGGTCCACGATTTCGCCTCGCGAACTCTCGACGGTTTGCTCGGTGAAGACAGGGTAGGGCTCGCCGAAGAGATTGGTCGGGCGGTGCAGGCTGACCTGCACAAACTCGACAGCGGCGTGGAAATTCTCGCCACCGTGGTCGAGGCGATTCATCCGCCGGCCGGTGCCGCCAATGCCTATCACGGTGTCCAGGCTGCGCAGATTGGCGCCCAGGCATTGATTTCCCGCGAGCGCGGTGCGGCGGCGGAGGCCACCAACCAGGCGCAATTGCAGGCCAGCATCGCTCGCGATCAAGCGACGGCCAGCGCTCGTGAAATCAACGCCACCGCCCAAACGGTAGACTTGAGATTCGGTGCCGAGCAAAAGGCCTACGCCAGCGCCGGCCAGGCCTTCGTGCTGGAGCAGTACTTCAGTCAACTTTCCCAAGGCCTGGCCAATGCCAGGTTGCTGGTGCTCGATCATCGTCTGGGCGGCAGCAGTAACGCGCCGACCATCGACCTCCGTACATTCACGCTGCCGGCTGAGCCTGCGCCGGCGCGTAAAACCGCTCAGCCAGGAGCTGCCAATTGAGCCAGTCGCACACTCACGATCACGATGACCACACTGGCCACGATCACGGCCATGGCGGGCATCACCACGGACACCACCACCACGGTGATCCCCAAGAAGCTGGCCCGTTCCCGTGGCGGCGAATGGGCTGGGCAGCGTTGCTGGTGGCGTTCGCCATCGCGGCAGCGAGCCTGGTGCAGGTGCGTTCGGGGGAGGCCACGGTGATAACGCGTTTTGGTAATCCGTCGCGGGTATTGCTGGAACCAGGTCTTGGTTGGCGTTGGCCTGCTCCTTTTGAAGCGGCGATTCCTGTCGATCTGCGACTGCGCACGACCTCGAGTGGTTTACAGGACGTGGGTACGCGGGACGGTTTGCGCATCATCGTTCAGGCTTACGTGGCCTGGCAGGTTCAGGGCGATCCGGACAACGTGCAACGCTTCATGCGTGCCGTACAGAATCAGCCGGACGAAGCAGCGCGGCAGATTCGCACGTTTGTGGGTTCGGCTCTGGAAACCACGGCCAGCAGTTTTGATCTGGCTAACCTGGTGAACACCGACGCCAACAAAGTACACATCGCTGATTTTGAAGCGCAGTTGCGTCAGCAAATCGATCAGCAGTTGCTCACGACTTATGGAGTGCGGGTGCTGCAAGTCGGCATCGAGCGTCTGACCCTGCCGTCGGTAACCCTCACCGCTACGGTTGATCGCATGCGTGCCGAGCGTGAAACAATCGCGACCGAACGCACGGCTATCGGTAAGCGCGAAGCGGCGCAAATCCGTTCCGCTGCCGAGCGTGACGCGCGCATCGTGCAGGCCGATGCCACGGTAAAAGCAGCGGACATCGAAGCACAATCGCGCGTCGAAGCCGCGCTAATTTACGGTCGCGCCTACGCGGGATCGCCACAGCTCTACAACCTGCTGCGCTCCCTCGACACACTAGGCACGATCGTCACGCCCGGCACAAAGCTGATTCTGCGCACCGACGCCGCGCCTTTCCGGGTGTTGGTTGACGGTCCGCCGACCCTCGATTACAAGGCCGGGTCGCAGCCATGAAATTAGTTCCACGTGGAACAAATGAGTTAAGCAGTCCCTGGATTCAGGCTGGGCGATTGGCTTTCTTGGCGCTGTACGCCGTGACGGTACTGGCCGCTTTGGTGTGGGCATTTTCCAATGTGCGGCAGATCGATCCACAAAATCGCGCGGTGGTTTTGCACTTCGGCGCGCTGGATCGCATCCAGAATGCTGGTCTGCTATTGGCCTGGCCCCGTCCGTTTGAGCAGGTGATTTTGTTGCCCGCGGCGGATCGGGTAATTGAGCGGCGAGTGGAAAATTTGCTGCGCACTGATGCTGCATTGCAGGCAGACCGAGTGGCGAGTTTCGCTACACCGATCAGCGACGCACTCGCCGGCTCCGGTTATTTGCTCACCGGTGACGCGGGCGTGGTGCAACTGGATGTGCGGGTTTTCTACAAAGTGACCGAGCCGTATGCCTTCGTCCTTCAAGGCGAACATGTGTTGCCGGCACTGGATCGACTCGTAACCCGCAGCGCCGTGGCGCTCACGGCGGCGCGAGATCTGGACACCATTCTAGTGGCGCGACCGGAACTCATCGGCGCGGATAAACAGGCTGCCGAAAGACGCGAACGTCTACGCGGTGATCTGGTGCAAGCCATCAATCAGCGCCTGGCTGACCTGACCGCGACCGGGCAGGGGTTAGGCATTGAAGTGACGCGAGTCGACGTGCAATCGAGTCTGCCCGGCCCGGCGGTCAACGCCTTCAACGGGGTTCTGACCGCCAGTCAACAAGCCGACAAAGCCGTGGCCAATGCTCGGACTGAAGCCGAGAAACTGACTCAGACCGCCAACGAACAAGCCGATCGCACACTGCAAGTCGCTCACGCCCAAGCGAGCGAGCGTCTGGCCAAAGCCTCGGCTGACACGGCGACGGTGTTGAGCCTGGCCAAGGCGCAACAACAAGGGACCGACCCGCAAATGCTGCTGCGCATCTACCGCGAGCGGATGCCGAAGATTCTCGGTCAGGCCGGTTCGGTGACCACGGTCAATCCAAAAGATGATTCCCGCCTGATCATTCAGGGAGCTGCACAATGACCACCCAAACCGCCGCCGCACCGAGCATGTTGTCCTCGGCTGAACAACGCAGCGCCGCGCGTCAATTGACCTTGGCCATGCTCGCATTGGGCCTGCTCGCGCTCGGCTTGACCTGGCGCTGGTTGTCGCCGGAGCAGACGGGCGTCAGTCAATTGCTGCTGGGCTTTGCTTCGTTATTGGTGGCCGTGCCGGTGATGCGTTCAGCCTGGTACAGCCTGCGTTATCCAAGCCTGCACGGGATCACTGATCAATTGATCGCCCTGGCTATGCTGGGGGCGTGGGCTACGGGTGATCTGCTGACCGCGGCGCTGCTGCCGATCATCATGATCTTCGGTCACGTGCTGGAAGAGCGCAGCGTGATCGGCTCGCAGGAGGCGATTCGTGCCCTCGGCAAACTGACTCGCAGCCATGCGCGCAAAGTTCAGGCCGATGGCTCCATCGTCGAAGTCGATAACGGCACACTCAAGGCCGGCGACCTCGTCGAGGTGCGCGCGGGTGATCGGGTGCCGGCGGATGGTCGGGTGTTGTCCGGTCAGGCGAGCCTGGACACCGCTTCAATTACTGGCGAATCGGTGCCGATGGAGGCGGGCGTCGGCGTGCAAGTCTTCGGCGGCGCGATCAACCTCGACGGTCTGCTGCGCATCGAAGTGACCCGCACCGGCAATGAGTCGACCCTCGGCAAAGTCATCGCGCTGATGCAAAGTGCCGAGCGTTCCAAACCACCGATCACGCGTTTGCTGGAACGCTACGCCGGTAGCTACATGGTGCTGGTTTTGCTGCTGGCCGCCGTGACCTGGTTCGTCACTAACGATGCTCAAGCCATGCTCGCGGTGTTGGTGGCGGCCTGTCCTTGCGCGCTGGTGTTGTCGGCACCGGCCACGGCGATTGCCGGGGTGGCGGTGGCAGCTCGGCACGGGATTCTGATTCGCAGCTCCGCGTTCCTCGAAGAGCTGGCAGACCTGACTTCCTTGGTGGTCGACAAAACCGGAACCCTGACCTTTGGCACCTTGCGTTTGCAATCCATCGACAGTCCTCTGGAGGATCGTGCTCACGTTCTAAAACTCGCCGCCAGCCTCGGATCTGCCAGCAGTCATCCGGTCAGCCGCGCGCTCGCCGGGTTGGTCACCCAGGAACATTTTCTGCTGCTCTCCGACATTCACGAGCGTCAGGGGCTGGGTGTGGTGGCGATGACGGAGCAGGGCGAGGCGGCGCTCGGTCGTCCGGAGTTGTTCAACCAATTGGGGATCGCCACTCCAAGTGTCCCCGACCACGATGGCCCGATTGCCGGGCTGGCGCTCAACGGTGAATTCCTCGCTTGGCTGTTGCTGGCCGACAGCGTCAAACCCGAGGCTCGATTTGCTTTGAGCGAGCTACGTGAGTTGGGGTTGGGTCGGCAGTTGCTGCTGACAGGTGATCGGCAAAGCGTCGCACACACATTGGCGCGAGATGTCGGGATCAGCGACGTTGAAGCTCAAGCGTTGCCGGAGGACAAACTCAATCGTGTGTTGAAAGAAATCGGCAGCGGCTTCCGGCCAATGGTCGTGGGAGATGGGATCAACGATTCGCTGGCGCTCAAGGCCGGTGTGGTCGGCGTGGCCATGGGCGCGGGCGGGGCGGACATCGCGCTGGCTTCGGCCGACATTGTCCTGATCGGCAGCGACCTGCGTCGACTCGGCACATGTGTGCGCTTGAGTCGCCAATGCCGGCACACGTTGCAGGTTAACGTGATCATTGGTCTGGGCTGGACGCTGGCGATTGTAGCCTTCGCCGCCTTCGGCTGGCTTGGTGCTGCGGGAGCGATGATTGCTGCGCTGTTGCACAATTTCAGCACGTTGCTGGTGTTGGGGAACGCCGGGCGTTTACTGCGTTTTCAGGAACCCTTGCTCAAGCTTAAGGATGAGGATTGAGCACGCCGGGTGAATGCTCTAAACAGCGCGATCCCGGGCGACTTGAAGTTTTCAGAACTGTACGACGAATTCGTAGTCATCTAGGTGAGGGCAATCAATTTTGTGAATTCGCGACGGTTGGTTCGAGCGTTACGAATCATAGAAAAGGGCTATTAATTCGATAGCCAGCTATTTTTCAAGGATGGTCTACCCTCACATCAGGCGTCTGAAACAAAGAGGGACTATCCATGCTCGCGCACCTTCCTCCGGCCTTACAGAATCTGCAGTTACCGCTACGCCTGCGACTCTGGGACGGCCATGAATTCAATCTGGGGCCGACGCCCAGCGTCACAATTGTGGTCAAGGACCCACAAATGGTTACCCAGTTCACTCACCCAAGCCTGGACGCGCTCGGAGCGGCGTTTGTCGAAGGTAAACTTGAGCTGGAAGGCTCCATTAGCGACGTGATCCGCGTCTGCGATGAGTGGAGCCAGGCGTTGCTCGGTGATCAAGACAGCCAGCCAGTGCGGACCCCTCACGACAAAGAAGCCGACGCCAAGGCGATTTCCTACCACTACGACCTTTCCAATGCGTTTTATCAGCTGTGGCTCGACAGTGACATGGCGTATTCCTGCGCCTATTTCGAGACCGGCAGCGAAACGCTGGAGCAAGCCCAGCAAGCCAAATTCCGCCACCTGTGCCGCAAACTGCGGCTGCAACCAGGGGAATATCTGCTGGATGTCGGTTGCGGTTGGGGCGGTCTGGCACGGTATGCCGCCCGGGAGTTTGGTGCGAAGGTGTTCGGGATCACACTCAGTAAAGAGCAATTGGAACTTGCCCGTGAACGGGTGTCTGCCGAAGGCCTGGACGATCTGGTCGAACTGCAACTGCTCGACTACCGCGACCTGCCTCAGGACGGTCGTTTCGACAAAGTGGTCAGTGTCGGCATGTTCGAACACGTTGGCCACGCCAATCTGGCCGAGTACTGCAAGACCTTGTTCGGGGCGGTGAAAGAGGGTGGCCTGGTGATGAACCACGGCATCACCGCCAAGCGCATCGATGGCCGTCCAGTGGGGCGCGGTGCCGGTGAATTCATCGGGAAGTTTGTGTTCCCAAATGGCGAGTTGCCGCACCTGTCGATGATATCTGCCGAGATCAGCGAAGCTGGGCTGGAGATTGTCGACGTCGAGAGTCTGCGCCTGCACTACGCGCGTACGCTGGACCATTGGAGCGAACGCCTGGAAGACAATCTGGAAGCGGCTTCCAGGCTGGTGCCAGAGCAGGCCTTACGGATCTGGCGGCTGTATCTGGCGGGATGCGCTTACGCGTTCGCCAAGGGCTGGATCAATCTGCACCAGATTCTCGCGGTGAAAGCTCACCCCGATGGCAGCCATGAACTGCCATGGACTCGCGACGATATCTACAACCCTTAAAGTATCGGTGAAATAAGCCGGGCGACCCGCATGCCGACCTGTTGCAGGCGGCGGGTCTCCCGGCTTTCTTCTTTGGCGATCTCGTGAGCCTGGGCGAAGTCATCATTGAGCATCTGTTCTACTTCGGCGGCAAACGCGCTGTCGACCGTCAACAACATCACTTCAAAATTCAGCCGGAACGAGCGGTTGTCCAGATTGGCACTGCCAATGGCGCTGATTTCGCTGTCGATCAACACCACTTTCTGATGCAGGAAGCCCGGCTCGTAGCGGAACACCCGCACGCCGGCGCGCACGGCTTCGAAGGCATAAAGGCTGGAGGCGGCGTAGACGATCCGGTGGTCCGGTCGTGAGGGCAGCAGCAGCCGCACATCCACGCCTCGCAGAACCGCCAGCCTTAACGCAGCGAACACGGCTTCGTCGGGGATGAAATAAGGGCTGGTGATCCACACCCGCTCGGTTGCCGCATGGATGGCTTCGACGAAGAATAACGAACAGGTTTCGTAGGAATCCGCCGGACCGCTGGCGAGCAATTGGCAGAGCACGCCGTCGTCCGGGTAAACGTCCGGCAGGATCAGCGGCGGCAATGAGCGGGCGGCCCAAAACCAGTCTTCAGCGAAAGATTCCTGCATGCAGGCAACCACCGGCCCGCGGACTTCCACATGGGTATCGCGCCACGGCGCCAGGGGTGGTTTCTCGCCCATGTACTCGTCGCCGACGTTGTGCCCACCGACGAAACCCAGAACTCCATCGACCACCACAATCTTGCGGTGGTTGCGGAAGTTGACCTGGAAGCGGTTGAGCCAGCCGCTACGGGTCGCAAAGGCTTTGACCTCGACGCCGGCATCGCGCAGCGGCTGCACGTAACTGTGAGGCAGGGAATGGCTGCCGATGCGGTCGTACAATAAATAAACCGCCACGCCTTCGGCGGCCTTCTGCAGTAGCAAGGTTTGCAGGCGTTGGCCGACGCGATCGTCGTGGATGATGAAAAACTGAATCAGCACCGCTTCCTTCGCATTGCTGATGGCTTCAAAAATGGCGTCGAAGGTGGCCTGGCCGTTAATCAGCAAGCGCACTTCGTTGTTCGCCAGGCACGGCATGCGCCCCAGTTTCGGCATGGCCCTCAAGGACGCGTAAGCATTTGAGGCGCGAGCGGTCAGCGCCTCTTCTACCCAAGGGCGCCAGTTGAGCTCGGAGATTGCCTTGCGCATTTCTTCGTTGGCCTGGCGCCGAGCCTTGATGTAGCCATCGAAGGTACTGCGGCCGAAGACTAGATAGGGGATGAGCGTGAGGTAGGGAATAAACAGCAACGACAGGGCCCAGGCGATCGATCCCTGGGCGGTCCGGACGGTGAGCACGGCGTGGATGGCAGCGATCAGGCCCAGCGTGTGAAGCAGTGCAATCATGTAGCCGAAAATATGCGGTCCAAAGTAATCCATGGGGCAGCCTTGCTCCTGAAGATTCAATGCTTAACAGACCATGTTCCGTGCAGAATGTCGCTATTTAATTGGCCCATGAACCGAAGCCACTGGCTGACGTCTAACGGCCACTACTGATCAGGAGTTACTCGATGAACGTTCGTCTGCTGGGTTTGGCCATGGCTATTGGTTTGTCACTTCCTGTGGCCGCTCAGGCGCAGATGCTGCAGCCCGGTTTGTGGGAATTGACTACAAGCAACATGAAAGTCGATGACCAGAATCTCCCGGATTTGCAGCTGATCCTTGGCCAGTTGCAGGGCCAGATGACCCCGGCACAGCGTGCGCAGCTGGAGAAGCAGGGCATCACCATGGGCGGCAAGGGGATTCGGGCTTGTCTGACGCCGGAGCAGGTGAAGAGCGACGACATTCCGCTGACCGATCCACAGTCGGGCTGCAAGCAGGAAATCACTGACCGCACCGGGAATCAGTGGAAATTCCGCTTCAGCTGTCCGAAAGCGCAGGGCACTGGTGTCGCCACTTTCCTCAGTGATCGTGAGTTCACCACTAAGGTTAATGGCACGTTCAACGCCACCGGCATTCAGCAGAAGGGCAGCCTCGATAGCCGCGCCGTGTGGTTGGGGCAGGATTGCGGGACCGTTAAGCCGAGAGCTTAAAAGCTTCGCCAACAGGTCCGCTCCCTACATGGCCGTATGGGGGCGGGCTTGATTCAACCACTCGCACACCGCATCTATCGCCATCCTCCCGAAGTCTTCCCCGGTGCGGCTGCGCACACTGACAAATTCACCTTCCTTTTCTTTCTCCCCGATCACCACCAGATACGGCACGTGCTGACTGTGCTCGCGAATTTTTTGGCGGACTTTCTCGTGACGCAGATCCGCGCGGGCGCGCACGCCACTTCGACGCAATGCCTCGGTCACCGACTGCGCATAATCCGCCTGACGTTCGTCCATGCTGACGATCATGACGTGTGGCGGCGTCCGCCAGTTATCAAGCTCCTGTTGGCAGGACCAGCACGTACCGTATATCCGTTGCGGCAACGTACCGCTGATGTGGTCGAGGGTGAATGCTTGCAGCACTCTGGTCGCGGGGACATGTGGGCCAGCGGTCGTAGATTCGAAGTTCCCCAGGCGGTACAGCGGCGTCTTTCCTTGACGGCGAATCGAGTGATTGGTCGCCGCCAGAGCCTGCATGCGAGCCTCGATCAGTGGCAGGTCTGCCTGCGTTAAGAATCGCTCGACAGAAAACTCATGAAAGAACCCGTCGCCCAGCGCCGTTCCTGCGTGCAGTTGCACCTGTGGATGGAGTTGTTTCACGGCCATGGCCAGCATCAGTGCACAGGAGCGTCGCAGGATCTCCAGCCCATCGGGCTCTTGAGGTGTGACGATACTGACCCTGGCATCGGCTTCGATCATGAACTCACAGTCCACCAGGATGCCGTCCACTCGGCCAGCCACCGCCGCTTTTGCCAGCCCGGGTCCGATACTTGCGGCGAGCTCGTACACCGACAGTGGCTGGTCGTATTCACGCAATGAACCATCGCTCAGGGTGATGTGAATCATGTCGGTGCTCTCGAGTGCTAGCGCATAAACCGTAGTGGTAAACCCTGGCAGTTGTCATTAAGACGTTTGTCGTGCCAGGCAATTTGCCCCGACACGATCGTGGTGCTGACGCTGTGCCGGAAACGCTGCCGGGCAAAAGGTGTCCAGCCGCATTGAGACAGGATCGGCTGTTGGGAAACGGCGACGCCGCCGGGTTCCGGTTTGATCAGAACGAGGTCGGCCCAATAGCCTTCGCGCAGATAACCGCGGTCTGGAATGGCGAACAGATCGGCGACCCGGTGACTGGTTTTTGCGACGAGCGTAGTGATCGGCAACACTTCATCCGCGACCAGTTCCAGCAACGCGGGCAGGGCGTGTTGCACCAACGGCAGCCCAGAAGGTGCCTGGCTGTACGGCCGCTGTTTTTCGGCCCAAGTGTGTGGCGCGTGATCGCTGCCGATCACGTCGAGCCGATGGCTCAGCAATGCTTCGCGCAAGGCATCGCGGTCGGCCTGGGTTTTGATCGCCGGGTTGCACTTGATCAGGTTGCCGAGGCTCGGGTAATCCCGATCATCGAACAGCAAGTGGTGCAGGCAGACTTCGGCGGTGATGCGTTTCTGGGCGAGTGGCTTGTCTTCGAACAACGCCAGTTCGCGGGCGGTGGTCAGGTGCAGAACGTGCAGTCGGGTGCCGTGACGTCTGGCGAGGTCCACGGCCGTTGAGGAGGAGCGAAAGCAGGCCTCGGCGTTGCGGATCAGCGGGTGGGCCGCAGCAGGAATGTGTTCATCGAACAAGTCACGCAGGTTCGCGGCGTTGGCGTCGATGCTGGGCGTGTGTTCGCAGTGGGCCAACAAAATGGTCGGCACCTCGGAGAATAGCCGCTCGAGAATCCTTGGGTCATCGACCAGCATGTTGCCGGTCGAGGCGCCCATGAACACTTTGACGCCGGCAACTTCACAGGGATTAAGCCTGGCGACGGTGTCGAGATTGTCGTTGCTCACGCCGAAATGAAAACCGTAATTGGCGACGGAGTTAATCGCCGCTCGGCGCTTTTTGTCGGCCAGTGCGCTGAGGGTCAGGGTCGCCGGATTAGTGTTGGGCATGTCCATGAAGCTGGTGATGCCACCGGCCACCGCAGCCCGGGATTCGGTGTAGAAGCTGCCTTTGTCCGGCGAGCCTGGATCACGAAGTGCACTTGGTCGTCGATCATTCCGGGCAGCAGCCATTTCCCTTGTGCATCGATTTCCACGTCGGCATTTTCACCGTAGATGCTGCTGGCGATCTTCACGATTCGACCGTTGCTCACCAACAGATCACCGTCAAACTCACGGCCTTCATTCACCAGCCGGGCATTGCGAATCAGCACGCTGCTCATGGTCAGAACTCGTTCTGCAGGGCTTTGTAGCCGCGCACAAGATCGACGTTGGTGCGCGCCACGTCCTCGGAAAATTCCGAGGCGCTGACGCTCACCGGTGGGAACTGCGACAGATCAGTCTTCGGGCCGATGCGGGTGGTGGAGGGCACATAGAAGTCTTCAGGCAAGTCGCGACCATCGACCACCGAGTTGTGCCGCACCACGCAGCCGTCGCCGACTACGCAGTTGAACAGCACGCTGTTGAACCCGATAAACACCCGGTCGCCAACCTTGCACGGACCATGAACGATCGAGCGGTGGGCGATGGAACTGAACTCGCCGATGGTCACTGCCGCGCCGGACTTGGAGTGGATCACTACGCCATCCTGGATGTTTGAGTTGGCGCCGATGGTGATCGGCTCCATCTCGCCTGAGGCATCCACTTCGTCGGCACGAATCACCGCGTAAGGACCGACGAAGACGTTCTCGCTGATCACCACTTTGCCGCAGATGATGGCGGTTTTATCCACGTAGGCAGATTCCGCTATCACCGGCAAATCACCGGAAGGATTCTTGCGGATCATGGCTTGCTCAACGCGTTGTACAGGGTGTTGAGGTTGTACTCGAACAACCCGACGAAGGTGCTGGCCGGCCCGGTCGCCGCGAGCGCATCGGAGTACAGCGTGCCACCGATGTGCGCGCCGCTTTCATCGGCAATCTGCTTGAGTAGACGTGCATCCTTGATGTTTTCCATGAACACCGCTTTGACCTTGGCCTGGCGAATCTGAGTGATCAATGCAGCGACTTCAGCGGCTGACGGTTCGCGCTCAGTGGACAGGCCTTGAGGGGCCATGAAGTCGATGCCGTAAGCCTGACCGAGGTAACCGAAGGCGTCATGGGACGTCACGATTTTGCGATTGCCCGGTGGCAGCGAGCCGAGTTTGGCCTTGGCTTCGGCGAGCAGCGCGTAGATCTTTTTCAGGTAGGCCTGGCTGTTGCGTTCGTAGTCGGGTTTGTTCGTCGGATCGGCGGCGATCAGTGCCTTGGTGATGTTGCTGACATACAGCTCAGCGTTCGCCAGATTGTGCCAGGCATGCGGGTCGGGAATCGTCTCGCCATCTTCATCCAGGGAGCGCGGGATGACGCCGTGGCTCGCGCTGATCACTGGCGCCTTGGTCTCGGTGCTGGTCACCAGTCGGTCCAGCCATGGCTCGAAACCCAAACCGTTTTTGATGATGAGTTTGGCTTTGAGCAACGCCTTGGCGTCGTCCGGCGCCGGCTCGTATGTGTGAGCATCGGCATCCGGGCCGACCATGTTGGTGATCTGGATATGGTCGCCGCCGACTTGATGGGTCATGTCGGCGAGGATGCTGAAACTGGTGACTACCTGAAGTTTTTCCGCAGCAGACAGCGACATCGACAGCAGCAAACTGAACAGCACGAGTAAAACGCGCATCGGGTAACACCTCATTGGGATGTGAGCAAAGGCGGGCGGCGCAGCAAGCCGTGCACCGGTCCGAACACCACGGACAGCAGATACAAACCGCCAGCCACCAGCACGATCGCCGGGCCACTGGGGAGCGAGTAGTAGAACGACAGCAACAGTCCGAGCCACACCGAGAGGCAGCCGAGCAGGGCGGCGATGGCCATTAACCTCGGCAAGCGACGACTCCAGAAGCGAGAAGCAGCGGCGGGCAACATCATCAAACCGACCACCATCAGCGCGCCGATGGCTTGAAAACCGATCACCAGATTTAGCACCACCAGGGTTAGAAATACGCCGTGAGCCAGGGGACCGAGTCGGCTGACGGTTTGCAGAAAGAGTGGGTCGAGGGTGTCCAGCAACAGCGGTTTGTAGATGAACGCCATGGCGATCAGGCTGAAGCCGGAGACCCAGAGCATGCCGGTCAGCGTCGGGCCATCGACCGCCAGTGCCGAGCCAAACAACAGGTGCAACAGGTCCAGACGTTTGCCGGCGATGCCGAGGATCAGCACACCGCAGGCAAGGGAGATCGGGTAGATCGCGGCGAGGCTGGCGTCTTCCCGCAGGCCGGTGCGACGGGTGATCCAGGCGGCAAGTCCGGCCATGCCGAGACCCGCACCGAGGCCGCCGACGGTCAGCGCCGGCAGACTCAATCCGGCGAACCAGAAGCCCAATGCGGCCCCCGGCAGAATGCCGTGAGCCACCGCGTCGCCGATCAGGCTCATCCGTCGCAGGATCAGAAACACGCCCAACGGTGCGGTGCTGCACGCCAGGACCAATCCACCCAGCAGCGCTCGACGCATGAACACGAACTCGTGGAACGGTTGCCAAAGATGAGCGGTCGCGAGCATCAGGCCACCCGCGTATGTGATTGTTGGTGGATCAGATCAACGCTCGATCCGAGGACGCAGCCGGTACGTTTGATCAGCAACGTTTGAGGAATGTGTTGGCGAACGGCGGCCAGGTCATGGCACACGATCACTTGGGTTCGGCCTTCGGCATGCCAGGCGTGAATGTGTTTCCAGAGCAGCGCCTGGCCGAGTTCGTCGAGGGCGGCGTGGGGTTCGTCGAGCAATAGCAATGGTGCGTCGGCGAGGCTCAAACGGGCGAGCAGGGCACGCTGTAATTCGCCGCCGGACAAGGCCATCAACGGGCGCTGTTCCAGTCCGCTCAGACACCAGTTTTCCAGGACGGCTTTGAGGCGTTGACTGCGTATCTCGGGAGACTGCGTGCTGCCCCAGAAACCGGCGGCCACTAACTCTTGCAGGCTGATGGGGAATTGGCGATCCAGGTGTTGTTGCTGTGGAAGGAACGAGAGGCTGCCCTTGCGTGGAACATCCGAGATGACTTTGCCGGTCAGCGGTTTTTGCAAACCTGCGATGACTTTCAGCAGGCTGCTTTTACCCGAACCATTCGCACCGATTACGGCGGTGAGACTTCCTTTGGCCAATTCGAAATCCACGGGTGGAGTCAGTGGCTGGCCGGGTGCACCCCAACGCAAGGCTTGGCAATGAATCATGCGGCCTCCCAATTCCAGCGGCTTTCGGCGACGGCATCGTGGGCATGGAGGCTTTCCGCGTGGATGACTCGTATGTGGAAGGCGTTGATGCCGGGGGAGCGCTTCAGGGCCAGGTTCAAACGTCGTGCGGCATCTTCGCAGAACATCAGGTTCTGACCGTTGGCCAACGCGAAGGCTTGTTCGTCGGCGCGTTTTACGGCGGTTTGTACGGCAGTGCCGAGGGCTGCTTCAGCGTCGTTGATGATCGCGATCAGCGGCAAGTCATCCAGATAGTCGTCCACTTGAAGCCGCAATTTCGCAGTGCTGCGTTGGCTGTGAGGCGTTGCGACGATGCCTTTTGTGGAGCCGAGCCAAGTCAACACGTCGGCATGTTGCAGCGGCTTATTGGCGAAGTCATCGATGAATTGCTGTTGAATCAACTGCCGGGAAAGTGCTGCTGAACACGGACAGGTTGAGGAATAAGGCACGTCGATTTTTAGTTCCACGTGGAACATCGCGTTTTTCAAACGTGCTTCGATGCTCACTGGATAAGTTTTCCAGCCGGCCAATGGACTGACCAGCGCCGGTCTTTTGAGCAGTAAATCGGTGTGAATTTTTAAGTACGCGCTGTTGGACAATCCTTCATGAGTCTTGAGGAAGCGTTGCAAAACTTTCCGCAACAAGGCGGGCGTCAGGCTTTCTTGCTCAAGCATTTCCAGCGCCAAGTACAGCCGCGACATATGAATCCCGCGCGCCTCTCCATCATCGAGGCTAACGCCGGCGTCGGCTTTCGCACTCAGTCGTTGGCCATCGAATAAAACAGGAAGAGCAATGCCGCACATGCCCACCCAGTCGAGTGGCAGGGCTTGGCGTGAGGCCTGCGCGGCGATATCCGGCAGAGTCAGCGCATTCATGAGCAGGTCCATCGTGGGAGTCGATTTCATATGTTATGTTATTACATTGGAATCGACCATGCCTTTTTCATGAACAGGCTTTCATCATGCACAGACGTCACTTGCTCAACCCGTCCTGGCCAGCGCGGTGCAGTCTGGTGGGCATCACCACACTGCATCAGAAGCGCGTGGAACAAACGGGATTTGCGGTGCTGAAGTCGCTGCCTAACACCCCGCAATTCGGCTACAGGTGAACTTTCCGCTGCTGCCACCGGAACTGGAAAACCGATTGATCGTGGTCCAGCCGACCCAGGCCTCGCCATCGGAAGCGAGCCCGGTGAAAAACGTGAGTTGTCCGTAGCGACTGTTGGTCTGCGCCCACGCTTCGAAGCCGCGCAGATAGATCGTGCTTCCGACGGTGTTGACGCTGTAGGCGTTGCCGTCGCCATCCACGCAGGCCAGCAGATTGGCGCTTCGGGTGCATTTGGCCAGGCTCGGGATTGCGCCCAGGCGTCGACAGCGACCAGCAGCGAAAAACTCATCAGCGTTATTTTCAGGGCTACACGCATAGGATTTCTCACGGACCGAACGGGCTTGAGCATCGTGCCCTTTGTCATCGTGGGCAAGAGGAGAGTGGCTTGACTGCGTTGTTATACTATAACATTAAGTTAAGCCCGACACTGCGACCGGGCATCTCTGTGAGGAATACCTGATGCCCAATCGTCTCCCCGTAACCGTCCTGTCGGGATTTCTCGGCGCTGGCAAAAGTACGCTGCTCAACTACGTACTGCGCAATCGCGACAACCTGCGCGTCGCTGTGATCGTCAATGATATGAGCGAAATCAACATCGATGGCGGCGAAGTCCAGCGCGATGTCAGCCTGAACCGCGCGGAAGAAAAACTCGTCGAGATGAGCAATGGCTGCATTTGCTGCACCTTGCGCGAAGACTTGTTGGAAGAGGTGAGCAAACTCGCCAAGGAGGGTCGCTTTGATTATTTGTTGATCGAATCCACCGGCATTTCCGAACCGCTGCCCGTGGCGGAAACCTTCACCTTCCGCGATGAAGAAGGGCAGAGCCTGGCCGATATAGCCCGGCTCGACACCATGGTCACCGTGGTCGATGGCATGAACTTCCTGATCGACTATCAGGCCGCCGAAAGCCTCGCATCCCGTGGTGAAACCTTGGGCGAGGAAGACGAACGCTCGATCACCGACCTGTTGATCGAGCAAATCGAATTCGCCGACGTGATTTTGATCAGCAAGATCGACTTGATCAGCAGCAGCGAACGTCAGGAGCTGATCGCGATCCTTGAGCGGCTTAACGCCCAGGCGGAAATCATCCCGATGGTCATGGGCGAAATTCCCTTGGCGAAGATCCTGAATACCGGTCGTTTCGACTTCGAGAAGGCCGCCCAGGCGCCGGGCTGGTTACAGGAACTGCGTGGCGAACACGTGCCAGAAACCGAGAAATACGGCATCGCCTCGACAGCCTACCGAGCACGCCGACCGTTTCATCCGCAGCGTTTTTTCAGCTTCATCGACCGCCCGTGGGTGAACGGCAAACTGCTGCGCTCCAAAGGCTTTTTCTGGCTGGCCAGCAAGCACATGGACGCCGGTAGCTGGTCCCAGGCCGGCGGATTGATGCGCCATGGTTTCGCCGGGCGCTGGTGGCGTTTCGTGCCGAAAACCCAGTGGCCGCAGGACGAAGAAAGCACCGCCGGGATCATGGAAAACTGGACCGCAACCACTGGCGATTGCCGCCAGGAACTGGTGTTCATCGGCCAGAACATGGACTTCGCACAACTCACCGCCGAACTCGACAATTGCCTGCTGACCGACGATGAAATGGCGTTAGGCGTCGAGGGCTGGCGACTACTGCCAGATCCATTTGGCCCGTGGCACGAAGAGGCGGCAGCCTGATGTTGGCTCCCAGTCTGAAACTGCGGCCGATCATTTATCAGGTTCAAGGTGAGACGCCGCAAGCGCTCACCCGAATACTGGATGAAGGCGTAAACCTTGCCGTTTGGCAGCGCCAACTGCCGGCGCACATCGCTGATTTCGGGCGTTTGCTGCTGTCCCTGAACGAGCCGTTGGCCGAGTCGCTGGTTCTGGAACTGCCCAGCGATGACACCGAACTCAATCTTCACGGATTGGCCTCAGGTTTCAGCGATCTCGAAGGTTACGAAGGTTTCATCGCCGACGTCTCCTGGCTGGTCAGTGCTTTCGCCTGTTTGCTGGGCGCCAAGCATGTCGGCCTGCGCCTGCGGGTCCTGGACAAGGCCATGTGCCCGCGTTTCCACGTCGATCACGTGCCGGTACGGCTGATCACCACGTACGCCGGCGTCGGCAGCCAGTGGCTGAAGGAAGGTGCGATGGATCGCCGACAACTGGGTAAAGCTGAAGCCGAACCCCAGGACGATTCGCTGATCGAGCAGATCGCCAGCGGCGAAGTGGCGCTGCTCAAAGGTGAGAAATGGTATGGCAACGAAGGCTTCGGCCTTATTCACCGGTCGCCACAGCTTGCGTGCGGTGAGCGGCGGCTGATCCTGACGCTCGACTGGCTGAGCTAGCGGCTCACGGCTTGAGCCAGGTTCCCTGGCTCTGGGCTTCACAAAACGGCTTCAAATACGCCGCATCCGTGGCCACGCCGTAATAGTGAATATCCTGCCGGTAAGGCATATTGGCGACTTGGGCGTTGCTGCATACGCCGAACGCGCCGGTAGGGCATTGATCGACGTACTGAACCTCGACTTTTTGGCCAGGAAGGTTAGGTTGGCAGAAACCATCGGCGAACAGTTTTTCCGGGATGTTGCGGTTCTGCTGGCAGACTTTCACGTCGAGTCGCGCAGCCGTGCTATGTACTACGCAGGCTTGAGCCAGCGCCTCACCTGAAGTGAGCGCCAGGAGCAACGACAATCCCAACAACCGCATCCTTACCTCCTCAGAAAACTTCGACCATGTTGCAGAATATTCCCACACACGTCATTGCTGGCCCCTTGGGTGCCGGCAAGACCAGCCTGATCAAGCACCTGCTGACGCAGCGGCCGGCGAATGAGCGTTGGGCGGTGCTGATCAACGAGTTCGGTCAGATTGGCCTCGACGCTGCGTTGCTGACCCAGGACGCCGATGGTATCGCACTGGGTGAAGTGGCCGGGGGCTGTTTGTGTTGCGTGAATGGTGCGCCGTTTCAGATCGGTCTCGGGCGTTTGCTGCGCAAGGCGCGGCCGGATCGGCTGTTCATTGAGCCCTCCGGGCTGGGGCATCCGGCGCAATTGCTCAGGCAGTTGAGTGAGGCACCGTGGCAAGGCGTGTTGGCTGTTCAACCCTGCGTGCTGGTGCTGGATGCCCAGGCACTCGCCGCTGGCAAGCCACTGCCCAAGGCGCAACAGGAAGCGCTGAACAGCGCCGGGTTGTTGCTGATGAATAAAGCCGAAAATATCGACGACGCTGATCGCCAGCGAATCGCCGCACAATTGCCGGCGCGTCCGTTGTACTGGACGCAGCAAGCCGCGTTGCCATTGAGTGAGTTACCAGGGCTTGAGGCTCAAGCTGTAGAGGGTGTGGATAACTTCGTTGCGCCCAAAGGATTGGCACAGCTGCCGGCCATCTGGACCGATCCCTCGCTGCCAATTTGCTTGAGCCAGGAGCAGGAGGGCGGCTGGAGTGTTGGGTGGCGCTGGCATCCAAGTCAGACTTTCGATGCGACGCTCCTTGGCCGTTGGCTTGAAAGCCTTGCCTGGCGGCGGGCGAAACTGGTTATCCACAGCGTCGACGGTTGGGTGTCGGCGAATGCGCTGGAAAACCCGGTGCTGGATTGGCAGCCCAGCGAATGGCGGCGTGATTCGCGCATCGAGCTGATTTTCAGTGAGCCGCAGGATGTTGAGTCATTACAAAGAGCTTTGGCCGACTGTCGGTCGAGTTAAAGATCAAAAGATCGCAGCCTTTGGCAGCTCCTACATTTGAAATGCGATTCTCATGTAGGAGCTGCCGAAGGTTCGGGCCGCGTTCGGACGATCTTTTGACTTAAGGACGCCATTTCGTGTGTTCTTGCCGCCACTGGCTCATCTCGATCACCTCAGCGCGCGGTTTCACGACATCGGCCACCGCAGGCGTGTCGTCGAACGGCATCGGGTAGGGCGCCAGCTCAATCTGCGCACTGTGGGCGCCGAACTGGGTGATGGTGCCGTTGTGACGGCTTTCACCGGTCACGGTGAATTCGAAGTTATACACGCGGGCGAGGCGCCGCCGGCCATTGGCGTCTTTAATAAACGCGATCTTCTTCAAAGCCACGTTGCCGTCCAGCAACTCGATTCCGAGCTTGGCGCAATGCAGCTTGACCCGTTCCAGCGCGCGCTCGCGCAAGCCATGGTTGTGCCATAACCACGCGCCACCGGTGGCAAGCAGCATCAGGACGAAGATATTTCCAAGGGTCAGCATCAACACGTTGCTCCAACAAGATAGTGTCAGCTTAACTGCGTCGCCGGTCTGTCGTACAGGCTGCGTTTAGTCGCATACTGCGCGGCTTGAATTTCAATCGTTTGACGGAAAACCCACCGCATGAAACGTACGCCCCATCTGCTCGCCATCCAGTCCCACGTGGTGTTCGGCCACGCTGGCAACAGCGCCGCGGTTTTCCCGATGCAGCGGGTCGGGGTGAATGTCTGGCCGCTCAATACCGTGCAGTTCTCCAACCACACCCAGTACGGCCAATGGGCCGGTGAAGTGCTGGCGCCGCATCAGATTCCCGACCTGATCGAAGGCATCGCGGCGATTGGCGAACTGGGCAACTGCGACGCTGTGCTGTCTGGCTATCTCGGCAGTGCTGCCCAGGGGCGGGCGATCCTGACGGGTGTGGCGCGGATCAAGTCGATGAATCCCAAGGCACTGTATCTGTGTGACCCGGTGATGGGCCATCCGGAGAAGGGTTGCAGCGTGCCTGCGGAAGTCAGCGATTTCCTCCTGGAGGAGGCGGCTGCCGTGGCGGACTTCATGTGCCCAAACCAGCTGGAGCTGGACAGCTTTTCGGGGCGCAAGCCGCAATCGTTGTTCGATTGCCTGGCCATGGCGCGAGCGTTGCTGGCGCGTGGTCCGAAGGCTGTGCTGGTCAAGCATCTGGACTATCCCGGTAAACCGGGGGATGTTTTCGAGATGTTGCTGGTGACGGCCGAAGACAGCTGGCATTTGCGCCGTCCGCTGCTGGCGTTCCCGCGTCAGCCGGTGGGCGTCGGCGACCTGACCTCCGGACTGTTTCTGGCTCGCGTGCTGTTGGGCGATAGCCTGGTGGCGGCTTTCGAATTCGCCGCGTCGGCGGTACATGAAGTGCTGCTGGAAACCCAGGCTTGCTCCAGCTATGAGCTGGAACTGGTACGGGCTCAGGACCGGATTGCCCATCCACGGGTGCGGTTCGAGGCGACGGCGATCAGTTTGTAATCGGGTCCCAGCGAAAAGATCGCAGCCTGCGGCAGCTCCACACGGAACACGTACCCCGTAGGAGCTGCCGCAGGCTGCGATCTTTTGATTTAGGCGTCGCCCTTGATGTCCTGATAGCGCTTTTCCAGCTCCTGACGAATCTGCCGACGTTGCTGGGCCTGCATGAAGCGACGTTTGTCTTCGCTGTTCTGCGGTTGCAATGGCGGGACAGCAGCCGGTTTGCGGTCGTCATCCACTGCGACCATGGTGAAGAAGCAGCTGTTGGTGTGGCGCACCGAGCGCTCACGGATGTTTTCGGTCACCACCTTGATGCCCACCTCCATGGAGGTGTTGCCGGTGTAGTTCACCGAGGCCAGAAAGGTCACCAGTTCGCCGACATGAATCGGCTCGCGAAAAATCACCTGGTCCACCGACAGGGTCACCACGTAGCGGCCGGCATAACGGCTGGCGCACGCGTAGGCCACTTCGTCGAGGTATTTGAGCAAGGTACCGCCGTGGACATTGCCAGAGAAGTTGGCCATGTCGGGGGTCATCAATACCGTCATCGACAGTTGTGCGTTTCCGGGTTCCATAGCGTTCTCACGGTTCAAGGCAGAATTTCGGGAGGGCGGCACCTCTGCGGGGGCCTCGTCAGCTTTTTCAAACCAACAGTTATCGGGACGCCGGGCGGGTGGCTGCCGTCACGCCCGGATCGATCTGTTTCCATATATTGCACCGCCTTTCTGCCAGAAGTCGCGGTGTTACCCTTCAAAAGCCCCTCTCAAAGGCAACTCCCACGCGGGAAGTGGATTTTTTACCTTGCTCGAACAGACCTTTCCCACGTCTGTCGATTGAGCAATGTCACCCAAGGAGCCCCACACCATGCACGCCATCAGTTTCATTCAAGATCTGGCAGTGATCATGTTGATCGCGGGTGTGGTGACCGTGCTGTTTCATCGCTTCAAACAACCGGTGGTACTCGGCTACATCGTCGCCGGCTTCATCATCGGCCCGCACACCCCGCCGTTTAGTCTGATCCACGATGAAGAAACCATCAAAACCCTCGCCGAACTCGGGGTGATTTTCCTGATGTTCTGCCTGGGCCTGGAGTTCAGCCTGCGCAAGCTGTTCAAGGTTGGCGCCACGGCGTTCATTGCGGCATTCCTGGAAATCGTGCTGATGATCTGGATCGGCTACGAAATTGGTCGCTGGTTCGATTGGAACACCATGGACTCGCTGTTCCTTGGCGCGATCCTGGCGATTTCCTCAACCACCATCATCGTCAAGGCGCTCAACGATCTGAAGATGAAGAACGAGCGCTTCGCGCAGCTGATTTTCGGCGTGCTGATCGTTGAAGACATCCTTGGCATCGGCATCATCGCCTTGCTGTCGAGCATCGCAGTCAGCGGCACGGTCAGTTCCGGCGAAGTGTTTTCCACGGTCGGCAAGCTCTCGCTGTTCATGATTGTCGCACTGGTCATCGGCATCCTGCTGGTGCCGCGATTGCTGGCCTACGTGGCGAAGTTCGAAAGCAATGAAATGCTGCTGATCACGGTGTTAGGCCTGTGTTTCGGCTTCTGTTTGCTGGTGGTCAAACTTGAGTACAGCATGGTGCTCGGCGCCTTCCTGATTGGCGCGATCATGGCTGAATCCCGGCAATTGCTGAAAATCGAGCGCTTGATCGAACCGGTTCGCGACCTGTTCAGTGCGATCTTCTTTGTCG
Organism: Pseudomonas sp. LBUM1647; assembly: GCF_059716175.1. NCBI lineage: Bacteria > Pseudomonadati > Pseudomonadota > Gammaproteobacteria > Pseudomonadales > Pseudomonadaceae > Pseudomonas > Pseudomonas sp. LBUM1647. The sequence goes on along the minus strand of NZ_CP166809.1, from coordinate 6,788,578 downwards.
CCATCGGGTTGATGCTCGATCCGATGATCCTGCTGCAATACGCGTGGCCGATTGCGGTGATCACCGTGGCCGTGGTGCTGGGCAAAATGTTGTCTTGCGGCCTTGGCGCCTTTATCGCTGGCAATGATGGACGCACCTCCCTTCGCGTCGGGATGGGGCTTTCGCAAATTGGCGAATTTTCCTTCATCATCGCGGCGCTTGGCATGACGTTGCAGGTCACCAGCAACTTCCTCTACCCGGTCGCCGTAGCCGTCTCGGTGATCACCACGTTGCTGACGCCTTACCTGATCCGCGCGGCTGATCCGCTGTCTATCAAGCTTGCCGCGGTGGTGCCGAAGCGACTGGGCAGGGTATTGGGGATGTACGGCGAATGGCTGCGTAGCATCCAGCCTCAGGGCGAGGGCGCGCTACTGGCGTCGATGATTCGGCGGATTCTGTTGCAGGTGGGCGTCAATCTGGCGCTGGTGATTGCGATCTTCTTCTCGGGTGCTTTTTTCGCCGAGCGCATGTCCGCTTACCTGCAAGACTGGATCAGCGACCCGAGCTGGCAGAAAGCGTTGATCTGGGGCGGGGCGTTGCTGTTGTCGCTGCCGTTCCTGATCGCCGCCTATCGCAAGCTCAAGGCGCTCTCGATGCTGTTGGCGGAGATGGGCGTGAAGCCGGAGATGGCGGGCCGCCACACGCAGCGAGTGCGTCGGGTGATCGCCGAAGTGATCCCGATCCTCTCGCTGCTGGTGATTTTTCTGCTGCTTGCAGCCTTGTCGGCCAGTATTCTGCCGACCAACAAGTTGCTGGTGCTGATCGTCGTCGTCGCGGCCGCTGTAGCGGCGCTGCTCTGGCGCTGGTTCATCCGCGTTCACACGCGCATGCAGGTGGCCTTGCTGGAAACCCTGGACAACCACAAGGATTCGTCCGGGCATTGACCACGCGGGGGCGTCAGGCGTCTCAGCTTTCCAGCCAGACGTCCCGCGCCCAGTGCCACACCGATTCCCAGGTTTCTTCGGCGATCAGCTCTTCTTCGGCCAACCACAGCACCACGGTGCCGTCTTCTTCGACCAGGTAGTAGTTGTCACCGTCCTGGCAGATCGGAATCATGCTGCGATCAACACCCGCATCCCAGGCGTTGGCGGCAACGTCCGGCAGGTAGGTGTGGGATTGCGGGTCGGTAACGGTTACCGGCTCCAGGCTGCCGTAGACGACGTCGCTGACGGTCAGCAAAAACTCTCTGAAGACAAACGGAATGTCGATGAACAGCTGTTCTTCGATTTCCACCAATTGATCTTCGTCGGGCAACTCCAAGGGGACCGGTACCGGTTCGTTGGCTTCACGCAGTTGTTCGATGATTTCTTCCACGTCCGGGATCCTCTTGCTTGATGGCGCGGTTTAGTTGGGGCGGTTTATACAGTAGCTCGCTATAGATGCAACCGCGAAATAGAAAACCCCGGCAAGGCCGGGGTTTTCATTACAGCATGCTTAACGCAGGAGGGATCAGCCGTTCTGGCGGATACCGGCGACCAGCCAAGGCTGGTTCTCGCCCTGCGGACGTTCCATGTTCCAGCTTTCGCTGAACACTTCGCCCTGGTCGAAACGCGAGGTCTTCGATACACCGGTGAAGGTCAGGGTGGCGATGGTCTTGTCGGCGCGATCATCCACGCCGTCCAGTTGAACATTGAGGTTATCAATGTAGGTGGACTGGAAACCGTCGCCCAGGTCGGCACGTTCGCGCTTGAGGAACTCCAGCAGTTGCGGGGTCACGAACTCGGCGATTTTGTCCATTTCGTTGGCGTCCCAGTGTTGCTGCAGGGACTGGAAGTGGTTGCGGGCCGCTTCAATGAAGTTCTTCTCATTGAACCAGGCCGGAGCATTGATTACCGGACGAGCGGCAACCGGTGCTGCCGAGCCGCCAAAGATCGAACCCATGGCCGTTGGCTTCTGCTCGAACACTTCACGCTGCATCGGTGCGCCAGCTGGAGCCAGATGCTCCTGCTGCTTGCGACGACGAGCGGCGATAAAGCGGAAGATCAGGAAGGCGATGACGGCCATGATCAGGATGTCGAAGATCTGCATGCCCTGGAAGCCGCCGCCCATGAACATGGAGGCCAACAGGCCTCCGGCCGCGATGCCGGCAAGAGGGCCGAGCCAGCGCGAAGCACCGCCGGCCTTGGCGGCAGCGCCAGCGGCACCGGCCGCGCCCGCAGTGGCGGCAGCACCACCTGCGGCAGAAGAAGGAGCCATTTGGCTGGTCTGGTGAGTCGGCGCAGCGCCGGAGCTCTTGCCGCCACCAAAGCGCTTGGCGTTGGCGTCGAGGCTCATCGTCAGGCCGATGCACAACGCCATGGCGATGCTAAGAAAACGTTTCATAAAGGGAATTCCCATTTGTGGATGGCACGCGCGCCATGTTGCACAGCTGAAGTGTTACTGGCTAGCGGCAGAGTGTTTCGGGCTTTTGCCTGACAGGTTGTGTTCAGCTTCAGTCAGCGCAATAAGGCCTGTTAACTTTGGTCCGTAGGACGAGCGGATTAGTTCTGTAGGAAGGGTGTCCGGTCGGATGAACCCTGTGGGAGCGAGCCGGCTCCGGGCGGCGTTCCGACGAAGGCCGCACCGCGGTTTGTCAGAAGCACCGCGTTATCGTTCTTCGCGAGCAGGCTCGCTCCCACATTGGCCCTCTGTTGGGCTTTAGATAGCTTCCAGTTTTGCGTAACCCAGCATCAGCCACTTGCTGCCTTCGCTGAAGTTCACCTGCACCCGAGCCTGAGCCCCGGCACCTTCGAAGTTCAGGATCACACCGTCGCCAAACACCGAATGCCGTACGGCCTGGCCGAGGCTGAACCCGGTATCCGGGATCTCGCTACCGCCAAACAGGCTGCTGGAGCTCTGCTGCTGGCCACCGCCGAACGGACGGCTGACGCTGTTGGACAGCCGCACTTCCTGGATCAGGCCTTTCGGCACTTCACGTACAAAACGCGACACCTTGTTGTAGGTTTCGCTGCCGTACAGGCGTCGGGTCTCTGCATAGGTCATCACCAGGTTCTGCATGGCCCGGGTGATGCCGACGTAGGCCAAACGGCGCTCCTCTTCAAGACGACCCGGTTCTTCCAGGCTCATCTTGTGCGGGAACAGACCTTCTTCCATGCCCACCAGGAACACGTAAGGGAATTCCAGACCCTTGGCGCTGTGCAAGGTCATGAGCTGAATGCTGTCTTCGTGCTCGTCGGCCTGAGTATCCCCGGCCTCCAGCGACGCGTGACCGAGGAACGCCGCCAATGGTGTCAGGTCTTCGTCTTCTTCAGCGTTTTCGAAGTTACGCGCAGCGCTGACCAGTTCCTCAAGGTTTTCTACCCGTGCCTGGCCTTTCTCGCCTTTTTCCGCTTCGTGATAGGCGATCAGCCCGGACTGCTCGATGACGGTCTGGGTCATCAGGTGCAGCGGCATTTCCATGCACTTGGCGGCGAGGTTTTCGATCAGCTCAATAAAGGCGCCCAGTGCGCCGGCTGCACGACCGGTCAGGCCTTTATTAGCCACCAGCAGACGCATGGCTTCCCACATCGATACATCGCTGTGACGGGCATGGTCGCGGATCGCTTCAACGGTTTTCTCACCGATACCACGGGCCGGGACGTTGATCACCCGCTCCAGCGCTGCATCGTTGCCGCGACCTTCCAGCAAACGCAGGTAGGCCATGGCGTTTTTGATTTCTGCCCGTTCGAAAAAGCGCTGACCGCCATAGATGCGGTACGGAATACGCTCACGCAGCAAGGCTTCTTCCAGAACGCGTGATTGGGCGTTGGAGCGGTACAAAATCGCGATATCACTGCGAACCAAGCCGGTTTTCAGCGCGCTTTCGATGGTTTCCACCACGTAGCGTGCTTCATCGTGTTCGTTGAACGCGGCATACAGGTTGATCGCTTCGCCTTCGCCGCCGTCGGTCCACAGCTCTTTGCCCATGCGTCCCGTGTTGTTGGCGATCAGGGCGTTGGCCGCTTTGAGGATGCCGGCGGTGGAGCGGTAGTTCTGCTCCAGACGAATGGTTTCAGCATCCGGAAAATCGTCGGAATACTGATAAATGTTTTCGATTTTCGCGCCGCGCCAGCCGTAGATCGACTGATCGTCGTCGCCGACCACCATCAGGCTGTCGCCGCCCTTGGCCAGCAGTCGCAACCAGGCGTACTGCACGGCGTTGGTGTCCTGGAATTCGTCTACCAGGATGTGGCGGAAGCGTTTCTGATAATGAGCCAGCAAGCCCGGGTGATCGCGCCACAGATCGAGGGCGCGCAGCAGCAATTCGGAGAAGTCGATCACGCCAGCGCGCAGGCACGCAGCCTCATAGGCTTCATAAATGCTGCGCATGGTCGCCAGGAACAGATCGCCGCTGGCTTGAATGTGTTGCGGACGCAGACCTTCGTCTTTCTGCCCGTTGATGAACCATTGGGCCTGACGGGCCGGCCAGCGTTGCTCGTCCAGACCCAGCTCGCGGATCACCCGCTTGACCAGTCGTTGCTGGTCGTCGCTGTCGAGAATCTGGAAAGTCTGGCTCAGGCCGGCTTCCTGCCAGTGCGCCCGCAACAAGCGGTGCGCCAGGCCGTGGAAGGTGCCGACCCACATGCCGGCCGGGTTAATACCCATCAGCTGTTCGATGCGATGGCGCATCTCGGCAGCGGCCTTATTGGTGAAGGTCACCGACAGGATGGAGTGGGGCGAGGCGTTTTCGACCTGGATCAACCAGGCGATACGGTGCACCAGCACTCGGGTTTTACCGGAACCAGCACCGGCCAGGACCAACTGACGACCCACGCGGGCAGCTACGGCCTGGCGTTGGGCATCGTTGAGGGAGTTCAGCAGAAGGGAGAGATCATCGCGCATCGGGGCATTCTAGGGTGCGCCGTCACACCGGGCAAACCGAGCTTTGCATTAGCCGATGAAAGAAGCACGGATGACGACCGGTCGGTCACTGGCTGCAGGCGTTGGCGGGGCTCGCTCCGAGGCTTTTCAGCGGGTATGGGGGTCTGCAGTTTTTGTCGATTTTATGATCTGGAGCAGTTTGGTCCGGGCATTTGCTTGTGTATGCTCCGTCGACGTTTCGGGCTCATGCTCACCATTATAAGAACAAGAACATTGCCTATGACCCTCAGCACCGACCTGTCGGGCCCCGTTGTGGAGCCCCGGGTTATCCGCAAACAGTACGCCATGGAAATGGCGGTCGAACGCACGCGTCTGCTTTATCAGGGTTCGTTACTGCCCACATTATTCATGTTGATCAACGGTCTGGTCTGCGCTGGCTTGCTTTGGAGTCCGCAGCGTTACTTCCTGGTCAGCGTCTGGCTGGTGTGGCTGTTGTCGCTGGTGGCGTTGCGGGTGATTCAAGTCGCGGCCTTCGATTCGGCGATACCCAACCGTCAGGCCCATCCGATCTGGCGCCGCATGTTTTTGCTGGGTTCGGCCATGACCGGCCTGACCCTGGCCGGCGCCGGCATTGCGCTGGTACCCGCCGATAACTTCATGCAACAAGCCTGGGTGTTCGGCCTGATCGGCGCCGCAGCGCTTTCGGCCAGTGTTGCCTACGCGGTCAGCCTGCCGGCGTTCCTGTCCTTTACCTTGCCCTGTCTGTTGCCGGCCATCGGCTATCTGTTCTGGGGCGGCGATGAACAAGATCAGGGCTGGGGCTGGTTCGGCCTCATATTGCTGGGCGCGTTGAGTGTGGTCGCCTGGCAGGTCAATCGGCTCATCGATAGTGGGCTATTGCGGCGCTTTCAGAATCAGGCACTGATTGAGCACTTGCAGCAGGCCCAAAATTGCAGCGACCAGCTCAATCAAAAGCTGGCCAAGGAAATCGACCAGCGCCGTCGTGCCGAAGACGAGCTGCGGCAAATTCAGATCGAGCTGGAAAGCCGTGTTGCCCAGCGCAGCCTGGAGCTGGACGCCGCCAATCAGGCCCTGAGCAAGAGTGAAGCGCGTCTGGCGCTGGCGTTGAAGGCCAGTGAGCTCGGGTTGTGGGACTGGAACCTGCAAACCGACGAAGTCCATCACACCCAGCTTCAGGAGCTGTTCGGCCTGGAGCCGGAATTCGTGACGGCGATGCTACGCCACCTCAAACCGCGCCTGCACCCCGATGACTTGCCGTCGCTAAAGCGCGCGCTGGTCGAGCATTTGAAGGGCCGCAGCGAGGACTACCAGATTGAGTACCGCGTGCGCCACGGCGATGGCCATTGGGTCTGGATCGAGGACCGTGGTCGAGCGGTTGAGCGCGGCGAAAATGGCCGAGTGATCCGCATGGTCGGCACCCGTCGCGACATCAGCGTCAGCAAAAGTCTGGAAGAGCAACGGCAACTGGCCGCGACGGTGTTCGAAGCTGCCAGCGAAGGCATCGTGATTTTCGATCCGAATTACGCGCTGATCGCGGTCAATCAGGCCTTCAGCCGAGTCACCGGCTATGACATTGAAGACATGATCGGACGTAACGTGGTCGAGTTGCCGTGCAGCCGCGATGCCCGCCGGCACTACGCTGCGATTCGTCAGGCGCTGGAGCAGCACGGCAGTTGGCAGGGCGAACTGGTAGAAACCCGCAAGAATGGCGAGTTGTATCCGCAATGGTTGCAACTGAACGCGGTGCGCGATGCTCGGGGAAATGTGAGCCATATCGTGGGCTTCTTCGCCGATCTATCGGCGCGGCGCGAATCTGAAGAGCGCATGCGTTACCTGACGCATTACGACGAATTAACGGGTCTGGCGAACCGTTCTCTGTTCCGCGAACGGCTAAGCGAGGCCCATCAGCGGGTGCGCCAGGGCGGTCACCGCAGTCTGGCGTTGCTGCACATCAATCTGGATCGTTTCAAGCTGCTCAATGACAGCCTTGGCCATGAAATCGCCGATCAGCTCTTGCAGAAGATGGCCCGGCGGCTGGTCAATGCGTTGCCTGAAGCAGACACCATCGCTCGCTTATCCGGCGATGAGTTTGCCGTGTTGTTCAATGCCTACGGCAACCTGTCGAGCCTGGCGCGGGTGGCGACCCGACTGTCAACCAAGCTGCGCTTGCCGATCACTGTCGATGGCCATGAACTGGTGGTTAGCGCGTCCATGGGCATCAGCATGTTGCCGGACAACGCGCGAGAAATTTCCGCGCTGGTCCATCAGTCAAATATGGCCATGCAGCACGCCAAGCACTTGGGCGGAAATAACTTTCAGTTCTACACCGACAGCCTGCAAGCCAGCACGCTGGAGCGCTTGCAGCTGGAAAATCAGCTGCGTAAGGCCATCGAAGAGAAGCAGCTAAAGGTGTTTTACCAACCGAAGCTGTGCCTCGCCACGGGTCGGTTAAATGCCGCTGAGGCGCTGGTGCGCTGGGATCACCCGACCATGGGCCGTGTGCCTCCAGGGGACTTCATCGGCCTGGCCGAGGAAACCGGGTTGATCGGCCCGATCGGCGAGTTCGTGTTGCGTCAGGCCTGCTGGCAAGCCTGTGAGTGGCAGCGCCAGGGGCTTGAACCGATACGGGTGTCGGTCAATCTGTCGGTGCATCAATTGCGTCAGGGCAAACTGGTCAGCCTGGTGCGTCAGGTGCTGGAAGAAACCGGTCTGGCGCCGCACTACCTCGAGCTGGAACTCACCGAAAGTCAGTTGCTGGACAGCGTCGAGCACATCATCGCGACCTTCCAGCAATTGCGTGATTTGGGGGTTAAGTTGGCGATTGATGACTTCGGCACCGGGTATTCGTCCCTGAGCTACCTCAAGCGCATCCCTGTGGATTACGTGAAGATCGATCAGGCATTTATCCGCGGTCTGGGGGAGGGTAGCGAGGATGCGGCGATCACCCGGGCAATCATTGCCATGGCGCACGGCTTGTCGCTGAAAGTGGTGGCTGAGGGTGTGGAGCGGGCAGAGCAGTTGGAGTTTTTGAAAGCCGAGCACTGCGATGAAGTGCAGGGTTATTTGATTAGCCGCCCTGTCGAGGCCGATGGCCTGGCGGCGCTGTTGCGTGCGGACGCGAAACCCTTGTAGGGGCTACATGGAGCGCATGTGGCGTGAAATGGGGACATCGAGTTACGCATTGAGCAGGCAAAAAGCCGATTCATGTAGTATAACTACAAGCGTGCTACATCCCCGGCACCTGCCAATAACAAAGAGTCCAGCCCTTTGAATCTGCTGCAACACATCGCCCAGTCACGCCACCTCTTACGCAAGTCGGAGCTCAAGGTCGCCGACCACGTGCTGCTTGATCCTGCGGCGGTGATGCACAGCTCCATGGCCGACCTGGCCCACAACGTGGGCATCAGCGAACCGACCATCGTGCGGTTCTGTCGCGCCATCGGTTGCTCCGGTTTCCAGGACTTGAAGCTGAAACTGGCACAGAGTCTTGCCGCCGGCGCGAGCTTCGGGCAATTCGCGATTCATGAAGACGACTCGGTCGCTGACTACAGCTTGAAAATCTTCGACACCACCCTGCACACGCTGATGGAGGTTCGCGAGAAGCTTGATCCGGTGGAGTTGCAGCGTGCTGTGTCGCTCATGTCGCAGGCCCAGCGAGTCGAGTTCTATGGCTTTGGCGCGTCGGGTGCAGTGGCGGCCGATGCCCAGCACAAGTTCTTCCGTTTGTTGCTGACGGCGGCGGCGTATTCCGACCCGCACATGCAGGCGATGTCGGCGGTAACGTTGAAACCGACCGACGTGGCGATCTGTATTTCCCAGTCCGGGCGTTCCAAGGACCTGTTGATCACCGCCAATCTGGTGCGCGAAAGCGGCGCTTCGCTGATTACCTTGTGCCCGAGCCAGACACCGCTGGCCGAACTGTCGACCGTCAACCTGGCGATCGATGTGCACGAAGACACCGAGATCTATACGCCGCTGACCTCGCGCATCGCCCACCTGGTGGTGATCGACGTGTTGGCCATGGGCGTGGCCATGGCGCGCGGGCCGAGCCTGGTCAATCACCTCAAGAGCGTCAAGCGCAGCCTGCGCAGCTTGCGGCTGTCGCCTAAATCGGTAAAAGCGCTGGACGACTGACGTCGTCGTAAGGTCGTTCCGACCTTAATCGCGAGCAAGCTCGCTCCCACATTTGACCGCGTTCTCCTGTGGGAGCGAGCTTGCTCGCGATGGCGTCCTGGAAAGCGCCGAAAATTCACATCCCTGTAACCCACCCGCCGCCAAACCGTCATCCCTCGCGCCTATCTTGAAACTCCCGTAATCGCCTTGGGAGACTCGAAATGGCCCAGCCCTACGAAGAACGCAACAGCGCCGCCAGAACCCGTCGTCAGCAGGAAGACCAGCGCCGCATGGAATTTCGCCGCGCTATCGAAGATCGCTGCGAACGTCGCCAGCTTCTGGCCGAGATCGGTGATTTCCCTGAGCTGGAGCTCAACTACTGGCAGGCAGCACCGGCAACTTCCCGTCGAAACGCTCAACCAGCGCGCTGATCTGCACCCGCTCACTGCGAATAAACGCAAGGAACGCGTGCGCCACCGGTGACAGCCGTTTCGCCTTGGCTTGCACCAGGCACCAGCTGCGGTACAGCGGCAGCTCTTCGACCGGCAACTCGATCAATCCGCCGGTCGCCAACTCAAGGTTCAGGGCGTGACGCGTCAACAGCGCCACGCCCAGACCCGCCAGCACACATTCACGCTGTGCTTCGGCTGAAGAGACTTCCTGGGTCTGGTTGAAGTGCACGCGCTTCTCTTTGAAATATTCTTCGCAAGCCAGTCGCGTCCCGGAGCCGGATTCGCGCATCAGCAGTGTGTAGGGTTCAAGATCCTGCAAACGCAGCGGGCCCATGTGGCACAGCGGATGATCCGGTGGCGCCACGGCCACGATCGGGTTGTTGAGGAATGGCAAGAACTCCAGCCCCATGTCCTGCGGCACCATGGACATGATCACCAGGTCGTCGCGGTTGTCCGACAGTCGTCGAATTACCTGCCCGCGGTTGACCACCGTCAGTTGCAGGTTCACTTCCGGATGCTGGCGTTTGAACGCGGCAAACAGATGCGGCACGAAATACTTGGCGCTGGATTCCACCGCCAGTTTCAGCTGTCCTTGCAGCGATCCCTGCATGTCTGAAAGCTGCATGTCGAGGTTTTCCAGGCGCCCGAAAATGTCCCGGCTGGCGCGTTGAAGGGCTTCGGCGGCCTCGGTCATGTAGAGCTTTTTGCCGACGTAATCGAACAAAGGTTGGCCAATCAGCTCCTCAAGTTGACGAATCTGTAGGCTCACGGCAGGTTGTGTGAGAGACATTTCATCGGCTGCACGGCTGTAGGACCGTAAATCACAGACTTCATTAAAAATCTGCAATTGACGCAATGTCATACGCATCAAGGACTTACGCATTTTATAGGCGCTCTCACCGAAGGCTGATGAATCAACTATAAGTCTTTACTTATGCCTGACCCAATAATTATTCATTTTTGTTAATCCCTTGTGGGGGCTAGTGTGGAGCTGCGACTGAATTGAAACATTTGGTCACGCGTCGACCTGTCTGGCAGGTCGTGGGTACCACCGGCTCAAGGGAACCTCCAAGTGATAAAAAAGATCCTGATCGCCAACCGTGGTGAGATTGCCGTACGAATCGTACGTGCCTGCGCCGAGATGGGCATTCGCTCGGTCGCGATCTATTCCGACGCCGATCGTCATGCCTTGCATGTGAAACGCGCGGATGAGGCCCACAGCATCGGTGCCGAGCCACTGGCCGGCTACCTGAATGCGCGCAAGCTGGTGAATCTGGCGGTAGAAACCGGTTGCGATGCGTTGCACCCCGGCTACGGTTTCCTTTCGGAAAACGCTGAACTGGCAGATATCTGTGCCGAGCGCGGCATCAAGTTCATTGGTCCATCGGCTGAAGTGATTCGCCGCATGGGCGACAAGACCGAAGCCCGTCGCAGCATGATCAAGGCTGGCGTACCCGTCACCCCGGGGACCGAAGGCAACGTCGCGGATATCGCGGAAGCGTTGATCGAAGGCGACCGCATCGGTTATCCGGTGATGCTCAAGGCGACTTCCGGTGGTGGTGGCCGTGGTATCCGTCGCTGCGACAGCCGGGAAGAACTTGAACAAGCATTCCCTCGTGTCATTTCCGAAGCCACCAAGGCATTTGGTTCGGCGGAAGTGTTCCTCGAAAAATGCATCGTCAATCCAAAACACATCGAAGCGCAGATCCTCGGCGACAGCTTCGGCAATGTGGTGCACCTGTTCGAGCGTGATTGCTCGATCCAGCGTCGCAACCAGAAGCTCATCGAGATCGCCCCGAGCCCGCAACTGACCCCGGAACAGCGCGCCTACATCGGCGACCTGTCGGTGCGCGCAGCCAAGGCCGTGGGTTACGAGAACGCCGGCACCGTGGAGTTCCTGCTCGCCGAGGGCGAGGTGTACTTCATGGAGATGAACACCCGGGTGCAGGTGGAACACACCATCACCGAAGAAATCACCGGCATCGACATCGTTCGCGAGCAGATTCGCATCGCCTCCGGTCTGCCGCTTTCGGTGAAACAGGAAGACATCCAGCACCGCGGTTTCGCGCTGCAATTCCGGATCAACGCCGAAGACCCGAAAAACAACTTCCTGCCGAGCTTTGGCAAGATCACCCGTTACTACGCACCCGGCGGCCCCGGCGTGCGCACTGACACGGCGATCTACACCGGTTACACCATTCCACCGTTCTACGACTCCATGTGCCTGAAACTGGTGGTCTGGGCACTGACCTGGGAAGAGGCGATGGACCGTGGCTTGCGCGCCCTCGACGACATGCGTCTGCAAGGGGTCAAGACCACCGCCGCGTACTACCAGGAAATCCTGCGTAACCCGGAATTCCGTAGCGGCCAGTTCAACACCAGCTTCGTTGAAAGCCACCCTGAACTGACCAACTACTCGATCAAGCGCAAACCCGAAGAGCTGGCCCTGGCCATCGCCGCCGCCATCGCCGCCCACGCAGGCCTGTGAGGAATAGAACAATGAGCAAACAAATCTACGTTACCGACACAATCCTGCGCGACGCCCACCAATCGCTGCTCGCCACCCGCATGCGCACCGAAGACATGCTGCCGATCTGCGACAAGCTCGACAAAGTCGGCTACTGGTCGCTGGAAGTCTGGGGCGGCGCGACCTTCGACGCCTGCGTACGCTTCCTGAAAGAAGACCCGTGGGAGCGCCTGCGCCAACTGCGCGCGGCATTGCCTAACACGCGTCTGCAAATGCTCCTGCGCGGCCAGAACCTGCTGGGCTATCGCCACTACAGCGATGACGTGGTCAGAGCTTTCGTTGCCAAAGCTGCAGTCAACGGTATCGATGTGTTCCGCATCTTCGACGCCATGAACGACGTACGTAACCTGCGAGTGGCCATCGAAGCGGTGAAAGCGGCTGGCAAACACGCCCAGGGCACCATCGCTTACACCACCAGCCCTGTGCACACCATTGAGGCGTTCGTGGCGCAAGCCAGGCAAATGGAAGCCATGGGTTGCGACTCGGTGGCGATCAAGGACATGGCCGGCCTGCTGACGCCGTACGCCACCGGCGAACTGGTCAAAGCGTTGAAATCCGAGCAATCGCTGCCCGTGTTCATTCACTCGCACGATACCGCTGGCATGGCAACGATGTGCCAACTGAAGGCCATCGAGAACGGCGCCGATCACATCGACACCGCGATCTCCAGCTTCGCCTCGGGCACCAGCCACCCAGGTACTGAGTCGATGGTTGCCGCCCTTAAAGGCAGCGAGTTCGACACCGGCCTGAACCTGGAACTGCTGCAAGAGATTGGCTTGTACTTCTACGCCGTGCGCAAAAAGTACCACCAGTTCGAAAGCGAGTTCACCGCCGTCGACACCCGCGTTCAAGTCAACCAGGTACCGGGCGGGATGATTTCCAACCTGGCCAACCAGTTGAAAGAGCAGGGCGCCCTGAACCGCATGAGCGAAGTGCTGGCCGAAATCCCGCGCGTTCGTGAAGACCTCGGCTTCCCGCCGCTGGTGACCCCGACCTCGCAGATCGTTGGCACCCAGGCGTTCTTCAACGTGCTGGCCGGCGAGCGCTACAAGACCATCACCAACGAAGTGAAGCTTTACCTGCAAGGCGGCTATGGCAAAGCGCCGGGCACCGTGAACGAAAAACTGCGTCGCCAGGCCATCGGCAGCGAAGAAGTGATCGACGTGCGTCCAGCTGACCTGCTCAAGCCGGAAATGACCAAGCTGCGTGGCGAAATCGGCACGGTGGCCAAGTCTGAAGAAGACGTGCTGACCTACGCCATGTTCCCGGACATCGGTCGCAAGTTCCTCGAAGAACGCGCCGCCGGCACCCTGACGCCTGAAGTGCTGCTGCCGATTCCTGAAGCAGGCGGTGTGACCTCGGCCGGTGGCGAAGGCGTGCCGACCGAGTTCGTCATCGACGTCCACGGCGAAACCTACCGCGTCGACATCACCGGTGTTGGCGTCAAGGCCGAAGGCAAGCGTCACTTCTACCTGTCTATCGACGGCATGCCGGAAGAAGTGGTGTTCGAACCGCTCAACGAATTCGTCAGCGGCGGCAGCAGCAAGCGCAAGCAAGCCACTGCACCGGGCCACGTCAGCACCACCATGCCGGGCAACATCGTCGACGTGCTGGTCAAGGAAGGCGACACCGTGAAAGCCGGCCAGGCCGTGCTGATCACCGAAGCGATGAAGATGGAAACCGAAGTCCAGGCGGCCATCGCCGGCAAAGTCACCGCCATCCACGTGGCCAAGGGCGACCGGGTGAACCCGGGCGAAATCCTGATCGAGATCGAAGGCTGAGTTAACAGCCTCGATATACCGCTTTAAACCTCGGGGGGGCATGTGCTCCCCTTTTTTTTCGCCCCGGGTTTGTGGCTTTTAGAAACTCATTCGCCACTGACCCGTCACGCCGTGGTTTCGGCTGTCGGTGCCGATCTCGCCAGTGAGGCCGACGCCCAGGGTGTGTTTTGCTGACAATCCAAGGTCCAGCCCTGCATCGACCAGCAGACTGTCACGATCCAGCGACGCACCGGAAACGGTGAAGTTTTTTCCGCCCGTCACCAATCGTTGGCGGGTATCGCTGTAGACGTCCCCGTAAGTGTGTTTCCAGCCGGCACTGAATCGCGGCGTCAGTTGCATGCCGTTATCCAGCGTGTTGAGCTTCGCCAGCCGCAGGCCGAATGTGCTGTTCAAATTGTTCTGCGTTTGACCGTGTACCTTCAGTGCCGCTGCGCCACCTTTTTCCGTATAGGTGTCGCGCTGATAGCGTTGGTAGCCCAGGCTGGCAAACGGTTCGATGCTGACGTTGGCCTGGCCCAGGTTGTAACCCAATTCCGCAAAGGCCTGCTGGGTGTTGGCATCGTAACGGCCTTCGGGGCGGTCGCTGAAACCTTTGAAGGCAACCCGGCGTTTAGTGCTGCCGTCGTGACTGCTATAGGTCGCGCCCAGGCGCAGGGACATTGGTCCGTTCTGGCGCAGGGCATAGGCCCCCAAGTGCCAGCTGTCGAGGTCGCCATCGAGTTCGCGGCTGTCCAGACGCGTTTCGGATTTGCCGCCCATCACCCCGATACGCCATTCCTCATCGATGCCCCAATCCGCTCCCAGCACCAGGCCGTGGGTTGTGTGTTTCAGAGCGTCGTAGTCGCGATCCAGCGTCCCGCCGTGCCCCAATGCTTGAAGCCAGACTCGGCCATTGTCTTCGCTGCCGGCGGCCAGGCGTGGCCCATTGCGCTTGGTGGAATTGCTGTAGCTACTGGCGCTGTCCAGCTGACGCATGGCCGAGAGCATGGTCGCGCTGATTGGGCTGTCACTGTTCAGGGTCGCCTTCGCAAGGTTGGCGTTGTTGCCGCCGGCCAGCTGTTCGATGGCAACAGATGCCGTTTGTTTGTCAGCGCTGAGCAGGGCTGCGACTGCAGCGTTTGTGGGGCTGGATGCCTTTGGCGCTGTGGCGACGGGATTGGTAGCTGGGGGTGGAGTTGAGGCTGTGACGGGCTTGTCGGTGGTGGGTGGCGTTGCGGCTGTCGATGGAACTTCAGGGGTAGTTGTCGGTGTGGAGACCGGAACGGATGTGTCGGAGTCTGCAGGTGGATTCGGGGCTTCAGCGACGGAGGGTCCTTGAGGTATGTCCGTTGGCTCTTCAATGCTTTGGGCTACTTCCTTCCCGTTATCCGTGGTTGCGACACTCTCGATCGCCACATCGTTACGGACGAGGATCAGGTTGACTCTCTTTTCTTCGTAGTCGAGCTTGGGCGATAAAAAGGCAAGGTTATTGATGACTTTCCCAAATTCCCCTTCGACTTTACTGGCAGCAAGAATGTTTTTTTCGCTGATTAGCGGGTAGTCACCCGGTGCTGCAACGATGTTCAGTGTGGCGCCGCCAAGGCTGGCCGTGCCACCGACTAATATCATTTCACTTTTGCGGTCGGCATTGACCTCGTAGGTTAGCTCGGCAGTTTTGGAGAGATTCAAGTCACCTTCGATATTCGGTGCTCCGTGCAAACCGTCGACAGAAAGATTTCCGTTTACCTTCAGAGAACCCGTTAAACCGTTGCCCGCAAAAGCACCTTTTTCATTGATAACGACGTCGCCTTCGATAGTTCCTGGGTTATGCAGGAAACCTCCTGATTGCACGGTCGCGTCGCCGCCAATCTTTCCGTTGTTGACAAGCGTTCCTTGGGTCAACGCCCCACCCTGGATATGCCCATTATTTATTAGCGTTGCTTTTGAACGTATCAAGACACCGGTATTGAAATCACCGGAACCATTCATGGTCCAAGTGCTTCGTTTGAGCTCCAGGCCTTCAAAACGACGACTCTCGCCTAACGTGCCACCGCTCGCGGTATCGAGTTGCAGGAAGTTGACACCGTCACCACCGTCAATCAATCCGGAAAGGACTCCGCGGCCAGACACAATGACCAGATCATCTCCATCGCCGAATGTCCGATCAACACCATCCGCCGCTTTGTTGATGGGAATCTTGTTGGTGGTGGGGTCATTTATAAATGCGTCCAGCGCCGCTATGAGCTGCTCCGGCGTTGCACCCGAACGAATGGTGTCATCGATGGATACTTGCTGGGCAAGCGAAATTTCAGCGCCACCCAGCGCAAGCGCAACGGCCAGCGCCAGGTGTTTTGGTCGGTATTTATGTTGAACGGACATCGAATTCGGCCTCTGTTGATAGGAGGCCAAACTCTAAGAGGCAGGCTATAGGTACCGATGTCAGCTGCTTCCCGCAGGCTTGCGGGGGTTATCAGAAGGTTGTGTAGAAAATTGCCAGCCTCCTGAGGAAGGCTGTTTTTACCCGTTCGGACTGACGCTTTTTCTTACAACAAATCGAGACATGGTCGGCTATCGCAACTCGGAAACTCATCTTCCTTTCGCTAACTACGGCTCAAATACGCCTTCCCATAATGCCGCTCCATCCGCGCCTGAATCAGCTCCAGCCCGATCGACATCACCCAATAAATCACCGCCGCCGTCGTCAGCATTTCGATGTAGCGATAGCTCGACCGTCCATACGATTGCGCCAGAAACATAACCTCCCAAACTCCCATCACCGAGATCAGCGACGAGTCTTTGAGCATTGAGATGAATTGGTTGGTGGTTGGCGGGATGATGGTGCGCATGGCCTGGGGCAGGGTGACTCGCCAAAAGATCACGGTTTCGCGCATGCCCAGGGCCAGGGATGCTTCGCGTTGGCCGTGGGGGACGCCGAGGATGCCGGCGCGGAAGATTTCGCTCAGGTAGGCGCCGTAGTTGAGCGACAGGGCAATGATGCCGGCGGCGATGGCACCGGGCACGATGCCAAGTTGTGGCAGGCCGAGGTAGATCAGCAGGATCTGGATAAGCAGCGGTGTGCCACGAAAAAACGAAGCATAGAAGCTCGCAATCCCGAAGGCCACGGCGCTTTTCGACAGCCGCGCCAGGGCGGTGATGAAGCCCAGCAGCGAGGAGGTTACGATCGAGCACAGGCACAGAAACAGCGTCAGCGCCGCGCCCTGCAGGAAGCCGTTGGGCGCCAGGTGCAGGCCGATCAGGTTCGGCAGTTTGTCGAGGATGATTGAGAACTTCAGGTCGAAACTCAGGAAGAAGCTGGCGAACAACCCGAGCATCGCTGCCCAGGTCAGGTACAGCCGCGTGCGGAAACCGAAGATCCGTTGCAGCCGCGACTCAGCCACCGGTTGCGGCGGCTGGGGAGGTTTTGGGAAAGAAGTCATTTACTGATGTCGGCGCCGATCCATTTTTGCGACAGCTTGCTCAACGTACCGTCCTGTTTCAGCAGAGCGAAGACGTCACGCACTTTGGCGTCCCACTGGGCGTCGCCTTTTTCAATGGCCACCGAGTTTGGCTCCGAGTACAGCGGCTCGCCGGCGAGCTTGAAGCGTTTGTCTTCGGTCAGGCGCGGTTGGGCGGTGACAAGGTTGGTGAGGATCGCATCCAGTCGAACTCCAGCGCCCAGGCCAAGGTCCTGGAATGCCACGTTGTCAGTGTCATACGGCGCGATCTGCACGTCCTCGAACGGGTACTGCAATTGAGTGTCTTCGGCGCCTTCGATCACCAGGTTCTTGTTCAGGTAGCTTTCGTAGCTGGAGGCACTGGTGAGGCCGACCTTCTTGCCACTCAGGTCTTTGGCGTTGTGGATGCTGTTGTCCTTGGCGTTGACCACGATCACCGCTGGCGAGGCGTAGTACTCGACCGGGAAGTCGAAGACCTCGGCGCGGGCCTTGCTCGGGGTCATGGAGCAGATGCAGATGTCGTAGCGCCCACTCCAGCGGCCGGCAGCGATCACGTCCCAGGACGGGGTTTCGAGGCGCAGTTTGACGCCCAGTTTGTCTGCCACGGCCTTGGCCACGTCGACGTCGAATCCATCGAGCTGGTTCTGATCATTGAGGAACGAGAAGGGTGGATAGCTTTCCATCAACACGCCCACGAGCTCTTTCTTTTTTTCGACGCGATCCAGCGTGGCGCCGCCAAAGGCTTGGGTTGAGGCAGCCAGAATCGTCAGGCCCAGGGCCAGTAGTGGTTGGAATTTCACAGTCGATCCCTGATAAAAAAGAGGTTGTTATTAACCGGATGGTGCGTATTAAATAGTTATAAGAACGACTCTGGTAGTGAGTTATTTTCATAAGCTTATGAGTGAAAAGCATATGGGCGCAGCAAGCACAGTAATTCTGGATGGCGGCATGGGTCGTGAGTTGCAGCGCCGAGGCGCGCCGTTCAGGCAGCCCGAGTGGTCGGCGCTGGCCTTGAGCGAAGCGCCGCAAGCGGTAGAGGCGGTGCACTCGGCTTATATCGAAAGCGGTGCGAACGTGATTACCAGCAACAGTTACGCGGTGGTGCCGTTTCACATTGGCGAAGAGCGTTTTGCAGCAGAAGGGCAGGCGCTCGCGGCGTTGGCCGGTGAGCTGGCTCGGCGCGCTGTCGAGGCTTCGGGCAAAGCGGTTCGCGTGGCCGGTTCATTGCCGCCGCTGTTTGGGTCCTATCGTCCGGACCTTTTCGATGCTGCTCGGGCGGCTGAATTGTTGGCGCCGCTGGTGAAGGGTCTGGCACCTCATGTCGATCTGTGGCTGGCGGAAACCCAGAGCTCGATCGTTGAAGCGCGAGCGATCCACGCCGGTCTGCCAACGGACGGCAAGCCGTTCTGGCTGTCGTTTACCCTGAAGGATGAGGACACGGATGAGGTGCCGCGCCTGCGTTCGGGTGAGCCGGTGGCTGAAGCCGCCGCCGTGGCGGCTGAGCTGGGCGTCGAGACGTTGCTGTTCAACTGCAGCCAGCCGGAAGTGATCGGTGCTGCGATTGATGCCGCGCGGGAAACCTTCGAGCGTTTAGGGGTGAAGATTCACATCGGCGCGTACGCCAATGCCTTCCCGCCGCAACCGAAAGAGGCCACAGCCAACGACGGTCTGGACCCACTGCGCGAAGACCTCGATCCGCCGGGTTATTTGCAGTGGGCGGCGGATTGGAAAGAACGCGGCGCCAGTCATTTGGGTGGATGCTGCGGGATCGGGCCGGAGCATATTGCGGTGTTGGTCCAAAAATTGGCATAGAAAGATCAAAAGATCGCAGCCTTCGGCAGCTCCTACATGGGATCGCATTCCAATGTAGGAGCTGCCGAAGGCTGCGATCTTTTGCTGTTGAAACTTTACCCGCGGCACTCCGCCAACGTTTTCACCTGCCCCGAATCCGTCTGGTTCTCATCGGACAGCCAGCGCTCAAACCCCGCCCCGATCGCCGGCCATTCCGAGTCCAGAATCGAATACCACGCCGTGTCCCGGTTCTGACCCTTGACCACCATGTGCTGACGAAACACACCTTCAAAGCTGAACCCCAGTCGTTCTGCTGCGTATTTGGAGCGGGCGTTGCCGTTGTTGCACTTCCACTCCAGGCGCCGGTAACCCAAGGCAAACGACTCTTTGGCGAGCAGATAAACCGCCTCGGTGCTTTTCGGCGAGCGCTGCATCGGCGCACCGAAAGTGACATGGCCGATCTCGATCCGGCCTTGTGAAGGAACAATCGACATCAAACTGAGGATGCCTTGCACATCGCCGCTGATACGGTCGATCACGCTGAAGAAGTATGGGTCGCTATTGGCCGCATGATTGTTCAGCCAATCGTTGAACGCGCTGCGCTCCGGGAAAGGACCGTAAGGCAAATAGTCCCAGAGTTTCGGGTCGGCACCCGGTCCTTGCAGAGCCTCCCACAAACCGTCGGCATGACGCGCCGGGTCGAGCTTTTCCAAGCGGATAAAACGCCCTTCGAGGGTTTGAACCGACGGTGCCGGGACGCCTTTCCAGTCGGCAAGTGAAGTCGACATGTTGCTCTCCTTGAACTTTAAATGGCTTTGCGAAACTGGATGAAACCGGGTCGTTCGGCGATGCGCTCATAAAGCTGAATCGCAGTGGCGTTGGTTTCGTGGGTCAGCCAGTGGACCTTGCAGCAACCGTCCTCTTTGGCTGTCGCGTAAACGAATTCGATCAACTGTCGGCCGACGCCAGTGCCGCGGGTTTCAGGCGTTACTAACAGGTCTTGCAGGTAGCAGGAGTTTTCGATGCTCCAGTTCGAACGATGGTAGATGAAGTGCACCATGCCCACCGCTTTGCCGTCGGCCCAGGCCAGCGCGGCATGGGTCGGTTCGCTCGGGTCGAGTAGACGCTGCCAAGTGCTTTGGGTGACGGCCTCAGGCAGTTCGGTGTTGTAGAAGCGCAGGTACGCTTGCCACAAGGGCAACCAGGCGGCGTGGTCGTCGGCGGTGACCTGGCGGATGTCGATCTGACTCATGTTCATTCCTTAACGCATCAAGTGGGCTAGGGCCTGGTCATGCACATCAGGGCTGGCGGCAAGCCCCTCGCGCACACCGGCGATGTCTGCTGAGCTGCGGTTCTGGCTGAGCTTGCGTTTGCCTTCCAGGCGCTGGATCGGCAAGGCAAAACCGACGATGGCCTTGAGCATCCCATCAATGTAGTCCGCGGGGGCATCGGCGACTTTCCATGGACTGGCGCGACCCGCTTCATGACGATCAGTCAGCGCGCTGACCAGCGTGCGCAGGCGATCGGCGTCGGTGAACACTTCGGCCGTGCCGTACGCATGCACGGCGACGTAGTTCCAGGTCGGCACGACTTTGCCGTGCTCGGCTTTGCTTGGGTAAAACCCCGGGCTGACGTAAGCGTCGGCACCGGCAAAAATCACCAGGGCTTCGGCGCCGTTTTGCAATTCCCGCCATTGCGGATTGGCCCGGGCGAAGTGGCCGTAAAGGGTGCCATTCGGGCCGTGGTCTGGGTTGAACAGCAGCGGCAGATGACTGGCTTGCAAACCTTGCTCTCCGTGGGTGACCACCATGGCAAGGCGGGTGCCGAGTATCTGCTGGTGCAGTTCATGTAAATCATCTATGGCAAAGCTGCTTGGCGTGTACATGGAGATTTTCCTTGGCGAATGCCTGCATCCTAGGCAGGCTATTGGTCTGTTGTAAGAGCCATTAACGACCAATTTCATAGGTCCATTGCCATGACCAGCGAGCCACTGTCCTTGTCATTCAACCCGGCGGGTATCGAACTCGATCGCCG
Organism: Pseudomonas sp. LBUM1647; assembly: GCF_059716175.1. Taxonomy (NCBI): domain Bacteria; kingdom Pseudomonadati; phylum Pseudomonadota; class Gammaproteobacteria; order Pseudomonadales; family Pseudomonadaceae; genus Pseudomonas; species Pseudomonas sp. LBUM1647. Next base: position 6,767,586 of record NZ_CP166809.1, on the reverse strand, counting down.
CCAGGGTTTGAGTCGTCAGCTCTATCAAGCGCTACGAATACGAGTGCTCGACGGTCGGCTGGCCAGTGGTACGCGATTACCGGCCAGTCGCGATCTGGCGGCGGCGTTGTCGATTTCCCGAAACAGCGTGGTCCGGGCCTACGATCAGCTCTACGCCGAGGGCTTTATTGAAGGGCGCGTGGGTGACGGGACGTATGTCGCACAATTGCCTCAATCAGTGCTGCCAGTGAAAAAACTATCCACAAAAGTATCCACAGGGTTGTCAACAGGGTTACCCACAGCCTTATCCACAAATTGGCTGGCTTTACCTGTGGTTTCATCCAGAAAAGTTATCCACAGCGGTGCGCTAGGACGCGTGGAAAAGAACCATTTGGCCTTGCCGCCGAGTGGTCCGCCTCGTGCGTTTCGGGTCGGTGTTCCGGCGTTCGACCTGTTCCCTTTCGAGGTCTGGGCCAAGCTGAATGCGGCTTTCTGGCGTAAACCGGATCTCCAGCAGTTGTGTTACGGCGATCCAGCGGGCGATGCGCGATTACGCGGCCTGATTGCCGCGTATTTGCGCAGTTCCCGGGGGATGCAGTGCACGGCTGAGCAAATAGTGATCACCAGTGGCGCACAGCAGGGGATTAGCCTTTGTGCACAGCTGCTGGTAGAGCCGGGCGATGGCGTGGCGATCGAGAATCCGGGGTATCGGGCGGCGGGTCATGCGTTCGCCGTGGCCGGTGCGCGATTGCACGGGGTGGCGGTGGATAGCGACGGTATCGATTGCACCGAATTGAACGGGCTCAACGATTGTCGACTGGCCTATGTCACGCCGTCGCATCAGTACCCGACCGGGGTGGTGATGAGTCTGGCGCGGCGGTTGGAGTTGTTGGCCTGGGCCGAACGAACCGAGGGTTGGATCGTCGAGGATGATTACGATGGTGAGTATCGTTACAGCGGCGCGCCACTGGCACCGCTGGCTGCGCTTGATCGTCACGGGCGGGTGCTCTACGTCGGCACGTTCGGCAAAGTGGCTTTCCCGGCATTGCGCCTGGGCTATCTGGTGCTGCCACCGGCATTGGTAGACGCTTTCGCCCAGCGTCGCGCGGTCGATGTTCGGCATTCCGAGGTGAGCACCCAGGCCGTCATGGCCGAGTTCATGGCGGCCGGGCATTTCCAGCGGCACATCCGCCGCATGCGCCGCGCCGCGTTGAGTCGCCGCAATACGCTTCTGGCCAACTGGCCCTCGGATATTCCCGGGGTTGGCAGCCTGCCGAGTGTGGCGGCAGGGCTGCACTTGACGGTGGCGGTCGACACTCAGGCCCGCGAACGCGAACTGATTGAAGCGGCCGCCAGCGTCGATGTCGAGATCAACGGCTTGAGCAGTTACTGGCTACCGGATTCGAGAAACACTGTGGATCAACGCGCCGGGTTGGTGCTGGGCTTTGCGGCGGTGCCCGAGGCGGCCATCGAATCAGCGCTTGCGCGTTTGCGCAGTGCCTGGCATCGGTAAAAAGGCCGGTCGGCAGAACAGCCCTTTTACGGGTCACCGGGGCTCGAGTGTCAGGTGGAGGCGGGTGCCTGAGAGAAGAACAGTGATCGGGCCAGCTGAGGGCTGATCTCGCTGCGATAGATCTCGATCGCTTCCTGGTTGCTGGTGCTCGCCCCTATATCGACACGGCCAAGCAACCGTTGCTCGCGGGTTTTCAGGTGAGCGGCGGTAAAGGACTGGAGGTCATCCTTGAGCTGGGCGTAGTGGAAGTGGGCGTACCACAGCACGCGGGCGGTGGTGGCCTCACGCACTTCGTATTCCTGAAGATAATCCCGGCGTGACCCTTTGAGTCGACGTCGGTCTCCCACGCGTACGATGTCGATTTCACCTTTGCTGTGTAACCACTCGACGCGTGCGGCGGTAGGCAGTTGTCGTTTGGTCATCTCAAGCCGCAGGCGATGGCCTTCGGCATAGAGCCGGGTGGTTTGTGTGGCCAGTTGTGTCAATACCGGTCGTGCGTCGCTCGTATGATCCTGCGTGGCATTGCTTTGGATGAGCGCTGCGTTGATCGCCTTGGTGGCATCTTCAAGTCGGGAGGCCTGCTGGTGGAACGCTTCCTCTATTTCCACCGGGAGCTGCCAGGGCTGTTTTGAGTCAGCTTCGGTACGTTGAGTAAAGGTGGGCAGAGTATCCAGCAGTGCTTTTCCTGCCGTTATACGTGTCCCCGGGTCAGGCAGGCGCTCTCTGGGGGCCGGTTTCCTTGTCACCCGCTCGACCCAGACCCCTGGGGTCTTTTCGTGGAAGGTGGCGATCACCTTGCCGGTCATCGGTGCGGTGACATCCACGAGGGCCGGGTGGCCGGGCGCGGTTTTGCGGGTATGGCCGATCACGGTGCCTTTGAAGCGCGTCTTGATGACTCTCTTGTTTGACGCCGATGAGGGGCGTGACGGGCCGGGTGCAGGCTCCAGGAGTCGTTGCTCGCGCAGCAGGTCCGCCAGATGCCCGACGGTCTGCTGATTGAACTCGTCAACGCGGCCCTGCAGTCGCTCAAGTTGTTCTTTGACAATCTGCTCCGGGTACGTCCCGGCGAAGCTCTGCAGGCGCTGTTCGATAGCGGCGAACTGGTCGACCAGGCTGTTCAAGGCCTCGATCCGGTCACCCGTATTCAGCACCTGTTCATCGCGTATCAACTCCAACGCACTATTCACCGCCAGGTCGGCATCTTCGACAATCTGCTCGATGGAAGCCTTGGCTGCGGACAGTTCGGGCGTTTCGCCAGGCTTGAGGCACAGCTCGCGGGCGAGGGTAACCTGAAGGGACCTGAGGTCCTGGAGGTCGAATTTTGGTAGTTTTTTTTGATACTCAAGGGACAACTGCTCGGCGTCTTTGCCCAGACGCGTCAATTCCTGGAAGCGGGACTGAGCGAACTCAACCTTCTGAATAATGCCCTGGGTCAGGTCTGACATGGTTTCAAACGTGCCGGCGGGAGGAGGAGGGCCGCTGTTTTCTTTGGCATCGAGATGTTCCATGGTCAGACGCAGGGCCTCGACGAATGTCGGGTATTTCTGGTCGATCCAGGTTTGGTTGAAAAACAGCTGGGTGCCCAGCATTTCGATCATCATCTCGCGGTAGTTGCGCACGTCCTCGACCACGCTGAGTGATTTGATGCGTTCGATAGTGGCGTCATATTCGTCGTTTCGAGCATCCAGTTTGTCGAGGAGCGTTTGTCGGGCGGCGTCAACGGTCTCTGCCGGTGCTTGTTTCATGGCCATGTAGGCGTCGGTAATGGCTTTTTTTTTGGACTCCATCTGTGCATCGAATACTGCGATATGGAACTTGGCGTTGGAGATTTTTGTTGCGTTCGCTCGTTGTAATGCCGTGAGCCGGCTTCTCATGCCGCCGCCACGCAGTCGCAGCCTGATATCAATGAACCATTCGCCTTTGGAATTGTTGATCAACAACGGCCCGGTGATGGACGGTTCCTGGCGGGTATCAATGATCTGAACGACTCCATCGTCGTTCATGAAGACCTCGAACCATCGTTCGCTAACCGGGGCATAGTATTTGGACTGATGTTCATAGAGGTGTTTGTGCAAGCCTTCGGTACTGGCCGCCCCGAGTCCTTGCGGTTTGGGGATTTTGTACCGGTCCAGGGTTGGCCCCAGCCCCCGGCTGCTGCTATTGAGTACGGTCGTGGGATGAAGTGAGGTCTGGTGTTTGTCTGGCAGGTAATCGGTGGGCACATCAGGCAGCTGCACGCTGGTCGTCGTGTGTGCAGGCTTGTCCTTGACTGCATCGATAACGATGGGCACTTCGGTCTGCGATACGCGGTCTCGCGTGGGTCGGCGTCGGGTGACCGCGTGGTGAGCCAACACCATGCCCAGGGTCAGGAACAAGTCGGTCAGGGCGGACCATTGTGCCGTCGTATCCTGGTTTTCCCGAGCGTCGATGCCTTCTTGCAGGTCGTCCAGAATCTGCCAGATCCACGCAGCCGTGCCGGCGGTGCGACCGAGAAACGGCAACACGGCGCTGAATATCATCCAGGCGTGTTGTTTGAAACTGGCCCAGCGGCTTTCGGCATTGGACACCGAGTCTCGCTCACCCTTCATGATCAGCGCGTTGGCGTTGGCCTTGAACAGTGTCGCCAGACGGTTGTGCTCGATCACACTCTGACCGAGCAACACGGGTCCGCTCATCTGCAAGGAAATGGTTGGGTTTACCAGCAGTTGTGACACCGTCCAGACCGAAGGCAGTTCCCCCGGGAAGACATACTGCGAATAGTTGAACCGTACATTGTCCGGCAACCATGCCAGGGTTGATTCGCGCAGCCCTTTGGAGTGTTTGATCGCATACAGCAGGTTGGCTGCCGTGGGGTACTGCGTCAACGGTCGCTCAAGCAGTGGGCGATAGAGGATGCAAGGCCCCTTGTCCATGTCCCGCGGCCCGATCACATACATGTTGGTGACTTCGTCAGGGGTTTTGCTATCCCGCTGGCTGGGGATGAACGCCAGAGGGCGAATGACGATCTCTTGCCCCTCCACCCACCGATCGGTGTTCAGCTCATTCATCACCGCCACAACGTAGCGATAGCCCCGCTCGTCGAGGCCGTGTTCGCCACGGATTTTGCTTTGCAACGCTTGCAGCGCCAGCTGGATACGCAGGTTACTGGCGTAGAGGCGTTGACGCCGGAGTGATTCCAGCGGGTCATCCAGTAGCTTGCCCTTGACCCACGCTGGGTAGGTCGCACCGATATCGACGGCGCTGATGGCCGTCTTTAGATAGTCGGGTGTCATCCAGTCCGGCACCGCTGTGCCGTCTTTGTACTGAACCGACTGGTTACCCAGCGGGAGGGCGATGAGGTTTTCGAGCGCCAGTTCGGCAAGGTCCAGGCGTGTGGTCTCGCTCATGCCGGGGGCCGTGAATGCTCCCCACACCACTTGACTGACAATAACGATCTCGACGTTCTCAAGCTTCATGAGGGCAACGTCACTGTGGCTTTTGAGTATGTGGGCTCGAAGCGCATCCAGCGCGAACATCTTGATCGGAGCAATATCGTCGTCGAAGGATTTGCCGCTGTTTCGCAGTTGTAGCAGCGCCAGATCAAACAGGTGTCGGCTGTAGCAACTCAGATCGAATGGCGAAGCGTTGTTCAGCCATTCGGGGATCAGACGCTGCACCTTTTCGAAGTGCGAATCCTGCTTGGCCTGAGTCGTACCGGTCACCTCTGCTACGGGACGGGAGTGGGTAGTGATTGCCGGCCTGCTGGCCCGTTTTGCAAATTCCAGGCTGGCAATAGCATCAGCCTGGAGAGCAATCAGTGCGGTGGCCTGATGATCAAAAAAATTCCCGGAGGGTTCGAACAAGCGCCATTGAAGCGTGGCCCCGGGGGGCAGTTTTTCAACGTAACTGGGCAGGATCTCGCCCAGTTTCTCCAGCGATTCATAGGCCAGGAAGCCCGTAGCGATGGAGTGGGTCAGAATGATCGTGCGTGTCCCGAAGGTGCCGATCACGACTGTCAAATCCGTACGATTGAGGTGGCTGGACACTGTGCCATCGAGCCGGTCGAAGTCGATCAGGCAGACCCGGGTCTTGTAGGTGTCGTGGGGGCCTCGCAACGTCGCATCGGGATAATTGAAGACACTGCGCGCAATGGCCAGCTGGTGCACATCCCAGCCCTCAGCTTTTTCTACATTCCAGATCTGCCGCAATGACTGCGACAACACCTGCCAACGCAAGGTTGTGCCAATGGTGGGTTGGTCCCAGTATTCAAGTTGTTGTTCCTGGTAAGCCACCAACAGAAGGGGGGACAGCTTATTGATCAGGCGCCCGATCGCATCGATCTTGACCGGAAGGTGGATGGGTGTGATCGCGTTGGGATCAAGGCTCAGGAAGTGTTCACCGTCGAGGTAGGTCACTGACTCGCCTGAGCCGGAGTGTCGTAATAGCGCGTCCGTCAATGACTCGAATCTCAATGACCCGGGCTGGACCGTCCCGGCGATGATTTTCCAGCTCGGTGTGACGACCATCGCCATCCCGGGATCGATTTCCAATTGTGGATAAAGCCCTTTCAGGTCGTGTTGAAGAATACGGGTGGCGACTTCCCTGATCGAGGGGCCGGTGACCAGTTGGGTGAGCAGTTGGGTGAGCAGATCACTTGGGTTGCTGGATGCCGGATCAGCTCCGACAGCATTCGTTTCGGTAGAGGACATGTGCATTCCTTTCTGAGGGACTGGGACGTGCGCGCAAACGCGCCGGTCAGGTTCGGAAAGTAGCGGGGTGCGGGATCGGTCGGGCGGTACTTAAATATCGTCAGGTAAAAAAAGACCCGCACGGGGCGGGTCTTCAATGGCGCGTAAACGATGGGTTGTTCAGGTCCCGGACTTGATCTTGGTCCAGGCCCGGGTCCGAGCCCGTTCGGCGTCACGGGGCAGCGGTTGCAGGGTGTAAAGCGTGCTCATCGCCGTTTCGGTCGGGTACAGATTCGGGTTGTTGCGGATCGCCGGGTCGACCATTTCTGTGGCGTCCTTATTCGGGTTCGGGTAGCCGACGAAGTCGCTGACCGGTGCAATCACCTGCGGTTGCAACAAGTAGTTGATGAAGGTGTAGGCGTCTTCCGGGTTCTTCGCGCCTTTCGGGATGGAGAGCATGTCGAACCAGATCGGCGCGCCTTCTTTCGGCAGGCGCATGTCGACGATCACGCCGTTCTTGGCTTCCTTGGCGCGGTTGGCGGCCTGGGAGAAGCTGCCGGAGTAACCGACCGCGACGCAGATGTCACCGTTGGCGATGTCGGCCATGTACTTCGAAGAATGGAAGTAGGTGACATACGGACGGATCTTCATCAACAGCGCTTCAGCCTTTTCGTAGTCCGCCGGTTTCTTGCTGTTGGGGTCCAGACCCAAATGTTGCAAGGCCAGTGGCAGGATCTCCGACGGCGAGTCGAGCAGGGCGACGCCGCACTGTTTGAGCTTGCTGATGTTCTCTTCCTTGAAGATCAGGTCCCAGCTGTCCACCGGTGCGTTGTCACCCAGTGCAGCCTTGATCTTGTCCGGGTTGAAGCCGATCAGGATGGTCCCGTACATGTACGGCACGGCAAATTTGTTGCCCGGATCGTTGGCTTCGATCAGCTTCATCAGCTTGGGATCGAGGTGGTTCCAGTTCGGCAGTTTGCTGCGATCCAGAGGCTGGAAAACGCCGGCTTCGATTTGCTTGGCGAGGAACACGTTGGACGGCACGACCACGTCATAACCGGAGTTGCCGGTCAGCAACTTGGCCTCCAGCGCTTCGTTGGTGTCGAAGATGTCGTAGACCAGTTTGGTCTGGGTGTTCTGGGCCTTGAAGTCTTCCAGCGCTTTGGGGGTGATGTAGTCGAACCAGTTGTAGACGCGCAACGTTCGCTCTTCAGCATGAACGGCGCCACTGAGCACCGTGGCGCACAGCACTGTGGTGAAGAGTGCGGGAGCGATAAAACGCTTGAGACTTTTCATTGTTCTAATTTCCTCATTGGGCGCTTTCAAAACCTTCGAGAACGTTCACGGCATTGATGCCGATTTCTTCTACCGCGTAGCCGCCTTCCATCACGAACAGCGTCGGCTTGCCGAGGCCGGCGATGCGCGCGCCCATGGTCAGGTAATCCGGGCAGTCGAGCTTGAACTGGGAGATCGGATCGTCCTTGAACGTATCGACGCCCAGGGATACGACGACGATATCGGCGCCGTACTTTTCGATCTCTTTGCAGGCTTGTTCCAGCGCGGCGCTCCAACTGCCCCAGCCGCTGCCAGCCGGCAAAGGGTAGTTGAAGTTGAAACCTTCGCCGGCCCCCTCGCCGAGCTCATCGTCATAGCCGAGGAAGAAGGGGAACTCGGCTTCCGGGTGACCGTGGATCGAGGTGAACAGCACGTCGCTGCGCTCATAGAAAATCGATTGAGTACCGTTGCCGTGGTGGTAGTCGACGTCGAGGATCGCGACCTTCTTGTGGCCCTGGTCGAGGAAGGCCTGAGCGGCGATGGCGGCGTTGTTGAGGTAGCAATAACCGCCCATCAAATCGCTGGCGGCGTGATGTCCCGGTGGACGGCACAAAGCGAAGGCACTGCGGGCGCCGCGTTGAATCACGGCTTGAGCGGTCAACGCGACTTGCGCCGCGCTGTACGCCGCTTGCCAGGTGCCGGCGGTAATCGGTGCGCCGCCGTCGAAGCTGTAATAGCCGAGTTGGCCGTGCAGGCTGGTGGGGATGATCCGACGCAGGGTGCGGGCCGGCCAGGTGTAGGGCAGCAAGTCGCCGTCGGTACCGAATTCGGTCCAGCGCGCCCAGGCACCTTTGAAGAAGTCGAGGTAGTCGCGGCTGTGGACGCGCGCGATCGGGTCGAGGCCGAAATCCTGGGGCGCTTCGACCGGGCCGAGGTCGCGGTACTGCACGCGCTGCAGAACATGGTCGGCTCGCGAAGGCATTTCGAAGCAGGGCATCAGTTGCCCGTCCATCAATTCGCAACGGCCGTGGTGCAGGTGGTGATCGTCCGAGTAAATCGTCAGCATTTCTTGTTCTCCGCAGGCTGATTCGGTTGAACACAGTCTTGCGGCGCGCGGCGTTTGAGAGAACGGCAGGAAAGGCCAAAAGGGGATCGATATGGCCAAAAGAATTGACCGGAATTCGCCCCTTGTTGGCGCGGCGGTGCTCCAGCGTTGGGCGTGGATAACCGAAAAGATCGCAGCCTTCGGCAGCTCCTACAAAGAACGCATACCCCGTAGGAGCTGCCGAAGGCTGCGATCTTTTGATCTTCAGGGTCGGAACTGGCTGGGCGCCACTCCACTCCAGCGCACAAACGCATGCCGGAAACTCGCCGTCTCGCTAAATCCCAGCGCCTCGGCAATCCGGTAGATCGGCAGCTGATCCTCGCAGAGCATCTGCTTGGCCTGCTCAAACCGCAGCTCATCAAGTAACTCCTGATAGCTGCACCCCAAGTCTTTTAAATGCCGACGCAATGTGCGCGCCGAACACTTCATCTGCTCGGCCAGCCCCTCGAGCCCCGGCGCCGCATTCAGCTGTGCGCTGAGCAACTGGCGAATCCGTCCCAGCCACGCCTGGCGACCTGTGAACTCGGTGTTCTGCTTGCGGCAGCGTTCGGCCATGGCCTGATGGGTGATGACGTCGGCCAGTGGCAAGGGTTGATCGAGCCAGCGTTTATCAAAGGCGAAGGCGTTGTCCCGCGCCTCGAAGTGCAGAGGGCAGTCGAAGTGCTCGGTGTAGGTCGCTTGATAGTCTGGCGCGCTATGTTCAAAGCGAGCAGCGAGCACGGGCAGTGGATGGCCGAGCAGGTCGTCGCAGATGACTTTCAACGACACCAGACAGAACTCGGCATTGAATACCGCCAGTGCCGGACTTTCCCGGTAATCGGCGGCGACGAACCAGACACGCTCACCGTCGTCTTCCAGGCTCAGCTCGAAAAGTGTTCCCAACAGCGCCGGATAACGCATCGCCAACCGCAAAGCGTCACCGAAGGTGGCACTGGTGAGCAGCGCATAACCGAGCATGCCGTAGGACGAAACGTGCATCCGGCGGCCCAGTTCCAGGCCGATGTCACGCTTGAGCGCGACAGCATTGGCGCAGACCTGCATCTCCTGATTGGTGGTGATGCGCGTGTCCGCCCGGCTCAGATCCGCCGGGCTGATGCCGCTTCCCGCGAGCAGTGCTTCGCTGGACAAGCCTTCGGCCTTGAAGGTGTTGAGCACCAGGGAGACAGCGTTGAGGGTGGTGAGGTGGGAGTGAAGCATGGCGTGTTCCAGCCTTAGGATGCTGGAACGGCAGCAAGTTACATGCCGAGCGGAAAACCTTGTAGGAGCTGTCGAGTGAAACGAGGCTGCGATCTTTTGACTTTGTTTTTTTACAAGCAGGATCAGAGATCGCAGCCTCGTTTCACTCGACAGCTCCTACAGAGGCCTTGCGGTATCAGCTGAGTTCGCCGCAGAGGTCGAGTTCTACAAGGCGACGCACTTCAGCGGTGTCGAGCCCGGCACCCAGCAAGCCATGCAACTTGCCGAACGCGGCTTCACGGGTCATGCCGCCACCCGAAAGCACGCCGGCACCGCGCAACCGACTGCCAGCCTCGTAAACATCCAGCTCGACGCCACCTTCATGGCATTGGGTGACGGCTACAACCACAACACCCTTATCCCGCGCCCGTTCCAGGCTCGCGAGGAACTCTGGATTGTCGCTCGGCCCGGTGCCGCTGCCGTAGCACTCCAGCACCAGACCTTGAATACCGCTGTTCAGCACGCCATCGAGCTGCTCGGCGCCAATGCCGGGGAACAACGGCAGCACAGCGACTTTCGCCAACTGCTTGATCTTGCGGTAATGCAACTCCACTGGCAGCGCTGGCGCTTTCACGCCGCCGCCCTGACGTTCCAGTCGCTTGAACGGATGACGACCGAAACTGCGCACCTTCGCGCAACGAGTCGGGTCCAGCAGTTCGCCGTGGAAGTACAGATGAACGCCCGGTGCCAGGCCGTGACCCAAAGCAACCAGCGCACCGCTGAGGTTTTCCCAGGCGTCGCTGTCAGTCACACCAGCCGGCAGCATCGAACCAGTGAACACCACGCGAGCCTGCAGGCCGAGCAACTGAAAACTCATGGCCGCCGCGCTGTAGGCGAGGGTGTCGGTGCCATGCAGGATCAGCACGCTGTCGCAACCCTGGACATCGACGGCGTCAACCACCGCTTCACGCAGTTGCTGCCAGTAAGCCGGGCTCATGTTGGCGCTGTCGATCAGCGGCGACATCTCGCGAAAGCGCCACTGCGGCACGACAAGGTCAGGCTGGCTGTGCAGATACTCGCGCATCCGGGCTTCGAAACCGGACGCCGGTGCCAGGCCATGAGCGCTGGCTTGCATACCGATGGTGCCGCCGGTGTAGAGCACCATGACGTGCTGGGCGGCAGGGTAGGTCGAGGAATTCATGGGGGTTCTCCGAGAACGATGACAGCATGCGGTCGAGCATGACGCTGACCGCACGCTGTGTCACGCCGGGCGCAGGGGATGCGCCCGGTTTTTTACCGATCAGCGTTGCGCTGCGGGTACGCCTTGCGGCTCGGCTTCAGCCTTGGTGGCGGCCGCTGGCGGATTGGCTGGCCAGGCATTCAAGTCCAGGTCCAGGTCCGGGAACTTGCTCGAATCGAACACGGGCGTCTTGATGCCGGCCGCGCGCTGGTCATCGTAGTCACGCAGGATGCGCATGCCGACTTTGAACAGCAGGAACAGCGCGATCAGGTTCACAAACGCCAGCAGGGTCATGGTGATGTCAGCGAAGGCGAACACCGTGCCCAGGTTCTCGATAGCGCCCCAGAAAATCAACACCAATACCAGCGCGCGGTAGCCGATCAGCGCCTTGCGGTTTTCACCGATCAGGAAACGCAGGTTGCTCTCGCCCAGGTAGTAGTTGTAGAGGATCGAGGTGAACACGAACAACGACAGGGCCACGGAGATGAAGCTCCGGCCCCAGTCACCGACTACGGCAGCCAGCGAGTTCTGGGTCAGGGCAATGCCGTCGCCTTCGAAGCCTGGGGTGTAGAAGCCGGAGAGCAGGATCAGCAACGCGGTGCAGGTGCAGATCACGAAGGTGTCGAGGAACACGCTGAACGCCTGAACCACACCTTGTGCCACCGGGTGCTCGACCGACGCGACCGCAGCCACGTTTGGCGCACTGCCAAGGCCTGCTTCGTTGGCGAACACGCCGCGCTTCACGCCCATGACGATGGCGCTGCCGATCAGACCACCGAAGGCTTGATCCAGACCGAAGGCGCTTTTGACGATGGTCATCAGCATCGCTGGAACGTGGTCGAATTGCAGGACGATCACGTAGATGGTCACGCCGATGTACACCAGGGTTTTCACCGGCACCAGCAGGTCAGCGACCTTGGCGATGCGCTTGATCCCGCCGATGAACACCAGACCCAACAATACCGCCAAGGCCAGGCCGGTCCAGGTTGTGTCGAGGCCGAAAGCGTTGTTCAGCGAGTGGGTCACGGCGTGGGATTGCAGACCGTTGAAGGCGAAGCCGAAGGTGATCAGCAGCAGGAACGCCATGATCATCCCCAGCCAGCGTTTCTGCAGGCCGTGCTGGATGTAATAGGACGGGCCGCCACGGTACGTGCCGTCGGAGTCGCAGCGCTTGTAGAGCTGGCCGAGGGAGCATTCGAAGAAGCTGCTGGACATGCCGACCAGCGCGGTCACCCACATCCAGAACACCGCACCCGGACCACCGAGGGTCACGGCGATACCGACACCGGCGATGTTACCCGCACCGACGCGGCCGGCGAGGCTGAGCATCAAGGCCTGGAACGAACTGAGTTGACCGGCGCTGCTTTTCAGGCTGTCGCGGAACACCGCGAACATGTGGAAGAAGTGACGCAATTGAACGAAACGCGAGCGGATCGTGAAGTAGCTACCGAGCCCGACAATGAGCACGATCAGTACTTTCCCTGAGAGGAAGTCGTTAATGACTTCGAGCATGGATTATTCCTCGCTGTTTTTTGTGTAGGCAAATGCTGGGCGGTCAGACACATCGCGTTACACCGGTTTGCGCGCGGCAAAACAGGTGAGGCGATAGTTTGTCCCGATTTCATATTGCGGGTTTGTTATTAGTTCGGGTTTCGCATGGGTTTGGGCCTCGTTACCAACGACCGCTCAAGCGAAGAGGGGCGGCACTATACCTATGAGCGCGCCGTCCGTCTGCACGGTTGTGGTGCAAGCATCGAAACGAGGTGCTGCCAAGATCAAAAGATCGCAGCCTTCGGCAGCTCCTACAGGGTGTACGTCAAATCCTGTAGGAGCTGCCGAAGGCTGCGATCTTTGCGGTGTCAGACATATTCGCTATCCGCAAAAGAGTTAAAAAAAAGGGCTTGGGGAATAAATCCCCAAGCCCTCAAAAGGTGAGAGGTGTCTAGTCCCTCGACCTGGTGAGCGTGGCGCTTCGTGCTCTTCGTTAAAAGAGCAAGCGCCGGCGTTGCGTTCGGTTAAGCCTTTAGAGGCACCAGACGCGGAGCAATCATGTTTTCCGGGCGCAGGATGTCGGCGAGCATTTCGTCGTCGAGCAAGCCTTCTTCGCGCACCAGTTCCAGCACGCCGCGGCCGCTTTCGAGGGCGATACGGGCGATGCGGGTAGCGTTTTCATAGCCGATGTACGGGTTCAGCGCGGTGACCAGACCGATCGAGTGTTCGACCAGTTCACGGCAACGCTCTTCGTTGGCGGTGATGCCGACGATGCAGTGCTCGCGCAGCATGTCCATGGCGCGTTGCAGCAGGCGGATCGAGTCGAAGATCTTGAACGCGATCAGCGGCTCCATCACGTTCAGTTGCAACTGGCCGCCTTCGGCTGCGATGGTCAGGGCCAGGTCGTTGCCGATGATCTGGAACGCCACCTGGTTCACCGCTTCCGGGATAACCGGGTTGACCTTGCCGGGCATGATCGAGCTGCCTGGCTGACGCGCAGGCAGGTTGATTTCGTTGATGCCGGTACGTGGGCCGCTGGACAGCAGGCGCAGGTCGTTGCAGATCTTCGACAGCTTGACTGCGGTGCGCTTGAGCATGCCGGAGAACAGCACGAAGGCGCCCATGTCGGAGGTGGCTTCGATCAGGTCGGCGGCCGGAACCAGCGGTTGACCGCTGATCAGCGCCAGACGCTGAACGGCCAGGAGTTGGTAGCGTGGGTCGGCGTTGATGCCGGTGCCAATCGCGGTGCCGCCCAGGTTCACTTCGGTCAGCAGCTCAGGTGCCAGTGTTTTCAGGCGTGCCAGGTCTTCGCTCAATGTGGTGGCGAAGGCACGGAATTCTTGACCCAGGGTCATCGGCACGGCGTCTTGCAGCTGGGTACGACCCATCTTCAATACGTGGCTGAACTCTACACCTTTGGCGGCGAACGACTGAATCAGGCTGTCGAGGCTGGCCAGCAGCGCATCGTGACCCAGCAGCAGACCCAGACGGATCGCGGTCGGGTAGGCGTCGTTGGTCGACTGCGCCATGTTCACGTCGTTGTTCGGGTGCAGGTATTGGTATTCGCCTTTCTGGTGACCCATGGCCTCCAGCGCAATGTTGGCGATGACTTCGTTGGCATTCATGTTGGTTGAAGTGCCAGCGCCGCCTTGAATCATGTCCACCACGAACTCTTCGTGGAAATCGCCGCGGATCAAACGTGCACAGGCTTCGCTGATGGCAGCGTGCTTGGCTTCGCTCAGGTGACCCAACTCGCGGTTGGCGTCAGCGGCGGCCTGTTTGACCATCGCCAGGCCGACAACCAGCTTCGGGTAGTGCGAAATCGGAACGCCGGAGAGACGGAAGTTGTTCACCGCTCGCAGGGTCTGGATGCCGTAATACGCTTGAGCAGGTACTTCGAGTACGCCAAGCAGGTCTTTTTCTGTGCGGAAAGATGCAGCGGAGGACATGATAGAAATCATCTCGATATGGACCCGGTCTGTGCCGGAACACTGCAAATGCTAGGCTTGTGGAGAATTTTGGGCCAATGCTGTTAAACACTAGCCTATGCACATTCGGCATAATGCCCATGTGACGCCGTGTCTGCGGCGAGCGTGTGACCTAAATTGGTGCGTGTCCGGGAGGCCGTGATGAACCTTGAAAGTAAATGGCTTGAGGACTTTAGTGCTCTGGCCGCCACCCGCAGCTTCTCCCAGGCTGCCGAACGACGCTTCGTGACTCAGCCGGCGTTCAGTCGACGGATCCGCAGCCTTGAAGCCGCGCTGGGGCTGACCCTGGTCAATCGCTCGCGCACGCCGATCGAGCTGACGGCGGCGGGGCAGTTGTTTCTGGTCACCGCGCGGACGGTGGTCGAGCAGCTCGGTGAAGTGTTGCGTCACCTTCATCACCTGGAAGGCGGGCAGGGCGAAGTGATGCAGGTTGCTGCTGCTCACTCCCTGGCGCTGGGTTTCTTCCCGCGCTGGATCGCGCAGTTGCGTAATGAAGGCCTGAACATCGCGACGCGCCTGGTGGCAACCAACGTCGGTGATGCGGTGCATGCCCTGCGTGAAGGCGGTTGCGATCTGATGCTGGCGTTTTACGACCCGGATGCCGCGATGCAGATGGACCCGGAAATCTTCCCGTCGCTGCACCTTGGCGACACCGAAATGCTCCCGGTCTGCGCGGCGGACGTCGAGGGCAAGCCGCTGTTCGATCTGGAAGGCGAAGGCAGTGTGCCGCTGCTCGCCTACAGTGCTGGTGCATTTCTCGGGCGTTCGGTGAACATGCTGCTGCGTCAGCGCGCGCTGCGCTTCAGCACCATTTACGAAACCGCCATGGCCGACAGTCTTAAAAGCATGGCACTGGAAGGATTGGGCATTGCCTGGGTGCCGAAGCTCAGCGTGCGCGCCGAACTGGCTCGGGGTGAACTGGTGGTTTGCGGCGGCCCGCAATGGCATGTGCCACTGGAGATTCGCCTGTACCGTTGCGCGCTGGTGCGCAAGGCGAACGTGCGGTTGTTGTGGCGCAAACTCGAGGGCGGCGCCGCCCAAGGCACGACCGGTTCCTGAGACCTGCGAATGTCCAATGTGGGAGCGAGCCTGCTCGCGAATGCGGTACATCAGTCGACATCAATGTCGCCTGACACAACGCTTTCGCGAGCAGGCTCGCTCCCACAGGGATTGGTGGTGTAATTGATTGACCTTCAGGTCAATAAAACCGGCACTTTGCGCCGAATGACAGATGGTCGTATCGGGGGCTGTTTATCTGCTTCATTGAGGTATACTGCGCGGCCTTCGGCCGGTTCGTCCGGCCATAATTCGTACAATCAAGCCACGCATTTTGCGTGGCTTGTTGTTTTTTGACGCGCCTGCGGGCGCCCAGAGAGAAGAGGCACGACGATGAGTGCACTGGTTGGCGTGATCATGGGCTCCAAGTCCGATTGGTCCACCCTTAGCCACACCGCCGATATGCTGGAAAAGCTCGGCATTCCTTACGAGGTGAAAGTGGTCTCTGCCCACCGCACCCCGGACCTGCTCTTCCAGTACGCCGAAGAGGCCGAGGCGCGTGGCATCGAGGTGATCATCGCCGGTGCCGGCGGCGCGGCCCACTTGCCAGGCATGTGTGCGGCCAAGACCCACCTGCCGGTGCTGGGCGTGCCGGTGCAGTCGTCGATGCTCTCGGGCGTCGATTCGCTGCTGTCTATCGTGCAGATGCCCGCGGGCATTCCGGTCGCCACCCTGGCCATCGGCAAGGCCGGCGCGATCAACGCAGCGCTGCTCTCGGCGAGCATCCTCGGCGCCAAGCACCCGCAGTTCCACGCGGTGCTGAAAAAATTCCGCGCTGAGCAGACAGACAGCGTCCTGGAAAATCCAGACCCACGCATCGCCTGAGGTTGTTGACGATGAAGATCGGTGTAATCGGTGGCGGCCAGTTGGGTCGCATGTTGGCGCTGGCGGGCACTCCGCTGGGCATGAACTTCGCTTTCCTGGACCCCGCGCCGGATGCTTGCGCAGCCGCGTTGGGCGAGCACCTGCGGGCCGATTACGGCGATCAGGATCACCTGCGTCAGCTGGCCGATGAAGTCGATCTGGTGACGTTCGAGTTCGAAAGCGTCCCGGCCGAAACCGTGGCCTTCCTGTCGCAATTCGTCCCGGTCTACCCGAGCGCCGAAGCCCTGCGCATCGCCCGTGATCGCTGGTTCGAGAAGAGCATGTTCAAGGACCTGGGGATTCCCACCCCGGCGTTTGCCGACATTCAATCGCAAGCCGATCTGGACGCTGCCGTGGCTTCCATCGGTCTGCCGGCCGTGCTGAAAACCCGCACCCTGGGTTACGACGGTAAGGGCCAGAAGGTCCTGCGCAAGCCTGAAGACGTGGTCGGCACGTTCGCCGAACTGGGCAGCGTGGCCTGCCTGCTGGAAGGCTTCGTGCCGTTTACCGGTGAAGTCTCGTTGATCGCCGTGCGCGCTCGCGATGGCGAAACGAAGTTCTATCCGCTGGTTCACAACACTCACGACAGCGGCATTCTTAAACTGTCCGTGGCCAGCACCGATCACCCGCTGCAAGCCTTGGCGGAAGACTATTCCAGCCGTGTGCTCAAGCAGCTGAATTACGTCGGCGTGATGGCGTTCGAGTTCTTTGAAGTCGACGGTGGCCTCAAGGCAAACGAGATTGCTCCGCGCGTGCACAACTCAGGTCACTGGACCACTGAAGGTGCCGAGTGCAGCCAGTTCGAAAACCACCTGCGGGCCGTTGCCGGTCTGCCGCTGGGTTCGACGGCCAAGGTCGGCGAGAGTGCGATGCTCAACTTCATCGGTAAAGTGCCGGAGACCGAAAAAGTCCTGGCCATTGCCGATTGCCATCTGCATCACTATGGCAAGGCGTTCAAGGTCGGTCGCAAGGTCGGTCACGCCAACCTGCGTTGTGCGGACCGCGAGACGCTGGCGGCACAGATCCTCAAGGTCGAAGCGCTCATCGCCGAATAGTTTCATGTGGCAGCGGCGGAACCATTCAGGGCCCGCCGTTCTCTCATGGCAGGATGCCAAAGTCTGACTAGGCTTTGGGCATTGCCATTCAATCAGAGGGAAATGCCATGGGAATTATCGGAACCATCTTTATCGGCTTGATCGTCGGCCTGCTGGCTCGGTTCCTGAAACCGGGCGATGACAGCATGGGCTGGATCATGACCATCCTGCTCGGTATCGGCGGTTCGCTGGCGGCCACTTATGGCGGCCAGGCTCTGGGCTTCTATCAGGCCGGCCAAGGCGCAGGCTTCCTTGGTGCGCTGGTGGGCGCCGTGATCTTGCTGGTGATCTACGGCTTGATCAAAAAGAACTGATTTAAGCGACAAAGCCCTCTCTGCTGCGCAGCCGGGGAGGGCTAGAATGCTCGGCGTTGCATAGTCCTATTCTTAACCGAGCACCTCCATGCGCCGTCTTTTGCTGACTTTCCTATTACTGGGCACGGGCCTTGCCCACGCTGGCGAACTGCCGGAGACCGACTGGCTCGAACTGATGCCCAAGTCGGACCAGAAAGCCCTCGAGGCCATGCCTGAAATCGACCACAACTCCCCCGAAGCCAATGGCACCTTTACCGAAAAGGGTGGCATGAAGCAGAGCAAGGGTTTGCCGGCGGTGATGTATTCGACCAAAACCGTGTCGTCGATGAACGACAAGAACATCCGCATCGGTGGTTATCCGGTGCCGCTGGAATCCGACGCCAAGGGCCGCAGCACGCTGTTCTTTCTCGTGCCGTATCCGGGCGCCTGCATCCACGTGCCGCCGCCGCCACCTAATCAACTGGTGCTGGTGCGTTATCCGAAAGGTTTGAAGCTGAATGACATCTATACACCGCTGTGGGTGACCGGCACGCTGAAGATCGAGAAGGTCAACAACGACCTGGCTGACGCAGCGTATGCGCTGGATGCGGCGAAGGTGCGGGTGGTGCAAGAGTCAGATTTGTAGGTGATCCAAATGTGGGAGCGAGCCTGCTCGCGATGGCGGTTTAACAGTCAACATTGATGTTGGACGTTATGGCCCCATCGCGAGCAGGCTCGCTCCCACATTGGTTTTGCGGTGTTACAGCGGTTTGCTGGCGATGCTCACGCCGAGGGTATGACTAGCACCCGGCGCCAGCGACACCACATCATCCATCACATTCGCCGTCTCGATGCACAGCATCTTCTGCCAGCCATCGTCGGCCATGTCGCTGAACGCTGCGGCACGATCAATCCACGGGTTCCAGATCACCGCTGAGCGCGAACCGCTGCTGGTCAGCTCGATGCGCCGTTCCCAGGCCGGATCGACAATGCTCAGCTTCGCCGGGGTATTGAGGTAGATGCGGTCGGTCTCGCCAGTAAAATGCAAATCGCCGCTCTGGGTCTTGGTTTTCCAGTCATCCAGCGTCTCGATATAGCTCAAGCCATCCACCCCGTCGACATGCACATTGCGCACATCACTGACGGCGAAATAGCTGTGCAGCGCCTGGCTGATGGTGACTTTGTCAGCGCCCTGGTTATGGCTGGTCAGGCTGATATGCAGTTGCTCATCCAGACGAATGCTCAGCTTCAAATCCACTTGATGCGGCCAGCCTGGCAAGCCGCCTTCAGGGTAAGGCAGAACAAACTCCACCTTCAGGCTTTCACCCTCGGTTTCAATGCCGCCCAGTTCCCAGTCCATCGCCCTTACCAGCCCGTGGGCGGTCGGCGCTTCGTTGCTGACGCGCATCGCCTGAACGCTCTGCGGGTTGCGCGGCAGATTGCCGAACCACGGCCAGCACACCGGTACCCCGGCGCGGATGCTCTTGCCAGTCTTGAACACTGCCTCGTCGTTGAGCCAGATCAGCGGCGGTTGCCCGGCCACTTGATAACTGAGGATGTGCGCGCCCTGCTGGGCAACCAGCAGTTCGGCCTGACCGTGGCGGATGCGCCAGCAGTTCAGTTCATCCAGTTTCACGGCTTCAACGTTGGGCGTGCTCATGGGGCAACTCTCGATCAGGGACAATGACTGCAATGGACCGCAGAAAGGTCGCAGTGTTTAACGAGCTCTAGGCGGAACCGAACGGGTGCGACCGCTGCCGTCGATGGCAACGAACACAAACACGGCTTCAGTCACTTTACGCCATTCGCTGGACAGCGGATCGTCACTCCAGACTTCGACCATCATCTGAATCGAGCTGCGACCAATTTCCAGCGCCTGGGTATAGAAGGAGAGCTGAGCGCCCACCGCTACCGGAACCAGAAATGCCATGCGGTCGATCGCAACCGTAGCCACGCGGCCACCCGCGACTTTGCTGGCCATTGCGGTGCCGGCCAAATCCATCTGCGACACCAGCCAACCGCCGAAAATATCGCCAAAGCCGTTGGTTTCGCGAGGGAGCGCGGTAATTTGCAGGGCAAGGTCGCCTTGCGGGATTGGATCTTCTTGTTCGAGCTCTATCATGCCGGGGGTGCCTCTGACCCGTGACTCTTCATAGGTGTAGCGGGTGAATAGCCGTCTTGGAAAAACGATTCAGCCCCGAACATACTACGTTCGTCACGTTTTTCGTAAGGCGCCTAAAGGGAAACTCTGCGAAATCGGCTGGCGGGTGCCAACGACGTTTTCGCACAGCAACCCCTTACAAGCAGATGCAGGATTGCGAGTATATCGATCGGTAGACTCCGAGACGACCGTCCGGTTCTCATTTCGACCGTCAATTACGCACCTCTATGTGCTTTTTCGAACAATTTGTTATCGTGCCGGACCTGCCCAAGCCTCCGCCAGCGTTGTTGGGGTTGCAGATCCGACTATAAGAGAAGCCTTGCCATGACCACAGCGCCTTCGAGCATCGCGCAGCCAACCCAGTCCGCACGTCCGCTGACTCGCAACGACTACAAGACGTTATCGCTGTCTGCCCTGGGCGGTGCGCTGGAGTTTTACGACTTCATCATCTTCGTGTTCTTCGCCACGGTGGTCGGCAAGCTGTTCTTTCCGGCCGACATGCCCGAGTGGCTGCGCTTGATGCAGACCTTCGGGATCTTTGCCGCCGGCTACCTGGCACGGCCGCTGGGCGGCATCGTCATGGCGCACTTCGGCGACCTGCTGGGACGCAAAAAGATGTTCACCCTGAGCATTTTCATGATGGCGGTGCCGACCCTGATCATGGGTTTGCTGCCGACTTATGCGCAGATCGGCATGTGGGCGCCGATCCTGTTGCTGCTGATGCGGGTGATTCAGGGCGCGGCGATTGGCGGTGAAGTGCCGGGCGCATGGGTATTCGTTTCCGAACACGTGCCGCAACGGCACATCGGCTACGCCTGCGGCACCCTGACCTGCGGCCTGACGGCCGGTATCCTGCTGGGCTCGCTGGTCGCCACCGCGATCAACAGCATTTACACCCCGGTCGAAGTTTCGGATTACGCCTGGCGGATCCCGTTCCTGCTGGGTGGCGTGTTCGGCCTGTTCTCGGTTTACCTGCGCCGCTGGCTGCACGAGACCCCGGTATTCGCCGAGCTGCAACTGCGCAAGGCCCTGGCTGAAGAAGTGCCGTTGCGCGCGGTGTTGCGCGACCATCGCGGGGCGATCCTGATTTCCATGCTGCTGACTTGGCTGCTGTCCGCCGGCATCATCGTGGTCATCCTGATGACCCCGACCGTGCTGCAGACCGTCTACCACTTCTCGCCAACCACCGCGTTGCAGGCCAACAGCCTGGCGATCGTGTTTCTGAGCCTGGGCTGCGTGGCGTCCGGTGCTTTGGCTGACCGCTTCGGCGCGGGTCGTGTCTTCGTGTTCGGCAGTGCTGCGTTGCTGATCAGTTCGTGGACCTTCTACCACAGCCTGTTCAACCACCCGGACTGGCTGTTCCCGATGTACGCCGTGACCGGCCTGCTGGTCGGCACCATCGGCGCCGTGCCCTACGTGATGGTCAAAGCCTTCCCGGCGGTGGTGCGCTTCAGTGGGCTGTCGTTCTCCTACAACCTGGCCTACGCCATCTTCGGCGGCCTGACCCCGATGGTTGTCACCCTGCTGCTCAAGGAAAGCCCGATGGGGCCTGCCTACTACGTGGCGATCATTTGCGGTGTCGGGGTCCTGGTGGGTGCTTATCTCTGGAAGAAGGGCCGCTAAGCCGACCTTTTCATCGCCTGTACGGGCCCCATCGCGAGCAAGCTCGCTCCCACATTGGTTCTGTGTTCGCCGCAGAATCCCTGTGGGAGCGAGCTTGCTCGCGATGAAGGCGACTCGAAATATCCTGCAAAAAAGCCGAATGCTGGCCTTTCATCCAATTGTCATATTTCAGCCATAGAGTGTTCACACGGCCTGCTGATACTTGGCCCCGACTTAACACACCTATCTGCTAGGAGTAAGGCATGAAACTGAAGCGTTTGATGGCGGCAATGACTTTTGTCGCTGCTGGCGTTGCGACTGCCAACGCGGTTGCCGCTGTTGACCCTGCTATCCCGAGCTACACCAAAACCACTGGTGTGTCGGGCAACCTGTCCAGCGTCGGCTCCGATACCCTGGCCAACCTCATGACCCTGTGGGCTGAGAACTACAAAAAAGAATACCCGAACGTAAACATCCAGATTCAGGCCGCTGGCTCCGCCACTGCGCCACCTGCGCTGACTGAAGGCACCTCTAACCTGGGCCCGATGAGCCGCAAGATGAAGGACACCGAACTGGCTGCCTTTGAGCAGAAGTACGGCTACAAGCCAACCGCAATCCCGGTTGCCGTGGACGCCCTGGCTGTCTTCGTTCACAAAGACAACCCGATCCAGCACCTGACCATGGAACAAGTCGACGCGATCTTCTCCTCGACTCGTCTGTGTGGCGCTAAAGCCGACGTGAAAACCTGGGGCGACCTGGGTGTGACCGGCGACCTGGCCAACAAGCCGGTTCAGCTGTTCGGTCGTAACTCGGTATCCGGCACCTACGGCTACTTCAAAGAAGAAGCCCTGTGCAAAGGCGACTACAAGCCAAACGTCAACGAGCAACCAGGTTCGGCTTCGGTCGTGCAGTCGATCAGCTCCTCGCTGAACGGCATCGGTTACTCGGGCATCGGCTACAAGACCGCTAGCGTGAAGACTGTGGCCCTGGCCAAGAAAGGCAGCACTGACTTCATCGAAGACACCGAAGAAAACGCCCTGAACGGCAAGTACCCGCTGTCGCGTTTCCTCTACGTTTACGTCAACAAAGCCCCGAACAAGCCTCTGGCCCCGCTGGAAGCCGAGTTCGTGAAACTGGTTCTGTCCAAACAGGGCCAGGAAGTTGTCGTGAAAGACGGCTACATCCCCCTGCCGGCCAAGGTTGCTGCAAAAGCACTGGCTGACCTGGGTCTGGCGGAAGGCGGCGCTGAAGTCGCAAAAAAGTAAAACCCTGAGTCCGGGATAAACCCTGACTCTGTAGGAGCTGTCGAGTGAAACGAGGCTGCGATCTTTTGATCTGGCCCCTAACCGCAAGATCAAAAGATCGCAGCCTCGGTTCCCTCGGCAGCTCCTACGCCCCCCAATTTCCACTCCGCTGCCAGTTCCCACGGGCGGCGGATTTGTTGCGTCACTGCATTGTCATCTTTCTGTCATACAGGATCGCTAGGGTGTGCGAATGAATGATCTGGCCAATTCCACCATGACTACAAATCCCCCCAAGCGAATTGACTTCAATACGCCTGAGTTGCAACGCAAGCGCCGCATCCGCGCGCTCAAAGATCGCCTGACCCGTTGGTACGTCCTCGTGGGCGGCCTCGCCGTTCTCGGCGCGATCACGCTGATCTTTTTCTTCCTCGCTTACGTTGTCGCGCCCCTGTTTCAGGGCGCCGACCTGACCGCCAAGGACGCCATCACGCCCGCCTGGATGCAAGACGCCGGCAAGCCGTTGATGATCTCCCTGGAAGAACAGAACCAGGTCGCCATGCGGGTTTCCGACAAGGGCCAGGCGTTGTTCTTCGATATCGACAGTGGCGCTGAACTCAAGCGTGTCGATCTGTCGATTCCGGCCGGCACTACAGTGACCTCCATCGGCGAAGACCAACCAGGCCATCCATTGGTGGCGGTGGGCTTGTCCAACGGCCAGGCGCTGGTATTCCGTCACACTTATAAAGTCAGCTACCCGGACGGCAAGAAAACCATCTCGCCGGCCATTGAATACCCCTATGGCGAAACGCCGATTGCGTTGAACGAGGCGGGCGGAGCCCTGGAGCACGTCAGCCTCAACGCGACCGATACGACGCTGATGCTGGTCGGTTCCACCGGTTCGCAACTCAATGTTTTGTCGCTGACCAGCGAAGAAAACATGATGACCGGCGAAGTCACCAATGAGCAAAAGCGTATCGATCTGCCGCAGATGAACGAGCCGGTGAAGAACATCTTCGTCGACCCGCGTCAGCAGTGGCTGTACGTGATTAACGGTCGTGCTCAGGCCGACGTGTTCAGCCTGCGCGACAAGAGCCTCAACGGTCGCTACAAACTGCTCGAAAACGGCGATGCCGAAATTACCGCCAGCACCCAGTTGGTGGGCGGTATCTCGCTGATCCTCGGTGACTCCAAAGGTGGTCTGGCCCAGTGGTTCATGGCTCGCGACCCGGACGGCGAACTGCGTCTGAAGCAGATTCGTACCTTCCAGATGGGCACCACGCCGATTGTTGAAATCAGTGCTGAAGAGCGTCGCAAAGGCTTCGTAGCCCTCGACGCATCCGGCAAGCTTGGCGTCTTCCACAGTACCGCTCACCGCACGTTGCTGGTCGATCAGGTGGTGGAAGGCCAGGGCATTTTCGGCATGTCGCCGCGTGCCAACCGCATCATCGTCGAGGCCAACGGTAAGGTGCAGCCGTTGCTGCTGGACAATCCGCACCCGGAAGTTTCGTGGAGCGCGTTGTGGAGCAAGGTCTGGTACGAGAACTACGACGAACCTAAATACGTCTGGCAATCGACCGCTGCCAACACTGACTTCGAACCGAAGATGAGCTTGTCTCCGCTGACCTTCGGTACCTTGAAGGCCGCGTTCTACGCCATGTTGCTGGCCGCGCCGCTGGCCGTCGCTGCCGCGATCTACACCGCGTACTTCATGGCCCCGAGCTTGCGCCGCAAGGTCAAACCGGTGATCGAGCTGATGGAAGCGATGCCGACGGTGATCCTCGGCTTCTTCGCCGGCCTGTTCCTCGCACCGTATGTGGAAGGTCACTTGCCGGGCATCTTCAGCCTGCTGATGCTCTTGCCGATCGGCATTCTGGTGGCCGGTTTCGTCTTCAGTCGTTTGCCTGAGTCCATCCGCCTGAAAGTGCCGGACGGCTGGGAAAGCGCGATTCTGATTCCGGTGATCCTGTTCGTGGGCTGGCTCTCGCTGTACATGAGCCCGTACATGGAAACCTGGTTCTTCGGTGGCGACATGCGCATGTGGATCTCCCACGACCTGGGCATCACCTACGACCAGCGCAACGCACTGGTGGTCGGTCTGGCCATGGGCTTCGCGGTGATCCCGAACATCTACTCCATCGCCGAAGACGCCGTGTTCAGTGTGCCTCGCGGTTTGACCCTCGGTTCCCTGGCCCTCGGTGCCACGCCGTGGCAGACCATGACCCGCGTGGTGATCCTCACCGCCAGCCCGGGCATCTTCTCGGCGCTGATGATCGGCATGGGCCGTGCGGTCGGTGAAACCATGATCGTGCTGATGGCCACCGGTAACACCCCGGTCATGGAAATGAACCTGTTCGAAGGCCTGCGCACCCTGGCGGCCAACGTCGCGGTGGAAATGCCCGAATCGGAAGTCGGCGGCA
Organism: Pseudomonas sp. LBUM1647; assembly: GCF_059716175.1. NCBI lineage: Bacteria > Pseudomonadati > Pseudomonadota > Gammaproteobacteria > Pseudomonadales > Pseudomonadaceae > Pseudomonas > Pseudomonas sp. LBUM1647. The sequence continues at coordinate 6,742,421 of NZ_CP166809.1, read as the reverse complement.
GCCACTACCGCGTGCTGTTCCTCTCGGCGCTGGTGCTGCTGTTGTTCACCTTCGTCATGAACACCCTCGCGGAACTGATTCGTCAGCGTCTGCGCAAGAAATACTCGTCGCTTTAAGAAAGGTAGAAGTCTGTGAAACAGAACTCCCTGAATGGATGGTTCAAGAGCGGCGCCCCCGGCGTCTGGATCAGCGGTGGCGCGGTGTCCATCGCGGTCATCATGACCATTGGCCTGCTGGCGGTGATTGCCGTGCGCGGTCTGGGTCACTTCTGGCCGGCGGATCTGATCCACGCCAGCTACGACGTGCCGGGCCAGGCCAACCACCTCGTCATCGGCGAAGTGGTGCAGAAAGAAGAAGTGCCGCGCGAGCGCCTGAAAAGTGCTGGCCTGCCGGTGCCCGATCAGGGCCCGGAGTTCATGACCCGCGAGCTGATCAAGGTCGGCAACCGTGACTTGAACGGCAACGACTTCACCTGGATCGTCGGCGAGTGGCTGACCAACCAGAAAACTCCACCTGAGCTGATGGCTATCGAGCGTCGCGAGTGGGGCAATTTCTACGGTTACCTGGTCAACGTCAAACAGGACGGCAAGGTCATCGCTGAAGGCGAGGCCGCTTGGCCTGAGTTGCAGGCCCGTGTGGCTCGCGTCAACCAGCTCGCGGCACAGCTCAAGACCCTGGAAAAAGTCGACATCGGCGCGATCAACTCCGGTCTCGAACGCATCCGTCTGCACGGTCGCAAACTGGAACTGGCCGGCACCCTCGACGCCACCGCACAAGCGGACATGGAGTCCGAGCGCGCCGAGCTGAACGCACGTTATCAGGACATCGAGGCACGTCTTGCCGACCTGCATGCCCAGTTCAACCGCGACAGCCTGACGGCCCGCGATGCGAACGGCAAAGAGATCGTGATCGACATCGGCAAAGTGGTTCACGCCTACCAGCCGAACGCCATGGGCACGATGACCAAGATCGGTTTCTACTTCAGCAAGGTCTGGGAATTCCTCAGCGACGACCCGCGTGAAGCGAACACCGAAGGCGGGATCTTCCCGGCGATTTTCGGCACCGTGATGATGACGTTGATCATGGCGATGATCGTTACACCGTTCGGCGTATTGGCAGCGGTTTACCTGCGCGAATATGCCAAGCAGAACGTGCTGACTCGTATTATCCGCATCGCGGTGAACAACCTGGCGGGCGTTCCGGCGATTGTTTACGGCGTGTTCGGTCTGGGCTTCTTCGTCTATGTACTCGGCGGTTCGGTTGACCGGTTGTTCTTCCCTGAAGCACTGCCGGCGCCGACCTTCGGTACACCGGGTCTGCTCTGGGCCTCGCTGACCCTGGCATTGCTGGCGGTACCGGTGGTGATTGTGGCCACCGAAGAAGGCTTGGCGCGGATTCCTCGCACCGTGCGTGAAGGCTCGTTGGCCCTCGGAGCGACCAAGGCTGAAACCTTGTGGAAGATCGTGCTGCCGATGGCCAGCCCGGCCATGATGACCGGCATGATCCTCGCCGTGGCTCGCGCCGCCGGTGAAGTGGCGCCGCTGATGCTGGTGGGTGTGGTGAAACTGGCGCCGTCGCTGCCACTGGACGGCAACTACCCGTACCTTCACCTGGACCAGAAGATCATGCACTTGGGCTTCCACATCTATGACGTCGGCTTCCAGAGCCCGAACGTCGAGGCCGCACGGCCGCTGGTGTACGCCACGGCGCTGCTGCTGGTGCTGGTGATCGCCACACTTAACCTGTCGGCCGTCTATATCCGTAACCACCTGCGCGAAAAATACAAAGCGCTGGATAGCTGATTTCTTATGTGGGAGCCAGCCTGCTGGCGATGGCATCACCGCGGTTTACAGATTGACCGCGTTGGTCGAGCGCGACCCCGGCTGATCGCCAGCAGGCTGGCTCCCACAAAAACCGAACCGAATTTGTTAGCACAGGGAGCCTCCCATGCAGCACGAAGCACATACCCACGGCATTAACATGTCTGCCCTGGGCCGCGACAAACAGAGCCTGAGTCTTGAACAGGAAACCGTGGCCATCGAAGTGCCGGGCCTGAACCTGTTCTACGGCGACAAACAAGCGCTGTACGACGTCAGCCTGAACATCCCGAAACAGCGCGTGACCGCCTTCATCGGCCCGTCCGGCTGCGGCAAGTCCACGCTGCTGCGCACCTTCAACCGCATGAATGACTTGGTCGACGGCTGCCGCGTAGAAGGCGAAATCAACCTCTACGGCAACAACATCTACCGTAAGGGCGAAGACGTGGCCGAGCTGCGTCGTCGCGTCGGCATGGTGTTCCAGAAGCCGAACCCGTTCCCGAAAACCATCTACGAAAACGTGGTCTACGGCTTGCGCATCCAGGGCATCAACAAGAAGCGCATCCTCGACGAAGCCGTCGAGTGGGCGTTGAAAGGCGCAGCGCTGTGGGACGAAGTCAAAGACCGTCTGCACGAGTCGGCACTTGGCCTGTCCGGTGGTCAGCAGCAACGTCTGGTGATCGCCCGCACCATCGCCGTGGAGCCGGAGGTGCTGCTGCTCGATGAACCGTGCTCGGCACTCGACCCGATCTCCACGCTGAAAGTCGAAGAGCTGATCTACGAACTGAAATCCAAGTTCACCATCGTCATCGTGACCCACAACATGCAACAGGCCGCGCGGGTTTCCGACTACACGGCGTTCATGTACATGGGCAAACTGGTGGAATTCGGCGACACCGACACCCTGTTCACCAATCCGGCGAAGAAGCAGACCGAAGACTACATCACGGGTCGCTACGGCTAGGAAGCTGTTGTTGCTCACTGAACTGACGCTGCGGTCCACCGCACCTTACCGGACGCTCCAAGGACGCCAACATGATTAGCAAAGAAGGCCTTACCCATCACATCTCCGCGCAGTTCAACGCTGAGCTCGAGGAAGTGCGCAGCCACCTCCTGGCCATGGGCGGGCTGGTGGAAAAGCAGGTCAACGACGCGGTGACCGCGCTGATCGAGGCCGATTCTGGCCTGGCCCAGCAGGTTCGCGAGATCGACGACCAGATCAACCAGATGGAACGCAACATCGACGAAGAATGCCTGCGCATTTTGGCCCGTCGTCAGCCGGCAGCGTCGGACTTGCGTTTGATCATCAGCATCTCCAAGTCGGTGATCGACCTGGAGCGCATCGGTGACGAAGCGACCAAGATCGCCCGTCGCGCCATCCAGTTGTGTGAAGAAGGCGAAGCTCCGCGAGGTTACGTCGAGGTTCGCCACATCGGCGACCAGGTGCGCAACATGGTTCGCGATGCGCTGGACGCCTTTGCCCGCTTCGACGCCGACCTGGCGTTGTCGGTGGCCCAGTACGACAAGATCATCGACCGCGAATACAAAACCGCGTTGCGCGAGCTCGCCACCTACATGATGGAAGACCCGCGCTCTATCTCGCGTGTCTTGAGCATCATTTGGGTGCTGCGTTCGCTGGAACGGATCGGCGACCACGCGCGCAATATCTCGGAGCTGGTGATTTACCTGGTGCGCGGCACCGACGTGCGGCACCTGGGCCTCAAACGCATGAAAGAAGAAGTTGAAGGCACAAGTGGCGAAACCGCTAATGTTCCGGGCAAAGCTGACGATAAGTAAGATTGCCTGAGAAAAGCGCCCGGCCTTTTGGCCGGGCGTTTTTGTTTGTGGTTGATGAATTCGAAAGCAGCACCCGCGAACGAAAAGTCCCGGCGTGACTGAAGGTTTTTGGCAATGTGCCATCAGCAAAGCGGTATGCTTGCCGGGATTTTTTAAAGGGGTGATGGATGAGTAAGGTCAGTGTGTTGGTCGTGGACGACGCGTCGTTCATTCGTGACCTGGTGAAGAAGTGCTTGCGCAACTACTTCCCGGGGATTCGGATCGAAGACGCGGTCAACGGCAAAAAGGCTCAGGCCTTGCTGGCACGGGAAGCGTTCGACCTGGTCCTGTGCGACTGGGAAATGCCGGAAATGTCCGGCCTGGAATTGCTGACCTGGTGCCGCGAGCAGGACAACCTCAAGACCATGCCGTTCGTGATGGTGACCAGCCGGGGCGATAAAGAGAACGTCGTCCAGGCGATCCAGGCCGGCGTTTCCGGCTACGTCAGCAAGCCATTCACCAACGAGCAGTTGCTGACCAAGGTCAAGCAGGCCCTGAACAAGGTCGGCAAGCTCGACACTTTGATGAACAGCGCCCCGACCAAAATGAACTCGGCGTTCGGCAACGACTCCCTGAGCGCATTGACCGGCGGCAAGGCTGCCGTGGTCGCACCCGCCGCGGCGCCGGTCAACCCGTTCGCCAAACCTGTCGCCGCCGCCCCGGCCCCGGCGGCTGCTCCGTCTCGCGGTCTGCTCAACAGCCCACCGATCAAGCCTCCAGCGTCCTCCGCAGCGCCAACGGGCGGTCGTGGCCAGGGCCAATTGCGCCTGCCGAACGGCATTCAGCAATGTGTGATCAAGGCCTTGAGTCTCAAGGAAGCCTTGCTGGTAGTGAAGCGCACCGACACTCTGCCGCAAGTTCTCGACAGCGCCGTGCTCGACCTGGAGCAGGGCGATAACGCCGAAACCGCCCGTCTGAACGGCTACCTGCACGCCATCGTCGCCCACGAGCCGAAGCCCGACAGCGACTGGTTGCAACTGACCTTCCGCTTCGTCGACCAGGATGCGCAGAAGCTCGATTACATCTCCCGATTGATAGCACGTGGTACGGCGCAGAAGCATTTCGTTCCAGGCGCGTAATCTTCATCGCCTGACAGGCCGCCTTCGCGAGCAGGCTCGCTCCCACATTTGAAATGCATTCCAATGTGGGAGCGACGGTGCGGCGATCCGACCTGCTCGCGAAGGGGCCATCAGAGTCACCGCACATCCGCTGAACGGCCCATTTTGAAACATCTGCCGACTACCCGGGTCCATTGCAGCTGCTAGGCTCCTACCCAGGCCTTACTCGACAGAATCCTGCCCATGCTCGCGCGCCTGCTGTTTTTCTGTGGTCTGTTCATGGCGTCCACCGCGGCCATGGCCATGACCATCTACAAGTCCACCGACGCCAATGGCGTGGTCTCCTACAGCGACCGCCCCACGACAGGCTCCAAGGTGTTCGTTTTTCGTGATCGCATGGTCGAGAATCTTGAGCGCCAGGTGTACGTCGTCATCACGAAGAAGAAGGGCGTGGACAGCGTTTACGTGCGCAATGACCTGTATGCGCCGGTAGAAATCGAGTTGAGCTTCGGCGGGCTGAAGAACGTCAGTGGTGCGCCGAGCCGACCGATTCGCCGGGTGATGCCGGCACGCAGCAGTATTCGTCTGGCGCTGCTCACGGCCACGCAGCCCGAAAGGCCGCTCGCGTATACCCCAAAATTTGAATACTCCCTGGGCGACCCCTCAGGGGCCGCCATGGCCTATCGATACCCGCTGCCGTGGCGTGGCGGACCGTTTCGGCTGAGTCAGGGGGCCAACGGTCAATACAGCCACTTCGGTCCCAAGAACCGCTACGCCATGGACATCGCCATGCCCGAAGGCACGCCGATCATCGCGGCGCGAGGCGGGGTGGTGGTGAAAACCGAGAATGCCCAGACCGGGCGCGGTACAGACCCATCGGGCAACTTCGTGCGGGTGCTGCACGATGACGGGACGATGGGCGTGTATCTGCACCTCAAACAAGGTTCGGTGAGCGTTCGCGAGGGGCAACGGGTGTCGGTGGGGAGTGCGCTGGCCTTGTCGGGCAATACCGGCAACAGCAGCGGGCCGCACCTGCATTTCGTGGTGCAGCGCAATACCGGGTTGGGGCTGGTGTCGATTCCGTACCAGTTCAATCAACCGGTGGGCAGCCTGCCGAACTTTGCGCTCGGCAAACAGTGAAGGTGATGGCGATTAATTGTGGCGAGGGGATTTATCCCCGTTGGACGGCGAAGCCGTCCCAAAGCTGCTGGTTAAAGCGGGGTCGCTTCGCGACCCAACGGGGATGAATCCCCTCGCCACAGATAAATCCCCTCTCCACAAAAGCCCGCCAGCTCCTGATCAATCCAGCATCAACACCTTGGCCAGAATGATCTTCGGCCCTTTCATCTTCTTGATGATGATCCGCAAGCCTTCGACTTCCAGCACTTCTTCCTCTTCCGGCACCCGTTTCAGGGTTTCGTAGACCAACCCGGCGAGGGTCTCGGCTTCGATGTGGTCCAGATCGATGCCCAGCAGGCGCTCGACCTTGAACAGCGGCGTGTCGCCGCGTACCAGCAGCTTGCCCGGCTGGTACGCCAGGATCCCGCGCTCAGCCTTGCGGTGTTCGTCCTGAATGTCGCCGACCAGTACTTCCAACACATCTTCCATGGTCAGGTAGCCGATGATGTTGCCATCGGCTTCTTCGACCAGGGCGAAGTGCGAGCCGCCTTTGCGGAACTGTTCCAACAACTGCGACAGCGGCAGATGGCGCGAAACCCGCTCCAGCGGCCGGGTCAGTTCGGCGAGGTTGAACGACTCGGGAATGTGGTCCAAAGCCGCCAGTTCCAGCAGCAAATCCTTGATGTGCAGCAGGCCGACGAACTCCTGACGATCGCTGTCGTACACCGGATAACGGCTGAATTTGTGGCGACGGAACATCGCCAGGATTTCCTTCAGCGGTGCGTTGAATTCCAGGGTCACCAGGTCTTCCCGGGAATTGGCCCAGTCGACCACTTCCAGCTCGCCCATTTCAACCGCCGAGGCCAAAACGCGCATGCCTTGATCGCTCGGGTCCTGGCCACGGCTGGAGTGCAGGATCAGTTTCAGTTCTTCACGGCTGTAATGGTGCTCGTGATGAGGGCCGGGTTCGCCTTGGCCGGCGATCCGCAGGATCGTGTTGGCGCTGGCGTTGAGCAGGTAAATCGCCGGATACATCGCCCAGTAAAACAGGTACAGCGGCACGGCGGTCCAGAGCGACAGCAGTTCGGGTTTGCGGATGGCCCAGGATTTTGGGGCCAGCTCACCGACCACGATGTGCAGGTACGAGATGACGAAGAATGCGGCGAAGAACGACACGCCTTTGATCACTTCGGCCGACTGCACGCCGACGGCTTCAAGCAGCGGTTCGAGGATGTGCGCGAACGCCGGTTCACCGACCCAGCCAAGACCAAGGGACGCAAGCGTGATACCCAATTGGCACGCCGACAGATAAGCATCGAGCTGACTGTGAACGGTGCGCAGGATGTGTCCGCGCCAGCCGTTTTTTTCAGCGATGGCTTCGACCCGGGTCGAGCGCAATTTGACCATGGCAAATTCCGCCGCAACGAAAAAACCGTTGAGCAAAACCAGGATCAGAGCAAAAAGAATCATGCCGAAATCGGCGAAGAGTGTCGCGAGGGTCAAGCCAGGGGAAGGGTCCATGATGGAGTTTTGCGGGTTCCGTGTATTCGAAAGGAAAGAAAAAAGTGCGCCTGAAGGGCAGGCGCAAGTCAGCCAATGTAGCGGCTGACCAAGTGATTGACTAGTGGCGCGTGCCGGCCGGTATCAGTCGGTGGCGCTGATGACCCGGGATTTGGTGACCTGGGCCGGCGCAAAATGGCAGGTAAAGGTGCTGCCATGGCCCGGCACACTGCTGATTTCCATCCGCGCGCGGTGGCGCAGCAGCACGTGTTTGACGATCGCCAGCCCAAGCCCGGTGCCGCCGGTGTTGGAGTTGCGGCTGGAATCGACGCGGTAGAAGCGTTCGGTCAAGCGCGGCAAGTGTTTGCTGTCGATGCCGATGCCAGAGTCCTGCACGCTCAGGTGTGCGCCTTGCTCATCACCCCACCAGCGAATACGGATATTGCCTTCGGCCGGGGTGTATTTCACCGCGTTGAACACCAGATTGGAAAACGCGCTGCGCAACTCGGCTTCGCTGCCCTTGAGCAGAATCGTCGGGTCGGCTTCCAGCGTGATCTTCTGATTGCGCTGGGCGGACAGTTGCTGAGCGTCGCTCTTGATCGATTGCAGCAAGCCGTCGATGGCCACCGGCTGGTTGTCCGACGGGTAATCGGTGGCTTCCAGTTTGGCCAACAGCAGCAAATCGTTGAGCAACGTCTGCATGCGTCCGCCTTGCTGCTGCATCTGCTGCAAGGCACGGGACCAGCGCGGGTTCACGTCCTCGACGTTGTCGAGCAGGGTTTCCAGATAGCCACAGATCACCGTCAGCGGCGTACGCAGTTCATGGGAGACGTTGGCGATGAAGTCTTTGCGCATCTGTTCCAGTTGATGGATACGCGTCACGTCGCGCACCAGCATCAAGTGTTCGTTGTTGCCGTAGCGGGTGATGTACAGCTGAATGCGCAGGCGATCATTGATCGGTGACGGGATTTCCAGCGGCTCGGCGTAGCTGTCCTGCTCGAAGTATTCCTTGAAGCGCGGATGGCGGACGAGGTTGGTGACCGGTTGGCCGCTGTCTTGCGGGGTCTTGAGGCCGAGCAGGGTTTCGGCGGCGCGGTTCCACCATTCGAGGTTGCCGTCGCTGTCGAGCATGATCACCGCGTCTTTCAGCGCGGCGGTGGATTCCTGGACTCGGTCGATCACTGCTTGCAATCGCCCGCGCACACGTTGGTCGCGACGTTGCAGGTGGTAGATGCTGTCGAACACTTCGCCCCACAGGCCATAGCCATCGGGCGGTGCTTCATCGGGTTTGTGCAGGCGCAGCCATTCGTGCAGACGCAGCAGTTGCTTGAGGGTCCAGGCCAGGTAAAGGCCCAGGCCCGCGGCGAGGCTCCAGCCGTAATAGCCGGTAATCAGGCCGATCACCAGACAACCGGTCACCAGCAAAAGCATGTGGCGGATCAGGGTGCCATGCCAGTTTTGGTTCACTTGAACGCGCGTCCTTGTCAGCTTGTCGGGCGGGAAAGGTCCGGGTCAGGCCTTGGTGGAAAACCGGTAACCGGTGCCGCGCACGGTTTGTACCAGATTTTCGTAAGCATCGCCGAGGGCTTTGCGCAGGCGACGGATGTGCACGTCGACGGTGCGCTCTTCGACATAAACGTTGCCGCCCCAGACCTGATCCAGCAACTGGCCGCGGGTGTAGGCACGTTCCTGGTGGGTCATGAAAAATTGCAGCAGACGGTATTCGGTCGGGCCCATCTCGGCGGGCTTGCCGTCGATGGTCACGCGGTGGCTGATCGGGTCCAGCAGCAGGCCGCCGACTTCGATCGGCGTCTCGCCATCGGTTGGACCGGCACGGCGCAGCACGGCCTTCAGGCGCGCAACCAACTCACGTGGTGAAAAGGGTTTGGTGATGTAGTCGTCAGCGCCGACCTCCAGGCCCTGGATCTTGTTGTCCTCTTCGCCCTTGGCGGTGAGCATGATGATCGGGATGTCCCCGGTCAGCTCATCGCGCTTGAGGCGTCGGGCCAGCTCGATGCCGGACGTGCCGGGCAGCATCCAGTCGAGCAGGATCAGGTCCGGCTTGCGGTCGACAATGATGGCGTGGGCCTGCTGCGAGTTCTCAGCCTCCATGCAGTCATAGCCGGCCATTTCCAACGCAACGGCGATCATTTCGCGAATGGGCGCTTCGTCGTCGACGATCAGAATGCTCCTGCCAACCATGCCTTTAATCCTCTTGTCATTTAACTGTCTTGCGCCGCATTAGATAACGGAATTATTGCAGTCGTGTGACAGTATTTTAGTCGCCCTGCGATTGTCGTGATCCTGAACTAAGCTCTAATTCCGAATCCTGACAACCACAAAAGGAAGGTTTCCATGAAGCAATACTCGCAATCCTTCAAGGCTCTGATGCTGACCGCAGCCTTGGCGTTGCCATCAATGGCCTTCGCGGCTGAGCCTGTGATGATGAAAGAAGGTGTGATGGCGGACCACAAGGGCATGACCCTGTACACCTTCGACAAAGACACGGGTGGCAAGTCTGTGTGCACCGGCCAGTGCGCGGATAACTGGCCGCCGTTCAAGGCGGAAGCGGGTGCCAAGGCCGAAGGTGACTGGACAATCGTCAAGCGTGACGACGGCACGATGCAGTGGGCCTACAAGGGCAAACCGCTGTACTACTTCGTGAAGGACGCGAAACCGGGAGACAAGGCTGGTGACAAAATGAAGGACGTCTGGCACGTCATCACCAACTCCGGGCCGAAAATGTAAACCTGTAGCAGCTGGCGAAGCCTGCGTTCGGCTGCGCCAGCTGCTACATAAAAGCGTGCCCATCAACGCAGCCCGTAATCCAGCACGATCCCGACAAATATCGCCAACCCGGCCCAGTGGTTGTGCAGAAACGCCTTGAAGCAACGCATCCGGTCCTTGCCACGGGTGTACCAGAACTCCCACGCAAAACAACCCGCCGCCGCCAGCAATCCGAGGTGGAACCAGCCGCCAAGCTCGAATTTTGACCCGGCCAGCAGCAGGCAACCCAGCGCCAACCCTTGCAGGGTCAGGATGATCACCCGGTCCGCCTCGCCAAACAGAATCGCCGTGGATTTCACGCCGATCTTCAAGTCGTCGTCGCGGTCGGTCATGGCGTAGTAGGTGTCGTAGCCCACCGTCCACAGCAGATTGGCGATCCACAGCAACCACGCCGCCGCCGGGAGTTCACCGGTTTCGGCAGTGAACGCCATTGGCATGCCCCAGGAGAACGCCGCGCCCAGCACCACTTGCGGGTAATAGGTGTAGCGCTTCATGAACGGGTAAGTGAAGGCCAGTGCCAAACCACCGAACGACAGCCAGACCGTTGCCGCATTGGTGCACAGCACCAGCAGGAAACTCACGCCCATCAGCAGTGCGAAGAACACCAGCGCTTCTTTGGAACTTATCTTGCCGCTCACCAATGGCCGCTGTTCGGTGCGTTTCACGTGGCCGTCGACCTTGCGGTCTGCCCAATCGTTGATCACGCAGCCGCCGGCGCGGGTCAGCACCACGCCCAGGACGAAAATCACGACGTTGGCCAGTGACGGTGAACCTTTACCAGCGATCCACAAGGCCCACAGCGTCGGCCACAGCAGCAGGTAAATGCCGATCGGCTTGTCCATGCGCGTCAGCTGAATGAAATCCCAGGCCCGTGGATTCAAGCGATTCAGGGACTTGAGCAGGCTCTGGTACATCAGCAATTCTCCGGATGGGCGCGGGTCGCGTTCCACAAGGTCGGCAAGAAAATTTCGGCCACCAGCACGCTCAAGGCGCCGCGGTCGAAACGCGAACGCCGGCCCCACAGCTCAGGTGCCCGGGACTCCATCGGCAGCCACTCCTGAGGATAGTGACAAACCTCGATAGCGCGGCGCTGGAACGCTTGATCGCAAAACAGCAATTCGCCCAGGGAGCGGCTGCCCAATTCGTCCATGTGCAGACCGTCGCCCTGCAACGCGCTACGCGCCGCAACGCTGCGCGCAAATACCCAGGCTTCGCCGTGGCCGCGCAGATACACCTCGCGCACCCAGCCCTCGCTGCCTTCGGCCAGGTCCAGCGCAGCACATTCGTCGGCGCGCAGTGATTGCCAGCCTTCGAAGAGTGGCGTGACGCTGAAGCCGTCATTCGACAGACGGATCAGCCGTCGGGTCAAAGAGCCTTCGTCGAACAGCCAGTCGAGGGTAGACGTGTCGGGGAGGGGCATCAGTTGGCTTCGAGGGAGCCAAAGCGGGGTCGCGGCGGGGGATTTTGAGTGCGGCACAGTGAGTCATTATTGGCAGCAAATGAGGCGGCGAGCTTACCATGTCAGCTGGCGATTTTGATTGATCCGGCCAGCCGTTGCATCGAACAGGCTTGCATCTGCCGGGCCCGATCAGTACAAAACGCCCCTGAGCCGAACGGCAGCGCTCCAACCATTGACCGTTCGCGCCGGCAAAAGCCTGAATCTTGAGGATGTACGTGAATGAAAAAGTGGCAATGTGTGGTCTGCGGCCTGATTTATAACGAAGCCGACGGCTGGCCGGATGACGGCATTGCGCCGGGCACCCTGTGGCAGGACGTGCCGGAAGACTGGCTGTGCCCGGACTGCGGCGTGGGCAAGATGGATTTTGAAATGATCGAAATCAACTAAGACATTTAGAGGAGTAAGGAATGAACGCACCTGTCGTGATCGTCGGCACCGGGCTGGCTGGCTACAACCTGGCCCGGGAGTTTCGCAAACTCGATGGCGAAACCCCGCTGCTGCTGATTACTGCCGATGACGGACGCTCCTACTCCAAGCCGATGCTTTCCACCGGATTCGGAAAAAACAAAGACGCCGACGGCCTGAGCATGGCCGAACCCGGCACCATGGCCGAGCAATTGAAGGCCGAAGTGCGTACTCACACGCGCATCAGCGGCATCGATCCTGGCCACAAGCGCTTGTGGATCGGTGAGGAAGCGGTGTTTTACCGTGACCTGATCCTCGCCTGGGGCGCGGAAACCGTGCGAGTGCCGATCGAAGGCGATGCGGCTGACGCCGTTTTCCCGATCAACGACCTGGAAGACTACGCGCGCTTTCGCGCAGCGGCGGCCGGCAAGCGTCGAGTGTTGTTACTGGGCGCCGGCCTGATTGGTTGCGAGTTCGCCAACGACCTGATCCTTGGCGGCTACGAGGTGCAACTGGTTGCACCGTGCGAGCAGGTCATGCCGACCCTGCTGCATCCGGCGGCAGCCGCTGCGGTCCAGGCCGGGCTGGAAAGCCTGGGCGCACGCTTCCACTTGGGGCCGGTGCTCAATCGCTTGCAGCGAGTTGCTGATGGACTGGAAGCGCATCTGTCCGATGGCCAGGTGATCCCTTGCGATGTGGTGGTGTCGGCTATTGGTCTGCGTCCGCGCATCGACCTGGCGGCTGCGGCCGGTGTGCAGGTCAATCGCGGGGTGGTGGTCGATCGTCAGCTGAAAACCTCCCACGCCAATATCTATGCCTTGGGCGACTGCGCCGAAGTCGATGGGCTGAATCTGTTGTACGTCATGCCCCTCATGAGCTGTGCGAGAGCGCTGGCTCAGACCCTCGCCGGAAACCCGACGGCGGTGAGTTATGGCCCGATGCCCATCACCGTTAAAACGCCGGTCTGCCCACTGGTGGTTTCACCGCCACCACGGGGTTTGGAAGGCGTCTGGACAGTCGAAGGGCAGGGCGCGGACATCAAGGTATTGTGCCGCGATGCCAGCGGCAAACTGCTGGGTTATGCCCTGACAGGCGCGGCGGTGATGGAAAAACTGGCCCTGAACAAAGAGCTTCCGGCACTGCTGGCGTAAATACCGGTCGTTCTGTCGGAATCACCCCTCTTTTGCCCTTACAAAGGTCGCGTCGAGACTGGCGCGGCTCTTCGCTGCGTGCCATCCTCACTCCCGTCTGCCGCAGAGTAGAGCACCTGCGGCGCTTTGGGCGCTGTTCCAACGAGAACAGCACGGACATAACAACAAAAAACCGTCAAAGGGGCTTCACTAATGCGTAAACCAGAACTCGCCGCTGCAATTGCTGAAAAAGCAGACCTCACCAAAGAGCAGGCCAACCGCGTTCTCAACGCCGTTCTCGAAGAAATCACCGGCGCTCTGCACCGCAAGGACAGCGTTACGCTGGTGGGCTTCGGTACCTTCCTGCAACGCCACCGCGGTGCCCGCACCGGCAAAAACCCGCAAACCGGTGAGCCCGTCAAAATCAAGGCCAGCAACACTGTTGCGTTCAAGCCAGGCAAATCGTTGAAAGACAGCGTTAATCCGTAACACGCACCGACTTCCCGCGTAGCGGGTGAGCGGGATAAAAAATGGGCACGCCAACGAGGTTGGGTGCCCATTTTTTTATGGGGCGAGGGTAACGCCAATCAGTTAAGCCAAGACGCGATCCGTGTAGCAGCTGGCGAAGCCTGCGTTCGGCTGTTCAACCATAGGTAGCTAATACCATGTGGGCAAACTCTTTCTTGCTTGGCCGAAAATCAGCTTGCTGCTCCAGGTGCGCGCGCCATGCAGATTCAAGTACGGATCCATCGAGGTCGCCGTCGGTAGCGATATAAGCGGCGGCATCGTCTTTCACTGCCTGAATGTAGAGTTTGGAAAAGCCTTTTTTGATGTCGTTCGTTGTCGTAATAAACGGTCCGACCGTTGTGATGAGCAACCCGTATCCAGTGAATGACGAGGGGGTATAAGTAGGCTCAGCCCGAACAGAGTCGCTACCTACGAGTGTGATCATGGCCCCCCATACGCTCCCGAAGGCCACAGTCCATTTTTTATTGCGTCGAGTAGTCATGATCTGGTTGAACTCCCTGTCTGTGGTCGCCCTAAGCGTGAGCGCGCAGCCATAAGCGACGTGCCGCACCGACTCAGCATTGAGAGTGCTTGTGCAAACTACCGAAGCAGATAGGCACTTCAAGCCCAAGGAGACCAAACCGGACGCGTCCTACAAGTGTTCCGGAAACAGAGAAGGTAATTGTGTTGGTTTTTGTGCTCCCAGCTGTGTGCAGGGCACCGTGACGAGAAAAACCCCGATGGCGAGGAACACACTCATCGGGGTTGCTTTACGACTTGGTGAATTAGCTGACTTTGCTTTGTTGCTTGGCGAAAATCGCCGCCATCTCGGGTTCATCCAGATGATCCAGCATTCGCTCCACCAACAAATGCACGCCGTCAGCCATGCGGCTGAGCGCCAAGGCTACGGAGCGGCGTGAGCCGTCCACATCATCGGCGAGGTTGGCGGCGATGGCGCTGATGGACAGCAAATCTTCCGAGGCATTGGCGAGAAGGGTTTCAGGGTTGATACCCGGGCAGACGCTGAAGAGCTGGCCGATGCGTTTCGGTGGTTTGGGGTCGGCTGGCGGGAAGTGATGGTCGAGGGCGCGCTCGGCGGCTTCGTTGAGTTTGTTTGAGTCGGGGCTTTCGTAGGGGGAGACCGGATCGGTGTCCGGCGGATTTGGAGTTACCTTGAACATGTCTTAGCTCTCTCTCTTGAGTGAGGCTGCAACCAGTTCGCGACTAAACGAATGGGAGGCAGCTGTGCACAGGTTAGTCGACCGACGAGCTAAGAAATCGGCGCACCCAAGAGTGCCCTGCGCACAGCCACCATAAGTACAGGGATGGGATACCTGACCAATTGGAACTATGCGACTTAGCAACGACGGGCGACTAAACCCGACCACTGATGGGCAGTGGCAGGGAAACGATAGAGGCCAAGGCTAAGGCGCACAAGCCGGCGGATTCTGGCGTAGCTGTAGGCAACGACGCAAGGTGTTGTAGCTTGCAGGAAGTAACCTTGAGCCGTTTTAAACAAGCGCTGTCGAGCGGTGTTTGGCTATCGGAAATGTTGGCAAGAAACGATATTCGACAACCATTCGGCTTAACGGAAGCGTCCTACGCCAAATATCGATTCGTCTGACTGCGCCAATTTATAGATCCACGCAAAGTCCCGTGCCTACAAATAGACACAGGGACATGTGGATGCTCAGCGATGCCAAGCAGGTCGTTTTCAAACTCGACATTGAAGGTTTTCCCCACGACCTTCAGGTACTCGAATTCCGCGCCAAGGAAAGGCTCAACCGACCCTACGCAGTCAAACTCGAACTGGTCAGCGAACGCCCCGACCTGGACCTCGAGTCTCTGCTTCATCACCCGGCTTTTCTGCGCTTCGGTCCTGACAACTCCGGCATTCATGGGCAGGTCTATCGAATCGCCCAAGGCGATTCAGGCAAACGCCTGACCCGCTATCAGATGACCCTGGTGCCCCAGCTCGCCTACCTCACCCACTGCCATAACCAGCGCATTTTTCAGCACCTGAGCGTGCCGCAAATCATCGCCAGCGTGCTGAAAGACCAAGGAATGCAGCCCGATACCTGGCGCTTCCAGTTGAGCGCCGAGTACCGACCACGGCTGTATTGCGTTCAGTACGAGACCAGCCTGCACTTCGTTCAAAGGTTGTGCGAGGAAGAAGGTCTGCACTTTCATTTCGAGCACAGCCCCGACGGCCATGTGCTGGTGTTCGGCGACGATCAAACCAGCTTCTCGAAACCCTCCCAGTCAACCGCGTACAGGCCAGGCAGTGGCATGGTCGCCGAAGCGCCGGTGATTGACCGTTTCAAACTGCGACTGGAAACCCGCCCGACCCACGTCAGCCGTCGTGATTACGACTTCGAGAAACCGCGTCTGGAACTGGAAAGCGAGGCCCAAAACCCGCTGCTGCCGCACCTTGAGGATTATGGTTTCCCAGGCCAGTTCACCCATCGTGAGCGCGGTAAACATCTGGCCAATCGGGCACTGGAACGTCACCGCGCCGATTACCAGCTAGCCGATGGACGTAGTGACGAAAGTACGATGCGCAGCGGCCATTTCGTCGACATGACGGAACACCCACGCGCTGACCGCAATGGCTTGTGGTTGTTGACCGAGGTCGAGCATGTTGGCTTACAACCCCAACCGCTGGAAGAGTCGATCACAGACGTCAGCCCGGCGGACGGTTTCAGTCAGGGCTACCGTAACCACTTCGTCGCGACACCTTGGGACGTCCTGTTCAGGCCGGCTCTTGAACACGCCAAGCCGCGAATAACGGGCAACCAGCATGCCATCGTCACCGGCCCGCCCGGTGAAGAGATCTACTGCGACGACTACGGTCGGGTAAAGGTTCAACTGCCGTGGGACCGCGATGGCCAACACAACGAACACTCAAGCTGTTGGCTACGAGTTGCCGCTGGCTGGGCCCATGACCGCTATGGCAGCGTGCTGATCCCGCGAGTCGGCATGGAAGTGTTGGTGGGCTTCAGTGAGGGCGATCCTGACAAACACTTCGTCCTTGGCTGTATGCCCAACGCCTCAACCCCGGTGCCACTGGATCTGCCCGCTCAGCATACGCAAAGCATTTTGCGCAGCCAGAGCAGTCCCGGCGGCGGCGGTTACAACGAGTTGCGCATCGAGGACAGACAAGGCGCCGAGGAGATTGCCCTGCGTGCCCAGCGCGACTTTGTCCAGCACGTTCTCAACGACGAACGCCTTCAAGTCGATAACCAACGCACCGTGGTCATCGGCGGGGTTGCCAGCCACGACCTGCGCGGTGAAGAACATCACCTGACCCACGGCAACCGTTTGACCGAACTCAAGCAGGACGACCACCTGTTGGTCCATGGCGATCAACATATCCGCGTCGCTAGTCAGCGACTCAGCGCCACGCAACAGATTCACCTGAGTGCCGGGCAACAAGTCGTCATTGATGGCGGAGCGCACCTGGCAGTCCAGGCTGGCGGTCATTGGCTGACGCTGGGGCCGGAAGGCATTTTCAGCAGCGTGCCGATTCTAGTGGGCGGCGCCCCGGGCGTGGGTCTACCCGCCGAGCCCCTGATGCCGGGCGCCTTGCCCTTGCTGAAAGTGACGTTCGACGCGGTACAGCAACGTCATGCGCTGATTTCAACCCGCACCTCGCGCTGCCTGATTTGTGAGGCCGCCCAAGGATGAACCACCTCTCGACCTCTCTGCCTGAAGACCTGCCCTGGAGCGAGCAACAGGCTTTCCTGTTGCTGGACGGCGCGACCTTGAGCGATTTGCCGGAACGCTTGAATCAACTGAGTCCCGGCGCCAACGCCGTCGCGCTGTATGACTGCCCGTCGTTTACTGCGCTACGGGATATCTCGCCGATGCTGGTGGCGATCCAACAACCTGACGAGACGATTGTTCAGTTCTATCTGCAACAAGCGCACGAAGAGTGGGGCGTGCTGTTGTTCAGCACCACGCCTGCGCATGACGTCGCTCAGCACTTGCGCAAACTGTTGACGGTTGAGTTGCCAGAGGGGTTGCCGGTCTTGCTACGACTGGCCGATGCCGCCGTGGCGCGTGCCCTGTTCGGTAGCGGCGATCAGCGATTGTTTGGGCCTCTGTCCTGTGTGGTAACCGCCGATAGCGTCGACGCGAATTGGCATCGCCACCAACCCCGGTCGTCCGAGCGTCCTGACCTGCCGACGCCTTATCGCCTGAGCCCTGAACAGAATTCGGCGCTGGACCACGCTGATCGGCGCCGCGTACTGCTCGAACTCGACACTCACCTGCTTGCTTACTTTCCCGAACGTTATGGCGGTGAAGCCGTGGCCCAGCGTTGGCCAACGCTCGAACAACTGGAGGCCGAGGCCGGCGCCTTGGGCTTGAGCAGCCAATCCGAGCTTTTCCACTATGCCAACGTCATGGCCTGGCTGGACGGCTCACCACTCGACCAGCATCCGCAGATCAACGGGTTGCTGCATACGCCATCACTGCAATCGCCCGGCGAGCGCGTTGCGCTGGCCGCTGATCTGGCCCAGCGCTGGGCCAGCCAAGGAGGACACCAATGACTCACCCTGCGAACCTCGCCGCAGCGGCGGCATCCAAATCCCCCATCGGCTCTCTGGGTGCTTGCCCTTTGCGCCAAACCCACGTGCAGCTGCTGCCCTTGCGTTACGGACTGGTGGAAAAGCCCCTCGACCCGAGTGCCAAGCTGAAGCTGCCGTACACCCTGACGACCCGTCCGCTGGGCATTCGCATGCTGCGCGATGGCTGGATGTACATCATCGACAGCGTGACCGGCCACCTGCACGAATACCAGGTACTCAACGGACTGGTCAGCGCCTTGTTGCACAAGGGCGCCAAGGTCGACAGCGATCAGCGCACGCCCATCGAAGAGCGTCCGGCGCTGGTGTTTTCGCGGCGCAGCACCCTGCATGTGACCTTCGCCGAAGTGCAATGGACGGCGGCCAAATGCATGCAAGTGCTCGACAGCCGCGCCGAGCGTGACCACTTCATGCAGGCCGTCGATCTCGGCCCGGTGCATTGCCAAACCGGTGGTGAGCATCTGCTGACGGTCGCGCAAGGCAAACAGTGGCTGGCAGAGATTGCGACCGATCCGGCCCGGCAGGCGCAAGCCGCACAAGCCGCACAAGACCGCGCGGAACAGGAAGCCGAGTTGCCACCGGACGCCGTTCCATTGCCGACGGTGCACGTCAGCGATGCCCCCGAGCACGAACGTGAACCCTATTTGTGGGAAAAGCCGCCGCGCTTTCGCGAGGCGCATATCGGCGAGTTCCTCGGGCGGGTCCGCCCGGCCTATCAGGACGACACGCTGTTCCTCGTGGTGCAGGATGACCTCGGCGTATTGCGCGATCTGGCCAAATATCAGGACACCGTGGTCGGTTGGGTCGACGGCTGGAGCAATACCGACCACAACGAACGCGATTATCTGCTGGCTTGCTACATCGAATCCTTGAGCCAGCTCAGTCCGGCGGATGTCGGCAACCTGGCCGACGCCAGCGACGACCCGGCGGTCAATGCGCTGCTTGTCGATCTGCAACAGTTGCCTGAACCAACCCGGGAACACATCCGCAAAGCCTTGCTGGATTACCTGAACAAGGGTGGCAAGGTCGAGCCGGTCGACGTACCAGCCCCCCCGGAGCTGGTGCAACTGCGCAAGGAAGCCCAAGCCGAAGTCCAGGAGATGCTCAAGTATCAGGGGGGCAATCCAGACATCACTGCACACAGGCGCGCCATTGACGACGCGGACCGCAGTTACTACACCCGCCAGCACTTTGCGATGGCCCCCACCGACTTCGTTGGGCAGCACCTCAAAACCCTGATCAAGCTCGGCAAGGAGCAAAACAAACGCATTGAGGACGTGATCGAGGGCTCCGATTTCACGGGCAAACGCGGGATCAACGATTTCATCGACCGCCCCGCCATGGACGACGCGTTGTTTCAGCACCGCGCAGACCTCGGGCGCTGGAACCGCTTGCTCGAACGCATCACCGCTGACCGTACGATGCTGGTATGTGCCGGGCGTTACCATCGTTCGGCCTGGTACTACGACGCGCACGAGCCGCAGCAATTGGCCGAGGTCTTCGCTGCCGAATACGCCTGCATCAAAGACATCTGCCGCAGCGACCACGCAAGCAAAGAAATGCTTGGCTATCTGGAAGAACACCCGGAGTTGACGCGGTCCCCGTTCTATACCTTGCCGTTGCGCGTCAGGCCTGAGCTGCTGGTGCAATACAGCCTGGTGTCCAATGCGGGTACCGGTCTGTTCAGCAAGCTGCCCCAATGGTTGGAAACCCTGCGAAAAATCGAACAACCGCACCTGCCTGCCCTCGACGATTTGCCCGAACACACCCGCGCCATGGCCGACGCGGTGCAACACAGCTACAGCCCAGCGTTGAACCTGGGCCTGAGCCGGGCGCTGGAAGGCTTCGATCTGGCGGGTGGAAAAGTCCCCGACCTCGACGAACTGTTCCGCCATCTGCCCAAAGCGCTGCCGGCACGGATCCTCGATGCGGCGAAAAGCACCGGGGTGACGTTCACCGTCGCCACCCCGGCCGAACACACGGCGCTGCAAACCGACATCAAGGACGTGCTCAGTGAGCGCGCTTACCAAAAGAGTTTGACCAGTGAGCGCAACCGGCTGACCCACAACAAAAAACTGCCGGGACACAAGACCCAACGGGCGATTGAGTTGCAGACCGAGATCGTCCGGGTGCGAGCGCAATTGACTCAACTCGAAGGCCGACTGGCGGGTGCGTTGAGCCCGATTGCTGAGTTGCCGGATGGGTCGGTGCGCACGTACGGTGCTACCCCGGCTCGGGCGGGGGTGACGGTGGTGTTTCCACCGGCGCAGCAGCAGGAAGTGAGGAGTTTGCTGAAGAACATTCGGCTGGGGGTTCAGAGCGTGCCGAAGGCAGACTTGATCAAGAGCGAAGGGGTTGGGTTGTTGGTGTTTTTGGCGCAGGCGGTGAATTTGGTGGTGGTCATTAGGGTGTTGGTGAATCAATCCAGGGACGAACGGGTCTGGAGACCAGTTATCAACGCCCTCACAGCCACAGGTGCCGCAGGGTTTGCCGCAGCACAGAGCCTGGCAGACACCGCTCTGAAGGCACGTAGCGATAAGCTGGTCTGGGCAGCTCAACATCACGCCTTGGAGAGTGTGCATGTGCAAATGGGGAAGATGCATGTGGGACTGGGTTTCGTTACCTACGGGCTTGGTCTTATTTCTTCAATATACAGCCTGAGTACCCAACAGCAGAATTGGCAGCAAGCAACGCGCAGCGGCAATCGCGCGGCCCAAAGCAGTGCTGCTCTGGCTACAGTGGGTGCAGCCGGCATGACAGCTGTTAATGCTTATGGCCTTAGTCATACTGTCCACGCCACTTTTAAAGTAGTGGCTGCAAGGAGTGCCGCGGCACGCACAGCCGCTTGGGCCGCAGCCGGTACACGCCTGTCTACTGTGTTTTTCCGAGTCAACCTGGCCGGCTTCCTGTTTACCGTGTTGGAGTTCGGCGGCACCTGGCTATTCAACCGCTACAACATCAGCGCCCACGACAAATGGCTCAAAACCACGCCATGGAGCCTGGACAGCGATGAACGCGGTAACTACACCTTGGATCAGTACCAACGTTACCTCGGCGAATTGCTTCACGCCCCTTCTGCACAACTTGGCCTGAACAAGCATGATTCATTGCTGAAGAACCTGTTTTTGCGCGCCAAACCCAGTGATATACATCTGGCGCTGCCGGGGGTGAACCTGAGCGACTTCCAGCCACCGTTAAGCGGTAAACCGTCTCACCGCCTGGGTATCGGCGCCCATCGGCTTTTCCGCCCACTGGACAGCCGCGGGACCGCGCGTGAACGCAAGGATGTGATCAGCGATGAAGTCACTGACAGCCTGCAGGTCGTGCAAGCAGACCCGCTGATTCTATGCCTTCAATATCCACTGAACCGTGACGCCCCTCTGACGCCGGTGGTCGAGACACTGGAGCTGGGGGTGTGCGTGCAAACGCTGAACGCCAAAGGCGAGTGGATCTCTCGCACTCACGTCATTCACTTAAACCCTCGGGGCGAAGGCTATTTTCCTTCGCTGCCGCCAAAATCAGTCACCGAGCCTCCACCTCTATTGCTGGTTGAAACCCATTTGCTGGAGCCGGTCGACCATGCCCCAAAACCTTGATAGCCCCACGCCGACACCGCACCTTGAGCAATCGCGCAAAGCCGGAGATGTCGAGCCCTTTCCAAGCGGGAAGATCACCTATCTCGCGCCGTTGCCGCTTCCTACACCGTTGCCGCCTCATGGCCCTCATATAGGGGAGTTAAATGAGGTGTACATGGACTTCGGGTTGGGTTCACCTCAAGTGTTTTCATGGCAGGTCATATTAGGCGGACCATTCACCCTTGCCTTTATGATTGCCTTCCTATTCCCATTAATTGGCGGCTTCATGTTTTTTTTGTTCGGGATGGGTTGGGACGATATTTCTCATGCCATAGAGGGGATCTTTCATGAAGCCTACGGACTATCTTTACAAACTAGTTTCATCACCCTATTCATCGGCCTCTGCGTCTGGCTCCACAACCACAACAAACGCGCCGAAATCATCCCCACCCGCTTCAACCGCCAGCGCCGTGAAGTCTGTTTCATGCCCGAAGCCGCCACCGAACCGGTCTTCGTCCCCTGGGAGTCCCTCTCGGCCTGGGTCATCGAAGCCCAAAACGCCACCCAGTACGGTATCCGCCGCCAATACGGCATGGGCATCGGTTTCCAGCACGGCGAGACCCTGACCAGCGTCGAATTCCCCTGCACCGGCCTGCCTATCGCCATCAGCCACTGGGAAGCGATTCGTGGCTACATGGAATACGAAATCCACGACCTCAAATCCATCCAGGACCCGCAAGACCTGCAAGGCCCCGACGACCCGCCCCACGAAGGCCTGCATACCTTCCACAACGCCCGCGCGCGCATGCATCAGCAAATCCGCGACGGTTCACGCAACCGGCTCTCGGGATTTTTCTGGTACCTCTACCACGTCATGACGCTGTGGACGATTCCCAACTACCTGACCGAATGGGAAATCCGCCGCATCAAAACCATGGGCCAACACACGTTGCCCGAGGCAATGCGTCAGTGGTCAGAGCCGTTGCCGAAGGAACAATGGGCCAAGCCAAGCGACGAACTGCTGCGCATGAGCGAACAAGTACGAGCACTGCACAAGCGACAGCCAAGACGAGCCATTACCGAGATTTTTGCCGAGGTCCAGCGCTTGAATCCGACCGATAAGCGTCGCGCATGAGTTATAGAGACGTGCTTGAAGCCCCGGTTTTCAGTGGTAACTCCCGGATCAGTCGGTGAGCCTGAAATATTCGGTTGGTGGTTACGGAATGTTGTTTCCACGTACGAAGCAGGCGTAGCAATCAATACGTTAAGAGAGGGCCTTCGTACTGTTGTTCGGACAATTAGCTGACAACAGTGAGAGCCTTTAATGTCGTTCAGGACCTGTTGCTCGAAATGTCTTCATTACTGTTTGCGCAAGCGTTTTGGCGGAACGAAAAGACGCCGCTTTGAATCACCGGTGTAGCGAGAACCGGTTACAACCTCCAATTGCCCGCCTTCACGCACAAAATCACTCACCTCTTTAACCCGGCGGCTACGGAGCCAGGTAATCCACTGGATCAACTCGGTATATCCCTGCTGTTCCAGCATCTGGGTAAAACGCACTTGCCAGCGCTTGCAGGCATTTCCGCAAAGCCCCGTACGGCGTTGCAAATCAACCACGCTTTCGCCATTGATCACCCCTTGAGCTAAACCCAGCCAGTGTTCCGGGTAACCCAATCGGGACAGCACCGTGCCACGCAGTAAGCTCAACGTGCTTGAGCAGCCAGAACAGTAGAAATTGGGGCGCCGCTCATCGACGCGCCGCATTTGAAGCGAGCCACACCTTGAGCAAACAGCCTGTTGAGTCGTCAGTAAATGCTCTAACCCACTCAGGAACGCCTGTGCCTGGGCCGCAATATGCGGCGGCGGTTCCAGATCGGTTCGATCTTGTCGCGCAGACCACCAGTGGTACAACGCTGGAAATTCTTTAGCCATTACCGCTCGGCAGGGTTTAATCCAGCGCCACGTGGTACTGGGGGAAATGCCCAGCGCTTTGGCAATATTGGGCATAGGCCAGCCTGCTAAGAGGTACTGTCCATAGGTGGACCACAGGTGCATAAGCCCGTACCCCGAAAATGGATTTTTCGACAGACAGTTAAAGCCTTTATTGCAAGCTGCACAGCGGTAAAACGGAAGACGCAGGTTTGGCATGGCCTCCAGTCTGAAGCGTGGATGACCACACTGCGGGCATTCGACCGGTGATTTATTGGGTAGCTCGTGCAGATAACGGATAAATGCATCCGCCTGACTGTGCAGCTCGATGGGCAGGCATCTGTGGTAGTCAGGTGAGACTGCCAAGTGGGCAGCGTTGGCCGGTGCGAACACGCTTATCCTTTTGCTTTTTTAGCTCGTCCTTAAGCTGAGAGAGAAAAAATCGCGATGCCCGAGCCATGCCTGGTCCGAGCAGGTCGCCAAAATGCCGGGCACGCTAACAAGGCATCCAAAGTATTGATGTAGGAGAGATCTTGAAGCCAGGTATGAAATATCCGCGATACCAAAAGTTCCATTTTGGAACTTTGTTGTAACTATAAAATGCCATCACAGTGATGGCACTTTTCTTATTGCCTGTTGTCACTCATCGTTTTATTCGCTGATGCCGGTAACATTTCGGAATGATCCTACATTTATCTTTTTTTATTTTTGGCATGCTTCGCGCCTGTCTCAGGGAGCGAATCGGCAATGAATACTGCGTTTATTAAGACGGAAGCGACGGAAGGCTCTATCTCAACGGTTTCCGGTCAGTGGGTGGGGCGATGAATAATTAGAATGATCTCGGGGATTCCCCTGCTACATATAGGGAGATCTCCTACGAGATGAAAAGACACTTCGTCTTGTTGTTTAATCAGATGCTTGCTAGTGGCCATCATCGTGAGTACGATGCGCGCACTTGAAAGAGCACGAACTCAATTGGATGAGACTCATCGCAGCTCTTTGATTCTGTCTCGCGTCATTGGAACTCCAATGGGCGTATGACTGTAATCCTAATTAAAGGCCATGGATGTCCTACTCAAGCAAACTTTCCGCTCATTACCTCGAACTCGCAAAAGCCTCTGTTTCCAAAGAGAATTTCGCGGGCGAGGATGTTCGCTTTTCGAGCGAATATGAGGCGCTGGAAAGCGAGCTGGGCAAAGCCCAATCCATGCACGAAAGCGGTCAGATCGACTGGCTGAAAATCCGCGAAAACAGCGAAAGCCTCCTGCGCACCCAGTCCAAGGATTTGCGGGTTGGCGCCTGGCTGACCTGGGCGCTGTACCAGCGCGAATCCTTTCAAGGGCTGCTGGCCGGCCTCGGTTTGCTGCACTACCTGTGCGAAAGCCACTGGGCCGAAGTCCACCCGAACAAGGCCCGCACCCGCTCCGCTGCCATCAGTTGGCTGGTACCGCGTCTTGAGCAGGTACTGACCGAAAACGTCGCGATCAAAGAGCAGTTGCCGATGTTCCGGCGGCTGGTCGAACACCTTGAAGGTCTCGATGCCGCTTGCACCGAGCACTTGGGCGACGATGCGCCGTTGCTGCTGCCGATCTCCCGCCGCCTGAAGAACATGGTCCAGCGTGCCGCCGACAATCAGCCGGAACCTGGCGTCGTCGGCGCAGCGGTGGCTCAGGTCAAACAAGCCGCCACGCAACTGTTCACCCCCGGCGCACCGATCGACAACGAAAAAGAAGCCCATAAAGCCCTGCGCGCCCAGCAGGAAAGCGCGCGGCCGTTGTGCGCCTGGTGGCTCAAGCAGAAAGCCACCGATCTGCGCGCCTTGCGCCTCAATCGCACACTGTTGTGGTTGCCCATCGATGCGGTGCCCGAGCGCAATGCCGAGCAGATCACCGTTCTGCGCGGGTTGCCGGCCGACAAGCTCAAGGCCTACCAGGATCGTTACGACCAGGCCAAATACGCCGATCTGCTGGTGGAACTGGAGGCGAGCCTGGCGAAGGCGCCGTTCTGGTTCGATGGCC
This sequence comes from Pseudomonas sp. LBUM1647, assembly GCF_059716175.1. NCBI lineage: Bacteria > Pseudomonadati > Pseudomonadota > Gammaproteobacteria > Pseudomonadales > Pseudomonadaceae > Pseudomonas > Pseudomonas sp. LBUM1647. The sequence goes on along the minus strand of NZ_CP166809.1, from coordinate 6,716,692 downwards.
AGCGAATGGTTTGGGAGTGCCTCCAGGGGCTCAATGCCGAGATGGCTATGCGCGAAGTGGAAATCCACTTCGCGCTTTTGATTCAGCGCCTGCCCGGCATCATCGAATTGCGTTTCCATGACGGCGCCCCGTTTGCCGATCCGGCCACCCGCGCCTGGGTCAGCGCCCACGTCATGCCGCACCTGCAAAGCGCCAGTGCGCCGCGCAAGGTCGAAGTCGCCGACACCCAGCCGGCCTGGGAACTGGCCCTGGAAGAAGTCTTGCCGATCCTGCGCAAGGACGGCCTCAAGGCCGCCGTGCAGATCCTCAAGCAAGGCCTGCAAAGCGCCCAAGGCGGACGCGTCCGATTCTTCTGGCAGTTCGCCCTCGCGCGGTTGTGCTTCATGGCCAAGAAATACGAACTGGCCAGGACCCAACTCGAAACGCTGGACCAAACATTACAGGACTCAGGCCTGAACGCCTGGGAGCCCGATCTTGCGCTGGAAGTGCTGCATTTACTGCATAGCTGCTGCGAGTTGTTACCGCAGAACCATGCCGTACGTGAACGCAAGGAAGAGATTTATCGCAGGCTGTGCCACCTCGATCTCGAAGTGGTACTCGAATAGGCCCCAGGGCCACAACCGCAAGGAGAATAGCCATGGCCAAAGAAGGCTCGGTAGCCCCCAAGGAACGCATCAACGTCACTTTCAAACCTGCCACCGGTGGTGCTCAGGAAGAGATTGAACTGCCGTTGAAACTACTGGCAATCGGTGACTACACCCACCGCAAGGACGAACGTAAAGTCGAAGATCGCAAGCCGATCAGCATCGACAAGATGACCTTCGACGAAGTGCTGGCCAAGCAAGAGCTGACCCTGACGTTGAACGTGCCGAACCGCCTTCAGGAAGAGGGCAGCACTGAAGAGCTGGGCGTGCAACTGCGCGTCAACTCGATGAAGGACTTCAACCCGGCCAGCCTGGTCGAGCAAGTGCCTGAGCTGAAAAAACTGATGGAACTGCGCGACGCGCTGGTGGCCCTCAAAGGCCCGCTGGGTAACGCGCCTGCGTTCCGCAAAGCCATCGAAGGCGTTCTCGCCGACGACGAATCCCGCGGTCGCGTACTGGGCGAGCTGGGCTTGAACGCCGCAGCCCAGGACGCCTGAGTCTCCATCAGCCAAGGAAGCCAACACAATGAGCACTAGCGCAGCACAGCAAAAGAGCAAAGAGAACGGCGAATACAGCATTCTCGACAGCATCATCGCCGAAACCCGCCTGACGCCGGACGACGAAGCCTACGACATCGCCAAGCGCGGTGTGTCGGCCTTCATCGAAGAGCTGCTCAAGCCGCAGAACAACGGTGAGCCGGTCAAGAAAGCCATGGTTGACCGCATGATCGCCGAGATCGATGCCAAGCTCAGCCGCCAGATGGACGAAATCCTGCACCACCCTGACTTCCAGTCCCTGGAATCGTCGTGGCGTGGCCTGCAGTTGTTGGTCGACCGCACCAACTTCCGCGAAAACATCAAGATCGAAATCCTCAACGTCTCCAAAGAAGACCTGCTGGACGATTTCGAAGACTCGCCGGAAGTAATGCAATCGGGTCTGTACAAGCACATCTACACCGCTGAATACGGTCAGTTCGGTGGTCAGCCGGTTGGCGCGATCATCGCCAACTACTTCATGTCCCCAAGCTCGCCGGACGTGAAACTGATGCAGTACGTGTCCAGCGTCGCCTGCATGTCCCACGCGCCGTTCATCGCCGCGGCCGGCCCGAAATTCTTCGGCCTGGAAAGCTTCACCGGTCTGCCGGACCTGAAGGATCTGAAAGATCACTTCGAAGGCCCGCAATTCGCCAAATGGCAGAGCTTCCGCCAGTCGGAAGACTCCCGTTACGTTGGCCTGACCGTGCCGCGTTTCCTGCTGCGTAACCCGTACGACCCGGAAGAAAACCCGGTCAAATCGTTCGTGTACAAAGAAACCGTCGCCAACAGCCACGAGCACTACCTGTGGGGCAACACTGCCTACGCGTTCGGCACCAAGCTGACCGACAGCTTCGCCAAATTCCGCTGGTGCCCGAACATCATCGGCCCGCAGAGCGGTGGCGCGGTTGAAGACCTGCCGTTGCACCATTTCGAAAGCATGGGGGAAATCGAAACCAAGATCCCTACCGAGGTTCTGGTTAGCGACCGTCGTGAATACGAACTGGCCGAGGAAGGCTTCATCTCCCTGACCATGCGCAAAGGCTCCGACAACGCGGCGTTCTTCTCCGCGAGCTCGGTGCAGAAGCCGAAGTTCTTCGGCATCAGCGCAGAAGGCAAGGCCGCAGAGCTGAACTACAAGCTCGGCACCCAACTGCCGTACATGATGATCGTCAACCGCCTGGCTCACTACTTGAAAGTGCTGCAGCGCGAGCAACTCGGTTCGTGGAAAGAACGCACCGACCTCGAGCTGGAACTCAACAAGTGGATCCGCCAGTACGTGGCCGACCAGGAAAACCCAAGCGCCGAAGTGCGTGGCCGTCGTCCACTGCGCGCTGCCCAGATCATCGTCAGCGATGTTGAAGGCGAGCCTGGCTGGTACCGCGTCAGCCTGAACGTGCGCCCGCACTTCAAGTACATGGGTGCCGATTTCACCCTGTCGCTGGTTGGCAAGTTGGACAAAGAGTAAGCGGAGCTAACTCATGACTGGATACGGCAGCCTTTTCGAACGCCTGGGTGGCGACGCGGACAAACGCGTCGGCTGGAGCCGCGAGGTCTCCGCCATGGCGTCCGTGGCTGCCCATCTGGCCAAGATGCTCAGCACCCGTGCGGGCAGCGTGCAAACGCTGTCCGATTACGGGCTACCCGATCTCAATGACATGCGTCTGAGCCTGCACGACTCTCTGAGTCAGGCCCGTTTGGCCATCGAAAATTTCATCGAGGCCTACGAGCCACGCCTGAGCAATGTGCGTGTCATCTCCCTGCCGCGTGACCACGATCAGCTTCGCCTGTCCTTCAGCATCGAAGGCTTGCTGGAAGTTGATGGTTTCAAGCGTCAGGTCAGTTTCGCCGCGCGCCTGGATGGTAGCGGTCAAGTCAAGGTCAACTAAGGAGACTCCGATGTCCGGCAAACCCGCAGCACGCGTATCCGACCCCACCGCTTGCCCGCTCCCCGGCCACGGCACCAACCCGATTGTCGCCGGTTCCGGCGACGTCTTCTTCGACGGCCTCGCGGCCGCCCGTCAAGGCGATGCCTCGGCGTGTGGTGGTGCGATGTCGGGCGGGTTGGCGACGACGGTTTTGATTAACGGGAAAGCGGCTGCGACGGTGGATTCCGTTGGGACGCATGGCAACAAGGTTACGGCCGGGTCCGGGACGGTGATTATCGGGAATTCGCATTCTCCGGTGCCGTTTGTGGCGCCGTTGCCGGTGATTATTCCAGGGATATTCAATCGTGTTTTTTCTTTTAAAACTGCTAATGGAAAAACCGTTGAGGGCCTGAACTATAGCCTTCGTTCTGAAAGTGGAACTGAAAAAGTCGGTACAGCGATGTCAAGTATGTCCGGGAGCTTTTCGACAGGTCAGAAAGCCGAGCCTGTCACGATTTACATTTCGGCGGAGTAAGCTTTTTGGAAACGATTATTAAAGTTGACGGATTGCCTTACACCTTCGTTGTCAATGATGGCGCCGCAGCTCTAAAACTCGAGAGTGTCACTACTGCGAGTGATGATGTGGTTCCGGAAAATTTGAAGCTTCCAGAAGCCTGGGTGATTACTCGCTCTAATGGCGTGCCCCTGTTTGCTGTAAAGCCGGATGCTTGCGATAAGCCATTTCGTATTTTGACTGCTGAAAAACTTTATGCCGAAGCGATTCAATGGTTCGAACCACTGGCAGATAATTATCGCGAGTTGATATGGGTTAATCCAAAGAGTCGTTTCGAAGGCTCGGAAGTATATGGCGCATATAAACAGCATACATGGCAATCGATTATAGATTTTGCCATTGTTGATCGTGACTCCCTGATGTTTTACAACCATATGCCTGGCGATTGGAAGAGACAGTCAGACGGCGGAAACGGTTTCCTGCTTACCCTTGTGGAGGGGGAGCCGTACTGGACTGACGGCCTGGGACAGATACCGTTTGCCATAGATACATTCCGGATGTATTGGCAGAAGACGCTCGAAGTCGATTCCGCAATCCGGAAAACTGGGGTCACCGGACTGGAGTGGGCAGATGGATCACTGGGTGGAAGCGACAAAGGAAGTGAAAACGTATACGACAACTTTATAATTATCAGAGCTTGTTTGTGGGCATCTGAGAACTTTACTTTGGTTTCCGAGAAGAAAAGTCTTGGAGCAAAAAGAGTTGGTCCAAATGCCGCAGAAGTTATGAATACAGTGTTCGTGCCGTCTTCGGTTGTGCGACTTAAAACATCTATAACTCCAGATGTTCTTGCTAAATATAAGACGTGGAAACCATGATTCTAAAGATTGTTGTTGGGTTGATTATTTATTTGCTGGTGGGTGTGCTGTATTTCTTTGTTCATGACTATGGTGTGGACTTTTATAAAACGCATATGGGTGGGTTTACTGCGCGAGGTGTCGGGATAGGCGTGACCGCAGAGTTGACGTTCTATTTTTTCATTTTTATTAATCTGATCGTCTTCTTAGTTCCAAAGCTTGCAATAAAGCTGGTGTTGTTAGGGGCAATGGTAGGCATCGTTCTACTCTATTTTCTTCCTGAGAATCCGGTCAGGGCAATGGCTTATAGCGGGCTAACAAGCAGCATGAGCCTCTTGGCGTTGGTCTCGCGTTTGATGGCAGATCGACTGATTTCACGGCGTTGGTCCTGAGCCAAAGGTGAAAAATGGGAACGCCCCGAATAAGCGCTGTTTTACGGTGTGGCTCAAGGCTGTGCCACGTTGTTGGCGATCCTTGTTACTCAAGTCATCGAGTTGCGTTTGGCCTTACGAACCTTCACTCGTCGTGTCGAACATGTCCCGTCCACAGGTGGCGGCCAATGATCGCGATTCTGGGTCATACGGCCGAGTTCTTCAGGGCCGCTTTTCCATGAGATCCACTACCAGGCAGGTAACCCGTGTCCTTTAACCACTACTACCAAAGCGAACTCACCGCACTTCGCCAGTTAGGTCGTCGATTCGCCGAGCGTAGCCCGGCGTTGGCGCCTTTCCTGGGTCAGGCCGGGCGGGATCCGGACGTAGAGCGGTTGCTGGAAGGCTTCGCTTTCCTGACCGGCCGCCTGCGTCAGAAGCTCGACGACGAGTTGCCGGAACTCAGCCATTCGCTGATGCATTTGCTGTGGCCCAACTACATGCGGCCGCTACCGGCGTTCAGCATTTTGCAGTTCGATCCGTTGAAGCGATCGGGACCTGCGTTGATGGTCGAGCGCGACACACCGGTCGAGAGTGTGCCGATCGATGACGTGCGTTGCCGTTTCCGTACCTGCTACCCGACCGAAGTCCTGCCGCTGGATCTGGCCGCGCTGAATTACTCGGTGAAAGGCGACGGTTCGCTGTTGAGCCTGCGTCTGGAGATGAGCGCTGACGGTCATCTCGGTGAGCTGGAGCTGAGCCGTCTGCGTCTGCACTTCGCCGGTGAGCGCTACATCAGCCAGATGCTGTACCTGAGCCTGTTGCGCAACCTGGAAGGCATCGAGCTGATCCCGCTGGACGGTGCCGGCAAGCCCATCAACGGTGTGAACGGCACGCCAATGGCATTCAAGATGCCCGGCGACCGCGTGCAGCCGGTGGGTTTTGCCGAAGAAGAGGCGTTGATCCCGTATCCGCTGAACACCTTCCGTGGCTACCGCTACTTGCAGGAATATTTCGCCTTCCAGGACAAATTCCTGTTCGTCGATGTTAACGGTCTGGACCTGCTCAAGGCCCTGCCGGAAGACACGCTCAAGCAGGTGCGCGGCCTGGAATTGCGCTTCGACATTCGCAAGAGCGGCATCCAGCGCCTGCGCCCGACGCTGGACAACGTGAAGCTCTACTGCACGCCCATCGTTAACCTGTTCAAGCACGATGCACTGCCGATCCGCCTCGACGGCAAGCAGGACGAATACCTGCTGCTGCCAGCCGAATACGACCTGGAAAACTGCGGTGTGTTTTCGGTGGAAACCGTCACCGGCTGGAAACCCGGCGGCCTCGGTTATCAGGAGTACGTGCCGTTCGAATCGTTCGAGCACGACCCGAGTTTCGACGTGCCCAACAGCCGTCCGCACTACAGCATTCGCCAGCGTTCGTCCTCGTTGCACGACGGCCTCGACACTTACCTGAGCTTCGGCATCCGTCACACCGAAGCCCACGAAACCCTGTCGATCGAGCTGATGTGCACCAACCAGAACCTGCCGCGCAAGCTCAAGCTCGGCGACATCTGCATGGCCTGCGAAGAGACGCCGGAGTTCCTCAGTTTTCGCAACATCACCCCGGCCACGCCCAGCTATGCGCCGCCGCTGAACCGTGACTTCCTCTGGAAGCTGATCAGCAACATGTCGCTTAACTATCTGTCGCTGGCCGACGTCAATGCGTTGAAGGTGATTCTCGAAACCTACGACCTGCCGCGCTACTACGACCAACACGCTGAAAAAGTCAGCAAGCGCCTGCTGGGCGGGCTCAAGTCGATCAAGCACCAACACGTCGACCGCTTGCACCGAGGGTTGCCGGTACGCGGGTTGCGCACCGAGCTGACCATCGATCCGGAAGGGTATATCGGCGAGGGCGACCTGTTCGTTTTCGCTTCGGTTCTTAACGAGTTTTTCGCGCTTTACGCCAGTCTCAACTCGTACCACGAGCTGCGAGTAAAAAGCACACAGGGAGAGGTGTACCAATGGACACCACGTATGGGTCTGCAACCCCTGCTTTAAGCGGGCTGACCCGGGTAATACGCGAGTACTCGCTGTTTCAGGCCGTGCTGCTGGTGGTTGACCGGCTGCGCGAGGCGCACCCGTACCTGAGCGAAGACGATCTGTACGACCAGCTGGAATTCCAGGCCAACCCGAGCCTGGGTTTCCCCGGCAGTGACGTCGATCGCGTGGAGTTTTTCGAAGAGCACGGGCAGATGCGCGCGCGTCTGCGTTTCAACCTGATCGGCCTGGTCGGTTCCGGTTCGCCGCTGCCGGCGTTCTACGGCGAACAGGCCTTGGGCGATAGCGAAGACGGCAACCCAACCCGCAATTTCCTCGACCTGTTTCACCATCGCCTGCAACGGCTGATGCTGCCGATCTGGAAAAAGTACCGCTACCGCGCAAGCTTCCAGAGCGGCGCCCTCGACCCGTTTTCGTCGCAGCTGTTTGCGTTGATCGGCCTCGGTGGCGAAGAGATCCGCAGAGCCCAGGAACTGAACTGGAAACGCCTGCTGCCGTATCTCGGCTTGCTCAGCTTGCGGGCGCATTCGGCGGCGTTGATCGAAGCGGTACTGCGTTACTACTTCAAGCATGCCGAACTGACCATCGAGCAGTGCATCGAGCGTCGCGTCGAAATCCTCGACGAGCAGCGCAATCGTTTGGGCCGCGCCAACAGTCTGCTCGGCGAAGACCTGGTGCTGGGCGAACACGTGCGCGACCGCAGCGGCAAGTTCCGCATCCACATTCGCGAACTCGACTGGCAACGCTTCCACGAATTCCTGCCGATCGGTTTCGGCTACCAGCCGCTCTGTGCGCTGGTGCGGTTCACCCTGCGTGACCCGCTCGATTACGACATTCGCCTGGTGTTGCGCCAGGAAGAAATCCGCGAACTGCGCATCGGTGAGCAGAACGCCTGTCGCCTGGGATGGACCAGTTGGCTCGGCCGCGAAAAAGCGGACGGCGTGGTGACCCTGGGCAGCAAAATTCATTAAGGACGTGAGACCTATGATCAACGTAGACCTGCAACAACTTATCCAGGCGCTGGACGCCGAAACCCGTCGTGACCTGGAAAGTTCGGCCGAACGCTGTGTCGCCCGTGGCGGCAGTAAGATCCTCGTCGAAGACTTGCTGCTGGGCTTGCTGGAGCGCCCGCAAGGCCTGCTCGCACGCGCGCTGCAAGACGCCGAAGTGGATGCCGGTGAGCTGAGCGCGGCGTTGCAATCGCGGGTCGAGCACAGCGCTTCGCGCAACCCGGTGTTCGCCCCGGAACTGGTGCAGTGGCTGCAAGACGCGTTGCTGGTGGCCAACCTTGAATTGGGCCAAAGCCAGGTCGAACAAGCCGCGTTGATTCTCGCGCTGTTGCGCAATCCGATGCGCTACGCCGGCAGCCGCTACCAGTCATTGCTGGCCAAGCTGAACATCGAGCGCCTGAAAGAATTTGCCCTGTCGCAGAAAGAACAACCGGCCACCGGTAAAACCGCTGTGCCCGGCGAATCGCTGCTGCAGCGCTTCACCCACAACCTGACCCAACAGGCCCGCGACGGCAAACTCGACCCGGTGTTGTGCCGCGATGGCGCGATCCGTCAGATGGTCGACATCCTCGCCCGTCGCCGCAAAAACAACCCGATTGTGGTCGGTGAAGCCGGCGTCGGTAAAACCGCCATTGTCGAAGGCCTGGCCTCGCGCATCGCGGCCGGTGAAGTGCCGCAAGTCTTGAAAGGCGTCGAGCTGCTGTCGCTGGACATGGGCCTGTTGCAGGCCGGCGCCAGCGTCAAAGGTGAATTCGAACGTCGCCTCAAAGGCGTAATTGACGAAGTCAAAGCCTCACCGAAACCGATCATCATCTTCATCGACGAAGCCCACACGCTGATCGGCGCGGGCGGCAATGCCGGCGGTTCCGACGCGGCCAACCTGCTCAAGCCAGCCCTGGCCCGTGGCGAGTTGCGCACCATCGCCGCCACCACCTGGGCGGAGTACAAGAAGTACTTCGAAAAAGACCCGGCCCTGGCCCGTCGTTTCCAGCCGGTGCAACTGCACGAACCGACCGTCAGCGAAGCGGTGACCATCCTGCGTGGCCTGGCTCAGGTCTACGAGAAGAGCCACGGCATCTACCTGCGCGACGACGCGGTGGTTGCGGCGGCCGAGTTGTCTGCTCGCTACCTCGCGGGCCGTCAGCTGCCGGACAAAGCCGTCGACGTGCTCGACACCGCGTGCGCCCGTGTGCGCATCAGCCTCGCCGCCGCACCGGAAAGCCTTGAACGCCTGCGTGGTGAACTGGCTGAAGGTGGCCGTCAGCGTCAGGCCCTGCGCCGTGATGCCGAGGCGGGTCTGCTGATCGATCACGAAGCGCTGGACGCTTTGGAAGATCGTTTGGCTGAAGCCGAAGACGAAATGGTCGCCCTCGAAGCGCTGTGGACTGAACAGAAAGAACTGGCCGAGCGCCTGCTGGACCTGCGTCAGCAACTGGCCAAGGCTCGGGAGGCTGCTGCCGTCGAGCCAACCGTCACGGTTGAAGAAGACACCGAAGGCACCGTCATCGAAACCCTCGAAGTGCCTGAGGATGAAGCGCAAAGCGTCGAAACCTTGGAAGCCGCACTCAATGAAACCCACAAAGCCCTGACCGAGCTTCAGGTCAAAGAGCGTCTGGTGAGCTTCGAAGTCTGCCCGCGTCTGGTCGCCGAAGTGATCAGCGCCTGGACCGGTGTGCCATTGGCCCAACTGGCCCGTGAGCACAACGCCAAGGTCGCGAGCTTCGCCACCGACTTGCGCACCCGCATCCGTGGTCAGGAACAAGCCGTTCACGCACTGGACCGCTCGATGCGCGCCACCGCTGCCGGCCTGAACAAACCTGATGCGCCAGTTGGCGTGTTCCTGCTGGTCGGCCCGAGCGGCGTCGGCAAGACCGAAACCGCGCTGGCCCTCGCTGACTTGCTGTACGGCGGTGATCGTTTCATCACCACCATCAACATGTCCGAGTTCCAGGAGAAACACACCGTCTCGCGCCTGATCGGTGCGCCGCCGGGCTACGTCGGTTACGGTGAGGGCGGCATGCTCACCGAAGCCGTGCGCCAGAAACCGTACTCGGTGGTGCTGCTCGATGAAGTCGAGAAAGCCGATCCGGACGTGCTCAACCTGTTCTACCAAATCTTCGACAAAGGCGTGGCCAACGACGGCGAAGGGCGCGAGATCGATTTCCGCAACACGCTGATCCTGATGACTTCGAACCTGGGCAGCGACCGCATCGCCGAGCTCTGTGAAAACGGCGCGCGGCCGTCGGCCGAAGTCCTTGAAGAAACCATCCGCCCGGTGCTGAGCAAACACTTCAAACCGGCGCTGCTGGCGCGTATGCGTGTGGTGCCTTACTACCCGGTGGGCGGCCCAGTGCTGCGCGAGCTGATCGAAATCAAACTCGGCCGTTTGGGCGAGCGCCTGAATCGTCGTCAGCTGGATTTCACGTACTCGCAAGACCTCGTCGATCACTTGGCCGAACGCTGCACCCAAAGCGACAGCGGCGCGCGCCTGATCGACCATTTGCTCGACCTGCACGTGCTGCCGTTGGTGGCCGACCGCTTGCTCGATGCGATGGCCACCGGCGAAAGCCTCAAGCGCGTTCACGCGACGCTCGACGGCAACGCCAGCGTGACCTGCGAGTTCGTCTGAGGTGGGTGTGATGTTCACTCAAGTGCCGCAACCGCTGGTCTATGCCGAAGCCTTGCTGGCGCAATTCGCCAGCCTGTCGCGCGCGGCGGACGGTGCTGCGCTGCTGGGTGACTTCGTGCGCGGCTTGGCCGAGCTCAGCGGTTGCGAGTTGACGCAGCTGTACCTGCTGGACGCGACTCACACGTGCCTGGGGATGAACGCCGAATGCCTCAACGGCATCCTGCAACCCCGGGAAGCGGCGAGCCTGCCGGCGGATTACAACGGTGAACAACTGCTGCAGTTCGCCCTGTGCCAGAGCCGCGTGGTGTGCCTCAGCGAGTTGAGCGGCAGCCTGCACGAAACCAGTTTCCTGCCGCCTCAGGCCATGCCTTGGCAGTCGCTGTTGTGTGTGCCGCTGGTCAATCAGCAGAAAGCCGTGGAAGGCTTGCTGGTGTGCGCCAGTCGCCGGCACATCGACCTGCAAGGCTTCGCCGATTCCCTCGGTCAACTCGGTTCGTTCGTGCTCGGCCAACTGCATTTGTTGCAACGTCTGCGTCAGCCTACCGGTGAGGCACGACCGGCGAAGGTCAGCGTTCCGAGCGCCAGCGGTTACGGTTTGATCGGCAAGAGTTCGGCCATGCGCCAGACCTATTCGCTGATCAGCAAAGTCCTGCACAGCCCGTATACCGTGCTGCTGCGCGGCGAAACCGGCACCGGCAAGGAAGTGGTGGCGCGGGCGATTCACGATTGCGGCCCGCGACGCTCACAGGCGTTCATCGTGCAGAACTGCGCGGCGTTCCCCGAGAACCTGCTGGAAAGCGAACTGTTCGGCTACCGCAAAGGTGCGTTCACCGGTGCTGATCGCGACCGTGCCGGGCTGTTCGACGCGGCCAACGGCGGCACCTTGCTGCTCGATGAAATCGGCGACATGCCGTTGTCCCTGCAAGCCAAGCTGTTGCGGGTTCTGCAGGAGGGCGAGATACGCCCACTGGGTTCCAACGACACCCACAAGATCGACGTGCGCATCATCGCCGCGACTCACCGGGATTTGTCGGTGCTGGTCAGCGAAGGCAAATTCCGCGAGGACTTGTACTACCGCCTCGCGCAATTCCCGATCGAGTTGCCGGCCTTACGTCAGCGCGAAGGCGACATCCTCGACCTGGCCCGGCACTTCGCCGACAAGGCGTGCTCGTTCTTGCAGCGCGATGCGGTGTGCTGGTCCGATGCGGCGCTGGATCACCTGTCCGGTTACGCCTTCCCTGGCAACGTGCGCGAACTCAAAGGCCTGGTCGAACGCGCGGTGCTGCTGTGCGAGGGCGGTGAGTTACTGGCCGAACATTTCTCTCTGCGCATGGAAGCCATGCCGGAAGACAGCAGCAGCCTGAACCTGCGCGAACGCCTGGAGCAGGTCGAACGCAGTCTGCTGCTCGATTGCCTGCGCAAAAACGACGGCAACCAGACCCTCGCCGCCCGCGAACTCGGGCTGCCACGCCGCACACTGCTGTACCGCCTCGGGCGCCTGAATATCAACCTGGGTGACTTCGATGGTTAATCCAAAACAAATTCCTGAGGTGAGCAAGCTCCCTGTGGCGAGGGAATTCCCCGTGGCGAGGGGATTTATCCCCGTTCGGCTGCGCAGCAGTCGCAATCCAGCCAACGCGGTCTGCCTGAATAAACGGGGCAGCCGGTTTTGGGGCCGCTTCGCGACCCAGCGGGGACAAGTCCCCTCGCCACAGGGGACCACCATTTCCCTTGTGATTGGTTATAGGCCTTGGAATAGAGCCTCCCAATCCAACTTATCCGCTTCTAACAGCGCCGCCCAAACGGGTCGGCGCTTTGTACTTTGTCTACCCCTGGAGACCCTCTGATGTCTGTTCGTCACTGGCAAGCCGTCCTGCTGACCCTCGTCGTTCTATGCGGCCTCGGCGGCTGTAGCGGCAATTACAAATACAACGACAACACCTATCGCCCATTGGGTGATCCGCAGGCGGTCAATCGCGGCAAGTGACCGCAAGGAGTATCACCATGGAACTGGTTTTCGAAATGCTGAACACCAAGCAGTTCGTGCCCACGGATTTGTGCCAGAAGACCTTCAAACAGGCCGGTGGCGTGATCGGTCGGGGCGAGGATTGCGACTGGATCATCCCGGACCGCAAGCGTCACCTGTCCAACCACCACGCGTTGATCAGCTACCGCGAAGGCACGTTTTTCCTGACCGATACCAGCAGCAACGGTATTAAGGACAGCGAAAGCGGCGCACGCCTGCGCAAGGGCGAAGCGATGCGCATCGAGCACGGCAGTGTCTACGTGCTGGGTGACTTCGAGATCCGTGCGCGGCTGGTGCGCGACCCGGCGACCTTCGACGTTGAAGTCGGCCGTCCGCAAGCGGCGGGCAGCATCATTCCGGACGATGCGTTTCTCGATCTCGACCCGCTCAATGCCCTCGATCAGCAAGAGCGCGTTTACTCGGAAATCGACGAACTGATCTCCCCGAGCACGACCATCGAGGACACCCGTCAGCGCGCCGACTATGCGCGCATCGACATGGAAAGCCTGATGGTGCCGGAGCTGATCAACGCTCCCGCAGAGCCAGCACCCGCACCACCGCCCAAAGCGGTCGAGCGTCAGAGCGAAGGTTTCTGGGAGCACTTCGGTGCGGCGTTGGGCGTGGACCTCAAAGGCCTCGACCACGATGCCCGCGAAGCCCTGGCGCTGAACGCCGCACGCCTGCTCAAGCAAAGCGTCGGCGGTTTGCAGCAGAGCCTGCGCACCCGCAGTGAACTGAAAAACGAACTGCGTCTGGCCCAGACCACCGTGCAAGGCACGAACAAAAACCCGCTGAAATTTGCCGTCGATGCCGGTGAAGCGTTGGGCATTTTGTTGCAGCCGAACAAGCCAGGTCAGTTGCCAGCTGAGCAAGCAATCTCCCGTGCGTTCCGTGATTTGCAGGCGCATCAGGTGGCCTTGCTGACCGCCAGCCGCGCCGCCGTTCGCGGCACGCTGGAGCACTTCTCGCCAGAGCAGTTGACCCTGCGTTTCGAGCGCGACAACAAGCCGATTATGGCCACGTCCGGCAGTCGCTGGAGAGCTTACGGTCGTTATCACCAGGCCCTGCGTCAGGACGATGACTGGAGCGAGCGCCTGCTGGCCCGCGACTTCGCTCAGGCCTACGAAGAACAGATCCGCCTGATTTCCACCCTTCACACCGACCACCAAGGATGATGCGCATGTCTCGCTGCTCGACCGCTTTTTTCAGGATGCTGACTGCGCTCACCGCCCTGGTGCTTCTGGCCGGCTGCTCGTCGCTGTCGCCGTATTCCCACGTCACCAAACTCAACCTGAAGCTGACCGCCAGCGATCAGCTGAACCCGGACCTCAACGGGCGTCCATCGCCGATCGTTGTGCGTCTGTTCGAGCTCAAGCATCCGGTGACGTTCGAGAACGCTGATTTCTTCAGCCTGTACGAGCGCGCCAAGGAATCCCTGGCCCCGGACCTGGTGGCCAGCGAAGAAATTGAACTGCGCCCGGGTGAAACCGTGGAGATGAAACTCAGCGTGGAGGAGGGCAGTCGCTACGTCGGCATCCTCGCCGCCTACCGCGATCTGCCGGAAACCAAATGGCGCTACACGGTGCAAGTCACCCCGGTGGAAGTCACTGACGCTGATCTGACCCTCGACCAGGCCGGTATTCGCAATAGCAACGAAACGCTCGCCAAGGCGGATGACTGATCATGAATTCCCATAAAGTGATTTGGCAGGAAGGCATGCTGCTACGCCCGCAGCACTTCCAGCACAACGATCGCTACTACGACCACCAGATGAAGACCCGCACTCAGTTGCTGGGCAGCTACACCTGGGGCTTCCTGAACCTGGACATCGACTTGCAGTTCCTCAACATGGGCAAACTGGTGATCAGCCAGGCCTCGGGGATTCTGCCGGACGGCAGCCTGTTCGAACTCGGCGGCAACACCGAACCGCTGGCGCTCGACGTGCCGCCGAACACCGGCAACACGCCGATCTACCTGGCGCTGCCGCTGGTCACCGGTAACCACATCGAGTCGCGTCGTCCGGAGCAATCCGACGTGCTGGCGCGCTACACCGCGTACGAAGCGGAAGTCGCTGACTCCAACGCCGGCGACGATTCCGCCAGCCAGGTCAGCTGCGGCCGCCCGGACTTCAAACTGTTGCTCGGCGAGCAGCAGAGCGACCAGGCCTACGTGAAACTGAAGATCTGCGAAGTGCTCGACACCACGCCCGACGGCGTGATCAGCCTCGACCCGGATTTCGTCCCGACCTACATTCAGGCGCATTCGTCCAGCTACCTGCTGTCGTGCCTGAAAGAAGTGATCAGCATGCTCGGCCACCGTGGCGACACCATCGCCGAGCGGATCCGCTCCAACGGCAAAGTCGGTGGCGCGGAAGTCGGCGATTTCATGATGCTGCAACTGATCAACCGCACCGAACTGCTGCTGCGCCACTACCTCGGCCTGGAACAGGTTCACCCGGAAGAGTTGTACCGCACGCTGCTGACCATGCTCGGCGATCTGGCTACCTTTTCCAGCGACAGCAAACGCCCGCGTCTGGACAGCCGTTACCAGCACAGCGACCAGGGCGCGAGCTTCCGCAAGCTGATGGAAGCGATTCGTCAGGTGTTGTCGATGGTGCTCGAACAGCACGCCATCGAACTGGTCCTGCAAGCACGCCAGTACGGGATCATCGTCTCGCCGTTGCACGACCACAAACTCCTGGGCTCGGCCTCGTTCGTGCTCGCCGCCAGTGCCAACTGCGACTCCGAAGAACTGCGCCATCGCTTGCCGGCGCACCTCAAGGTCGGCCCCGTGGAGCGCATCCGCCAACTGGTCAACCTGCATCTGCCGGGCATCAAGGTCAAACCGTTGCCGGTGGCCCCGCGGCAGATCGCGTTCCACTCCAACAAAACCTATTTCATTCTCGAACTCAGTTCCGAAGACCTGGCACAACTCGAGCGCTCCGGCGGCTTCGCGTTCCACGTGTCCGGCGAATTTGCCGAGCTTGAACTGAAATTCTGGGCCATCAGGAACTGACCGACATGATCAAGGACATGGAACACAACCAGGACGATAAAACCGTCCTGCTCGACCGCCAGGGCCACGGCCCGGCGCAGAGTCCGCTGACAGATTTCGCCGCACCGCCGCGTATTGAACAGCTGGAAGAACGGATGATTTATGCCGCGCGCCTGCGCCCGGCCGAAGCCTTCAACATCAGCCTCAATTCGCTGGTCGCGGGGGCGTCCGACTTGTTGTCGGAAGTGGTGCGGCTCAAGCACAGCGCCACCCGCGAAGACATGTACGCGCTCAACGAGCGACTGACTGCCGGGCTGAAACTGTTTGAAGTGCGTGCGCTGCACAACGGCGCCGAAAGCAGCCAGGTGATGGCCGCGCGTTATGTGCTGTGCACCGTGGTCGACGAAGCCGTCGTGACCACGCCGTGGGGCAACGAAAGCGAGTGGTCGCAGATGAGCCTGCTCAGCAGCTTCCACAACGAAACCTTCGGCGGCGAGAAGTTTTTCCAGCTGCTGGATCGCCTGTCGAAAAACCCGGTCAAGCACCTGCCGATGCTGGAGCTGATGTACCTGTGCTTGTCCCTCGGTTTCGAAGGCAAGTACCGCGTGCAAGCCCGCGGCATGCTCGAGCTCGAAGGCATCCGCGACGCCTTGTATCGCCAGATTCGTCAGTTGCGCGGCGACGTGCCTCGCGAATTGTCGCCCCATTGGGAAGGCTTAAACGATCAGCGCCGCAGCCTGGTGCGCATCGTGCCGGCGTGGATGGTGGTGCTGTTCACCGTGGTTTGCCTGGTGGTGATGTATTCGGGCTTCGCCTGGGTATTGGGCGAGCAACGCGAAACCGTTCTGCAACCTTATCAGCAGCTAGATCCGGCCGCGGTCCAGCCGCAGTCGCAGCCGTAAACAGGGACGTGTGATGAAAAAGTTTTTCAAGAAAGTCGGCGCATTCTTGCGCCAGACCTGGGTCTGGACCTTGCTGCTGGTGCTGTTCGTCGCGCTGCTGGTATGGTTCGTCGGGCCGCTGCTGGCGGTCGATGACTACAAGTTCTGGGAAGGTTCGACCTCCCGCCTGCTGACCATCAGTGTGCTGTTCCTGATCTGGGGCCTGACCATGGTCTTCGTCAGCTGGCGTGCTGGCGTACGCAAGAAAGCCATCGAAGACACCGAAGACGGCCAGGATCGTATCCGCCGTGAAGAGTTGATCGATGAAGAGCAAAAAGAGCTTCGCGTACGCTTCAAGGATGCGTTGAAAATCCTGAAGACCTCGAGCCTCTATCGCGGCCGCAGCGAACGCTGGCGCAGCGATTTGCCTTGGTACTTGCTGATCGGTCCACAGGGCGGCGGCAAGACCAGCCTGCTGGACTTCTCGGGCCTTGAGTTTCCGATCAACAAGATCGACCGCAAACTGACCCGCGACACCCTTGGCACCCGTCATTGCGACTGGTATTTCGCCGACCACGGTGTGCTGATCGACACCGCCGGGCGTTACCTGACCCAGCCGGATGCCGAAGTCGATGGCAGCGCCTGGAGCACCTTGCTCGACCTGCTGCGCAAGCGTCGCCGCAACCGTCCGTTGAACGGCGTGCTGGTGACCATTCCGGTGGAAACACTGCTGGGCGGCAGCGAGCAAGACCTCGACACCCTGGCTCGCCAGGTGCGTGCCCGTCTGCAAGATGTGCATCAAAAGCTGCACGTCGATGTGCCGATTTATCTGGTGCTGAGCAAGGCTGACAAGCTGCTCGGTTTTGACGAGTTCTTCGATCAACTGACCCGCGAAGAAAGCGATCAGGTACTCGGCACCAGCTTCCGCAAAGAGCAGAGCGGCACCGACGTCGCCGTGCTGCGCGCCGAGTTCGAAGAGCTGCTGCGTCGCCTGAACAGCCAGGTGATCATGCGCATGCACCAGGAGCGCGACACCCAGCGCCGTGGCCGCATCCTCGACTTCCCGCATCAACTGGGGCTGATCGGTGAGCGCCTGTGCCTGTTCGTCGACATGGCGTTCACCGGCAACCGCTACCAGCGTTCCAGCCAGTTGCGTGGTTTCTACCTGACCAGCGCGCCGCACCTGGTCGAAGAAATGGACCAGACCACCGCCAACATCGGCGCCAATCTGGGCATTAACGCCGGCACGCTGCCAACCCTGCGCAGCGGCCGCTCACGGTTTATTCATCATTTGCTCAGCCGCGTTATTTTCCCGGAAGCGGATTTGGCCGGCCTGGACAAGCGCGAACGCAGCCGTATCCATTGGGGCCAACGTGCCCTGTACGTGGGCGCTTTGGCGGCACTGGCGCTGTTCGGCATGCTGTGGGCGGGCGGATTCTCGGCCAACTACGAGCGTCTGGAAAACCTGCGTAACCTGGCGACCAGCTGGACGCAACAGCGCTCGGCATTGACCGCGCGTGATGATTCCATGGCGGTGCTCAAGACCCTCGACACCAGATACGCGGCGACTCAGGTCTTCCCAAAAAAGGGTGACGTGAGTTACCACGAGCGCGGCGGTCTGTACCAGGGCGAAGAGGTCAATCCGGTGGTCAAGGAGGCCTACGAGCGTGAGCTTGAAGCGCAACTGCTGCCACGGGTCGCGACGCTGCTGGAAGGGCAGATCCGCGCCAACATGAAGGACCGCGAACGCCTGCTCAACAGCCTGCGTGCGTACCTGATGTTGAACATAAAAGATCGCCGCGATGCCGCATGGCTCAAGGATTGGGTCGCCACTGACTGGTCCCTGCGTTACGCCGGCAACACGTCGGTACAGAACGGTTTGAACACGCACTTCGAGCGTTTGCTGAAGCAGCCGTTTATCTACCCGCTGAACGATCAACTGGTGGCCCAGGCGCGTCAGGTGTTGCGCAGCGAGTCGCTGGCCAACGTGGTTTACCGGATGCTGCGCGAGCAGGCCCGTAACCTGCCGGAATACCGTTTGAGCCAACACATGGGGCCACAGGCTTCACTGTTTGTCGGCACCGAATACGTGATCCCGGGTTTCTACACTCAACAGGGTTATCAGCAGTATTTCTCGGTTCAGGGCAGTGCGCTGGTCACCGATATCCTGCGTGACAACTGGGTGCTGGGCGAAGGCTCGGGCATCAGCGGCATGGACTTGCGTCGCCTGATGGTCGAACTGGAGCAACTGTACTTCCGCGACTACGCCAACTTCTGGAGTGAGGCGGTCGGCCAGGTTGCCCTGCCACCGATCAACGATGCGGGCGAGGGCGCCGAGCAACTGGCGGGCCTGACGTCCGCCAACTCGCCAGTGCTACAACTGCTGGTGGAAGTGCGTGAGAACACCCGGTTCCCGGCGGAAGCTGAGCCGGTTGATCAAGCGGCTGATGCCGCTGGAGCACTGGCCGATCAGAAAGGCAAATTGGGCAAGCTGGGCAAACTGGCGTCTGCCGCAGCGGACCAAGCCTCGGACATGGCTGCGATCAAAAACCTGCCAGACACCGCGAAGAAATCCCTGCAACGTCGCTTCGAACCGCTGCACCGTTTGCTGGATGACAACAACGGCCCGGCCGCTGATTTGACCCCGGCCCTGACGGCGCTCAACGACCTGCAACTGCAACTGGCGAGCCTCGCTCGTGCCAGTGCGCCGGAACAGGCTGCGTTCGAAATGGCCAAGACCCGCATGAGCGGCCAGCGTGATGCGTTGAGCAACTTGCGCAATGCTTCGAACCGTCTGCCGCGTCCGGTCAGCGTGTGGTTCAACGTACTGGCTGAAGACACTTGGCGTCTGGTGCTGAACGATTCCTACCAGTACCTGAACCAGCGTTATCAGAGCGAGCTGTACAGCTTCTATGGCAAGGCGATCAACAAGCGTTACCCGTTCAGCGCCCACAGCACCAGCGATGTTGCGATCAGCGATTTTCGCGAGTTCTTCAAGGCGCAGGGCATCAACGATCGCTTCTTCGAGACCTACATGCGTCCGTTCGTGAGTGGCGATCCAGGCAACTACCGTCTGCGCAGCATTGACGGTCACAGCATGCCGATCTCCAAGGTCTACCTCGACCAGATGGCCGCGGCCCAAGTGATTCGCCAGAGCTTCTTCTCGATCAATCCGGCCGAGCCACAAGTGCAGTTCAAACTGGAGCCGTACACCCTCGACCCGGCCGTCAGCCGTTCCGAGTTCAAGTTTGGCGACAAGACCATCGAATACCGCCACGGCCCGATCGTGCCGGTGTCGTTCAAATGGCCGACCGATGCTGAAGACGGTCGCACCAGCCTGGTCCTCGATAAAATGGCCGGCCGCCCGATCGGTATCGAAAAGAACACCGGCCCTTGGTCGCTGTTCCGTCTGTTCGACCTGATGCAGACCGAGTACCTGAGCGGTCGCGATGTGCTGGTACTGAAAGCTGATGTAGGCGGCCTGCGCGCCAACTACTTGCTGTCGAGCCAGCGCACACCGAACCCGTTCGACATGGGCGTGCTGCGCACCTTCCGTATGCCGGTGCAGCTCTGATGCTGGTTGCCAGTCCCTGGCGCAGCGCTGCGCGTACCGATCCGGGCAAGGTTCGGGCGCGCAACGAAGATGCTTTCCTCGACTGCCCACAGCAGGGGCTGTGGGTGGTCGCGGATGGCATGGGCGGTCATCAGGGTGGCGACATTGCCAGCCAGTTGATCGTCGCCAGCCTGGCGGAATTGCCGGTGCAGGACGACTTCGACGAACGACTCAAAGGCATACGCCAGTGCCTGCATTGGCTTAACCGTCGTTTGGGTCAGGAGTTGACCGTCACGGCCGGGCGCCACGACAGCATCATGGGCAGCACCGTGGTGGCGCTGCTGGTGGAAGGTAATCGCGCGGCCTGCATCTGGGCCGGCGACAGCCGTTGCTATATGTGGCGTGGCCAGCGTTTGTATCAGCTGTCCAAGGACCATTCGCTGCAACAACAACTCATCGACGAGCAAAACATGAGCGTCGAAGACGCCCGTGCGCATCCTTCCGCTCACGCGCTGACCCGAGCGGTCGGCGCTGCCGAGCAGCTGACGCTGGACGTGCTCGAACTCGAGGTTTACCCCGGCGATGCGTTTCTGTTGTGCAGCGATGGTTTGTACCAGGGGCTGAGCACCGATGCGTTGGGCAACGCCCTGAGCCTGACCGCGCCGCACGTTGCGCTGGAGCGTCTGTTCGACGGCGCTTTGCGTGGCTCGGCCCGGGACAACTTGACTGCTGTGGTGATCCGAAAATGACTCAACTCATGCCGCCGCTCGACGACCTGCCGGTGACCGACGAGGAAGCCAATAACCTGACTTACTTTGCGTTTGCCACGCCTCTGAACGGAAAGCCGCATAAAGCTGAGCCCGCGCTGGCGCCAACCAAGGCTAGCATCGGCGAAATGCCCGACGTGCTGGCAGGCCGTTACCGCATCGAGCGCCTGCTCGGTGCAGGCGGCATGGGCGCGGTTTACCGCGCACGGGATCTGCTGAGCGAGCAGTTCGGCGATCCCGACCCTTACATTGCGCTGAAAATCCTCAGCGAAGAATTTGCCGAATCGCCGGACGCCAGTGCCTTGCTCTACAGCGAGTTCGCCCTGACCCGACGCTTGCGCCACGACAACGTGCTGCGTTTGCACAGCTTTGAAGTGGACACCGACTGCCAGCGCGCCTTCATCACCATGGAACTCATGCGTGGGCTGACCCTGGACAAATTACTCTGCGAGCGGCCCCTGGGCCTGCCGTGGAAAGAACTGCGCGACATCGCGCTGCCGCTGCTCGACGCGCTGGCCTTCGCCCACGCTCGCGGCGTGCTGCACGGTGATATGAAACCGAGCAACGTGATGCTCAGCGAAGAAGGCGTGCGCCTGTTCGACTTCGGTCTGGGCCAGGCCGAGGAGGGCATCCTGCCCGGCCTGCCACACCTGAGCCGCAACCGCTTCAACGCCTGGACCCCCGGCTACGCCGCCCCCGAACTGCTCGAAGGCCAATCGCTGTCGGCCAGTGCGGATGTCTATGGCGTGGCCTGCGTGCTCTACGAGCTGGCGGGCGGCAAACACCCGTTCCGCCGCTTGCCCTCAACCGAGGCCCGCGATGGCCACCTCGAACGCGAGCTGCACGCACCCAGGAATCTACCGAAACACTGCTGGCCAGCCCTGCGAACCGCGCTGGCTTTCGATGCGGCCAAGCGCACCATCACCGCCGCCCAATTGCGTGACGCCTTGGGCGCCACTTCGTCTTTGCTGCAACGCCTGCGACTGCGGGCGTAACGGATGACTACCGAACAGGGAGCAAGCAATGTTCAACCTCGCTAACGAAACCCACTTCAGCCTGACTGTCGAAGACTACGTGGGCGACCTGCAAGTGCTGTCGTTCACCGGCACCGAAGGCATCAGCCAGCCGTATCGTTTCGACCTGGAGCTGGTCAGCGAAAACCCCGATCTGGACCTGGAAAAACTCCTGCACAAACAGGCATTCCTGGCGTTCGATCCACAGGGCTCCGGCATCCACGGCCAGATTTACCGCGTCGCCCAAGGCGATGCCGGCAAGCGCCTGACCCGCTACAAAATCTCCCTGGTGCCGCAGCTGCAATACCTGCACCACCGCACCAACCAGCGCATCTACCAGCAGATGTCCGCGCCGAAAATCATCGCGCTGATCCTCGACGAACACGGGATCAAGGGCAACGCCTACAAATTCCAGCTGAGCCAACCCTGCCCGGACCGCGACTACTGCGTGCAGTACGACGAAACCGACTTGCATTTCGTCCAGCGCCTGTGCGAAGAGGAAGGCATTCACTACCACTTCCAGCACAGTTCCAAAGGTCATCTTTTGGTATTCGGCGATGATCAGACCGTGTTCCCGAAACTCGGCCAGCCAACGGCGTATGTACAAGGCAGCGGCATGGTCGCCGACGAACCGGTGATCAAAGGCTTCAAGCTCCGCCTGGAAACCCGCACCGGCCGCGTCACCCGCCGCGACTACGACTTCGAAAAACCACGCCTGCAACTCGAGTCCGCCTACAAACCCGAGGCGCAAAGCGATGCGCCGGACCTCGAAGACTACGACTACCCCGGCCGCTTCATCGACCGCGCACGCGGCAAATTCCTCAGCCAACGCGCCCTCGAACGCCACCGCGCCGACTACCGCCAGGCCGAAGGCAAAAGCGATCAGACCACCCTGGTCAGCGGCCACTTCCTGGAAATGTCCGACCACCCGCGCACCGAGTGGAACGACCTCTGGTTGCTCACCGAAATCGTCCACGAAGGTAAACAGCCGCAAGTCCTCGAAGAGTCCGTGACCAGCGACACCACCGACAACAAAGACGACTTCCACCAGGGCTACCGCAACCGCTTCCTCGCCACGCCGTGGGACGTGTTCTACCGCCCGGCGCTGGAACACCCGAAACCTCGCGTGCTCGGCAGCCAGACTGCCATGGTCACCGGCCCCAAAGGTGAAGAAATCCACTGCGACCAGTACGGCCGCATCAAGGTGCAATTCCACTGGGACCGTGAAGGTTTGGCTGACGACAAAACCAGTTGCTGGATGCGCGTCTCTTCGAGTTGGGCTGGCGACCGCTATGGCGCCATCGCCATCCCGCGTATCGGCATGGAAGTCCTCGTCACCTTCCTCGAAGGCGACCCCGACCAGCCGCTGGTGACTGGTTGCCTGTATCACAAGGAAAACCAGGTCCCTTACGACCTGCCGGCAAACAAAACCCGCACCGTGTTCAAAACCCTCAGCTCCCCGGGAGGCGGTGGGTTTAATGAACTGCGCATTGAGGACAAGAAAGGGGCGGAACAGATCTTCATCCATGCCCAGCGGGATTGGGATGAAAACATCGAGCATGATCAGAAGATTCGGGTCGGCAATGAACGCCACGATACGGTGGAGAAGAACACCTACACCGAGCTGAAGGCTGAAGAGCATCGGACCACGATTGCGGATCGCAAGACTGAAGCGCGGCTGGATGACCACCTGACGATTGGGCAGAACCAGCATGTGAAGTTGGGGAGTGCGCAACTGACTAGCGTTGGGAAAGAGATTCATCTGAAGGCTGGGGACAAGATTGTCATCGAAGCCGGGATGGAGCTGACAGTCAAAGCATGTGGCAGCTTCATCAAGCTCGATGCCGGCGGGATTACCGTGGTTGGGCCGGTAGTGAAGATTAATGCTGGCGGGGCGGCGGGGAGTGGGACTGGGATTGGGATTAAGCCACCAGTGCTGCCGGGGGCTGCGGATAAGGATAAGGCGGGGAGTTTGATGGATCAGGCGTTGCTGAATGCGCCTGAGGAACAGATCAAGCGTAAGCCAAAACGAATGCTTAATTTTTCCGGCTAAAAACGCCGACGGCAATCCAAGCCATCAGGGAACAGAATTCAGGTAATTGGTAATGACTGAGACAACGACAAGCAAAGTAGAGAAATGGGCGTATCCGCTGAAAATTGGTGCCGCAGAAGCGACCGATCCGCAGCAGTATTACGACGCTTTAGCCAAAGCTAAGGCGGGTTTTTATCCTGTAGGAAGCAACGGCCTTTGGCATGGTGGGATTCATTTCGACGAAGGTACTGGTTTAGTAACTGATCTAACCGAAGTCAGGTGCATAGCTGATGGTGAAGTCGTTGCATACCGTATTGATGAGAGCTATCCAACTTCAGATTATTCAGGAAGCCCGGCATCTCCTTTTTCTACTGGTTTTGTTCTGGTGAAACACGTTCTGACGCCGCCAGCCGTGAATGCGGCTACTACGCCGTCCCCAGCGGGAAATGCGGCTTCGGGTCCAAGACTTACTTTCTACAGCCTTTATATGCACCTGCTGGACTGGAAGACATATCAAGAAAATCCTTCACTTAAGCGGCCGGCTTACTGGGGAGGAGGTCTGTCTTCAGTCAAAGCCAATGCACCTGACGCGTTGCTGGGGCTTCGTGTACGCGCCGATAAATCGTCTCAGTCCGCGGAATTGGCCGTGCTGCCCAGAGGAACCGCGGTAACGACCAAGGCTGCTCCGGCAACCCAAAAATGGTTGGAAATTGTAAGTGTGTCCCCACCTGTTTCAGGGTTAGAGCAAAATATGGGATGGGTTTTCAAGAAGGAAATGCACCATGTTTCCGGGGATCAATACCTCATTGATAAAGAGGCGAAGGACCCAGTCCCAGAGTATAACAACGGTGCCAATATTCGTGACTTGGTTACGGGGCAGATTATTTCGTTCCTCCCCGCTGGCACACAGGTAAAAGTAGTTAGTGGGCCGGGGCAGTATAAAAAGTTGGTGGAAATTGTAGCTGGCGAAGCTTTCCCAAAACTTGCGAGTAATATAAATCCTGCGGGACTTGGGAAAATTTTTGCAGCGTCTTTAGAAGAGTTAAATGAGCCTCAGAAACCTTGGGGTGAGGTTTATGTCCTTCCTGTACCAGTAAAAATTAAGGCCGGGGAGAGAATAGGGCACGCTGGCAAGTATCAGAATAATGGAGATGCCACAAGTAAGAGCGTCTTACATCTTGAGGTGTTCAGTAGTGATGACGTACCAGCATTTATTGAAAGTTGTAAGCCTATAGGAGCAGCATTTCCAGAGGATCAGAAAAAACTAATTATGATCCATAAAGAAGCTAGTCAAATAGTCTCCCATGCTGACGGCATTAACAATGCGCATCCTCCAATAGCTTCGCCCTCTTCACCTAAAGTAGGCTTTAATACGATTATTCCGGTTGATGTTCTTAGCCGAATGTCGGCAGATCGAAAAATAAAAGTAGGAGGCGGTACAGCAGGCGCTGAAAGTTTCTGGTGGCGGGTTGATAAAAAATTTGCCGATGAAGCAGGTCTGCCTCTAGATGGCTGGCTTCACGAGCAGACGTTGATCACCACCAGGCATAGTGGTTGGGAATGGATTGGCTTTCAGTACCTAACCGAGACGGTAAGTAACGTAGAAAACCTAGCTGGTCATTTAGACGCCCAGGGTGCTTTGACTGAGGAAGAACTTCCAAATTATAGCGCCCAGTTGAACATTGCTGATGGAGGTCCGATACGCGAGTGGCTTTATAAAACTATCGATACTGACTCCGACACAAAACTGTCCGTTGAAGAAATAAAATCGGCTCTTGCGAAATTCTGGTTTGCTCAATCAATTTCACAATTGATTAGTAAGTATGAAAGTGAATGGCTTTGGAATGAAGGTAAATGGTCAGAGCTTGATCCACTTATGAAAGATTCTTCGGGTATTGTTAATCCCGACTGGATAGTGGAGAAGAAGCGGATCGAAAAATTATCATGGTGGGCTCAGTTGGCAAGCAAACAAGCCATAGCGGGCGACGGTAATGTTTGGCATTTTCATCCGGTTGGACTATTAGGAAACTTTTATATTTCCCGCATGAAAAGAGACTATGATTTAGGTAGTCTGTCTAGCCATTACGAAACCGGAGGGCGTGGTTCAATTACTGTGTCTGGCGGAGCTGGGGATGCGGGTGGCGTATCTTACGGTGCTTATCAAATGACCAGCCAACGCAAGATTAAGAATCCTGACGGTTCTTTTACTGTGATTAACGGCGGAACGGTTAAAAACTTTGTGAATTGGAACGGCATGCCATGGACAAGCGAATTTTCTGGGTTGACACCTGGCTCAGCAGCATTCACCAGTAAGTGGAAAGAGCTGGTGGAAACAAAAGGACAGGAATTTGTCGATGTGGAGCACGAATTCATCAAGGTTTCTCACTTTGATATTCAGATTCAAAAAATTATTACTGATGCTGGGATCGATTTGAGATATCACTCACACACTATAAATGATGTGGTTTGGTCGACAGCAGTTCAGCAAGGACCAGGCGCTTCAATCATTGTAAAAGCGATAGATGGCTTGGGAATACCGCACGAAGAAACCAAGGCTTACGACGAAAAATTAATTGATGCGATCTATAATGAGCGAGGCAGAAAGATTGTAGGAGGTACGTCAGATGGTCAGTTGTACTATTTTTCGAAAAATTCCATTGCAGTGCAGCAGGGCGTAGCAGACAGATTTGTTTCAGAAAAGGCGAAAGCACAGGGGCGTTTGAAAGATGAAAGCGGCTACTAATATTTTGGTGTTTGCTGTTGCAGTGCTTTTTGCCAGTATTTCAATGGCTCAAAACAGTCTGGCGCTTTACGTTTCCAATTCAGGAAGTGCAGCTATAACTGAGGTGCAAGGAAACACCTCGCTGCTAGTTCTTGCTGGGGGGAACGATAATGGGCAGGCTACGTCGGGTAGTTGCGTAATCGCAGCAAGCTTAACAGCTGTAGAAGGCGGCTTTAAAGGTAACCTATTTCCAGTCAGCACGGGCATAAACAGCTATAGCGAAGAACAAGCGCAGGGGAAAAAAATAAACGTTGAGAGTGATTCCACGGCGATAGTTATAACTGATGTGGATGATGTGGGTATTTGTGCATTAGATAATAGTTTGGTTAATCGCTACGGGAAAGTTTTGACCAATGACAAGAAGCATAAAATTGTTTATGCAGAAATGATTGATCTCGCTCACGCCAATGCTCTTTCGTTATTTAAAAAAGGAAAAAAAGAGGAAGCGATCATCGGGCTTTCTCCTTATGCGGAGAATTATAATTCTGCTTGGCTGGCTGATAAAGAATTAGCTGGTGTAGTTGTTTCAGCGATAAATGATTATGCCTATTTTCTACAGGAGAATAATCAAGCAGCGGAATCTATCCCGTTTCTAAAAGATATCGTAATTGTTCAGCCAAATAGAGCGGTCGCTTGGTTGAATTTGGCGGATTCGAACTGGGCGGTTGGCAACAAAAATGACGCCGTAAAACAATATTCTGAATACAAAAAGCTCATGCTGTCGGTAAACAAAAAGTCAAAAATTCCGTCGCGAGTATTTGAGCGCTCTGGAGCTTCTTCTAGTCTTTAACGAAAAATGGAAGAGGGGACGGATTTGTTTAATTGAGCTCGACACTTTGTGGTGCGGTCGTCGATAAATAAATCTATCACCTTTATAAGAACTGGTAGAAATACCTTTGTCTTGGAATTTTAACTATGAAATACATTTTTGCTTTTCTAGTTTTTTCCCCTATGGTTAGCGCCGCCACTGTAGATGTTTGTGATGCGTCTGGGGGCGCGAAGCACTTTATTTCACAGTGGTCTGAAGACGGGGATCAGATCGACACGTTGTCAAGGGTTAGCGGCGAGAAGTTTTCTGTTCAAGAAGGGAAAGTAGTTTATAACGGCGACCTTAACGGCGATGGCATTAAAGACTTTATCTTCACCTCCTATGGTAGTGAAGGGTCTAGCAAAGATAAAACTTACGGTTTTTTAATTCAGTGCAAAGGTTATTTGAAATTTGTTGGTGGCGACTATTTTGCTAAAGTTGAAGTTTTAGACACGGCTCCTGGGGCTATTAGCGGTTTCAAAGATATTCAAGTTTACTCCTATCAGAGAGATGGTGATGGGAACGTCCGTTATAAAGGAAAGGATGCATTAACTACACCTCACAAGTGGAGCTTTAACTCAGAAACGAAAAAATATGAAGGGGAATCTGAGTAGGGGCTGGGCGGGGTGGAGAAAAAGGTGGACGGGATTTATTTAACATAAATTGATCCGTCCCCTTTCCTTATTAAGTGGGAGTAGGAAGATCACATGCGCTTCAACAATCTAGCCGTATCACTGCTCGGGTTGCTGTGGACGATTCCGGTGTTGGCTGAGGTAACGACGTTCAGCCCAACCGAAAACGTCGAAGCGACGATCGTGCTGGACGGTTCGACGCTAACGGTCGCTGTTAAACGCAATGCTCATAGCGAATCCCGGACAATCGATTTTCAATCAGAAAACGAACTACATGTGCAGATCGACGATTTCAATTTTGACGGTGCGAAGGACTTCGCAGTCTGGCAGATCGATGACGGCATGGGCACTTACGATTTTCACAGGATTTTTGTTTACCAACCCACAACAGGAACCTTCCAGGAGTTACGGCCAGATTGCGGCGATGGTTTCGTCAATCTCCGTATTGAGAGTAAGCGAAAAGCGCTGATCAGTACTTACTGGGAAATGAACTTGCCGAAGCAATGCGTAACCCGGTTTCCGAAGCGCAGAACCTGAATAAATCAAAACCGAGTGTTTGGTTTTCATTGTTTGTTGCTCGTCCATTTTTTGTTTAAGCAGGTTGTTACGATGCGTAAATTTTGTTTTTTATTATTGATGTTTATGCTCTGTAGGGTTTCTGTGGCTCAGGATGATAGCCTCTATCTGCGAGGGGCGGTAATAGATGGACCCTATAAAACAACTGTCGTCGAAAATGCGGAGTTATCGGTTTTGGAAACGGGAGGTGCAGAGTATCCCGTGTCTTTAGTCCTCGACGTGAAAAACAGCGATGGGGTATTGGCTAGACAGTTAGTTGATAAATATGATGTTGCTGGTTCGCCACCCAAGGTTGAATCGATATTTTTTTACCCGGTTCAGGATGTAAAGAATGTCTTTGTTTTGGTTTCCTGGGAAATTAACCATAGAGGCATTGGTACCTACGGTACTCTGTATCAGATTTATGCTTATGCACAAAGTAGCAATGGTAGGTTGATCCCCAATCAGTTGATTCAGGCTAATAGGTACTTGAGCGGGATCGATGGCTTTAGTGATGGTGTGCCACAAACGTTTGTTTATAAAGATGCGGCCTCAATAAAGGCATATGTAAAGAAGCACCTTAATACGCCATAACCCCTTACGAAGGGTGGGTAAAAAACTACAAGGGTGATTGGGATTGAATCAGTTTATCAGGCTCATTGTTGGAGCAATGTTTAGTGGCCTGCTAGGTTTGCCCACTGCGTTTGCGCAGGATGATTGCAACGAGATCACCGTAAGCGAGCAAATTGATAGATGTTCTGATGTCGCGAAGAACGCTGCCGATTCACAGTTGAATACGAGTTACCACCAGCTGATGGCTCGACTCGAAACGCAGTATCGAGCTGAACCCGACACAGGGACGGCGTATACGGCAAAGGTCAAAGAAGCACAGCGTGTGTGGATAAAATTGCGCGATGTGAATTGTCCGCTCGAAGCGTTTGAGATTAAGCCTGGTACGTCCGCCTATGTGGCGACGGTGAACAATTGCATCGCAAGAGTGAGCCGCGAACGTTCAGTCTTTTTGGACAATATAGCGCCCGACATCGAGAGTGGTTCATCTGTTGGGCGTGGGCCAGATGTCTCGTGTCCATCCCAGAACTTTGCGCAGTTTCTGCCAGCGTTTTCCGCCAATGCCGAGTCCCAGAAGCGCCTAACCGCACTGGCAGTGAAAATATTGGTGTTGAAACGGACCTCGGATCCTGGTCGATTTGAGCCGCAAATTACTGCTGAGCCAGGCGCCAGTTTAGCGTTTCCGTTGTTGGCTGCGATGGAAGGCAAGACTGAAGGGGTTGAGATCGAAACGGTCGACGACACTCACATGAACGTTGTGGATAAACGGGCCGGTAACAGCAATATCAAGATTTTTAACTTTTCTAAAACGTCATGCTGGGCGCTGGTGGGGATTGAGGATTGGTCGCTCAGTGAGACGGAGCTTGTCGCACCCGCTAGACCCGGAATGAGCCGCGCCGAGAACCTTTGTTATCAACGTGCTGAAGGTTTGGGCGGGCTAGGGTTTCTTGAGCGATACCGTCTGACTACGGAGTTGATTGAAGCGTCCCTGGAAAACTATGTCTGTGCTGCGGAGTCGGGTGATCCACAGGCGAGTCTGTCGGCGGCAAGTTTGAGTCTTTCGCAGATGGCGCCTCAATTGGAAACCAGCAAGCTTGAGGCTTTGTTCAAAGCGGCATCGACGACACCGAGCGGCGCGTTGGGTTATGCCACTTATTTTTGTAACGGTAACTCCACCGACTATAACGGCCCTTGCCTGCACCCTGAGCAGGCAGAAAGGGAAGTTTTTCGCGCGGTATCCATGGGATCCACAGAGGCGAGCAACTATCTGGGTTCTTCTTTTGAGAGTGGCCAGTTGGGAACTAAGGATATGTCCCGGGCGTTGGCCTGTTATCAGTTGTCAGCTGACAAAGGTAGCCCGCAGGGTAGCGACAGCGTGAAGCGCTTGGTTTCGCAAGGCTCAGACATAAAGGCCAGTCACTGTCTGTGAATTTCGCTGTTCAGCAAGAAGGGGGGCGCAAAGCCCCCCGTTCTCTATTCGCGAAGTTGCTACACCTTCGCCCGATGCTCCGCCGGATCCGGCGAATCAATATGGTCCAGCGCTCGCTCCACTAACAGATGCACACCGACCGCCATTCTGCTGAGTGCCAGTGCGACGGAGCGGCGTGAGCCTTCTACGCTGTCGGCCAGGTCGGCGGCGATGGCGCTGATGGACAGCAGGTCTTCCGAGGCGTTGGCCAGGACGGTTTCGGTGTGGAGGTCGGGAGCAACGATGAAGAGGTCGCCGTTGCGACGTTTGGATTTTTTATCCGGAGGTGTGCCGAGGTGAAGATCGAGGGCGCGTTCGGCGGCTTCGTGGAGCTTTTTTGAATCGAAGGATTCGTAGGGGGATGTGTCTTCGTGTTCGGGGGGATTCGGTGTTGGCTTGATCATTGATGTAGCTCCTGGAATTAAGAGACCGACACCGTTTCGCTTTGCACTTCGAAAGAGGTGGCAGCTGTGCGTTGGTGTGCAAGACCGATCCAGGAACCGGCAGACCCGAAGGCCTCCGACGCACAGCCGCCATAACGATCCGCGAGCATAGGAAAACGCTCGACGAATAGCCATAAGCAATTGCGCACCTGGATTCGGACTTGCACGTCCGTGTCACCGATTTGCGGCGACCACCAGAGACTATCGGTGATACCGAAGACTGCCTAGTTCATGGACAGCCCGGCGTGTTGAAGGAAATGTCCGAGAGGTTTGAGGGGATCAAGATCAAAAGATCGCAGCCTTCGGCAGCTCCTACAGGATTGTGTTTCTTCAGGTGTAGGGCGGGTGTTGGGTGTGACGCGGAGCGTCACGGGATGCATTCCCACGCGGGAGCGTGGGAACGATCAGGGAGGCGTGGTTCAGGTGGGTGGAAAGTGTGACTTGGCGGTCATCATGCGGGAAAAGCAGTTCATCTTCTTCTAAAGAAGCCAGATAGTGGCGTTCTTGTATGAAGCCGCTACACTGCGCCGGCCGTTCATTTTCCTTTTGAGGCTGTGCGCATGAAATTTCGTTTTCTTCTGTGGATGCTGGGTTTGTTGATGGGTAAGGCCAGTCGGACTAATCCTGCGTTTCAGCAGCAGTTGGGTGACAAGGAGCTTGTATTCCAATTACAGACCCTGGACGGGAAAGTGGCGCGGCATTTCTTTGTGAAGGATCAGCGCATCACCAGCAAGTCCGGCGTGTATGCCGAGCCGGCGTTTGCGATTGCCTTTAAAGACGCGGCGTATGGCTTTGCAACAATGCAGGCGAAGAACAAGCAGTTGGCGTTTATGACGGGGATTCAGGACAAGTCGATTCAGATCAAGGGCAACCCGGCGTTGGTGATCTGGTTTCAGGGGTTGACCAAGTATTTGAAGCCTAGGAAGGCTAAAGCCAAGGCTTGAGGTCGATGGTAAACCCTGTGGCGAGGGGATTTATCCCCGTTGGGCTGCGAAGCGGCCCTGAAACCTAAGATCCCGGTTTTATCTAGCACACCTCTTTGAATGGGTTTGCGACTGCTGCGCAGTCGAACGGGGATAAATCCCCTCGCCACAGGGTTGTGGTGATTCAGGTAGATCGGCGGGGGATTCATCGCGGGCAAGCCCGCTCCCACAGGGATCGCGTAAATCCTGTGGGAGTGGGCTTGCCCGTAGTGCTTTAGGCTTGGGTGAATTGCGAAGCCAGTTCACGGAGCAGCACTTCAGCTTCAAGCACTTTGCTGACGACGTCGTTAGCCTTGTCGCGCGTCAGCCCCACACGCTCCAGCAACGCATCCGGGATGTCTTCATCCGGCCCGGAGCCAATCCCACGACTGCGCAGCAAGCGCACAGCCAGACAAACGAGGTTTGGGTACTCGGCGTAATCGCCGTCGTAGCCCGGGTCGTGCTGGAAGCGCAGCGCGGTGGCCAGTTCTTCGGGCATGTCCCAGTAGCGCATCAGCCATGAGCCGATCTGTTCGCGGCTGATGCCCAGCAAGTGTTGCTCGACGTAGCTGTGGCACAGGTGCGGGTTGACCTCCAGGTGGCGGCAGATCAGCGAGAAGTGCGGCGGGAACACGTGGGCCAGCAGTAAGTAGCCGAAGTTGTGCAGCAGGCCGGCGAGGTAGGTCAGGCCGGCTTCCGGGCGCTGGGCACGCGGCATGGCGCGGGTCAGGCCTTCGATGACGGCAGCGGTGTAGATCGATTGCTGCCAGTACGGCGTGGTGTGTTGCGGATGGTCTTTTGGCAGGCTCAGGGTTTTGCCCAGGGCCAGGCCCAGCGCGAGGTTGATCACCAGGTCGAAACCCAGCACCCGCACGATGGCGTCTTCCACTGAACGAATCTTGCCCGGCGACGCGTAGTACGGCGACGCTGCCCAGCTCACAACCTGTGCGGCCAGGGCCGGGTCGGTTTCGACGACGCCGGTGATGTCGTCGATGGTGGCGTTGGGATCGACGCGCAGTTTGATGATTTTCTGCGCGGTCTCGGCCAGCGGCGGAATTTCGATGGTCTCTTCCAGGCGTTGCTGGATGCGCCGCGCGGTGAACGCTTGAACGGCCAGGGTGATTTCCTCGCGGTCATCGTGGGGGCGGTCGAGGTTCGGGCGAATGCTGGTCAGCGCTTCGCCGAAGTTGGCGGCGCTGGCCTTGGTCAGCATGGTCTTGAAGTCTTCGCTGGTAATCTCCAGCAACACGCCCGGCTCGCCCGAGTTGATCAGCAACTTCGGCTCGCGCAGCAGGCTTTCTTCATACAGGCACGGTGAACTGCTGAGCGCCGGCATACCGGGCAGCAGGCTCAGGTTGTGTTTGCCGAGCATTTTTACCAGGCGTTCGGTCGACACGGCGGTGAGGCGGCGGCCGGTCAGTTCGGCGAGGCTATTGAGGTCCAGCAATTGGCTCTGCGGGAACAGCACCATGAGCGTGCCCACGGCGTCATCAAGCAGAACAGCCTGCACTTTGCGTGCGGCGTTCAGGCCGTGATGGTCGAGGACTTCTTCGTAGGCGATACCCAGTTTGCCCAGCATCAGCCGAATAACCGACGGAGCGTGCGGGGTGGCGGGTGCGAGGGCAACTTCGGTCATGGTCTGTATCCGTTTTAAAACAATGGCAGGAGTATAACCAGCTTGCTCAGAACGGTGGCTCAGAAACTGCGACGGTGCTCACACTTGGCCGTATTGCTGCCCATGACGTAGCCAGCGGTCGAGCAGCGGGCTGACATGATCCGGCCAGCGCTCCAGCAGCGCCTGGGCGGCGTCGCGCACGGCGGGCAGCAGATCGGCGTCGCGCATCAGGTCAGCGACCTTGAATTGCAGCAGGCCGGTCTGACGCGTACCGAGCATTTCGCCGGGGCCGCGCAGCTCAAGGTCTTTTTCGGCGATGATAAAACCGTCGTTGGTTTCGCGCATGATGCCCAGGCGCTGACGACCGATCTGTGACAGCGGTGGATGGTAGAGCAGCACGCAATGGCTGGCGGCGCTGCCCCGGCCCACACGACCGCGCAATTGGTGTAGCTGCGCGAGGCCGAGGCGTTCGGGGTTTTCGATGATCATCAGGCTGGCGTTGGGCACGTCGACGCCGACTTCAATCACCGTGGTCGCGACCAGCAGTTGCAGGTTGCCGGCTTTGAATTCGGCCATGACCGCGGCTTTCTCGACGGGCTTCATGCGACCGTGGATCAGCCCGACCTTCAGCTCGCCGAGGGCGGCGGTGAGGTCTTCGTAGGTGGTTTCGGCAGCCTGGCAAGTCAGCTCTTCCGACTCTTCAATCAGCGTGCAGACCCAATAGGCCTGACGCCCTTCGGCACAGGCGCCGCGCACCCGCTCGATGACTTCGACGCGCCGGGTATCGGTGATCAGCACGGTGTTCACCGGGGTCCGGCCGGGCGGCAGTTCGTCGAGGATCGAGGTGTCGAGGTCGGCGTAGGCGCTCATGGCCAGCGTCCGGGGAATCGGTGTCGCGGTCATGATCAGCTGGTGCGGACACATCCGCCCGCCGACACCTTTCTGCCGCAACGCCAGCCGTTGCTGCACGCCGAAGCGGTGTTGTTCGTCGATGATCGCCAGCGCGAGGTTTTTGAACTGCACTTCGTCCTGGAACAGCGCGTGGGTGCCGACCACCATTGGTGTGCCGTTGGCAATCTGCTCCAGTGCGGCCACGCGGTTCTTGCCTTTGAGCTTGCCGGCCAGCCATGCGACTTCGATGCCCAGCGGTTCGAGCCAGCGCTTGAAAGTGATGAAGTGCTGCTCGGCGAGGATTTCGGTGGGCGCCATCAGCGCCACTTGATATCCGGCCTCCAAAGCCTGAAGTGCAGCGAGGGCGGCGACCACGGTTTTACCCGCGCCGACATCGCCCTGAATCAGCCGCAACATGGGCTCGTGCTGACTGAGGTCGTAGGCGATTTCGTTGCCGACCCGTTGCTGAGCGCCGGTCGGCGTAAAGCCGAGATTGGCCAGATATTGAGCAGGCAGCCTGGTGGCTTTCGGCATCGCTGGCGCGCGCAGGGAGCGCATGCTTTCGCGCAGACGCTGCTGGGACAGTTGATGGGTCAGCAGTTCTTCAAAGGCCAGACGGTGCTGCGCCCAGTGATGACCGAGGGCGAGTTCGTCGACGTCGGCATCGGCGGGCGGGTGATGCAGGTAACGGATCGCATCGGCCAGCGGCGCCAGTTGATAGTCCCGCGCCAGTTCGGTCGGCAGCCAGTCGGGCAGGCTGGTGGGGCCGAGCATCGTCAGGGTCTGCATGCACAGTTGGCGCAAGCGTTGTTGGGTCAGGCCTTCGGTGAGCGGGTAAACCGGGGTCAGGGTTTCGTCCACGGGCGGCGGCTCGTCGCCGGTGATGGCGCGGTATTCCGGGTGGTAGATTTCCAGCCCCGACGCACCGGGCCGCGCTTCGCCGTAGCAGCGAATGCGCGTGCCGCGTTTGAGGCCTTCTTTCTGGGCGTTGCTGAAATGGTAGAAACGCAGGCTGAGCCCACCGGTGCCGTCCTGCAGGCGGACGACCAGGCTGCGGCGGCGGCCCATGACCACATCGGCGCCGCTGACGGTGCCTTCGATCACGGCGTCTTGCCCAGGTCGCAAATGGCCGATCGGGACCACGCGAGTGCGGTCCTGATAACGCAGCGGCAGGTGAAAAAGCACGTCCTGGAGATTCTCCAGGCCAACCTTGGCCAATTTCTCGGCCATGGCTTCGCCGACACCCTTGAGTGCGGTCACCGACACTTGCGACAACTCGGTCATGGCAGCGACTTAGGCCGCAACCACCGGTGCTTGCGGCTTGGCCACCGAGCACAGGCGAATGGAGTCAGCGAGAATTTCAATCGCCTTCGGCCGCGGGAAGCTCGCGCGCCAGGCGATGGCCACGGTGCGGAACGGCACGGGAGGCGTCAGTGGACGCACTTCGATCACGCCGGGAGCGTAGTGATGGCTGTCGACCGCTGACAGCGGCAGGATCGAGATGCCGAGGCCGGACGCAACCATGTGGCGGATGGTTTCCAGGGAACTGGACTCCACCGTGGTGTGCTTGGCGCCGTCGTTGCCTTTGGCCAGGGTCGGGCAGGCTTCCAGCACTTGATCGCGGAAGCAGTGGCCTTCGCCGAGTAGCAGCAAGCTCTTGTCGTTGAGCAGGGCGGCGTCGATGGATTCTTTTTGGGTCCACGGGTGCTGGGCCGGCATCAGGACGTAGAACGGCTCGTCGTAGAGTTGCAGGGTCAGCACGTCGGCTTCGTTGAACGGCAGGGCGATGATGATCGCGTCGAGCTCGCCGTTGCGCAGTTTGTCGCGCAGCACGTGGGTGAAGTTTTCTTC
Source organism: Pseudomonas sp. LBUM1647 (assembly GCF_059716175.1). NCBI lineage: Bacteria > Pseudomonadati > Pseudomonadota > Gammaproteobacteria > Pseudomonadales > Pseudomonadaceae > Pseudomonas > Pseudomonas sp. LBUM1647. The sequence goes on along the minus strand of NZ_CP166809.1, from coordinate 6,680,369 downwards.
GATGTACAACGGCATCTGCGGGGCGACCCGGTGCAGTTGTGGAATCAGGTGCGGAAACAGATACGGGCCGACGGTGTAGATCGCGCCGACTTTCAGCGGCGCGGTCAGCTGGTTTTTGCCGGCCTGGGCCAGTTCGCGGATACCTTGGGCCTGTTCCAGGACTTTCTGCGCCTGGGCGACAATGCCTTCACCGACCGGAGTCAGGCGCACGGCACTCTTGCTGCGCTCGAAAATCAGCACACCGAGTTCGTCTTCAAGCTTTTTCACGCCCACCGACAGGGTCGGCTGGCTGACGTGGCAACGCTCGGCCGCGTGGCCGAAGTGCTGCTCTTGGGCGAGGGTAACGATGTAGCGTAATTCTGTAAGAGTCATAGCAAGCGTCCATGAAGTTGCGAGCCAAGCATACCGGCTGCAATCGATAGACGCACGTTATCAGACTGAGTGCGTTGAGTGACACAGGGCAAAGCAGGTTTGCCGCTGGCGGATATGCAAAAGGCACCTTTCGGTGCCTTTTTGGCTGCGGCATAACCTGTAGGAGCCGAGTTTGCTCGCGATGAGGCCATAACATTCAGCATCATCGTTGACAGTTATACCGCTATCGCGAGCAAGCTCGGCTCCTACAGGGATCTGCGTTGTTTTAGCGCCGGCGTTTTTCCAGCGAGTAAACAAACGGTGCAACGATTTCGATGGCGCCATTGGTCAACATGTCAGCCGGTGGCTTGGGCAGCGGTTGGGCGCGGCGGATCATTTCCAGGGTGGCCCGGTCCAGATCGGCAGTGCCGGAACCGCCCACCAGTTCGAACGACAACACATTACCTTCAGCATCCACCACGAAGCGCAGACGGTTCATGCCTTCCTTGCCCCGCGCCTGTGCACTGGCCGGGTACTTTTTGTACTTGGCCAAGTGAGCGAGCAGGGTGCCTTGCCAGCTGGCCTTGGCCGCTTGCTGCGCCGGTGATGGGCCTGGTGCCGGCTGAGCGGATTTTTCCGTTGGCGCCCGAGTCGGTTGCGCGTCGCTCGGTTTTTCCTCGGACGGCTTCTCTTTAGGCGGTTCCGGCTTTTTCTCCACAGGCTTGGGCGGTTGAGGCTTGGGCTTGGGTTTGACCGGTTTCGGCACGGCGATCTCGGCCTTCGGCACTTCAGCCAGTTTCGGTATCGGCAGTTCTTCCACCGGGGCGGGTGGCTGTGGCGGCGTTATGACCTTAGGCGGTGCCGGCGGTGGCGGGGCCGGAACCGGCGCCAACTCGACCATCATCGCCTGTGGCGGCAGCTCGATCGGTGGGCGCGACGTCCAGTTCAGCGCCAGCGCAATGGCCAGCGCATGGACGCCCAGCACCACGGCCAGGCTCCCGCTATAACGCGTCAGCTTTTGGCGCGTCGTGATCATTTCTTGACTGCCGTCTCGAGTCCGACCAGACCCACCTTCAGGTAACCGGCAGAGCGCAGGTTGTCCATCACGCTCATCAGGTCGCCGTAATCCACGCCTTTATCGGCCTGGAAGAAGATCGTCGTGTCTTTCTTGCCTTTGGTCCTGGCGTCGAGGGTGGCGCCGAGTGCTTCGGCCTTCACTTCGTCTTCGCCGAGGAACAGGCGTTGGTCAGCCTTGACGCTGAGGAACACCGGTTTTTCTGGCCGTGGCGCCGGTTTGGCGCTGGAAGCGGGCAGGTCGACCTTGATGTCCACGGTGGCGAGCGGGGCCGCCACCATGAAGATGATCAACAGCACCAGCATCACGTCGATGAACGGTGTGACGTTGATTTCGTGGTTCTCGGCCAGGTCGTCGTCTGCGCCTTCTTTCAAATGCAAGCCCATGGCTGATTACCCTACTTTGACCACGTGGGGGTGCGCGGAGCGCTCGGCGGTCGGTAGGTGATCGAGGTCACGGCTAACCAGCAGCAGGACTTCAGCCGAGGCATCGGATACTTGTGCCTTGTAACCGGCAATGGAGCGGGCAAAAACGTTGTAGATCACGACGGCAGGAATCGCTGCAACCAGACCCAGCGCGGTTGCCAGCAGGGCTTCGGCGATGCCGGGAGCCACGACGGCGAGGTTGGTGGTCTGGGTTTTGGCGATGCCGATAAAGCTGTTCATGATGCCCCACACGGTACCGAACAGGCCGACGAAGGGCGCGGTGGAACCGATGGTGGCGAGCACGCCGGTGCCGCTGCTCATGTTACGACCGCAGGCTGCAACCAGACGCTCGAGACGGAAGGCGACACGTTCCTTGATGCCTTCTTTCTCGCGGCTGTTGACCGACAAACGCATCTCTTCCAGGGCGTCATGCACCAGCAGGTTGGCGAGGGTGCCTTGCTTGGTGGCTGTCGCACTGGCTTCTTTAAGCGTGGTGGCTTTTTTCAGATGGACGATTTCGGTGCGCAGACGACGCTTGGCGCCCATCAGCTCGAAACCCTTGGCGATCCAGATGGTCCAGGTGATGATCGACGCGATGGCCAGACCGATCATCACGATTTTCACGATGATGTCGGCGTTCTGGTACATGCCCCACGGCGACAGGTCGTGGGCCATGCCCAGGGAGTTGTCGGCTTCGAGGACTTCAGGAACGTCTTCGGCGGTGGTGTCTACGGCTTGGGCCGGGTCGGTCGCAGCCGGGGTAACGGCCGGTGCGGCGTGATCGGCAGGAGCTGGAGCAACAGTGGCTGCCGGAGCGGCTGGCGCTTGTGCGTCAGCGAAAGCGGCGGTCGGCGCCAGCATCAGGCTGAACAGCAAGGCGGCCACTGCGCTCCAGGCGCGAGGTCGTTTGGTTGGCGAAGCGGGGAATTGATTGGGTGTCATGCTGGCCGGACCTGAGAAAGAAAAACGGTAGATGCTCTTCCAGGCCTCGTAAGGCCGAGAACAAAAGTGGCTGGCATTATTGCAATTAATTCTTGTTAACAAAAGTAATAGCGTCTCTTTTTTCCTCCATTACTAGCCGCTCATCCATTTCGGGCGCTAGTCTGTACCTTTCTTGAGGGAGTTTTCTGATGTCCGCGCCTTCTGTTTTGATCGCCGGCTGCGGTGATGTCGGCAGTCGTCTGGCCACGCAATTGCTGGCCTCCGGGTGGGAGGTTCATGGCCTGAGGCGTGACGTCTCACGCCTGCCCAAAGGGGTAATTGGCGTTGCCGGTGACTTGTTCAATAAGGACTGTCCGCAGACTTGGCCCATCGGTGCGGTGGATTACCTCGTGTATTGCGCGGCCGCAACCGATCACAACGAAGCCGGTTACCGCTCCGCCTATGTCGAGGGTTTGCAGCATGTGCTGGAGTGGCTGGACGACTACGGGCAGGTGCCCAATCGCCTGCTGTTTGTTTCCAGCAGCAGTGTGTATGGCCAGCAGGATGGCGAGTGGGTCGATGAGACTTCGCCGACCATTGCAACAGGCTATTCGGGTCGATTGATGTTGGAGGCGGAGCAAGTGGCACTCCAAAGCGGCATCCCGGCGAGCATCGTGCGCTTGACCGGCATTTACGGCCCGGGGCGCGAACGGCTGCTGACGCAGGTTCGTGGGGGTTATCGCGTGGCCATCGATCCACCGTTGTACGGCAACCGCATTCACGCCGACGATGCGGCGGGGCTGATGGCGTTTCTGCTTGAGGCTGATCGACGCGGTGTGGCGCTGGATGACGTCTACATCGGTGTGGACGATGCGCCTGCGCCGCTGGCCGAAGTGGTGGGCTGGTTGCGTGAGTATCTGGGCGTGACCGAATGGGCCGAAGACGCGAGCGTGCGTCGCACTGGCAGTAAGCAATGCAGCAATGCTCGGGCGAAAGCCTTGGGCTGGACACCGAAGTACCCAAGCTATCGCGAAGGCTACGCCGCCATTCTCGAAGGCCACTGCTGACTTCCAAACGCCCTAAAACAACTGTGGGAGCGAGCTTGCTCGCGATGGCGGCATAACAGTCAACGATGATGTTGAATGTTATGGCCTCATCGCGAGCAAGCTCGCTCCCACATTGTTTTGCATTGGCTTTAGGGCCGGATTACTGCTTTTCCAGCAACCACTTGCGATCACCCGGCGTGAACGATGGCATCTCGTCCGCCTGAGCGGTGTTTACGGCCTGGAGAATCTCCAGCTCTTTGCCTTTGCGCGCAAAGATCCAGGTATTGCCCTGGCCATTCGCTTGCAGCCACATGTTGTCGTTGCCGCCGCTCATCGATGCGCAATCGCCCGCCAGACATAGGGCATAGCGATCCGCTCCCGGCAGGCCGGCAACCTGGCCATCAGCCTGGAATTGCACGGTATTGCCTTCACCGGGACCGCTGACGACTTTCCAGCTGCCGCCCATGTAGGCCGAATACAGTGCGCGTTCAAAACTGGCACCCATCGGTGCGCCGTCCGGCACCGTAACCTGCGCGCGGTCGAAGACTTGCTCCGGCTCATTGTCGCTGGCGACTTGGCTCAGTTGCTTGCCGTCACGCTTCAGCTCACTGGCGGAGCTGCCATAAAAATCGACCTTCCAGGCGCCGGACGCTTCGCCCAGCAGCTTGCCGTCGACATTTTCAAAACCGTTGGTGTAGCGGGCCTGGCCGGCCTTGGTGTTGACGTCCCATTCCAGGTTCGGGCCATAGGCCTGGAGCGCTTCGCGCAGGGGGCCGCCTTTGGCTGCAGCATCGATCGCCGCCTGATTGATCCAGGTGCCGCTGATGTCACGGTCGGCAGGGTTGCTGGCACAACCGCCCAAGAGTAGGGCGACCAGCGAGAGAGCTAGCGCTTGGCGCATGGTGGAATCCTTTCAGAACGAAGTCAGCGCAGTCCTGTTGAGGACTGCGCCGTACGCATTTACTCGATGACCAGAATGGCATCCATCTCAACCTGCGAACCCTTTGGCAGGGCCGCTACGCCGATGGCGGCGCGGGCAGGGTAAGGCTGGTCAAAGTACTTGCCCATGATCTCGTTGACCTTGGCGAAGTGGCTCAGGTCGGTGAGGAAGATGTTCAGTTTGACGATGTCCTTGAATGAACCGCCAGCGGCTTCAGCCACGGCTTTGAGGTTCTCGAACACCTGGACGGTCTGGGCTTCGAAGCCTTCTACCAGTTCCATGGTTTTTGGGTCCAGAGGAATTTGCCCCGACATGTAAACGGTGTTGCCGGTCTTGATCGCCTGGGAGTAAGTGCCGATGGCGGCCGGGGCCTTGTCGCTGGTGATAACAGTCTTGGTCATGAATGACTCCTTGTAATAGTGGGCTTAGGCACGCATGCGGGTGATGCGAATCACCCCGGTCAGGGCGCGCAGTTTCTTGATCACGCGAGCCAGGTGCACGCGGTCGTGCACGCTGACCACCAGTTGGACCACGCTGATGCGACCATCGCGTTCGTCCATGCTGATTTTTTCGATATTGCCGTCGGCCGCGTTGACGCTGCTGGCCAGCAGAGCGATCAGGCCGCGCTGGTGTTCCAGCTCGACGCGCAGCTCGACATTGAATTCGCCGGTGACATCCTTGGCCCACGAGAGCTGGATGCATTTTTCCGGGTTGTGGCGGATTTCGCTGATGTTGCGGCAGTTGTCCAGGTGCACGACCATGCCTTTGCCCGCGGACAGGTGGCCGACAATCGGGTCGCCCGGGATCGGCGTGCAGCACTTGGCGTAACTGAGTACCAAGCCTTCGGTGCCACGAATTGCCAGCGGGCCTTCCGCGCTTGGCAGCTGTTCGCCTTCGCCAAGCAGTCGGCGAGCGACCACGTAAGCCATGCGATTGCCGAGGCCGATGTCTTCGAGCAGGTCTTCGATCAGTTCCAGGCGGTACTCGGTGAGCATCGCCTTGACGCGCTCGGCTGCGACTTTCTCCAGCGAGCTGTCGAAACCGTTGAGGACCTTGTTCAGCAGGCGTTCGCCGAGGCTGATGGATTCGGAGCGGCGTTGCAGTTTCAGCGCATGGCGGATGTGAGTCCGCGCCTTGCCGGTGACCACGAAGTTGAGCCACGCCGGGTTCGGCCGTGCCCCGGGGGCGCTGACGATCTCGACCGTGGAGCCGCTTTGCAGCGGTTCGGACAGCGGTGCGAGACGTCGATTGATTCGACAGGCAATGCAGCTGTTGCCCACGTCGGTGTGCACCGCGTAAGCGAAGTCGACCGCCGTGGAGCCTTTTGGCAGCTCCATGATCCGGCCTTTGGGCGTGAACACGTAGACCTCGTCCGGGAACAGGTCGATCTTCACGCTCTCGATGAATTCCAGCGAGTTGCCGGCCCGTTGCTGCATTTCCAGCACGCCTTTGACCCACTGGCGGGCGCGGGCGTGAGTGCCTTTTGGCTGCTCGTCGCCACTGGATTTGTACAGCCAATGGGCGGCGATGCCGTTGTTGGCCATCTCTTCCATTTCACGGGTGCGGATCTGAATCTCGATCGGTACACCGTGCATGCCGAACAGCGTGGTGTGCAGCGACTGGTAGCCGTTCGCCTTGGGGATCGCAATGTAATCCTTGAAGCGCCCCGGCAACGGTTTGTACAAATTATGCACAGCACCCAGCACGCGGTAGCAGGTATCGACCTTGTCGACGATGATCCGGAACGCATAGACGTCCATGATCTCGTTGAAGGCCCGACGCTTGCCGCGCATTTTCTTGTAGATGCCGTAGAGGTGTTTCTGACGACCGCTGACCTCGCCCTGAATGCCATCGATGGCCAGGCAGTGGCTGAGTGATTCTTCGATCTTGTTGACGATTTCCTTGCGGTTGCCCCGGGCGCGTTTGACCGCCTGGTTGATCCGCGCGGAACGCATCGGGTGCATCGCCTTGAAGCCGAGGTCTTCGAATTCTATGCGGATGGCGTGCATGCCCAGCCGATTGGCGATGGGCGCATAGATTTCCAGGGTTTCCTTGGCGATCCGTCGGCGTTTTTCGCCGGACAGGACTTCCAGGGTCCGCATGTTGTGCAGGCGGTCGGCCAGTTTGACCAGGATCACGCGAATGTCGCGGGCCATGGCCATTGCCATTTTCTGGAAGTTTTCAGCCTGGGCTTCGGCTTTGGTCTCGAAGTTCATCTGGGTCAGTTTGCTGACCCCGTCGACCAGTTCGGCCACGGTTTCGCCGAATTGCGCTTGCAGCGCTTCCTTGGCAATACCGGTGTCTTCGATCACGTCATGCAGCATCGCAGCCATCAGGCTCTGATGGTCCATGTGCATGTCGGCAAGAATATTCGCAACCGCGAGTGGGTGCGTGACGTACGCCTCACCGCTACGGCGGCGTTGGCCGTCGTGGGCTTGTTCGGCGTAGAAGTACGCTCGGCGGACCAGGTTGACCTGGTCCTTGCCGAGGTAGGTCGATAAGCGATCGGCGAGGGCGTCTATGCTCGGCATGATGAAACCTGCCGTTCGCTGTGACCCCGCGCCGTGCTACGTCGACCAGGCATGGCTTAGACTGCCTCGTTGGACTCGTCCTCGAACGCTGCGAACAGCGGTTCGTCTTCGACGATTTCAGCGTTGGCGATGAACTCGTAGCTCATCAGGCCTTCAGCGATTTCACGCAAGGCTACAACGGTAGGCTTGTCGTTTTCCCACTGAACCAGTGGCTCTTTGCCGCCGGTGGCCAGTTGACGGGCACGCTTGGTAGACAGCATGACCAGCTCAAAGCGGTTTTCCACGTGGTTTAGGCAATCTTCAACGGTTACGCGGGCCATGGTATTCCTCGGAGCGAATGCAATATGCGCGCTGCCCGGTTGGGCGAGCGGACTCGACAGTTTAAAAAATCACCAGCGATTAGGGAAGCGCTGATTTTTTGACCAAGCCCTTCAACGCGCTGCAAGTGCCAATGTAAAGCCCTTGCAACGGTTTTGGGAAGAGCTGTTTAGCCGAGCAATTCGGCCAAAAGTTTTCCGTGACGCTGCTGCTGGCGCTTCTGATGCAGCTGATTGGCGCGGAAAATCGCCTGCAAATCGCGCAGTGCGTGGGCGAAATCGTCGTTGATGATCAGGTAATCGTAGTCGACGTAGTGGCTCATTTCGCTGACGGCTTCGCGCATCCGGCCTTCAATGATCTCGTCGCTGTCCTGGCCGCGATTGGTCAGGCGCTGGTGCAAGGCTTGCAGGGACGGCGGCAGAATGAAGATCGAACGGGCCTGGGGCATCAACTTGCGCACTTGTTCGGCGCCTTGCCAGTCAATTTCCAGAATCAGGTCGTGACCTTCATCCAGGGTCTGCTGCAAATGGCTTTGCGAAGTGCCGTAGAGATTGCCGAACACTTCGGCGCGCTCGAGGAAATCCCCATGCTCGATCATCTTCACGAACTCGCTGCGTTCGACGAAGTGATAGTTCACGCCGTTCACTTCACCGGGGCGCATGGCGCGGGTGGTGTGGGAGACGGAGACGCGTATCTCCTGATCAGCGTCGGTCAGGGCCTTGACCAGGCTGCTCTTGCCCGCGCCCGAAGGGGCGGAAATGATGTACAGGGTGCCGGTGCTGTGGGTCATGTCAGGGTTGCCTTACTCAATATTCTGCACTTGTTCGCGCATCTGCTCGATCAACACTTTGAGGTTGACCGCCGCCTGGGTGCTGCGCGGGTCGAAGGCTTTGGAGCCCAGTGTGTTCGCTTCGCGGTTGAGCTCCTGCATCAGGAAGTCCAGGCGCCGACCGGCAGCGCCGCCGGATTTGAGCACTCGGCGAACTTCGATGATGTGAGTGCTCAGGCGATCCAGTTCTTCGGCGACGTCGCTCTTTTGCGCGAGCATGACCATTTCCTGCTCCAGCCGCTGCGGATCCATCTCGGCCTTCATGTCGGCAAAGCGGTCGAGCACTTTCTGGCGCTGGGTGGCGAGCATCTGCGGGACCAGTTCACGCAGGGTCACCACATCTTCTTCAATAGAGGTCAGGCGATCATTGATCAACCGTGCCAGCTCCGCGCCTTCGCGCTCGCGGCCCGCCTTGAGTTCTTTCAGGCCTTCGTTGAACAGCGCCAATGCTTCGGCATTCAAGGCTTGCGGGTCGGTCGCGTCGCCCACCAGCACGCCGGGCCAGGCCAGGACTTCCAATGGGTTCAGCGCGGCCGGATTTTTGATCAGGGCGGCGATGGTCTCGGCGGCGGCGACCAATTGCGCGGCGCGTTCGCGGTCCACTTGCAGTGGTTTGTCGGTATTTTCTTCGGTGAAGCGCAGGGTGCATTCGAGCTTGCCCCGGGAGATTCCCTGACGCAGCGCTTCGCGGACCGCGCCTTCGAGGTCGCGAAAGGACTCAGGTAGACGCAAATGCGGCTCCAGGTAGCGGCTGTTGACCGAGCGCAGTTCCCAGCTCAGGGTGCCTTGGGCGCCGGCTTTTTCGACGCGGGCGAAGGCGGTCATGCTGTGCACCATGGAGGTACCTCGCAATGCAGGTTCATGCGTTACCAAAGGTTTCGCAGGCCTGATCTATATGAATTTAAGCCCAGAGGCAGCAAAGGCGCAGGATTGTAGCGCAGTGGGGCGAATGCGCCCAAACACACGGTGTGACAAAGACCTGCAGGCCGTCGGCAAAGCGCTGTTCAGGGCCTTCAGTCGTCGGCGGATTTTTTTAGAAGTGCCCACTCGTGGCCCTGCGGCTCTATAATGCTCCGCAGTTTTCCGTCCCCCGTACAGGTATTCCCTATGAAACGTCCAAGTGGTCGCGCTGCCGATCAGCTCCGCTCGATCCGCATTACCCGCAACTACACCAAACACGCCGAGGGATCTGTACTGGTCGAGTTCGGCGATACCAAAGTCATCTGCACCGTCAGCGTCGAGAACGGCGTGCCGCGTTTCCTCAAAGGTCAGGGCCAAGGCTGGTTGACCGCTGAATACGGCATGCTGCCGCGCGCCACTGGCGAGCGTAACCAGCGTGAAGCGAGCCGCGGCAAACAAGGCGGCCGCACCCTGGAAATCCAGCGTCTGATCGGTCGTTCCCTGCGCGCTTCGCTGGACATGTCCAAGCTGGGCGACGTCACCCTGTACGTCGATTGCGACGTGATCCAGGCTGACGGCGGCACCCGCACCGCGTCCATCACCGGCGCCATGGTTGCACTGGTCGATGCCTTGAAAGTGATCAAGAAGCGTGGCGGCCTGAAAGGCGGCGACCCGCTGAAGCAAATGATTGCTGCCGTATCGGTGGGCATGTACCAGGGTGAGCCGGTACTCGACCTCGACTACCTGGAAGACTCGGCCGCCGAGACCGACCTGAACGTGGTGATGACCAGCACTGGCGGCTTCATCGAAGTCCAGGGCACTGCCGAAGGCGCTCCGTTCCAGCCGGAAGAACTGAACGCTATGCTTGAGTTGGCGAAGAAAGGCATGACCGAAATCTTCGAGCTGCAAAAGGCTGCACTGGCCGACTGATCGGACTGCTCCAGACAAGGAGGGCGTTATGAGTGACGAGCAACAGCTGCTTCCCACCCCGAGCAAAGAGGTTCGGCAGTGGGCAATGTTTTGTCACCTGTCCGCCTTGTTGGGGATCTGGGTTCCGTTCGGTACGCTGATCGGCCCGCTGATTCTCTGGCAGATGAAGCGCGAGATGGACCCGTTTGTTGATGCTCAAGGCAAGGAGGCGCTGAACTTCCAGATCACCGTCGCCATTGCCTCCGCCATCTGCTTGCTGCTGATGGTGGTGATCGTCGGGTTCTTCCTGTTCGGTCTGTTGGCGATCGGTGCGCTGGTGCTGACGATCATCGGCGGCGTGAAGGCCAATGAAGGGGTGCCTTACCGGTATCCGTTCACTTGGCGGTTGATCAAATAACGATCAGCGCTAGATTCCCATGTGGGAGCGACAGCTGTGTGAAAATGCAGTTCGCCACGCTTTAAAGCAAATGCCCTGACTTGTCGGGGCATTTGTTTTTTTAAATTGGATTAACTTCCCAAACGTTGCTGTTAGCAATATCGCACTTACACTTCTAGTCACAACTGCTTCGCCTCAGCACCGCCTATGTGCTTGGCAATGAGACTTCGTGGTTGATAAAGTTGCCCCAAGTAATATTCATTCAGAAATATTTCGATATATTCAGACCATTGAAGGTCCTTGAATTTAAAGCAAATCAGTGTTGAGAATATCAACCTGTTCAAGAGGCGTGTCCAGGTAAAAAGTTCGCCCCTGAATATATATAAAAGAATAACCCAAATGGTTCAGCTCGATTTTTATGGAACACTTGTGGCCGCCTCTTTAGTACTGTTATTGGGGCGCGGACTAGTCACACGAATCGGTTTTTTACGCAACTACAATATCCCTGAACCTGTAGCAGGCGGCCTGGTGGTCGCTCTGCTTCTCCTGGCTTTGCGGGGACTTGATATTGACGTCCGATTTGACACCTCACTGCAAACTCCCTTGATGTTGGCTTTTTTTGCCACCATCGGCTTGAGCGCAGACTTCGCCAGCCTGAAGAAAGGCGGGCGCGTAGTGGGGATCTTTCTACTGGCGGTCACCACGCTTTTGGTGGTCCAGAATGCCATGGGCATCGCGCTTGCAAAAACGTTGGGACTCGATCCTTTGATGGGCCTGCTGACAGGCTCGATTACCTTGGCGGGTGGTCACGGTACAGGCGCTGCGTGGGGAACGGTGTTCAGTGAGAAGTACGGTCTGGCTTCTGCCTCTGAGTTCGCGATAGCCTCTGCGACGTTTGGCCTGGTGTTGGGCGGCTTGATTGGTGGTCCGGTCGCTCGCCTGCTCATCAAACGTGTCCAGGTGCCCGGCCTTAAGCAAGAAAAGCCACGGCTGCCAAAGGGCTTTGAGCAACCGAAAAAAGAGCGCTCGATCACGCCATTTTCGTTTATCGAGACACTCGCTCTGATCGCGGTCAGCTTGCTGGTTGGTTCTCTCCTGAATGGTCTGCTCCAAGGAACTGCATTTGAGTTGCCGACGTTCGTATGTGTCTTGTTCGTGGGTGTGATTTTACGGAACGGGCTTTCAGCACTTGGCTTGTATCAGGTGTTTGAGCGTGAAGTTTCCGTGTTGGGGAATGTCAGCCTGTCGCTGTTTCTGGCGATCGCTCTGATGTCGCTCAAACTGTGGGATCTGGCAGCACTGGCTTTGCCGATCTTTATCATCCTGGCTGCGCAAGCGTTGGTCATGGCACTGTTTGCGATTTTCGTGACATTCAGAATGATGGGCAGCAACTACGATGCAGCAGTTCTGGCGGCGGGGCACTGCGGTTTCGGACTAGGAGCAACGCCAACTGCCATCGCTAACATGCAAGCGGTGACACAGCGTTACGGACCTTCGCAGATAGCGTTTCTAGTGGTGCCAATGGTGGGTGCTTTCTTCATCGACATCATTAATGTCATCGTGATCAAGTTGTATCTGGCGCTGCCGTTCTTCGCCGCTGTTTGAAGTTCTGATCACTGCTAAAGATCCATAAAAAATGCCCGTATCTTGCGATACGGGCATTTTCTTTAACCGACCAGCACAAATTAAATGGTCAGCGTCCAGTCGTAGTCCACGATCAGCGGTGCGTGCTGCGAGAACCGTGGCTGACGAGGCAAGCGCGCGCTACGTACGAAACGGCGCAGACCCGGCGTCAGCAACTGATAGTCGAAACGCCAACCGAGGTTGAGCATTTCAGCCTGTTCGTTATCCGGCCACCAGCTGTACTGGTCACCTTCACGGCTGACTTCACGCAGGGCATCGACATAGCCCATGTTGCCGACAATCTCGTCCATCCAGGCACGTTCAGGTGCCAGGAAGCCCGGGGATTGCTGGCTGTCACGCCAGTTTTTGATATCCAGCTTCTGTTGCGCCACATACAGCGAGCCACAGTAAATGTACTCGCGACGTTTGCGTCGCTGTTTATCCAGATAACGGGCGAAATCGTCCATTAGCTTGAACTTCTGGTTCAAGTCTTCATCGCCGTTCTGCCCCGAAGGGAGCAGTAAGGTCGCGATGCTGACCTTATCGAAATCGGCTTGCAGGTAGCGCCCGTAGCGGTCGGCCGTCTCGAAGCCGAGACCGCTGATGACTGCCTTCGGTTGCAGCCGCGAATACAAAGCCACGCCACCTTGGGCGGGAACTTCGGCTTCGCAGGCATAAAGGAAGTAGCCATCCAGTTGGAAGGCTGGATCGTCCAGTTCAAAGGCGGAGGCGCGGGTGTCCTGCAGGCAGATGACGTCGGCATTCTGTGCTTGCAGCCAACTGAGCAATCCTCGCTCCACTGCAGCCTGAATACCATTGACGTTCACACTGATGATCCGCATAAATGGCCCCAAAAATCGCGTGCGTGTATGATACACGGCGTCAACCTAATTAGCTAAATCCGTGGTATTTGGGGTTTTTTTCATGCAAGCGTATCAGCGCGATTTCATTCGTTTTGCCATCGATCGCGGCGTTTTGCGCTTCGGCGAGTTCACCCTGAAGTCCGGGCGTACCAGTCCTTACTTCTTCAATGCCGGCCTGTTCAACTCGGGTTCGGCCCTTGCGCAGCTGGGTCGTTTCTACGCGGCAGCCATCATCGAGAGCGGTATTTCGTTCGATGTATTGTTTGGCCCGGCGTACAAAGGCATCCCTTTGGCGGCGACCACCGCAGTGGCCTTGGCCGAGCATCATGACCGTGATTTGCCATGGTGCTTCAACCGCAAGGAAGCCAAGGCTCACGGCGAAGGCGGCAGCCTGGTCGGCGCGCCATTGACCGGTGACGTGTTGATCATCGACGACGTGATCACCGCAGGCACCGCCATCCGCGAGGTGATGCAGATCATCGCTTCCCAGGACGGCGCCAAGGCGGCGGGTGTGCTCATCGCCTTGAACCGTCAGGAGCGTGGCAACGGCGAGTTGTCGGCCATTCAGGAAGTGGAGCGCGACTTCGGCATTCCGGTGATCAGCATTGTTTCGCTGAACCAGGTGCTCGAATTCCTGGCTGACGATCCGCAGCTCAAGCAACACCTGCCAGCGGTTGAAGCTTACCGCGCACAGTTCGGCGTCTGACCACACGGAATGCGGGCAAAAAAAGACCCCGCTCAGCCAGGCTGAGCGGGGTCTTTTTTTGTCAGTGCAGTCTTCGCCATTTTCCTATCAGTTTGAGTATCAATCCCAGGTTAAACAGAGCAAACACCAGTAGTGCCAGGACAACTAACACGTAAAGCGTGCGATCCACATCGAAATCCCACAGATCCAGCGTGCTGCTGCGTGTGATCCGCACGGCGGCCGGCAGATTGACGTAAAACAGCGCCACGAAGGTGCAAGCCAGCGGCAATGCACAACTGAAGAAAACATTTATCACCTGTTCCCGGCTGCGTTTTCTCGCCTGCGGACCTGATTGTTTTTCATCCAGTTCCAACGCTTCATGCAGCCTGGGCCAAGCCAGATTGAACATGAAAGTGGTCAGGGTCAGCAGCAAACCGCTGACCGCGACAATGTCACTGAACGGCATTCAGACCAAGCGTTCTGCACAGCAAGTCGTGAGAGTCTTCGCTGATTTCGAACTGCCCGGCGCTGCCTTTACGTTTTGTGATGGGTTTGAAGGTCGGTTCGTTCTGTGTGATCAGCATGTTCAGCTCATCACGAATGACGTCCGAACTGATCACCACCAGATACACCGTCTGCGCATGTTCCGCAGACTCGATCACGGCTCGCATGCTGTGCTGCAGAATATCGTCCAGCTGATTGCGAAAGCGTGAAACCGTATTTTTCAGCAGGGTTTTGCTTTGGCTCTGGGTCAGCTGAAAAATCGTCGATATCTGAGATTCGGTCGGCAATGTCTGCCCGAAGTAGCTTTGAATCAGATACAGCAAGCGGTCCTGTTTCGCTTCATCGGCCCGACTTGGCATGCCGCCTTCAACCAGCATTTTCAAGTATTCGGTCAGGCTCGCCTTGGCAATACGTTGTAAGGCATGAGCGATTTCGCTGTCGGATAACTTCAGGGTCTTTTTGACCGGCTCCTTCTGCTCCTGCTCGAAAGCCTGGGCGTCGATCGTGAACGAGATCTGCATGGCTGAATCTCCCGTGATCATTTACCGGATTTCGGATAAGGATCGTCCGTTGCGTCTCCTTGGCCGCTGAGGATTTTCCAGCCGTTTTGTACGTGCAATGAATCCAGCCGTTGCGGGCAGGGCGGCAAGGATTTTTTCGATTGGTTGGAATATTCGTAGCCGCAGTCGGCGCATTCGTAGGTGCCTGCGGAAACGTCGCTGCCGTTAGGTGCGTAATCTTTTTGCATGGGGTCGTTCTCCTGTGGATACAGGGAAGATCCTATGCGGACTAATGCTGACGGGATGTCGGACGTTTCGCTTAGTCAGGTCAGACATTTCCTGCGTGCATAAAAAAGATCGCAGACTTCGTCAGCTCCTACGGAATATTCGTACATCCATAGGTGCTGCTGAAGGCTGCGATCTTTTGACGTTCTTGAATCAGTGGCGCTTGCGATTGCTGATCAAGGTGCCTACACCGGTATCGGTGAAGATCTCCAGCAGAATCGCATTCGGCACCCGACCATCGATGATCAGCGAGCTGCCTACGCCGCCTTGCACGGCTTCCAGCGCGCAACGGATCTTCGGCAGCATGCCGCCGTAGATGGTGCCGTCGGCGATCAAATCGTCGACCTGTTGGGTGGTCAGGCCGGTCAGGACCGTCCCCGACTTGTCCATCAGGCCGGCGATGTTGGTCAGCAACATCAGCTTTTCAGCTTTCAGCGCTTCGGCGACTTTACCGGCCACCAGGTCGGCGTTGATGTTGTACGACTCGCCGTTGGCGCCGACACCGATTGGCGCGATCACCGGAATGAAGTCGCCTTTGACCAGCAAGTTCAGCAGGTCGGTGTTGATGCCGACCACTTCACCGACCTGGCCGATGTCGATGATTTCCGGTTGGGTCATCTCCGGCGTTTGGCGGGTCACGGTGAGCTTTTTCGCACGAATCAGCTCGGCATCTTTACCGGTCAGGCCAATGGCGCTGCCGCCATGACGGTTGATCAGGTTGACGATGTCCTTGTTCACCTGGCCGCCGAGGACCATTTCCACCACATCCATGGTTTGCGCGTCAGTCACGCGCATGCCATCGATGAAGTGGCTCTCGATCGACAGCCGCTTGAGCAGGTCGCCGATTTGCGGGCCGCCGCCGTGAACCACCACCGGGTTAATGCCAACGGCTTTCATCAGCACGATGTCGCGGGCGAAGCCGGTTTTCAGCTCCTCGCTTTCCATCGCGTTGCCGCCGTATTTGATCACCAGCGTCTTGCCGACATAGCGGCGAATGTAAGGCAGCGCTTCGGACAGGACCTTGGCGGTGTTGGCGGCGGCTTCGCGTTCGAGGGTCATTCAGGGCTCCGGGTGCTTCAGAAGATCAAAACGGTAATTGGAGATCAGGTGCAACACGCTTCAACTGGACTTTGAATACGTCCTTGATGCGCTGCAGTTCCGCCTCGTCATCGGCCTCGAAGCGCAGCACCAGCACCGGTGTGGTGTTGGACGCGCGAACCAGGCCCCAGCCTTTGGCGTAGTCGACTCGCACGCCGTCAATGGTGGTCAGGTCGGCGCCTTCGCCCCACTTCGCGTCGTGCAGAGCATCAATGATGCTGAATTTGCTCTCTTCGGTCACATGGATATTGATTTCCGGCGTAGAAATATCGTTCGGGAAGGTCGCAAACAGCTCTTCCGCGGTGGCTTTTTCTTTGCTGAGGATCTCCAGCAGGCGCGCGGCGCTGTAAATGCCGTCGTCGAAACCGAACCAGCGTTCCTTGAAGAAGATGTGCCCACTCATTTCGCCGGCCAACAGGGCGCCGGTTTGTTTCATTTTCTTTTTGATCAACGAGTGACCGGTCTTCCACATTAGCGGACGGCCGCCGTATTCCTTGATCAGCGGCGTCAGGCGACGGGTGCATTTGACGTCGAAGATGATCTCCGCGTTAGCGTTGCGCGCCAGCACGTCACGGGCGAACAGCATCAGCAGGCGGTCCGGGTAAACGATGCTGCCGGTGTTGGTCACCACGCCGACGCGGTCGCCATCGCCGTCGAAGGCCAGGCCGAGGTCAGCGTTGGTTTCCTTGACCTTGGCGATCAGGTCCACGAGGTTTTCAGGCTTGCCCGGATCCGGATGGTGGTTCGGGAAGTTGCCGTCGACGTCGCAGAACAGCGGGATAACTTCGCAGTTCAGCGCTTCGATCAGTTGCGGAGCGATCACGCCGGCGGCGCCGTTACCGCAGTCGACCACCACCTTCAGGCGGCGGGCGAGTTTGATGTCTTGGACGATTTCGGTGTTGTAGCGGTCGAGGATTTCGACCTGGGTGATGCTGCCCTTGCCGCTGCTCAGGTTGTTGGTCTTGAGGCGTTCGTGCAGGGCCTGGATCTGTTCGTTGGCCAAGGTATCGCCAGCGATGACGATCTTGAAGCCGTTGTAGTTCGACGGGTTGTGGCTACCGGTGAGCATCACACCGGATTTGCCGGCCAGTACGTTGGCGGCGTAGTACAGCGCCGGCGTTGGCACCAGGCCGACGTCGCTGACGTGGCAACCGCTGTCGGCGAGGCCTTTGATCAGTTGTTCGACCAGTTCCGGACCGGACAGGCGACCGTCACGGCCGACGGAAACGTTCGGTTCGTCCTGGGCCAGGCTCTGGGAGCCGATGGCGCGACCGAGCCAATAAGCGGTTTCAGCGTTCAAGAATTCCGGGACGGTGCCGCGAATATCGTAGGCGCGGAAGATGCTGTCGGGGAACTTGGGTGCGACTTGGGCTGGGGTGCTCATTACTGGAAATGCTCCATCTCGAAGGGTGGCAGGACCTGCTGCGAAGAACTCGTCGGCAGGTTCAAACTGAAGGGTAAGACGGCGTTTTCCACTGAGAGTTCGTGGTGTGTAAAGGCCATGACCCCGACATCAGCGTGTTATGGAACGGCCAATGCCTTGATTTTCAGTGATAAACCTTTCAGATGACGTCTGTGCAATTCAGTGCAAAACCTGTGGGAGCAGCCGGTCGACGCTCCCACAAAGTCATCAATGGCTGCCGGAATGTCCGAAACCGCCCGTACCGCGCTGGGTTTCGACGAACTCTTCGACCATTTCAAAATGCGCTTGAACCACCGGTACCAGCACCAACTGGGCCAAACGTTCGCCTACGACCATGGTGAATTCGGTCTGGCCACGGTTCCAGCACGACACCATCAGCGGGCCTTGATAATCAGAGTCGATCAGGCCGACCAGGTTGCCCAGCACGATGCCGTGCTTATGGCCCAGGCCGGAGCGCGGCAGAATCAGTGCTGCCAAACCCGGATCGCCAATGTAGACGGACAGGCCGGTAGGAATCAGCAGGGTTTCGCCCGGCTTGATGACGGTGTCTTTTTCCAGCATGGCGCGCAGGTCGAGACCGGCGGAGCCTGGCGTGGCGTACTGCGGCAGCGGGAAATCGGTACCGATGCGAGGGTCGAGGATCTTGGCTTGCAAAGTGTGCATGTAAATTAAACCTGGTTCAGACGTTCGGCGATAAAGGTGATCAGCTGGCGGGCAATCTTGCTCTTGCTGGTCTGGGCGAAAAGTGTGGCGTGTAGCTGGCGGTCGATAACGCTGCAGGCGTTTTCTTCACTGTTGAAGCCAATGCTCGGGTTGGCGACGTCGTTGGCGACGATCAAATCGAGGTTCTTGTCTTTCAACTTGCGGGCAGCGTAGTCGAGCAGGTGTTCGGTTTCGGCGGCGAACCCGACACTGAACGGACGGTCGGGGCGCGTGGCGATGGTGGCCAGGATGTCCGGGTTACGCACCATCTGTAGCAACAAGCCGTCGCCGTTCGTAGGGTCTTTCTTGAGTTTCTGTGGGGCGACGACTTCCGGACGGTAGTCCGCGACCGCTGCCGAGGCGATGAACAGGTCGCAAGGGATCGCGGCTTCACAAGCGGCGAGCATGTCGCGGGCGCTGACCACGTCGATGCGGGTGACGCGATCCGGGGTCGGCAGGTGCACCGGGCCGGTGATCAGCGTTACGCGGGCACCGGCTTCCACTGCGGCTTCGGCCAGGGCAAAGCCCATTTTCCCGGAGCTGTGATTGGTGATGTAGCGCACCGGGTCGATGTTTTCCTGGGTCGGGCCGGCGGTGATCAGCACGTGTTTGCCGGTCAGTGCCTGACGCTGGAAGCAGTCCGCCGCGCACTGCGCGAGGTCGGTGGCTTCGAGCATGCGACCCATGCCGACGTCGCCACAGGCCTGGCTGCCGGAGGCTGGGCCGAAGGCTTTCAGGCCACGGCTTTCGAGGGTTTGCAGGTTGGCCTGGGTCGCCGGATCGCGCCACATGGCCTGGTTCATCGCCGGGGCAACGGCGACCACAGCGTCGGTGGCCAGCACCAGCGTGGTCAGCAGGTCGTCGGCAATGCCTTGGGCCAGGCGGGCAATGAGATCCGCGGTGGCGGGGGCGATCAGCACCAGGTCGGCCCATTTGGCCAGCTCGATGTGGCCCATGGCGGCTTCGGCCGCCGGGTCCAGCAGGTCGAGGTGAACCGGGTGCCCGGACAAGGCCTGCATGGTCAACGGTGTGATGAACTCGCTGCCGCCGCGGGTCATGACCACGCGCACTTCGGCGCCCTGGTCGATCAGGCGGCGAACCAGGTCGGCGCTCTTGTAGGCAGCGATGCCGCCGCCGACGCCCAGAACGATGCGTTTCCGATACAGCCGCTGCATAGGTCTGCCTTTCATTTCGTTGATGACTGCATGGCGATACCCCCTCCCCAGGGATGAAATCGCCCGCAAAAAAGATGGGCTACGATATCACAGCGACCGCTACGGAACAGCGGCGCCCACAGACCAGGGAGGTGCTATGAGTATTCGCGATTGGCCAGCGGCGGAACGGCCGCGGGAGAGGTTGCTTGAGTTGGGCTCGGGGAGCCTTTCAGACGCCGAACTGCTGGCGATTTTTTTACGAACGGGCGTGTCGGGTAAAAGCGCGGTAGATCTGGCGCGCCACCTGTTGAATCAGTTTGGCAGCCTGCGCTCACTGCTCGAGGCCGATCAAGCAGCATTCAGCAGGCAGTTGGGGCTCGGGCCGGCGAAATTCGCTCAGTTGCAAGCGGTCCAGGAAATGAGCCGGCGGCATTTGGCCGAACGTGCGCGCCAAAAATCGGCGCTGGAAAATCCGCAGGCGGTTCGTGATTACCTGAAGTCAATGCTGCGCCATGAGCCTCACGAGGTGTTTGGCTGTCTTTTTTTGGATTCCAGGCATCAAGTGCTGACCTTTGAAGTGCTGTTTCGCGGATCCATCGACAGCACTAGTGTCTATCCGAGACAAGTGGTTAAACGCGCGTTGGCCCACAACGCCGCAGCGTTGATCCTTTGCCATAACCATCCGTCGGGTAATACCAACCCCAGTCAAGCCGACCGAGTGCTGACCAAGCGCCTGCAAGAGGCGCTGGACCTGATCGATGTGCGGGTGCTCGACCATTTCATCATCGGTGACGGCGATCCGCTGTCCATGGCCGAGTACGGGTGGATGTGAGCGAGGGATACGGAGCTAAGTGAGTCCATGTGGGAGCGAGCCTGCTCGCGAAGGCGTCGTGTCAGTCAACATTTTCAGTGACTGAATGGACGCTTTCGCGAGCAGGCTCGCTCCCACAGGTTTTGTGTCGGGTCGGACTACTTGAGGTTGACCTTCGAGTAATCCTGACGACCAAAAGGGCTGACCTGATAGCCCTCAACGTCCTTGCGAGTCAGCGCGAAGGCGGTCGGGTGGGCCAGCGGCAGCCACAGCGCCTGCTGCTGGATCTGTGCCTGGGCCTGTTCGTAGAGTTTGGTACGCACACCTTGCTCGCCGGTGGTCTTGCCGGCGCTGATCAGCTTGTCCAGGTCCTGGTTGCAGTAGCGTGCGAAGTTGGTGCCGGATTTGACCGCGGCGCAGGAAAACTGCGGCGTGAGGAAGTTGTCCGGGTCTCCGTTGTCGCCGGCCCAGCCCATGAACAACAGGTCGTGTTCACCGGCCTTGGCGCGGCGAATCAGTTCGCCCCATTCGATCACCCGAATCTCGGCCTGGATGCCGATTTCCGCGAGGTCCGATTGCAGCATTTGAGCGCTGAGGCTCGGGTTCGGGTTGAGTAGACTGCCGGAAGGTCGGGTCCAGATGGTGGTCTGGAAACCGTCCTTGAGCCCGGCCTTCGCCATGAGTGCTTTGGCTTTTTCGACGTCATGCGGATAACCCGGCAGGCCTTTGGCATAGCTCCAGGTGTTCGGCGGGTATGGGCCGTTGGCAGGTTCGGCGGTGTCTTCGAACACGGCTTTGACGTAGTTGGCCTTGTCGAACGCGAGGTTGATCGCCTGGCGCACTTCAGGCTTGTCCAGCGGCGGATGCTGGCTGTTGATGCCGACGAACGCGGTCATGAAGGCGTCAGTCTTTTCCACTTTCAGGGTCGGTTCTTTCAGCGCTGCCTGTACGTCCAGAGGCTTGGGCGACAGGGCAATCTGGCATTCGTTGCGGCGCAATTTCTGCAACCGCACGTTGGCGTCCGGGGTGATGGCGAAGATCAACGGGTCCACCGACGGCTTGCCGCGGAAGTAGTCCGGGTTGGCCTTGTAGCGGATCGAGGCATCTTTCTGGAAGCGCGTGAAGATGAACGGACCGCTGCCGATCGGCTGGCTGTTGAGCTTCTCCGGGGTGCCGGCCTTTATCAATTTATCCGCATATTCAGCGGAATAGATCGAGGCGAAGCCCATGGTCAGGGTCGCGAGGAAGGTCGAGTCCGGGTGATCGAGGGTGAAGCGCACGGTCAGCGGGTCCAGGGCGTCGATTTTCTTGATCAATGCGGGCAACTGCATCGACTGGGCGTGCGGGAAGCCGCTTTGGGCGATTTTGTGCCATGGGTTTGCCGGGTCGAGCATGCGATCGAAGCTGAACTTCACGTCTTCGGCGCTCAGGTCGCGCGTTGGGCTGAAGTACTCGGTACGGTGAAACTTCACCTGCGGGTGCAATTTGAAGACGTAGGTCAGACCGTCTGGCGTGACTTCCCAGCTGTCTGCGAGGCCGGCGACCACTTTGCCGCTGGCGGTATCGAAGTCCACCAGACTGTTCATCAGCACGTCGGCCGAGGCATTGGTGGTGGTCAGCGAGTTGTATTGCACCACGTCGAACCCTTCCGGGCTTGCCTCAGTGCAAACGCTCAGAGCGGCGGCATGGGCCAATGGGCTCAGCAGAAGAGGGGCGAGCAACAGCGGTAGGGCAGCGAGGCGCATGGTCGGATTCCTTTACAGATCGAAGGCCCATCTGCAAGTGCAGTCTGGAAAAGGCTTACCCTAGTGGGCTCTTTTGTAAATGACTATCCCCTTTTTCATTTTAAGGGGACTATGTGCGCTTGTTTTCGGTGATGCGGGCCGAGGAAAACCCGGAATCGGTCGATTGGCCGATTCTCTGCGACGAGCGGTCTTATTCGACGATAGCCTTTATCCAAGGCGCTCGGCGCCGGAAAAGTGGGGGATTTATCAAGTCCGCGCACACGGAATGTTGTTGCTCTTCAGTCTTTCTGGTATAAAGCAGCGCTCTTTTCTAGGGGCCCGGTTCCTTCACTGTAGGTGTAGCCGGTAAGACCTCTAAAGAAACGCGGCGCCTGGCGCCAAATGACTGAGAGATTAAGCGGCCAACCCATGCCGGGTTGGGCATGTGGTTTTAGAGGGCTGAGGCATGTCGAGAGTATGTCAAGTTACCGGTAAGGGTCCGGTGACTGGGAATAACATTTCCCACGCAAACAACAAAACCCGTCGTCGTTTCCTGCCGAACCTGCAGCATCACCGCTTCTGGGTTGAAGAAGAGAAACGTTTCGTGCGTCTGCGCGTATCTGCCAAAGGCATGCGTATCATCGACAAGCGTGGCATCACTGTCGTGCTGGCCGAAATCCGCAAAGCTGGCAAGATCTAAGGGAGCTAATCATGCGTGAATTGATTCGTTTGATTTCGAGCGCCGGTACTGGTCACTTCTACACTACCGACAAGAACAAGCGCACTACTCCGGACAAAATCGAGATCAAGAAATTTGATCCGGTTGTTCGTAAGCACGTGATCTACAAAGAAGGCAAAATCAAGTAATTGATTTTTCCCTCTTACGAAAAAGGCCCGTATCGCGAGATACGGGCCTTTTTTGTTGCCTGATGGTTATGCGTTGCCTGTCAGGGCCCCTTCGCGAGCAAGCCCGCTCCCACATTGGATTTGTGAACGACACAGATCAAATGTGGGAGCGGGCTTGCTCGCGAAGGGGCCGGCCCAGACAGCACAAATCTTCAAGCTTTCTGTTCAAACACCACATAGATCTTGCGGCACGGCTCCAGCACCTCCCACGTGCCTCTGAACCCGGCCGGGATCACGAAGCGATCGCCCACGCGCAGGGTCTTGCCGTTGCCTTCGTTGTCGCGCAGCACTGAAACGCCCTGAACGATTTCGCAGTATTCATGCTCGGTGTAGTTCACGTGCCACTGGCCGACTTCGCCTTCCCACACGCCTGCGCTCATCTGGCCGCAAGGACTGTTGTAGTGGTTGTACACTGCTTGTTCAGGGTCGCCCTTGAGGACTTTCGCCGGGTCTGGGCGATAGCGATCGGGCTGGGTGCTGGCTTGGCTGAAGTCGACGATGTCCTGGATGCTCATTGTTGTAATCCCCCGTGATTGCGGCGCGAGTGGTTGGAAAGCCCAAAGTCTATGTTTATTAAAATGAACACTGCAAGGCCGTTTGCCGACCTTGTGTCAAATATATTGAAACAACCCCGGCCACTGGTTTAGGGTGGCAGGTGCCTTGGGCCGATAAGCAGGCTGGCCGGGCAGAATTCCTGACAGCGCCCGCGAAGACCGTGGAGCGTTCGTATTCAACAAGAGGAGGACACTCGTATGACCACCCTGACTCGTGCCGATTGGGAACAACGGGCTCGCGATCTGAAGATCGAAGGCCGCGCCTACATCAATGGCGAATACACCGATGCTGTCTCCGCCGAGACCTTCGAGTGCATCAGCCCGGTCGATGGCCGTCTGCTGGGCAAGATTGCCAGCTGTGACGCCGCCGACGCCCAGCGCGCTGTTGAAAACGCTCGCACCACCTTCAATTCCGGCGTTTGGTCGCGCCTGGCGCCGACCAAACGCAAAGCCACCATGATTCGTTTCGCCGGCCTGCTGAAACAGCACGCCGAAGAGCTGGCCCTGCTTGAAACCCTGGACATGGGCAAGCCAATCAGCGATTCCCTGTACATCGACGTTCCAGGCGCGGCGCAAGCCCTGAGCTGGAGCGGTGAAGCCATCGACAAGATCTACGACGAAGTGGCCGCGACTCCCCATGACCAGCTGGGTCTGGTGACCCGCGAACCGGTCGGCGTAGTCGGCGCGATCGTGCCGTGGAACTTCCCGTTGATGATGGCGTGCTGGAAACTCGGCCCGGCGCTGTCCACCGGTAACTCAGTGATTCTCAAGCCATCCGAAAAATCCCCGTTGACCGCCATCCGCATCGCTGCGCTGGCCGTCGAAGCCGGTATTCCGAAAGGCGTGCTGAACGTCCTGCCAGGTTACGGTCACACCGTCGGCAAGGCCCTGGCCCTGCACAATGATGTGGACACCCTGGTGTTCACTGGTTCGACCAAGATCGCCAAGCAATTGCTGATCTACTCCGGCGAATCGAACATGAAACGCGTCTGGCTCGAAGCCGGCGGCAAGAGCCCGAACATCGTGTTCGCCGATGCACCGGACCTGCAAGCTGCCGCTGAATCGGCTGCCGGCGCCATCGCCTTCAACCAGGGCGAAGTCTGCACCGCCGGCTCGCGCCTGCTGGTGGAGCGTTCGATCAAGGATAAATTCCTGCCGCTGGTGATCGAGGCGCTGAAAACCTGGAAGCCGGGCAACCCGCTGGACCCGGCAACCAACGTCGGCGCGCTGGTGGATACCCAGCAGATGAACACCGTGCTTTCCTACATTGAATCCGGCCACACCGACGGCGCCAAACTGGTGGCGGGCGGCAAACGCATTCTTCAGGAAACCGGTGGCACCTACGTTGAGCCGACGATTTTCGACGGCGTCAGCAACGCGATGAAAATCGCTCAGGAAGAAATCTTCGGCCCAGTGCTGTCGGTGATCACTTTCGATACCGCCGAAGAAGCCATTGCGATTGCCAACGACACCCCTTACGGCTTGGCCGCAGCGGTGTGGACGAAGGATATTTCCAAGGCCCACCTGACTGCCAAGGCACTGCGCGCTGGTAGCGTGTGGGTCAACCAGTATGACGGCGGCGACATGACGGCCCCGTTCGGTGGCTTCAAGCAGTCCGGCAACGGTCGCGACAAGTCGCTGCATGCGTTCGACAAGTACACCGAGCTGAAGGCGACCTGGATCAAGTTGTAAGTCGTTAAAGGGAGCCTGCCAAATCAGGCTCCCGAATGTACAGAAATCCCTGTGGGAGCAAGCCTTTGTGGTGAGGGGATTTATCCCCGTTCGGCTGCGAAGCAGTCGCAGAACCCATGCACGCGGTGTATCTGATACTCCGTTATTGCAGGTTTTGGGGCCGCTGCGCGGCCCAGCGGGGATAAATCCCCTCACCACAAGGCTCGCTCCCACATTGCTTTGTGCGGCGGTTAAAAAATAACAATCCACAGGAGCGTGGGAAATGCGTTGGGCGACTTATTTCGCCGTGTTGGCGTCTGTCTTGAGTGTCGGCCTGGCCCTGGGCGTCAGCATGCCGTTGGTGTCGTTTCGCCTGGAAGGCTGGGGTTACGGCTCGTTCGCCATCGGCGTGATGGCCGCGATGCCCGCGATTGGCGTATTGCTGGGGGCAAAGATCTCCAGCCATCTGGCCGCGCGTCTGGGCACGGCCAATCTGATGCGTTTGTGCCTGTGGGCCGGGGCTTTGTCCATCGGTTTGCTGGCGCTGTTGCCGAGCTATCCGATTTGGTTGGTATTGCGGCTGATGATCGGGGTGATCCTGACCCTCGTCTTCATTCTCGGCGAAAGCTGGATCAACCAGCTGGTGGTCGAACAATGGCGCGGGCGATTGGTGGCGCTGTATGGCAGCAGCTACGCACTGAGTCAGCTGGCCGGGCCGTTGCTGCTTGGCGTCGTGGGCACCGAACACGATTACGGATTCTGGGTCGGCGTCGGTTTGCTGATGGCGGCACCGTTCCTGTTGCTGGGCCGCAGCGGCGCGCCGACCAGTGAAGCCTGCAGCGTGACCTTCAGCGACTTGCTGGGTTTCTGCCGTGGCCTGCCGGCGATTGCCTGGGCGGTGTCGTTGTTCGCAGCGTTCGAAGCGATGATCCTGACCTTGTTGCCGGTGTATTGCCTGCGTCAGGGCTTTACGACGGAAATTGCGTTGGCGATGGTCAGCACGGTGGTGGTGGGTGATGCCTTGCTGCAATTGCCGATTGGCGCACTGGCTGATCGCTTGTCGCGACGTACGTTGTTCACCGGGTGTGCGGTGGTCCTGCTGATATCGAGCCTGGCCATCCCGTTCCTGATCGACACGTTGCTGATTTGGCCGTTGTGGGTGTTGTTCGGTGCCAGTGCCGGTGGCTTGTTCACCTTGTCACTGATCCTGATCGGCGAGCGCTATCGCGACGATGCGCTGGTGCGCGCCAATGCGCATATCGCGCAGCTGTGGGGTATCGGTTGCCTGGTCGGACCGCTGGCGGCCGGTGCCGGCAGTCAGTGGATCAGCGGGCATGCGTTGCCGCTGCTGATGGCGGCCGGTGCGCTGGGGTTGGTGATTCTGCTAATGCGCCAGGGCGCGTTCGGCACGGTGGCGGAGCCGGCTTAAACCTGTGGGAGCGAGCTTGCTCGCGATGCGGTTGATCAGTCACAGGGATGTTGAATGTGATGACGCAATCGCGAGCAAGCTCGCTCCCACAGGGATCGCGTTTCGTCTGGCGTTACAACATCCGCTCCAGGCCGACCGTGGTGCTGAACCAGGCATTGAAGCGTCGCCACCAGCTCCCGGGTTCCTTGGTCAGGGTGTGCAGTTTGCCGTCATCTTCGGTGACCCAGACAATCTGGCCATTTTCCAGCTTGGCCTGATAACTCAGGGCCGGCGCCATGCCTTGAAACGCCAGTTCACGCACGCGCGCGGCGAGTTCCGGGCTGTCCACCAGCACCCCGACTTCGGTGTTCCACAGCACTGAGCGTGGGTCGAAATTGAACGAGCCGATGAAAGACTTCTGCTGGTCGAAAATGATTGCCTTGCTGTGCAGGCTGGAATCGGAGCCGCGGTAAGACTTGCTGTAAAAGACATGCGGGCCGCTACCGCCACCTTCGCCGGGCTGGCGACGCAATTCGAACAGCTGCACGCCATGCTCCAGCAGTGCCTTGCGATACGGCGCGTAACCGCCATGCACCGCCGGGACGTCAGTGGCTTCCAGCGAGTTGGTCAGCATCTTCACCGATACTCCGGCATCGGCGCGTTCGGTCAGGTACACCAGCCCCGGCTGGCCGGGTACGAAGTAGGCCGAAACCATGATCAGCTCTTTGCTGACGCCATTGAGCTCGGGCGCCAACTGCGTGGTCAGCAGCAACTGCGGGTCGGGCTCGCCGTCGGCCAGCACCTTGCTCGGCGCGTCCCACAGTGCCTGGTTCCAGGCCCAGATCAACTCCCGACGCCAGATTGCCAGGCGCGGGTGGGTGGTGTAGGTCATCAACTGCTGGTAGAGCGCGTGATTCTGTTTGCGCGTTTCCTCAAGCGATTCTTCCAGTCGGGTCCGGGTGTTTTCCAGGTCCCTGGCTGTCGGTTTGCTCGAGAGGAACTCGTCGATCGGCTTACTCAGGGCACTGTTCCAGTATTGGTCGAAACTGTGCCCCAGCTGTTCGGCGACCGGGCCGACACCGAGCATGTCGATGTCAGTGAAATTCAGGTTGGGTTCGGCATCGAAGTACTCATCCCCCAGATTGCGTCCACCGACGATGGCCATGCTGTTGTCAGCCAGCCACAGCTTGTTGTGCATGCGCCGGTGTTGCTGCGACAGGTTGAGCAATCGTCCCGCTGTTCGTGTCACGCCGGTGCTGCGGCCCAGGTGCAATGGGTTGAACACACGGATCTGGATCTGCGGATGCGCCGCCAGCGTGGCAATAATCCGGTCCAGGCCATCGCTGGTGGTGTCGTCGAGCAGAATGCGCACGCGCACACCGCGGTCGGCGGCCTTGAGCAGTTCGTCCACCAGCATCCGTGTGCTGATGCCGTCGTGAACGATGTAGTACTGCAAATCCAGGCTGCTTTGGGCGTTGCGGATCAGCTCGGCGCGGGCTGTGAAGGCTTCGGTGCTGTCGGACAGCAGGCGGAAGCCGGATTTCCCTTCGTGGGGGGCAGCCTGAGCCTGAATCGAGCGACCGAACGCCGAGTCACTGGCGGGCAGCGCCTGGCTCGGTTCGCGCGGAACGTTGAACGTCGCACAGCCGCCGAGGAACGAGGCGAGTAACAGAAGAGCGAGCAGGGGCTGTCTGACTCTCACGTGGGATCGTTCCGATTGGCGGCAGGTGTCGGCATATGGACGCTGGATTCCCGAGAAAGGTCAGTCGGCGATGCAGTCGGTTTCCGCGAGCAGTTTTATTGCCGCGGCGCCGACCTTGCGTACAGCATCCTCGATCTGCGGCGTTGGCTTGGCAGCGTAGTTCATCCGCAGGCAATTGCGGTATTTGCCCGAGGCGGAAAAGATGCTGCCGACGGCAATCTGTACGCCTTGGTCGTGCAGTGCGCGATTCAGTTTCAGGGTGTCGAAACCCTCCGGTAGTTCGACCCAGAGCATGAAGCTGCCCTGAGGACGACTGGCGCGGGTACCGGCCGGAAAATAGCGGCTGACCCAATCGATCATCACATCCCGATTGCGCTGGTATTGGGTGCGCATCCGCCGCAAATGCGGTTCGAAGTGCCCGGCTTTGAGAAATTCGGCAATCGCGATCTGCGGTTGCGGCGCCGTAGAACCGGTGCTGATGTATTTCATGTGCAGCACTCGTTCCAAATACCGTCCCGGCGCCACCCAACCGATCCGCAGCCCCGGCGCCAGGGTCTTGGAAAAGGAACTGCAAAGCAGGACGCGGCCGTCTTCGTCGAAGGATTTGATCGTGCGCGGGCGCGGGTAGGTGTAGGCCAGTTCGCCATACACATCGTCCTCAATGATCGCCACGTCAAAGCGCTGTGCGAGGGTCAACAACGCGCGTTTACGTGACTCCGGCATGATGTAGCCCAGCGGGTTGTTGCAGTTGGGGGTCAACTGTATGGCCTTGATCGGCCATTGTTCCAAGGCCAGTTCGAGGGCATCGAGACTGATCCCGGTGAGCGGGTCGGTGGGGATTTCCAGGGCTTTCATGCCCAGGCCCTTGAGGGTCTGCATGGCGCCGTGAAAGCTCGGCGAGTCCACGGCCACAATGTCGCCCGGCTCGCAGATAGCGCGAATGCTGGTGGACAGCGCTTCGTGACAACCGGTGGTGATCACCAGGTCGTTGGCGCTCAACTGGCAGCCGGAATCGAGCAGCAGGCGGGCAATCTGTTCGCGCAGTTCGAGGGTGCCGTAGATGTTGTCGTAATACAGACCGGGCATGTCCTGCCGCCGGCTGATTCGCGCCAGGTTGCGCAGCAGCGGTTTCATGGTCGGCGTGGTGATGTCCGGCATGCCGCGACCCAGTTGCACCACATCTTTGCGCGGGACGGCGCGTATGAGTTCCAGCACCTGATCCCACTGGGAAATATCCACCGGCCGCTGCGCCGGGCGGCCAATGGCTGGAAGCTCCGGCAGTTCGCGACCCACCGGTACGAAATAGCCCGACTTGGGTTTGGGGGTCGCCAGGCCGCTGTCTTCCAGCACGCGATACGCCTGCTGCACCGTGCTCAGGCTGACGCCGTGTTCAACACTCAACGCCCGCACCGACGGCAGCCGGTCACCGGGGCGATAGAAGCCCTGTTCGATCCGCGTGCCGAGTAGTTCGGCGAGGTTGACGTAAAGGGTCATGGCGCAGTCTCGGTGTGGGTGGTTCGGTTAACCAGTACAGATGTGTTGAAAATAGGGGATTCAGACGCTGAAATGCAAAATCTGTATGGAGTTAATACAGTCTCGTTGAATCTGTAATGCTTTTTGCCGTCGACGCATCATGAAAGCTCTGGCTACCCAAGTAAACAGGAGCAATCAACATGAACGGCTTGAGCGATGTGCGGCTGACGTTACACAGTCAGGAACTGGCGGCAGGGCAAAACAACGGCGCACGCGAGGCGGTCATGCGCAACGCACCGTCCGGCCTGAGTCGCTGGGGTCTGTTCTGGCATCGTCTGCACACGCGCAAGGCGTTGCTGGAGCTCACGCCCGAGCAGCTTAAGGATGTCGGGTTGAGTCGGGAGCAGGCGCGGGAGGAGGGGCTCAAGCCCTTTTGGCGGATCTGAGTCTTGCGGTTTTCTTTGAACCGATTCGCGAGCAAGTCGAATCGTCGCACCGCCGCTCCCACATTAGATTCTCAGTGCACACAGATTTTGTGTTCGGCAACGATCAAATGTAGGAGCGGGCTTGCTCGCGAAGGCGTCCGAAAGAACGCCACTGAACTTTCAAACCAACTCTTTCATCCGATGCCACAACATCCCCAGCGCCAACAACGGCGAGCGCAAGTGCTTGCCGCCAGGGAACGTGATATGCGGCACCTTGGCAAACAGATCGAACCCTCCACTCTGCTGGCCACTGATAGCTTCAGCCAACAACTTCCCCGCGAGGTGCGTGGCATTCACGCCATGACCGGAGTAAGCCTGGGCGTAATACACATTCGGCTGATCCTTGAGTCGCCCGATCTGCGGCAGACGGTTGGCGCCGATGCCGATCATCCCGCCCCATTGATAGTCGATCTTCACTCCGGCCAGTTGCGGAAAAACCTCCAGCATCTTCGGCCGCATATAGGCCGCGATGTCATGCGGGTCGCGACCTGAATAATGGCAGGCGCCGCCAAACAGCAAGCGGCGGTCCGCTGAGAGCCGATAGTAATCCAGTGCCACCCGTTGATCGCAGACCGCCATATTCTGCGGCAGTAGCGAGTGTGCCAGCGCTTCACTCAACGGTTCGGTGGCGATGATGTAGCTGCCGGCGGGCAGCACCTTGCCGCTGAGTTCGGGATTGAGTTCATTGAGGTAGGCGTTGCAGCCCAGCACCAGCGTCTTGGCGCGGACCGAGCCCTGGGCGGTATGGACCTTGACCTCGGGGCCATAATCAATGCGGGTGACCGCCGATTGTTCGAACAGCTTCGCCCCCAACTGCTGGGCGGCCGCCGCTTCGCCCAGTGCCAGGTTCAGCGGATGCAGATGCCCCGAGCCCATGTCGATCAAACCGCCGACGTAACGGTCGGAACCCACTACGGAATGCATTTCACTGGCTTGCAGCAGACGGGTTTCGTAACGGTAACCGAGACTGCGCAGCTCTTCGGCGTCCTCGGCAAAACCTTCGAGGTCTCGGGGTTTGTTGGCCAGATCGCAATAGCCCCACGTGAGGTCGCAAGGGATCTGAAAACGCTCGACGCGCTGTCGGACGATTTCCACCGCTTCCAGGCCCATGAGTTTCATCTGACGCACGCCGTCCGCACCGATCACGTTAGCGAACTGATCGAGGCCATGGCCGACGCCACGAATCAACTGTCCGCCATTGCGACCGCTGGCGCCCCAACCGATTTTGTGGGCTTCGAGCAGGATCACACTCAAGCCGCGTTCGGCCAGTTCGAGCGCCGTGTTCAACCCGGAGAACCCGCCACCGACCACGCACACGTCAGCCACCAGGTCTCCTGTAAGCACCGGATGATCGGGCTGCGGCAGGCTGCTGGCGGCATAGTAAGAAGCAGGGTGCTGGTGGTTCGGGGCAGGTTGCTGAGCACGGGCATTCATGTGCGTGTTCCTGATTCTTGTGTTTAGAAAATTTGACGGAGCATAAGCCGGACCTTCGGACAGGGGCAACACTGGTCGGTTGGTGCTGTCTGGATCGGGGCTTTTACGTCAGAATCCCGCTCTATTCCGCTTTTGGTTACCGCTTCGATGAGCTGCAACAGTCAGAAAATTCGCACGCTACGGCAGCAGATTCCCTCGTTCGAGTGCGTGCCCGGCTGCCATGACTGCTGTGGGCCGGTGACCACCTCACCGGAAGAAATGTCCCGCCTGCCGCGCAAGACCCGCGCCGAGCAGGATGCTGCGATGGATGAGCTCAACTGTGTGCACCTCGGACCGAACGGCTGCACCGTGTATGACGAGCGGCCGCTGATTTGCCGGTTGTTCGGCACCACAAAGACCTTGCCGTGCCCGAATGGGCGGGGACCGGTGGAGCTGATTCATCCGCGGGTTGAAAAGCAGATTCATGAGTACATGGCTTCAACTCGACAGGTCTTGGTTTAGGCGTTGCCAGATAAAAGATCGCAGCCTTCGGCAGCTCCTACGGGTGTACGCGTTCCTCTGTAGGAGCTGCCGCAGGCTGCGATCTTTTGATCTTCAATCCGGAATCGGCAGGTTCAAGCTCTCTTTCACCTCTTCCATCACGATGTAGCTCTTGGATTCGCGCACATGCGGCAGCTTGAGCAGGATGTCGCCCAGCAGTTTGCGGTACGAGGCCATCTCGGAAATCCGCGCCTTCACCAGATAATCGAAATCCCCTGACACCAAATGGCACTCCAGCACGTGGGGGAGTTTCAGGACCGCGCGTCGGAACTCTTCGAAAGTATCGCCGGATTTGTAGTCGAGACTGATCTCGACGAACACCAGAAGACTACCCTTGAGGTGCTGCGGATTGAGCCGGGCGTTGTAGCCCATGATGATCCCTTCGCGCTCCAGCCGCCGGACCCGCTCGGTACACGGCGTGGTCGAGAGCCCGACCTTTTCCCCCAGCTCGGTGAAGGAGATGCGTCCGTCTGCTTGCAGGATCCGCAGGATGTTGCGGTCGATCTTGTCCAGCTCACGTTTGGTCTGAGTGTTGGTACGCATAGGGGATGCGCCTCCGTGAAAAGCGTTTTTGCCGAGAATTCTCGCCAAATATAGGCACTTATATAGTGAAAAGCACTGCCTAATCTTTTTTACACTGCGCACATCAATGCTCGACAACTACGAACGTCAGCGGCAAGCCGCGATGAGGGATATGAAAATGCGCGTTATGGTCTTGGGTAGCGGCGTCATCGGTACCACCAGTGCTTACTACCTGGCGCGTGCCGGGTTTGAAGTGGTGGTCGTCGACCGGCAGCCGGCTGCTGCCATGGAGACCAGTTTCGCCAACGCCGGGCAGGTTTCGCCGGGTTATGCCTCGCCGTGGGCCGCACCGGGCGTGCCGCTCAAGGCCATCAAGTGGCTGTTGCAGCGCCACGCACCGCTGGCGATCAAGGCCACCGCAGACATCGGTCAATACCTGTGGATGGCGCAGATGCTGCGCAACTGCACCGCCAGCCGTTATGCGGTGAACAAGGAGCGCATGGTCCGTCTGTCCGAGTACAGCCGTGACTGCCTCGACGAATTGCGCGCCGAAACCGGCATTGCCTACGAAGGCCGTAGCCTCGGTACTACCCAACTGTTCCGCACCCAGGCTCAACTCGACGGCGCCTGGAAAGACATCGCCGTGCTGAAAGAGTCCGGCGTGCCGTTCGAACTGCTCGACCGCGCCGGCATTGCCCGCGTTGAGCCAGCGTTGGCCAGCGTCACCGATATCCTCGCCGGTGCCCTGCGCCTGCCGAACGACCAGACCGGCGACTGCCAGATGTTCACCACCCGCCTGGTCGAAATGGCGACCAAACTGGGTGTGGAATTCCGCTTCGACCAGGACATTCAGCGCCTCGACTACGCCGGTGATCGCATCAACGGCGTATGGATCGACGGCAAGCTGGAAACCGCTGACCGCTACGTGCTGGCCCTGGGCAGCTACTCACCGCAACTGCTCAAGCCGCTGGGCATCAAGGCGCCGGTGTATCCGCTCAAGGGTTACTCCCTGACCGTGCCGATCACTAACCCGGCGATGGCCCCGACTTCGACTATTCTCGACGAGACCTACAAGGTCGCGATTACCCGTTTCGACAACCGCATCCGCGTCGGTGGCATGGCTGAAATAGCCGGTTTTGACCTGTCGCTGAACCCGCGTCGGCGTGAAACCCTGGAGATGATCGTCAACGACCTCTATCCTCAGGGTGGCGATCTGGCCCAGGCGAGTTTCTGGACCGGTCTGCGTCCGACCACCCCGGACGGAACGCCGATCGTGGGTGCTACACCGTTCAGCAATCTGTTTTTGAACACGGGTCACGGTACGCTTGGTTGGACCATGGCGTGCGGTTCCGGTCGCTTGCTGGCCGATCTGATGGCGAAGAAAACGCCGCAAATCAGCGCCGAAGGCCTCGATATTTCCCGTTATGGAAAAAAAATTCAGGAGTCTGCAAAACATGTCAATCCAGCGCCAGCTCACCAATGAGCGCATGAGCCAGATCGTAGTCCACAGCGGTACCGTGTATCTGGCAGGGCAGGTCGGCGACGATATGAACGCCGGGATTGAACAGCAGACCCGTGAAACGCTTGCCAACATCGAGCGTTTGCTGGATCTGGCCGGGACCGACAAGAGCCGTTTGCTGTCGGTGACGATTTACTTGAAAGACATTGATGCACACTTTGAAGGCATGAACGCGGTCTGGGACAAGTGGCTGCCAAAAGGCGTCGCACCGGCCCGTGCCACCGTTGAATCGAAGTTGTGCGAACCGGAAATCCTGGTTGAGCTGTCGGTTATCGCCGCTCTGCCATAAACCCGTCAGAAAGATCCCTCTCCCGGTGCTACTGGCGGTTCACGCCGTCAGCCAGCGCCGGTTTTTCTTCCCATGACCGCCTAGAAGTCTGCCGCCATGCGTCCAGCCCGTGCCCTGATCGACCTTCAAGCCCTGCGTCACAACTACCGAATCGCCCGTGAAGTCACGGGGGCCAAGGCCCTCGCGGTGATCAAGGCCGATGCCTACGGTCATGGCGCGGTCCGTTGCGCCCAGGCGCTGGAAGCCGAAGCAGACGGGTTTGCCGTGGCCTGTATCGAAGAAGCGTTGGAGCTGCGAGCCGCGGGCATTCGTGCGCCGGTGTTGCTGCTGGAAGGTTTTTTCGAGGCCGATGAGCTGTCGCTGATCGTCGAGCATGATTTCTGGTGCGTGGTGCATTCGCTGTGGCAGCTCGAAGCCATCGAGAACGCTGCACTGAGCAAGCCGATCACGGTCTGGCTCAAACTCGATTCGGGCATGCATCGGGTGGGCTTGCATCCAAAGGATTATCAGGCGGGCTATCAACGGCTGCTGGCCAGCGGCAAGGTCGCGAAGATTGTACTGATGAGCCACTTCGCCCGGGCCGATGAGCTGCACAGTCAGGCCAGTGCCGAACAGGTTGCGGTGTTCGAAGCGGCGCGTCAGGGTTTGTCGGCCGAGGTTAGTCTGCGCAATTCGCCGGCAGTACTCGGTTGGCCGCAGATTCCGAGTGATTGGGTTCGCCCGGGCATCATGCTCTACGGCGCAACACCCTTTGAAGAAGCCAATGCCGTGGCGTCCCGCCTGCAACCGGTGATGAACCTCGAATCGAAAGTGATTTGCGTGCGTGAACTGCCGGCCGGCGAGCCGATCGGTTACGGCGCCAAATTCATCACCCAGAAACCGATGCGCGTGGGCGTGGTGGCCATGGGTTACGCCGACGGCTACCCACGTCAGGCACCGACCGGTACGCCCGTGATGGTTGCCGGGCAGCGCAGCCAGTTGATTGGCCGGGTTTCGATGGACATGCTCTGCATCGACCTGACCGATGTGCCGCAAGCCGGCCTCGGTTCGACCGTCGAGTTGTGGGGCAAAAATATCCTCGCCAGTGACGTGGCCACGGCCGCGGGCACGATTCCTTACCAGATCTTCTGCAACCTGCGCCGGGTGCCAATGCTCTATTCCGGGGCTTAGGTCAACGCGCTCCGACCGAAAGTCGCTTCACCGAACAGGATTCAGGTCCAAGTGTTGTAAATACTGAACGCTGTCGCCATGATAACGCTCAATATTCCAACAACCTGAATCCCTGGAGGCTCCAGCATTGGACGTCGGTGAACGACTGCAATCCATCCGTAAGCTCAAAGGACTTTCCCAGCGTGAACTCGCCAAACGCGCGGGCGTCACCAACAGCACCATTTCGATGATCGAGAAAAACAGCGTCAGCCCCTCGATCAGTTCGCTGAGGAAGGTACTGGGCGGGATTCCCATGTCCATGGTCGAGTTCTTTTCCGAAGAGATCCTGCAGGAAAAACCGACTCAGATCGTCTACAAAGCCAACGAGCTGATCGATATTTCCGATGGTGCAGTGACCATGAAGCTGGTCGGCAGGGCTCATCCGAGCCGGGCCATCGCGTTCCTCAACGAAATCTACCCGCCAGGCGCCGACACCGGTGAGGAGATGCTCACCCATGAGGGCGAGGAAACCGGGATTTTGCTCGAAGGTCGACTTGAACTGGTGGTGGGGCTTGAAACTTTTGTGCTCGAAGCCGGCGACAGCTACTACTTTGAAAGTACTAAACCGCACCGCTTCCGTAATCCGTTCGATGCGCCAGCGCGACTAATCAGCGCAGCTACTCCAGCGAATTTCTAAGAAAAGAGGCGTCCCGCGAGCATTGCGGAGGTGCCCGAGTTGTTTTTCCGCCACGCATAAGACCCCTTCGACTTTAGGGTTGTTTCAGTGTGGCGGGCTTACCGTTATACTTGCGCCCGCCTGCGAACCGTGGCCGTGGGCGTGACTAGCCACCATTGAGGGTGAACGCGTGAATCTAATTATGAAAATGCTGGCCGTACCAGCAACCGTATTGGCCCTTTGGGCAGTCAGCGCACAAGCTGCGACCAACGACGATATTGCTAAACGCCTTGAGCCAGTCGGCCAGGTTTGCGTTCAGGGTAAAGAGTGCAAGGGGATGGAAGTCGCTGCTTCCGCGGGTGGTGGTGATGCCAAAACCCCTGACTCGGTGATTGCGAAACACTGCAACGCTTGTCACGGTACCGGCCTGTTAGGCGCGCCGAAAATCGGTGATGCCGCAGCCTGGGGCGAGCGCGCCAAGAAAGAAGGCGGCGTTGACGGCTTGCTGGCGAAAGCCATCTCCGGCATCAATGCAATGCCTCCAAAAGGCACCTGCGCCGATTGCGCTGATGCCGACCTCAAGGGCGCCATCCAGAAGATGTCCGGCCTGAAATAAGCTTTCATCTTCAGCGAAAAAGCCGCTTACGAGCGGCTTTTTTGTGCCTGCGATTTGCCTTGGGGGACTATTCTTTGCAGCAAAGGCCCGGCAAGCCCGGTCCAACCCCAATTCGCGGAATGTAAGGGAGGATCAGATGGTGCAGCTGTGTTCTATCGAGCAAGCGGTCGATGATGTCTTGGCACGGTTGCCGGCGCATATCCACATGGGCCTGCCCCTCGGTCTGGGCAAGCCTAACCACTTCGTCAACGCGCTGTTTCAGCGCATCGTGCAGTTGCCCGAGCGGCAGCTGACGATCTACACCGCCCTGTGCCTGGGCCGTCCTTCCTTGGGCGACGGTTTGCAAAAGCGCTTTCTCGAGCCCTTCATCGAGCGGGTTTTCGGCGATTATCCGGAACTGGATTTCCTGGCCGACCTGCATCGCGACAGCCTGCCGTCCAACATCCATGTTCAGCAATTCTTCATGCTGCCCGGCAGCCTGCTCCACAGCGCACAGGCCCAGCAGGATTACATCAGCAGCAATTACAGCCACGCCGCTCGAGACATCAACGCCGCCGGGTTGAACCTGGTGGCGCAATTGGTGGCGAGCCACAGCGAGCAACCTGACCGCCTGAGCCTGAGCTGCAACCCGGACATCACCCTCGACCTGTTCCCCATGATCGCCAAGCGTCGGGCGGCGGGGGAGACGATCCTGCTGGTGGGCCAGGTGCACAACGATTTGCCCTACATGCCGGGGGACGCGGAAGTCAGCATGGACGCTTTCGACCTGCTGATCGACGAGAAGGACAGCACCACGCTGTTCTCCACGCCGAACATGCCGGTGGGTTTCCAGGATCACTTCATCGGGTTGCACGCCAGCACGCTGGTGCGGGACGGCGGCACGTTGCAGATCGGCATCGGCGCCATGGGCGATGCCCTGACCGCTGCGCTGCTGGCGAGGCAGGCCGACAATGACGGTTACAAGGCGTTGCTGGCGGACGTGAATCTCAGCCAGTGGGCGCAACTCATCGACCGCGAAGGCGGCGTCGACCCCTTCGCCACGGGCCTTTACGGTTGCAGCGAAATGTTCGTCAACGGCTTGCTGGTGCTGGCCGACGCCGGGATCGTGCGGCGCAAGGTCTATCCGGATGTGCCGACCCAGCAACAGGCGAATGCCGGCACGCTGGACGAAGCCGCGCAGACTGACGGCATCTCGGTGCATGGCGGTTTCTTCCTTGGGCCGCGCAGTTTCTATGAGCGCCTGCGCGAGTTGCCGCACAGCAAGCGGCTCGAATTCAACATGACCCGCATCAGCTACATCAACGAGCTCTACGGTCAGGAAGAACTCAAACGCTTGCAGCGCCTCGATGCGCGCTTCATCAACACCGTGTTTACCATGACCTTGCTGGGTGCAGGCGTGGCTGATCAGCTTGAAGATGGGCGCGTTTTGAGTGGCGTCGGCGGGCAGTACAACTTCGTTGCGCAAGGGCATGCGCTGGAAGGGGCGCGTTCGGTGTTGCTTCTGCGCAGCTGGCGCGAATCAGGCGGTGAGATCAGTTCGAACATTGTCTGGGAGTACGGCCATTGCACGATCCCGCGACACCTGCGAGACATCGTGGTCACCGAGTACGGTATCGCCGATCTGCGGGGCAAGACCGATGCGGCGGTGATCGAGGCGTTGCTGAACATCAGTGACTCACGTTTTCAGCCGGGGCTGATCGAACAGGCTCAGGCAGTCGACAAGTTACCGAAGAATTTCCGCATTGATCCACGCTTCGCCGACAACAGTCCGCAGCGCTTGCGGGCCATTCAGGCGCGGCATCCGCAGTTGTTTCCGGAGTATCCGTTGGGCTGTGATTTCACCGCCGAGGAGAAGGATCTATTGCGGGCGCTGAATTGGCTGAAGAGCAAGTTCAAGCTCACGGAGATTCTGGAACTGGGCAAGGCAGCGTTGGATGCGCCGGAGCCTTCGGCATTTCCCGAACACCTGGAGCGGATGCAACTGACCAACTCGGAAGGGCTGAAAGAGGATTTGTTTCAGCGATTGCTGCTCACCGGCCTGAAAGCCACCGCACAGTAACTGTCACCTCAAAAACCACTGTGGGAGCGAGCCTGCTCGCGAAAGCGTTGGGTCAGTCAACATTGATGTCGACTGACACTCAGCATTCGCGAGCAGGCTCGCTCCCACAGGGGATGTGCGGTGTGGCTTTACTCGATGAAGGTTACGACGCCGCCAGCCAGCGACTGCACCCGCGCCAGCGATTCAACGCGATAACCCTGCGCATCCAGTTCCGCACGGCCGCCCTGGAACGATTTCTCGA
Source organism: Pseudomonas sp. LBUM1647 (assembly GCF_059716175.1). Classification (NCBI taxonomy): domain Bacteria; kingdom Pseudomonadati; phylum Pseudomonadota; class Gammaproteobacteria; order Pseudomonadales; family Pseudomonadaceae; genus Pseudomonas; species Pseudomonas sp. LBUM1647. The sequence continues at coordinate 6,641,111 of NZ_CP166809.1, read as the reverse complement.
TCACGATACCCAAACCCGCGACGGTAGCGCCGGCCTGTTTGATGATCGAGATCAGTGCTTGCGACGCCTTACCGTTGGCCAAAAAGTCATCGATGATCAGCACGCGGTCGCTGCTGGTCAGGTGGCGCGGGGAAATCGCCACGGTGCTTTCGGTCTGCTTGGTGAACGAGTAAACGGTCGCCGACAGCAGGTTTTCGGTCAGGGTCAGGGACTGATGCTTGCGCGCAAAAATCACCGGCACGCCGAGGTTCAGACCGGTCATGATCGCCGGGGCAATGCCCGAGGCTTCGATGGTGACGATCTTGGTGATGCCCGAATCCTTGAACAGCGTGGCGAATTCGTCGCCGATCAGCTTCATCAAGGCCGGGTCGATCTGGTGGTTCAGAAAGGCGTCGACTTTCAGGACCTGCTCGGAAAGCACGATGCCTTCTTCGCGAATTTTCTTGTGCAGTGCTTCCATGAAGCTTTCCTCTAAGGACGGCTATGCGTCTAAGGCTGGTTAAAAAGTAGTCGATTCTAGCGCTTTAACATCGCGCGTATATCCGCCAATGCCGTATTACCGCGAACAGCTTTGACTTCAACGGGCGTGTCGTCGTTGCCTTCCCAGGCCAGGTCGTCCGGCGGCAGTTCATCGAGGAAGCGGCTCGGCGCGCAATCGATGATCTCGCCGTATTGCTTGCGCTTGGCGGCGAAGGTGAAGGCCAGGGTCTGACGCGCGCGGGTAATTCCCACGTAGGCCAAGCGACGTTCTTCTTCGATGGTGTCGGCTTCGATGCTGGAACGGTGTGGGAGGATTTCCTCTTCCATGCCCATGATGAACACGTAAGGGAATTCCAGGCCCTTGGAGGCGTGCAAGGTCATCATCTGCACACCTTCGGCACCGTCTTCCTCTTCCTGCTGACGCTCCAGCATGTCGCGCAGGACGAGTTTGCCAATGGCGTCTTCGACGGTCATCTCGCCTTCTTCGTCTTTTTCGAGGGTGTTCTTCAACGCCTCGATCAGGAACCAGACGTTACCCATGCGGTAATCGGCGGCCTTGTCGCTGGAGCTGTTGGTGCGCAGCCAGTTCTCGTAGTCGATATCCATGACCATGCTGCGCAGCGCCGAGATCGGGTCTTCGCCGGCGCACTGTTCGCGGACCTTGTCCATGAAGCGCTTGAAGCGCGACAGTCGATCGGTGAAGCGCGTGTCCAGATGCTCGCCCAGACCGATTTCGTCGGTGGCGGCGTACATCGAGATTTTGCGTTCAGTGGCGTAGTTGCCAAGCTTTTCCAGCGTCGTCGAACCGATCTCCCGGCGTGGGACGTTGATCACCCGCAGGAAGGCGTTGTCGTCGTCCGGGTTCACGATCAGGCGGAAGTAGGCCATCAGGTCTTTTACTTCCTGACGTCCGAAAAAGCTGTTGCCGCCGGACAGGCGATACGGAATCTGGTGGTGTTGCAGCTTCAGCTCGATCAGCTTGGCCTGGTAGTTACCGCGGTACAGAATCGCAAAATCGCTGTAGGGCCGATCCGTGCGCAAGTGCAGGGTCAGCAGTTCCACGGCCACGCGCTCGGCTTCGGCGTCTTCGTTGCGGCAACGGATCACGCGGATCTCGTCGCCGTGGCCCATCTCACTCCACAGCTGCTTTTCGAATTCGTGCGGGTTGTTCGAGATCAGCACGTTGGCGCAGCGCAGGATGCGGCTGGTGGAGCGGTAGTTTTGCTCCAGCATCACCACTTTCAGGGACGGGTAATCGTCCTTGAGCAGCATCAGGTTTTCCGGGCGGGCGCCGCGCCAGGCGTAGATCGACTGGTCATCGTCACCGACCACTGTGAACTGGTTGCGCGTGCCGATCAGCAGCTTCACCAGCAAATACTGGCTGGCGTTGGTGTCCTGGTATTCGTCCACCAGCAGGTAGCGGACTTTGTTCTGCCATTTTTCGAGGATGTCGGCGTGTTCCTGGAACAGCTTCACCGGCAACAGGATCAGGTCGTCGAAGTCCACCGCGTTGAACGCCTTGAGCGTGCGCTGATAGTGGGTGTAGACGATGGCGGCGGTCTGTTCCTTGGGATTGCGCGCGTTTTCCAGGGCTTCGGGCGGCAGGATCAGGTCGTTTTTCCACGAGCCGATCATGTTCTTGATCTCGTCGACGCCGTCGTCGCCCGAGTATTCCTTCTGCATGATGTCGGTCATCAAGGCTTTGACATCGGTCTCGTCGAAGATCGAGAAACCTGGCTTGTAGCCCAGCCGCACGTGTTCCTTGCGGATGATGTTCAGGCCCAGATTGTGGAAGGTGCAGACGGTCAGGCCGCGACCTTCGCCGCCCTTGAGCAAGGTGCCGACCCGCTCCTTCATCTCGCGCGCGGCCTTGTTGGTAAAGGTCATGGCGACGATGTACTGGGCGCGAATGCCACAATTCTGGATCAAGTGGGCGATCTTGCGCGTGATCACGCTGGTCTTGCCGGAGCCTGCGCCGGCGAGCACCAAAAGAGGGCCGCCGACGTAGCTCACGGCTTCTTGCTGCCGGGGATTGAGTCGGGACATACGAAATCAGGGAGTCGTTTGCGAAATGGGCCGGCATTTTAACAGGCTCAGCGATTTGTGCTGCTCTCTCCGACTTGTGACGCAGCACGCTATCTATATTTGCCGGTTTTGATACTTTCACGCAGGATGCGCGATAAATGTGCGTCTATTGTTCGTTATTCAAGATACAAAGCCGCGTTTGATAACCGAGGTCATTTGGTCATTGGTTACCGGCGCTGCATAATGCCCGCCGCCTACATCTTTGCAGAGTCTAGGGAGCTAGCTTGTCTACGCCTGTCGAACCCTTGCGTTTGCTGCTACTGGCCGAAGAGCCAGCGTGGGCAGCGTTGTTGCGCGAGTGTCTGGCTCCGATGGGGAGCTCGACCGTGCTGATCAGCGCGCCGAGTTGGGAGTCGGTCAGCAGTCTGTTCGATGACAACCGCAGCGCGGTGTTGTTGACGATTCCAGCGCTTCAACCTTTACCTGGCCGTTGCAGCCTGCCGACGGTATTGCTGCTCGAGCACGAACCACTGGCGCCGCCCGATGGGGTGAGCGACTGGCTGGTACGCGATCACCTTGATCCCGGCATGTTGCGCCGGTGCCTGCGGCATGTGCGCGAGCGTGGCGTGCTGGAAAACACCCTGCAGCGCCTGGCCGAGCAAGACCCGCTGACCGGCATCGCCAATCGCCAGGGTTTCCAGACCTTGCTGGCGGCACGCCTGGCGGAAAACGACGGCCGCGGCCTGGCCCTCGGTCACCTCGACCTCGATAACTTCCGTCACGCTAACGACGCCCTCGGCCACCAGGCCGGTGACCGGTTGATCCTGCAAGTGGTCGCGCGGCTGAAAAGCCAGCTTGAGGCCGGCGATCAACTGGCGCGACTGGGCAGTGATGAGTTCGCCTTGCTGATCGACACCCGCCGCGCGCCTCAGCGCGCCGAATGGATGGCCGAGCGCATTACCGAAGCGCTGGCCGAGCCTTACTGGGTCGACGGCGAAAGCCTGTTGATCGGTTCCAGCCTCGGTATTGCCCACGCCCGGGCCCAGGCCGGCGCCGACCCGCTGATGTGGCACGCACACATCGCCATGCAACAAGCCAAAAGTACTCAAGGCTGTACCTTCCACATCTTCAATGAACGCATCAATCGCAATGCCCGCAGCATGGCCGACCTCGAAAGCGAGCTGCGCCGGGCGTTGCGCCGGGATGAACTGGAACTGCATTACCAGCCACGCCTGAACCTTGAGGACGGGCAGATCGTCGGCCTCGAAGCCTTGGTGCGCTGGCGTCATGGCGAGCGCGGCTTGCTGCCGCCGAGTGAGTTCGTGCCGCTGGCCGAGCAAAGTGGTTTGATCGTGCCGCTCGGTTATTGGGTGATTTCCCGCGCCTTGCGCGATATGCAGGCGTTGCGCGAACGGGGGTTGCCGGCGTTGCACATGGCGATCAACCTGTCGTTCCGGCAGTTTCAGGACAGCCAGTTACTGTCGACGCTGAGCCGGTTGATTGCCGAGCGTGGTGTCGAGGCGCAATGGCTGGAATTCGAACTGACTGAAACCGCGGTGATGCGCCGCAGCGATCTGGTCAAACAGACCATGGATGCCCTGGGGCGTCTGGGTGTGCGCTTCTCCCTCGACGACTTCGGCACCGGTTTCTCTTCGTTCGTGCACCTCAACAGCCTGCCGATTGCCTTATTGAAAATCGACAAGAGCTTTGTCGGCGGCATGGAGCAGCGCGAAGAGAATCGCAAACTGGTCCACGCGATGATCAATCTGGCGCACAACCTCAACCTTGAAGTGGTCGCCGAGGGCGTAGAAACGCCGGAGCAACTGGATCTGTTGCGCGGGTTTGGCTGCGATCAGGTGCAGGGATATTTGATCAGCAAGCCATTGCCGTTGGCGGAGCTGGTTGAGTATTTGACCTTTGATTCCAGCCAGCAGGCAGTTGTGGAGGCCATTTAAAAGATCGCAGCCTTCGGCAGCTCCTACGGGTGTACACATTCCCATGTAGGAGCTGCCGAAGGCTGCGATCTTTTGATCTTAATCGGCCTGAGCTACCTGAAAACTTGCCCCTGACGAAGGCTCCTGCCGAATCATTCGCTTCATCTTCCACTCAAACGCCCACGTCAGGCTCACCGCCGCACACGCCAGCCCCAGCGCCAATCCCCACCAGACACCCGTCGGCCCCCAGTTCAAGTTGAACGCCATCCACCAGGCGGCCGGCGCACCGATCAGCCAATAGCAGCCCAGCCCGACCAGGAACGTGGTCTTGGCATCCTTGAGCCCGCGAATGCAGCCCATGGCGATGGTTTGCGTGCCGTCGAACAGCTCGAACCACGCGGCTACTGCCAGCAGGCTCACAGCCAGATTGATGACGTCGCGAAACGCAGGGTCGTTATGGTCCAGGAACAAGCCGATCAATTGATTTGGCAGGAACCAGAAAACCATGGCAAAGCCCAGCATTGACGCCGCGCCAAAGGCGATCCCGACCCGTCCGGCTAGACGTGCATCCAGCAGCTGCCCGGCGCCGTAGTGCTGCCCGATGCGCATGGTGATCGCATAGGAAATCCCCGCCGGAATCATGAATGCCACCGAGACGATTTGCAGGGCAATCTGGTGTGCGCCCATTTGCGTACTGCCCATGGTGCCCATGCACAGCGCGGCGAAAGCAAACAACCCGACTTCCACCGCGTAGGTGCCGCCAATCGGCAAGCCCAGGCGCCACAGTTCCTTCAGATACTGACGGTTAGGCCGCGACAGGCCCTGACGCAAGGGATAAGCGTCGTAGGCCGGATGCCGACGGATGTGCCAGGCCAGCGCTAGCGCCATGCAGTTGGCGACAACAGCGGTAACCAGCCCGATGCCCATCAACCCCAGTTTCGGCAGACCGAACATGCCGGTAATCAATGCGTAATTGAGCAGGAAGTTAGCCACGGTGCCGCCGAGGCTGATGACCATCACCGGTGTTGCCCGGCCGATGGCGCTGGTGAAACCGCGCAGGGCCATGAAGCTCAGGTAGCCGGGCAGGGCGAACGGCAGGATCAGCAGGAACTGCCCGGCGGCGTGGACGTTGGTTTCGGTCTGGCCGAACAGCAGCAACACCGGTTTGAGGTTCCACAGCAGCAGCCCGGCCACCAACGCCATCAACCACGCCAGCCATAACCCGGCCTGGGTCAACCTGGCGGCGCCGACGATGTCGCCGGCACCCTGGCGGATTGCCACGAGGGTGCCGACCGCGGCGATCACGCCAATGCAGAAGATCGATACGAACGAGTAAGTTGCTGCGCCCAGGCCACCTCCGGCCAGCGCTTCTGGACTCAGGCGCGCCATCATCAAGGTGTCGGTGAGGACCATCAGCATGTGCGCCAACTGCGAGGCAATCAACGGCCCCGCCAGCCGCAGGATGGCCCAGAGTTCGGTACGTGCTGGATGCTGCATGGTCATCACGCTCGATAATTAAAGAGGGACAGGAAAGCGTCGATTCTCGGCGCTCTACGGGGTTTGCACAAAGGGATAAAAAGGATGGGTGGCATGATTCAAACTCATGCTGGAGAGTTTCTGCTAGGGTGACCGAATCCCGCTATAGGAACTTTCCGAATGTCCCGTCGTCTTCCTCCCTTGTATGCCCTGCGCGCATTCGAAGCGGCGGCGCGGCACAGCTCGTTTACCCGTGCGGCCGAAGAGTTATCGATTACTCAAAGTGCGGTCAGTCGGCATATTCGTACGCTCGAAGAGCATTTTGCCTGTCGGCTGTTTCACCGCAGTGGGCGCAATCTGCAACTGACCGAGTCGGCGCGGCTGATCCTGCCCGGCATTCGCGAAGGCTTCACCGCCCTGGAGCGGGCCTGCAATACCTTGCGCGCCGAAGATGACATCCTGCGCATGAAAGCGCCGTCGACCCTGACCATGCGCTGGCTGCTGGCACGGCTCAGCCGCTTTCGGCACCTGCAACCGGGCAACGAGGTGCAATTGACCAGCGCCTGGATGGACGTCGACTCGGTGGACTTCAACCATGAACCGTTCGACTGCGCCGTCATCCTCAGCAACGGGCATTTTCCGCCGGACTGGGAGGCGAGTTTCCTGTTCCCGGAAGAGCTGATTCCAGTCGGCGCGCCGAATCTTCTGCAGGATCAACCATGGAATGTCGCACGGCTGGCCAATACCGAACTGCTGCACCCGACGCCGGATCGTCGCGACTGGCGCAGTTGGCTGGAACGCATGGGGCTGGCGGATCAGGTGTCGCTCAAGGGCGGGCAGGTGTTCGACACGCTGGAACTGGGCATGATCGCCGCCGCCCGAGGTTATGGCGTGTCCATGGGCGATCTGCTGATGGTGGCGGAAGATGTGGCTCAGGGACGTCTGAGTCTGCCGTGGCCGACGGCCGTCGCCAGCGGTGAGAAATATTACCTGGTCTGGCCAAAAACCCGCCCCGGAGGTGAACGTTTGCGCAGGCTCAGCGACTTCCTGCAAGGCGAAGCCCGAGCAATGGAATTGCCCGACGTTCAACACTTGGGCTGAATCGATAGAGCCGCCGCAATGGCGGCCTTTCGCCATTTCCCGGCTAATTACTCAAGTATTCCGATTTTCCGCCGAAAATGCAGGTGGAACCTTCGTGCAGGTTCGACGTAATTCCCATTATTAGAATTTTGCTGAGTGTGCAGCCAGATCAAGGAGGATCCGGTCGCTCGGCCAGGAGCTGTCATGTCTCAACCTCGTGCCCGGATCGCCTCACAGCTTGGTCTTGCGCTTGCCGTGATACTGGCGATTGTCATCAGTGGCAGTACCGTGTTCGCCCTGCGCTCGCTGGACACCGCCAACCTCGCCACCCGCGAAGAACACCTGGCCAGTGAAGCCCGGTTGCTGGCCGATCAGTTGAGTACCTTTCACGGCACGTTGCGTGAAAGCACCCAGCGCTTGGCCGGTCTGTTCGAGAAGCGCTTCAGCGCCGGGTTGAGCGTGCATCCGGACGAGCCGGTGGCCGTGGCGGGCACTCAGACCCCGGGCTTGCACCTGGGCAGCGAAGTGTTGAACAACAATTTCAAGGAAGTGGACGAGTTCAAGCAAATGACGGCGGGCGTTGCGACGGTGTTTGTACGCAGCGGCGAAGACTTCATTCGGGTCAGCACGTCCCTGAGCAAACAGGACGGCACCCGAGCCATCGGCACGCTGCTCGATCACGCGAACCCGGCCTATGCGCGCTTGATGGCGGGGCAGGCCTACGTCGGTCGCGCCTTGCTGTTCGAACGCTCCTACATGACTCAGTACACCCCCGTACGTGACAGCGGCGGTAAGGTGATTGCTGTTCTGTTCGTAGGATTCGACTACACCGACGCGCAGAACGCGCAGTTTGCCAACCTCAAGCGCTTCCGTATCGGCCAGACCGGTTCCCTGGCATTGCTCGACGACCAAGGCAAATGGCTGGTGCCGATCGCGGGTGTGCAAGCGCTGGATCAGGCGACGCCGACCATCGTTGGTTTGGCGAAAACGCCGGGCAAGGGCGAGTTCTGGAGCGACAAATCCGAAGATTTCTACAGCATTGCCGTACCGTTTGAAGGCGGCCCATGGTCGGTCGTGGCGAGCATGCCGAAAACCGAAATCCGTGCCGTGACCTGGAGTGTCGGGATTCAGTTGGCGATTGGCAGTCTGCTGTCGATGTTGATCGCTGTGGGGGCGGCGGTCTGGTTGCTGCGCAGCAAACTCGCACCTTTGGGTGATCTGGTGCGTCAGGCGGAAGCCTTGGGCGCCGGTGATTTGAGCGTGCGTCTGAACGTATCGAGCAATGACGAAATCGGTCAGCTGGCCCGCGCGTTCAACCAGATGAGCCAGGCGCTGTCGACCATGGTCGAGCACATCCGCAAGGCCTCGCAAGAGGTCAACAGCCGTGCCCAGGCCTTGTCCGGTCTGTCCGGTGGCGCCTATGAAGGGATGGAGCAGCAGTCGGGCGAAATCACCAGCATGGCCGGCGCCGTGGAAGAGTTCAGCGCCACCTCCCTGAACATTGCCGACAACATGGGTAACACCCAGCGTCTGGCCCAGGAAAACGCACAGCAAACCCAGATCGGTCGTACGTCGATGGACGAAGCGTCCTCGTCCCTGGAACAAATCGCCGGCGCGCTGAACAGCACGGCGACGGTGATCAATACCTTGGGTCAGCGCTCCCAGGAAATCGGTGGCATTGTCGGTGTGATTACCTCGATCGCCGATCAAACCAACCTGCTGGCCCTCAACGCCGCCATCGAAGCCGCTCGTGCCGGTGAGCAGGGGCGTGGATTTGCGGTCGTGGCCGATGAAGTTCGTAACCTGGCCTCACGTACTCGCGAAGCGACCGACGAAATTTCCGGCATGATCCAAAGCATTCAGCAGGAAACCGGTAACGCCATCAGCACCATGGAGCAGGGCAACCTGTTGATGCAGGAGGGCCTGTCGCGCAACGCCAACGTCGCCAGTGCCCTGGCGCGGATCGATGAGCAAAGCCGCTCGGCCGGTCAGCAATTCGCGGCGATCACCACCGCGACCCAGGAACAGAGCAGTACCGCCACCTTGCTCAGCAGCAACCTGCAAAGCATTGCCCTGGCGAACAGTGAGCAGCGCGAAGTGGTGTCCAATCTGGCGATCACCGCCAAAGAGCTGGAGAAGCTGGCGGCAGATTTGCGACATGAGGTTGACCGGTTCCGCTGAGGCGCCTTTGGAATAGCTATCGCGAGCAAGCTCGCTCCCACATTGGATCGGTGGAAACACAGAATTTGTGAACACCCGAGATCAATTGTGGGAGCGAGCTTGCTCGCGATGGGATCGACTCAATTCCCCATTTTCAACCCCAATACCCGCATCACTATAATTTTGCCTTCGATGTAGTGCTTTTTAAGCTTGATGAAGCGTTTCAGCAAGACTATAAAAACTGCACAACTCCAAGAAAGGCTCCTGTCATGACTCCGCTCAAACTCATCATCGCTCTCGGCGCGTTGTCGGCTACCTCCCACGCCATGGCTTGGGACTACGTGCTGCTCGACACCGACAAAGCAGCCCAGAACTGGCAGATCACCAGTCAGCAGCTCGGCATCAAAACCGACAAACCCTTCTCGGTCACCCTGCGCACCTTGCACGGCGGTCGGCAGGAGGGCGTCAGTATCGTCGACATCGATAACGGCACCCTCAAGCTCTCGGTGGTGCCGACCCGCGGGATGAACGTCCTACAGGCGTCGGTGGGAAATGTGCGCATGGGTTGGGATTCGCCGGTCAAGGACGTGGTCAATCCGTCCTTCATCGAACTCAACGGCCGTGGAGGGTTGGGCTGGCTTGAGGGCTTTAACGAACTGGTCGCCCGCTGCGGCTACGAGTGGGTCGGTCACCCAGGCATGGATAACGGTGAACTGCTGACGCTCCACGGTCGTGCCGCCAACATCCCGGCCAGCAAAGTCACGTTGCACATCGACGAAAAAGCGCCCTACGCCATCAGCCTGCGCGGCGAGCTGAAAGAGCAGGCGTTCAAGAAAGTCGACTTCTCGGTGATGACCGAACTGGTCACCGAGCCCGGCAGCGTAGCGTTTGCCCTCAACGACACGTTGACCAACAACGGCGACTATCCGAAGGAATATCAGGCGCTGTATCACAGCAACTTCAGCACGCCGTTCCTGGAGCAGGGCGCGCGTTTTGTTGCGCCGGTTAAACAGGTGTCGCCGTTCAATGACAAGGCCAAGGGGGATCTGCCGGACTGGCAGACCTATCGCGCACCGACCAAGGATTACGACGAGACGGTTTACAACGTCGTGCCTTATGCCGATGCCAAGGGTGACACGCTGACCGTGCTGCATAACAAGGCTGGCAGCCTTGGGGTTTCGGTTGGTTTTAATACTCAGCAGCTGCCAGTGTTCTCTCTGTGGAAAAACACCGATACCCAAGGGCAGGGCTATGTCACGGGTCTTGAACCGGGAACGAGCTTTTCCTACAACCGTCGGTATCAGCGGCCACTGAATCTGGTGCCAACGATTGCGGCCAAGGAGCAGAAGCAGTTTCAAATCAGCTACAGCTTGCTGGCGGACAAGGGGGCTGTGGATAACGCGTTGAAGCGAGTGAATGAGATTCAGGGCGGGCGGCAGACTGAGGTGCGGCAAACGCCGTTGGTGGATCTCACCAAGGAATAATCACTGCTAATTTGTGCTCGGCCGGTATTGCAGTGCCTCGGCCAAGTGCTCGCGGGTGATGCCATCGACTTGCTCAAGGTCCGCCAGGGTGCGCGCCACTTTGAGCAGTCGATGGGCTGACCTTAGCGACAAGGTCAGTCGTTCACATGCAGTTTCCAGCCAGGTTTCGTCGACTGTGGATAAGTTGCAGTGGCGACGCAAGCCTGGCAGATCGAGAAAGGCGTTGGCGCAGCCCTGGCGTTTGTGTTGCCGTTCTCGTGCATCGGCGACCAGAACAGCGGCAGTGGCCGTATCGTCTCCAGCCTTCAACGCGGGGTTCAACGCCGTCGCTTCACGGGCGACGGTCAAGTGCAGGTCGATGCGATCCAACAATGGACCCGACAGTTTGTTGCGGTAGCGCTGGACCATGTCCGGCGTACAGGAGCAACGGCCACTCGGTTCGCCAAGATATCCACAGGGACACGGATTCATCGCCGCCACCAATTGAAAGCGCGCCGGGAAGCGCACGCGGTCCTTGGCGCGGGAAATCACGATGCAGCCCGACTCCAATGGCTCTCTCAGAACCTCCAATACCTTGCGATCAAATTCCGGGAGTTCATCGAGAAACAGCACGCCATGGTGGGCGAGGGTGATTTCTCCAGGTTGCGGTTTGGAACCGCCGCCTACCAGCGCGGGACCTGAGGCGGAGTGGTGGGGTTGGCGAAACGGTCGCTGCGGCCAATGGCTTAACGGGACACAACTGGTGACCGATTGAATCGCCGCAACTTCCAGCGCTTCGCTCTCGGCCAGGGGTGGCAAAAGCCCCGGTAAACGGCTCGCCAACAGGGTTTTTCCGGTGCCTGGAGGTCCGCTGAATAGCAGGTTATGAGCGCCCGCCGCGGCAATCAGCAACGCACGCTTGGCCGAGAGTTGGCCCTGCACTTCATTCAAGTCGGGATAGGGTTTGCTGGCGTAGAGCAATCCATTGGAAACATAAGGATCAACCGGCGTGTGGCCATTGAAATGCGCGACCGCTTCGAGCAAATGATCCACCGCGATCACCTTCAACCCCGAAGCCAGGCACGCCTCCTCGGCATTCGCCCGTGGCACCATCAAAGAACGCCCGGCCTTGCGCGCGGCCAGTGCTGCCGGCAATACCCCCCGAACTGCCCGCACGGCGCCTGAGAGCGCCAACTCCCCCAGGCACTCCACATCATCCAGCGTCAACGTAGGCACTTGAACACTGGCCGCCAGAATCCCAAGGGCAATCGCCAGATCGAACCGTCCACCATCCTTTGGTAAGTCGGCTGGCGCGAGATTCAGCGTGATGCGCCGTGCCGGAAACTGCAGGCCCGAGTTGATGATCGCACTGCGTACGCGATCCTTGCTTTCCTTCACTGCCGCCTCCGGCAAACCGACCATCGTCAGTGATGGCAAGCCGTTGGCCAGATGAACTTCTACGGTGACGGCGGGCGCCTCCACGCCTATTTGGGCGCGGCTGTGGACGATGGAGAGGGACATGGTCGTTCCTTGAGCTGACGGGAGCCGCTTCCTGCGGCTTTTTTAAGGGTAGTCGCGGGTTGGTGCTTGAGCTTGGTGATTGAGGCACAAAACTTTCGCAGAATGTTGCTAGCCAGTTACGCCGTAACGCGATCTGTAGCAGCTGGCGAAGCCTGCGTTCGGCTGCGCAGCAGTCGCAAAATCAAAGCATGCGGTACGTCAGGTAAACCGAGCACATCGGCTTCACGACTGCTGCGCAGCCGAACGCAGGCTCCGCCAGCTGCTACAAAGGTTGCATCCGTCTCTGTTAAAGCGATTGCAGAGCTCGTGAAGCTCGCTTCCACCAAGGTTTGTTGACGGCGCTTCGTGGTCGATCGCGGTCCGGCAACATCTGCGGAACGTCTTGCAACCGAATCCACGGCTGATTATTCCAATGCAGCAAGCTCAGTGACATATCCGGCCAGTTCAGCAGGCTCAGAATCGGGCGTTCGGTTGAGGTGGGTTGCTGGGCGTCTCTGAGGGCTGGGACGACGTCGTGGGTTAGCCATTCGCGCAGGGCCCGGTATTCGGGGCAGTAGTGGTAGACCAGCAAGGCGTAGACCCCGGATTCGCTGATTAGCAGGGTGTTTTCGATGGTGCCGTGGATGACGACTCGCGCGGATTGATGTTGATCGGGATCGAGTTTTCGGACGGCGCGTTCGTCGAGGAAAAGACGAAGCAGACGGCCTAAGTCTCGGGCGCTGAACCAAGGCTGGTTTTCGATCAAAAGCGCGTGAAGGTGGAGTTTGTGGCGGATGAAGACGTGAGGGATTAGATAGTTTTCTTCCATGGTGCAGCTCCCGGATGCGAATGAAGGAAACTGCCTCTGATCGTCGCCAAACGAAAAGGGTGGCAGCCATGCGCGGGTTGGCGAACCGGTGCATCCGGAAACCGGCAGACCCGAAGGTCTCCCACGCATAGCCGCCATAATTCGAGATGGGGATAATTCCCTGGTTCGAACGTGGTCGCGATGCGTTTAGATGCTATCCGGGTCGCCAAACCCAGTGCTGAACATTCAGCATTGGGTGAGCTTAGGAACCGGGGCTTTGCGGCGCAATCGGACGGCGGTGGTTTTCTTGTAGGACGTTGCCGGGGTTTTTGAGGGCTTAAAGATCAAAAGATCGCAGCCTTCGGCAGCTCCTACAGGGTTGGTCTGTCCAGCGTGGGAGGGCTGGTGACCGAGGCGACCCCATTCGCGGGCAAGCCCGCTCCCACAGGGATTGTGGTGTTATTCGGAAGGTGGATTGAGCTTCGCTTCAAGCTCCGCCACTTTCGCTTCAAGACTCTCCAAGCGTGCCCGTGTGCGTGCCAGCACAACCATCTGGCTATCAAACTCTTCCCGGCTCACCAGATCCAGCTTGCTGAAGCCGCTCTGCAACAGAGCCTTGAACTGGCTTTCGATTTCGCTTTTCGGCAGTGGGGTGTCGCCGCTGAAGAGGCGGGAGGCGGTGCCGGTCAGGGCGTCGAGGAAGTCTTTGGGCGCGAGCATGGGAAATGTCCTGTCAACAATGGCGGGCAGTGTATCACGCAGTGTCTATAGTCAATCCCGACCGCTGGCCGTGCACGCTTTTCGCGCATGCGGACGGACGGCATCGCACTGTTGTTGTGCGTAACGCGGCAAGAGTTGCGGCGAAGTGGTTGGCATCTGCGGTCAAGGGCTTGAAAACAGAGAGTTTTGTGGAGATGGCAAGCTTTCTGCTTAGTGCCTAGTGACCCATGCACTGATGCAGTCGCTGTGACGAATGCAGTGCGCCAAGCGGAACGGGGGAAGAGTTTCGCGCGGAGTGGTTAGCAGGCGTCGGACGGGCAGGTAAGGCCGACGATGCGTTACAAAGCCAGGCACTGCGCTTAGACTTGAGTCGGGTTTGTTTTCCTGGGGCAAGTCCACCAATTCGGGAGAGAGTTTTCATGAAGCTAGTCACTGCCATCATCAAGCCGTTCAAACTGGACGACGTACGCGAGTCGCTGTCCGAGATCGGCGTGCAGGGCATTACCGTTACTGAAGTCAAAGGCTTCGGTCGGCAGAAGGGTCACACCGAGCTGTATCGCGGCGCGGAATACGTGGTCGATTTCCTGCCAAAGGTGAAGATCGATGTCGCCATTGACGACAAGGATCTTGACCGGGTTATCGAGGCGATAACCAAGGCTGCCAACACCGGCAAGATCGGTGACGGCAAGATCTTCGTGGTCAATCTGGAACAGGCGATTCGCATCCGTACCGGCGAAACCGATACCGACGCAATCTAAGCCGCCACAAACCCAACGCCCCAGGAGAAAACAATATGACTCTGCGTAAATTCGCAGGGCTAGGAGCCCTGTTGTCCCTCGTAATGCCCGGCCTGGCTATGGCGGCAGACGAAGTGGCGGCCCCAGTCCTCAACTCCGGCGACACCGCCTGGATGATGACCTCGACAGCCCTCGTGCTGTTCATGACCATTCCCGGCCTCGCGCTGTTCTACGGTGGCATGGTTCGCTCCAAAAACATTCTTTCCGTGATGATGCAGTGCTTTGCCATTACCGGTTTGATCAGCATCCTGTGGGTCATTTATGGCTACAGCATCGCGTTCGACACTACCGGCATGGAACAGGGCGTCATCAACTTCAACTCGTTCTTCGGTGGCATGGGCAAGGCTTTCCTCGCCGGTGTCACGCCAGCGAGCCTGACCGGCCCTGCGGCGCTGTTCCCTGAAGCGGTGTTCATCACCTTCCAGATGACGTTCGCCATCATTACCCCCGCGCTGATCGTCGGTGCCTTCGCCGAGCGGATGAAGTTCTCCGCCATGCTGATCTTCATGGGCGTCTGGTTCACCCTGGTTTACGCACCAATCGCGCACATGGTCTGGTCCGGTAACGGCGGCCTGTTGTGGGACTGGGGCGTGCTGGACTTCGCCGGCGGCACCGTGGTGCACATCAACGCCGGTGTGGCCGGTCTGATTGCCTGCCTGGTACTGGGCAAGCGCAAAGGTTTCCCGACCACCCCGATGGCGCCGCATAACCTCGGTTACACCCTGATGGGCGCCGCCATGCTGTGGGTCGGCTGGTTCGGCTTCAACGCCGGTTCCGCCGCTGCGGCCAACGGCACGGCCGGTATGGCGATGCTGGTGACCCAGATCGCAACTGCCGCCGCTGCACTGGGCTGGATGTTCGCCGAGTGGATCACTCACGGCAAACCAAGTGCTCTGGGTATCGCTTCGGGTGTTGTGGCCGGTCTGGTTGCAATTACGCCAGCCGCTGGCACCGTGGGCCCGATGGGCGCTCTGGTCATCGGTCTGGCAGCCGGCGTGGTGTGCTTCTTCTGCGCCACCACCCTGAAACGCAAACTCGGCTATGACGACTCCCTGGACGCCTTCGGTGTGCACGGTATCGGCGGTATCCTCGGCGCGATCCTGACCGGTGTCTTCGCTGCACCGTCGCTGGGTGGCTTCGGCACCGTCACCGACATCGCCGCACAAGTCTGGATTCAGTGCAAAGGCGTGGGTTTCACGGTGATCTACACCGCGATCGTCACTTTCATCATCCTCAAGGTCCTGGACGCCGTCATGGGTCTGCGTATCACTGAGGAAGAAGAGGCTGTCGGCATCGATCTGGCACTCCACAACGAACGCGGCTACAACTTGTAAGTACGCGCACAAAAAAACTTGCCCGGCTTGCCGGGCATTTTTTTGTCTGGAGTTTGTCAGTGAAGGAACTGCTGAAAGGTTTTTTCGTACACGTTTAGTGGCGTTTACGACGGGCGTTTTTCTGCGGCCAATGGCTTACATGATTGAAGGAATATTAGGGCCTTTGTTTTTTCCCAGAGCGCGCTAGAATGCGCCCCGAACGTGCGGAGAACTGTATGTGGCAACAGACTCTGATTACCCTGCGGGCGAGGCCCCGGGGCTTTCATCTGGTAACGGACGAGTTACTCGCCGGCCTGCCTGAACTCAAGGCATGTCGGGTCGGTCTGTTGCATTTGTGGCTGCAGCATACCTCGGCGTCGTTGACCATCAACGAGAACGCCGATCCGGCGGTACGTCGCGACTTCGAACGATTTTTCAATCGTCTGATCCCACAAGGTACAGACGGCTATGAGCATAACGACGAAGGCCTGGACGACCTCCCGGCGCACTTCAAGGCCAGTGTGCTTGGCTGTCAGCTCTGTTTGCCGATTTCGGCAGGCCGACTGGCGCTGGGAACCTGGCAAGGCGTTTATCTGGGCGAGCACCGTGATTTTGGCGGTGCCCGTAAAGTCCTCGCCACCGTGCACGGTGAAGAGGCATAAACCGCTGGTTGTCAGCGGTTGTAGAATTTTTTCCAGCGGCCTTCGACAGACGGCGAAGCTGGGCTATAACTAATCTGCTTTTCGCAAGTCATGAGGTAGAACATGAGCGACGATGATCTGGAAAACGACGACCTCGAAGTAGGCGACGACGAAACCGAAGAAGGTCTGGAAACAGCAGCGGAAGACGTTGCTGACGACGATGGCGGTGAAGCGCCCGTTCCGACCGCCAAAGGCAAAGCCAAGGCAGCGGTATCGGTCGATGAGCTGCCGAGCGTCGAAGCGAAAAACAAGGAGCGTGATGCTCTGGCGCGGGCCATGGAAGAGTTCCTGGCCAAGGGCGGCAAGGTGCAGGAAGTGGAGGCCAATGTGGTCGCCGATCCGCCCAAGAAGCCTGACAACAAGTACGGCAGCCGGCCTATCTGAGCCTGCTACTTGCTTGCTGAAAAAGCCCGCCGTCGCTGCGGGCTTTTTCATGGGTGAAACAAAATCAAAAGATCGCAGCCTTCGGCAGCTCCTACACTATTGGGTGTACACCTGTAGGAGCTGCCGAAGGCTGCGATCTTTTCAGAAAAACCTCAAATCTTTTCCAAGTTCCAGAGGGCCAACAACGCCGGCAACTCGCTCAGGCTGCGAATCTCGGCATCCGGTGCCTTCTCGGCTTCCCAAACCTTGCCCGCCGGGTTAAACCAGATCGCCCTCAATCCCGCCTGCTGGGCGCCGGCAATGTCGTCACCCGGATGATCGCCGATATGCACGGCCGTTTCAGCCGTCGCACCACCCCGTTGCAACGCCTCGTGAAACAGTCGCGCATCCGGTTTGCCGATGCCGATGTCTTCGGCGCACAACGCAAACTTGAAGTAATCCGCCAGCCCTAACCGACGCACATCGGCGTTGCCATTGGTGACCACGCCGAGGGCGTAGTGATTGGCCAGCGTCTCCAGGGTCGGTTGCACTTCCGGGAAGATTTCCAGCTGATGCCGCGCATGCAGAAACACTTCAAAACTCTTGTCGGCCAGATCCGAAGCTTGGCCATGGTCGTAACCGGCCTCTTCCAGCGCGTGGAACAAGACTCGGCGGCGCAGGGCGCTGATGCGGTGCTTGAGGCTTGGTTCGCTGCTGAGGATCCGTTCGCGAATCGCCCACAAATGCTCCACCGGCACGGCGCCCAGATTTGGTGCATGTTCGGTCAGCCATTCACGCAATACGGCTTCGGCGCTGACGATCACCGGGGCGGTATCCCACAGGGTGTCGTCGAGGTCGAAGGTGATCAATTGGATTCTCATGACTCATCGCCTTTGATGCGTTTGGCCCGTGGATGGGCGCTGTCGTAAACCGTGGCCAGGTGCTGGAAGTCCAGGTGGGTGTAGATCTGGGTGGTCTTGATGTCCGAGTGGCCGAGCAGCTCTTGCACCGCCCGCAGGTCCTGGGACGACTCCAGCAAATGGCTGGCGAAGGAGTGTCGCAGCATGTGCGGATGCAGGTTCTGTCCCAGTTCGCGCTCGCCAGCGGCTTTAACCCGCACTTGAATCGCCCGTGGGCCGAGGCGCCGGCCTTGCTGGCTGACAAACACCGCGTCGTCCGCAGGGTTGGTCATGGCCCGCAGCGGCAGCCACAGCTCCAGCGCTTCGCGAGCTTTTTTGCCGACCGGCAGCAGTCGGGTCTTGCTGCCCTTGCCGAGCACTTGAACCATGCCGTCGGCCAGGTCCAGCTGATCCAGATTGAGCCCGGTCAGCTCCGACAGCCGTAAACCTGAGGAATAGAACAGCTCCAGGATCGCTTGATCCCGACGTGCCAGAAAATCATCCTCCACCGCGCCCTCAAGCAGTTGCAGCGCGCGGTCGGTGTCGAGGGTTTTTGGTAGCCGACGTTCGCCCTTCGGCGGCGCCAGGCCGTTGGCCGGGTCGTGGTCGCAGAGGCCTTCGCGGTTCAGATAATGATAGAGCCCGCGCACCGCCGACAGCAGCCGGGCCAGGCTGCGGGACGATTGGCCCTGTGAATGCAGGCGAGCGATCAGGCTGCGCAGGCGCTGGATGTCCAGGGCCGCCCAACTGCTGATGTTCTGTTTGACGCACCAGCCCAGCACTTTGTCGAGATCGCGGCGGTAGGCGTACAGCGTGTGAGGCGACACCTGCCGCTCACTGCGCAGGTGTTCGCAGTAAGCGTCCAGTTGCCGTTCCACGATCAGCGTACCGAGCGCAGGGAGGTGTTGACCCGTGGCAGCACGCGGCCCATGACTTCGGCGATGTAGCTGAGGAACAGCGTACCCACCGAACTCTTGTAATGCTGCGGGTCGCGGCTGGCGATGGCCAGGACGCCGTGGATGCCCTGGTAGCTGATAGCGACAACGGCGGTGGAGCCGATCTGTTTGCGCTGTTCTTCGCCAAACAGGAAGTCCAGTTCATGCTCACGCAAGCTGCCACTGACGCTTTTGTCTTCCGAGAGCAAGCCGCCGATGGCCGTTTGCGCGTCGGCATGAGTGACCCAGCGGCCGACCGGCATCGGGTTGTCACCCAGCAGAATCAGGCTGACGAAGGGCACCTGGAAGTCCTGGCGCAGACTGTCTTCGACACTGATCACCACGTCTTCCAGGCTGGTGGCGTCCATCAGCGCGAGAATCAGGCGGCGGGTCTTGTCGAAAAGGCGGTCGTTGTCGCGGGCCACGTCCATCAAGTGCGAGAGGCGATGACGCAACTCGATATTGCGGTCGCGCAGGATGCTCATCTGGCGTTCGACCAGCGAAATGGTGTCGCCGCGCTGGTGCGGAATGCGCAAGGTTGCGAGCAGTTCTTCATGCTCGACGAAGAAATCCGGATGAGCCTCCAGGTACGCGGCAATCGCCGCCGCCTCAAGGCTTTCGGAAGGGGATTCGTCGGGCTGTAGGGCGGGAACCTGGGGCTTATCTTTCATGGATTCGACTCTCTCAAAGACGCACTTGTCCTTCATAAACGCGCACTGCCGGGCCGGTCATCATGACCGGTTGACCAGGGCCTGCCCATTCAATGGACAAACGCCCGCCGGGCAGGTCGATCAATAGCGGCGAATCCATCCACCCCTGGCTGATCGCGGCCACTGCGGCAGCGCAAGCGCCGGTTCCGCAAGCCTGGGTTTCCCCGGTCCCGCGTTCCCAGACGCGCAGCTGCGCGCGGCTCCGGTCGATGACCTGGAGAAAACCGACATTGACCCGCGCCGGGAAGCGCGGATGGTTTTCGATTTTCGGCCCCAGCTCATGCACCGGTGCATTGTTGATGTCGCTGACCCGCAGCACGGCATGGGGGTTGCCCATGGACACGGCGGCCAGGTCGACCAGAGTGCCGTCGACGTCAACCTGATAGCTCGTGGCCTGCTCCGGCGCTTCAAATGGAATCTCGGCCGGCACCAGGCGCGGTGCGCCCATGTTGACACCGATCTGCCCGTCGCTGCGGATATCCAGTTCGATGATGCCGCTTTTGGTCTCGACGCGGATCTGCCGCTTCGCGGTCAGGCGCTTGTCGAGCACGAAGCGTGCGAAACAGCGCGCACCGTTGCCGCACTGTTCCACTTCGGAGCCGTCGGCGTTGAAGATCCGGTAGCGGAAATCCACGTCCGGGTTGCTTGGCGCTTCGACGATCAGCAACTGATCGAAACCGATACCCGTATGCCGATCGCCCCATTGCTTGGCGTGTTTGGGCAGGATGTGCGCATGCTGGCTGACCAGGTCGAGGACCATGAAGTCATTGCCCAGGCCGTGCATCTTGGTAAAACGCAGCAGCATGGTTTTACTCCGGCAGCAGGCTTTCGCCAGCAAACAACTCGGCTACCGTCTCACGGCGACGCACTTCAAATGCCTGATCACCGTCCACCAACACTTCAGCGGCACGGCCGCGGGTGTTGTAGTTGGAACTCATGACAAACCCATAGGCACCGGCCGAATGTACGGCCAGCAGGTCGCCTTCTTCCAGGGCCAGCTCACGATCCTTGGCCAGGAAGTCGCCGGTCTCGCAGATCGGCCCGACGATGTCGTAGGCACGGGCAGCGGAGTTGCGCGGGCGCACGGCGGTGACGTCCATCCAGGCCTGGTACAGCGCCGGGCGGATCAGGTCGTTCATGGCCGCGTCGACGATGGCGAAGTCTTTGTGTTCGGTGTGCTTGAGGTACTCGACCTGGGTCAGCAGCACGCCGGCGTTGGCGACGATAAAGCGGCCCGGCTCGAACACCAGTGCCAGGTCACGACCGTCGAGACGCTCGCGCACGGCTTTGATGTAGTCGGCAGCCAATGGCGGCTCTTCATCGCGATAACGCACGCCCAAACCACCACCGAGATCGATGTGGCGCAGGTAAATGCCGCAGTCGCCGAGGCGGTCGACCAGGCCCAGCAGGCGGTCGAGGGCATCGATGAACGGCGGCAGGGTGGTCAGTTGCGAACCGATGTGGCAATCGACACCGACCACTTCCAGGTTCGGCAGCTGCGCGGCACGGATGTACACGTCTTCGGCGTCGGCGATGGCGATGCCGAACTTGTTCTCTTTAAGACCGGTGGAAATGTACGGGTGAGTGCCGGCGTCGACATCCGGGTTCACTCGCAGCGAGATCGGCGCGCGAACGCCCAGCTCGGCGGCTACAACCTGCAGGCGTTCCAGCTCATCGGTGGATTCGACGTTGAAGCAGTGCACGCCGACTTCCAGGGCACGACGCATGTCGTCACGGGTCTTGCCGACACCAGAGAAGACAATCTTGTCGGCGCTGCCGCCAGCGGCCAGTACACGTTCCAGCTCGCCACGGGAGACGATGTCAAAACCGGCGCCCAGACGCGCCAGGACATTCAGTACACCCAGGTTGGAGTTGGCCTTGACCGCAAAGCAGACCAGGTGCGGCATGCCGGCCAGCGCATCGGCATAAGCCAGGTACTGGGCTTCGATGTGCGCACGGGAGTAGACGTAGGTCGGTGTGCCAAAGCGTTCGGCGATGGCGGACAGGGCAACCCCTTCCGCGAACAGCTCGCCGTCACGGTAATTAAAAGCGTCCATGGCGTTCCCTTATTGGTAGACGTCGTGCTTGTGTGCTTTCGACGGAGACTTCTGCGACGACTTGGCTTGCTCGGCAGGGTCCTGGCTATCGTCAGGCAGGTACAGCGGGCCTTTTTGACCACAGGCCGACACAAGGCAGGCAACCGCGACGAGCGCAGCAAGGGAAGAGATCAGGCGCTTCATGGCGAAATCCTTGAAAATGCGTTAATTGCGCCGGAGTATACCGGCCACCCGGCAGCTTGCCTATGCGACGGGGCTCCCGTCCGGCGGGCCTTGTGGTGAGGGGATTTATCCCCGTTCGGCTGCGCAGCAGTCGCAAGCACTCCCGTTTAACCTTGAACTGCTGGGGCTGCTTCGCAACCCAACGGGGCGGTGCGACGTTTCGATAAATCCCCTCACCACAAAGGCCCGCTCCCACAGGGCCTGCGTTTGATGTACCTAAATCGGCGCTTGGTCGTTATCCTTTGCAATCACCGGGGCTCGCCCGTATCTTGCGGCGCTTGAGCGTGAGTAGACACTTTTTGAGGTTCCCGCAATGAGTTTGACTGAAGCCCGTTTCCACGATCTGGTCGATGCCACCCAGCAGACGCTGGAGGATATTTTTGACGAGTGTGACCTGGATATCGATCTGGAGAGCTCGGCCGGTGTGCTCACCGTCAAGTTCGAAAACGGCAGCCAGTTGATTTTCAGCCGTCAGGAACCGTTGCGGCAGCTGTGGCTGGCGGCCGTGTCCGGCGGGTTCCACTTCGATTACGACGAAGAGAGCAAGCGCTGGATGTGTGACAAGAGCGACGAACAACTCGGCGAGATGCTCGAGCGCATCGTCAAGCAGCAAGCTGACGCCGAGCTCGATTTCGAAGGTCTGTGAGATCGTGACCCAGCCTGCGCCCGTTCGTCCGCCCAAACCGCTCTACAGCAATGTCAGCCCGGCGGTGGCTTCGCCGTGCAGCGGTGTGTGTCGGCTGGATGAGCAGAAGGTCTGCCTTGGGTGTTTTCGCCATGTCGAAGACATCCGAGAATGGCGCTCGGCCGATGACGATCGGCGTCGGGTTATCTGCGCGCAGGCCACCGAACGCAAGTCATCTATGTGACGACTAATTGTGGCGAGGGGATTTATCCCCGTTGGGTCGCGGAGCGATCCTGAAATCTGCAACTGTGGAGTGCCGGACACACCCCCGTTCTCTGTTTTTGCGACTGCTTCGCAGCCGAACGGGGATAAATCCCCTCGCCACAGAGGTTCTCTATAAAAGTCTCAAGGGTGGCGGTCGCCCCTGACTTGTATATTTATTGAGCTGTGATAGTGTCGAGAAACGCCTCAACCCATCGAGGCTCGTGAAAACCCCGCCTTTTTCTGGCGGGGTTTTGCTTTTTCTGTGCAGAAGAAAGGAGTCTGCCCAAATCATGACCGTACCTTCAATCACCCTTACCCGTCTGGACGTGCAACGTCTGGAGCGCCTGATCGACAGCCTGGATGACACGCTGCCGGGCGTTATCGCGCTGCAAACCGAACTGGACCGCGCCGATACCCTGGTCGGTCACGATGAAGTACCCGCCGATGTCGTGACCATGAATTCCCGTGTGCATTGCCGCGAAGAAGGCAGCGGCAAGGACTATCACCTGACGCTGGTTTATCCGAAGGATGCCAATGCCGACGAAGGCAAGATTTCCATTCTGGCGCCGGTCGGCAGCGCGTTGCTGGGGCTTAAGGTTGGTCAGCACATCGACTGGCCAGCACCGGGCGGCAAGACGTTGAAACTGACCCTGCTGGAAGTTGAATCGCAGCCGGCCGAGGGCGGCCACTTTCCGGAATAAACCCGTCAGACCTGCTCGAGCGCCTCGTTCAATGCGCGCTCCAGGTCAGCCTTGTAGCGCAAATACAAAATGCTTGAACTCTGACCATCACCGAGCAGGCCCGACAGGTCCAGGTCGGTGATGTAGCAGCGATAGCGTTCGGTTTCACGGCGCTGCTCGACGATTTCCCGGGCGACCACGCTGAACAGTTGGTCGCCATGTTCCAGCTCTGAAAATTCCCGCTGATTGCAATACAACGTGACCTGCACCTGCCCCGGTGCGGCTTTGCCGACAATCGCCTGCACGTCGTAGAACGGTTTGTTAACCGGGGTTTGCGGCGCTGGCCGAGCTTCGACCCGACGCGCCCGTACGGGGCCGGAGGGCAGCAGTTGGTAATACAAGATGTCCAGGCTCAGCGGCTGGGCGACGTCCATCGGCAGCAAGGCGTCGCGCCGGTACTGGATCGATTGCAGGAACCGTTGCAGCGGCACCAGCAGGCTTTGCTCGTCGTGGTAGGGCAAGCGCTGCTGCCACAGGGCATTGAATTCATCCAGCACGTACAGGTCGGCGCGGTACTCGTTGATCCGGTAGAACACCTGAATGCAATCGGGTTGGCCCATCGGCAAGACTAGCGCCAGGTCGTGGTCTTCCAGTGCCATCGGGTCCAGGTGCAGCGGGCTGTAGCTTGCCAGCTCTTCGCCCAGGTAATCGACCAGCGCCGGCAGCGTGGCGAGGGCGACATGATTGACCTGGCCGGGCACCAATTCCAGCACGTGGTAGTGCTGCTGGACCTGAATCAGGTAGCGATGATTGAGTTTGCTCAACAGCAGGTTCTGCGCGGTGTCGAGGATCTCTTCGACCCTCCGGGCGATGAACTGTGCGCGGTTGTGGCAGAAGCAACGAACCCGCAACGTGGGTTGTTGTAGCCCGCCGGGCAGGTTGTTGAGGTAATCGCGCACGCAGTCGAGCAGCGCGTGAGGGCCGTCGAAGCGGTTGACCAGCACTTCGTTCCAACTATTGAGCGTGACCTGATCCAGGGTCAGCACCAGGTTTTCCCGGACGCCGGCGTAGCTCAGGGAGTCGGTGCGCTCGGTGGTCATCAGGATGTTCAGGTCGCGGTGGTGCTTGAGTGGATCGACGCCGACGTTCACCAGAATCAGCACTTCGCTCGGCACACTGGCGCGCAGTAACGGTTCTTCGGCGACGGTCGTCAGCGGCAGGGCGATGCTCTGTTGCAGGCTGCCGAGCAGGTTGAACAGTTCGAACTCGCTCAGGTCGCTGCTGCCGGGATGCAAGGCCAGGCGAGTGCTGCTGTCGATCACGCCATTGCGGTGACACCAGGTCAGCAGTTCCAGCAATTGGCGGCTGCGCTTGATCGGTGCGAAATGCTCCCATTCGAGGGCCGTCAGACTACCGTTGTACAAACCCCACTGAGTTTGCCCCGATTCTTTTTTGTTCGGCGCGTGCACCAGCGTGAGGGTGTCTTCGGCCAGATCCGTGGCGATGCCAGGGTTGATGAACTCGACCTTGTCGGCCTTGCGCTCGAAGGCCGCGTACAACCGTCGGCCCAGCACGTTGAGGTCGCGCTTGTTGATCAGGCTGACGGTCTGTTCGTTGCGGGCGAACTGGGTCAGGAAGCGATAGCTGTAATTGAGCTCGTTGACCAAGGCCCTGCGTTCAGAGCCGACCTGGCGGACTTTCCACTGACTGCGGCTATCGAGCAGGGCCAGTTGACGATGATCCCACTGCCATTCGTGGGCCAGGCGTTTGAGCAACGAACGCTGCCAGCTCTGAGTGCGACTGCTGCTGCCGGTGAGTTTGCGATTGACCTTCAGGTACAACGCCCGGCGTACCAGCTCCAGCCGTTCCGGCTCGCCACGGGCGGTGAGGTATTCCTCGATGCGCCGGTAGACCACAACGTACGGGTCCAGCTCATCAAGGTCGAGCCGATTGGCAAACACCGCTTGCTTGAAGCGCAGGCTCAGGCAATGAACCTTGGGGTGTTCGCTGGCATAGACCTCGGTCAGCAGCAGTTTGAGGACCGATTTGTACGGCGACTCGATGCCCTTGAACAACTGCCAGAGTCCGGCGCCGATGAATTCCCCCGGCGGGATATAGGCCAGATGCCCCAGGTCGAGGGTTTCGTCGGCACGGATGAAGCGCTTGGACATCAGGGTGTGGGTGTAACGGTCGTAGCTCGCTTCTTCGTAGACCGGCACCAGCCACCAGATGGGCGTGCGTCCGGCCAGCCAGATCGCGGTGCGATAAAACTCGTCCAGTAGCAGATAGTGCTGGGTGGTGCCGCAATCTTCCGAGCTCAGTTGCGTATCGCGTTCGCCGCGTACGAAACGGGTCGGGTCGATCAGGAAGAAATGCGCCTCGGCGCCCTGGCTGGCGGCCCAGATTTCGAGGAGTTGGCATTTTTTGCGCAGTTCAGTGAGCTCGCTTTCGCTCAAGTCCGGCCCGTGACAAACCCACACGTCCATGTCGCTCTGGTCGGCCTGGGCGAGGGTGCCGAGGCTGCCCATCAGGAACAGGCCGTGAATCGGTCGCGGCGGATTGCTGCCATGGCGAGGCTTATAGGAAAACGAGCGGGTCAGGCGTTGGGCTTCGGCGAGGGCGTTGGCGTCGGGTTCGTAATTCGACAGCCCGGCCGGCGTGCTGCCCGAAACGTACCCCGGCAACAGCGGATGATTGACGTGAAAAAACAGCGGCAACAGGGTCAGCACCGCTTGCTGGCGGGTCGACAACCCTTCCATGGCGCGGGCCATACGGCCTTCATTGAGCTTCAGAAAACGTGCGCGCAGTTGGCTGAGAACTTTGCGGTCGATTCCCTCGTCCAGATCGGGGCGGATTTCATGGGTGCGGGTCATGTCAGCTCAAACCGGCTCGCGGGGCTCAGACGTGGGTGTCTGCGGATGAGGGGCAGTTTAGCGCCTCGGCTCCAGGACTTTTAAGCTGATTTTGTTTTTCTGGCGTCAGATTTTTATCGCGGGGCGACGGCAGGCAACAGGGCAGGTAACGAAATGTGCCCGCGGAAATCCCGTAGCAGGGGTTTCCGTGGGCGCTACGGTAATGCTCAGGCAGTTTCCCGGACGTTGAGAATGGTCAGAACGGTTTGCACATTTTGCGCGGCATCACGGCCCAGGCTGGTCAGATAACCACCATCTGGCTGGGTGATCAGTTCTTTGTCGAACAGTCTTTGGGCGGCAGCAATGGCTTTCGGGGCAGCGGTCTGATGAATTTTCAAACCTTCCTGGGAACTGTCCAGGTTGAAGAGTGCGAGGATTTCCAGTTCGGCAACCAACTCAGGGGTAAGCGACATAAGGACTCCAGACTTTCTAGGAATTGGACGACAGCGTCCCTAAGGTGATCCCACTCGGGCGGCATGTCCAGTGCTCGCGACAGGGTTTTTTCGCCTTGGGAAGCATTCCCCGGTGGGTGGTGCGGCAGCGGGGTGGATTCAGTGTAGTCAGGGTCTGGAGGAAGGCGGGACTGATTGGTGACAATCTGTGTGGGAGCGGGTTTTTGTGGTTGTGGAGATTGCCTGTGGTGAAGGGATTTTTGTGGCGAGGGGATTTATCCCCGTTCGGCTGCGCAGCAGCCGTAAACCTGTGATCGCGGTTTATTTGAAACATCGCGATCACAGGTTTCAGGGCCGCTTCGCGACCCAACGGGGATAAATCCCCTCGCCACAAGGGCCTGCGGGCTTATTTCTTTTCCGGCGGCAACTCTGGTAATGCACGCAACGCGGCTTCATACCATTCGGTGTTGAACGCGCGGTCTTCTTCGAGGATTGCGTCGATTTCCACGGCCAGAACGTGGGCCATTAGATTGAGGATTTCTTCACGCTCGTAACCCACTAATGTCAGCTTGTTGAAGGTTGCCTTGGCGGCTGGCGGGTTGTCGCTTTCGATCTGGTTTTCGATGGCTTCGACCAGGGTGTTTTCGGCGAACTCTTCTTCGTCGATGTCGTCGTTGTTGATGCCGGTGGTTGGCTCGCTCATGGCAGGCTCCTCAAGTTAAGGCGGCCAGTTTACCTGCATTCAGCGCTGTGATGCTGCTGGCAAGAAACTCTGCGGCGTTCTATAAAAGGCACCTGCCAACCCCGCACGGCCTGGAGGCTATGTGATGCTCAAGCTTTTTGGATTCTCCGTCAGCAACTACTACAACATGGTCAAGCTGGCGCTGCTCGAGAAGGGTCTGCCATTTGAAGAGGTACTGTTTTACCCGGGGCCTAGCCCCGAGGCATTAGCCATCAGCCCGCGCGGGAAGGTGCCGGTGCTGGGTGTCGAACAGGGTTTCGTCAACGAAACCAGCGTGATTCTCGAACACCTCGAACACAGCCAGAAAGGCACGCCGCTGTTGCCGAGCGATCCCTTTGAGCGTTCGCAGGTCCTGGCACTGGCCAAGGAAATCGAGCTGTACATCGAATTGCCGGGGCGTGCCTGCTACGCCGAAGCATTTTTCGGCATGACTGTGCCGGATGCGATCAAGGACAAGACCAAAGCCGAGTTGCTGCTGGGGTTTGCCTCACTGGGCAGGCACGGCAAGTTCGCCCCTTATGTGGCAGGTGACAGCCTGAGCATTGCGGATTTGTATTTCCTCTACAGCGTGCCGCTGGCCTGTGCGGTGGCGCAGAAGCTGTTTGACCTGGATTTGCTGGCTGAGATGCCGGCGGCCAAGGCGCTGCTGGAACGTCTGGGGCAGAATCCGAATGTGCAGCGGATCGCAAAGGACAAGGACGCGGCAATGCCAGCGTTTTTGGCGATGGTTGCCGGCAAGAAGTAGGTTTTGTAGCGTTCTAAAGTCAGTCATCGCGAGCAAGCTCGCTCCCACAGGTTTCTCTATTTGCCATCAATCTTTGACTACTCAGAGATCATGTGGGAGCGGGCTTGCCCGCGATGCTTTTAGCGGCTGGCGATCAATGCCTGGCCGCGAACCACAGCCTTCTTGACCTGTGCCGGCGCAGTCCCGCCGATATGGTCACGGGCATTCACCGAGCCTTCCAGGGTCAGCACGGCAAACACGTCCTGATCGATCTGGTCGCTGAACTTGCGCAGCTCTTCCAGGCTCATTTCCGCCAGGTCTTTACCGCTTTCCACGCCGTACTTCACGGCATGGCCAACGATTTCGTGACAGTCACGGAACGGCAGACCACGACGTACCAGGTAGTCGGCCAGGTCGGTGGCGGTGGAGAAACCGCGCAGGGCCGCTTCACGCATCATTGCGTGCTTGGGTTTGATCGCCGGGATCATGTCGGCAAAGGCCCGCAGCGAGTCGCGCAACGTGTCGGCGGCGTCGAACAGTGGCTCTTTATCTTCCTGGTTGTCCTTGTTGTAGGCCAGTGGCTGGCCTTTCATCAGGGTCAGCAGGCCCATCAGCGCGCCGAATACGCGACCGGTCTTGCCACGCACCAGCTCTGGAACGTCCGGGTTTTTCTTTTGCGGCATGATCGAGCTGCCGGTGCAGAAACGGTCCGGCAGATCGATGAACTGGAACTGCGCGCTGGTCCACAGCACCAGCTCTTCGGAGAAGCGCGACAAGTGCATCATCGCGATGCTCGCGGCCGAGCAGAACTCGATGGCGAAGTCACGATCGGACACGTTGTCCAGCGAGTTGCCGCCCACGGCGTCGAAGCCCAGCAGTTGAGCGGTGAATTCGCGGTCGATCGGGTAGGTGGTGCCCGCCAGTGCGGCGCTGCCCAGTGGCATGCGGTTGGTACGCTTGCGGCAGTCGACCAGGCGCTCGTAGTCGCGGCTGAGCATCTCGAACCAGGCCAGCATGTGATGCCCGAAGGTCACCGGCTGCGCGGTTTGCAGGTGGGTGAAGCCCGGCATGATGCTGCCGGCTTCGCGCTCGGCCTGCTCCAGCAAGCCTTTTTGCAGACGGGTGATTTCGCTCAGGATCAGGTCGATCTCGTCACGCAGCCACAGGCGGATGTCGGTGGCGACCTGGTCGTTACGGCTGCGGCCGGTGTGCAGCTTTTTACCGGTGACGCCGATGCGGTCGGTCAGACGCGCCTCGATGTTCATGTGCACGTCTTCGAGGTCGATGCGCCAGTCGAACTGGCCGGCCTCGATTTCACCCTGGATGGTCTTCAGGCCATCAGTGATGCTGTCGCGCTCGGCATCGGTCAGCACGCCGACCTTGGCCAGCATCGTGGCGTGAGCGATCGAGCCCATGATGTCGTGGCGATACAGGCGCTGGTCGAAAGTGACGGAGGCGGTGAAGCGGGCGACGAAGGCGTCGACGGGTTCACTGAAGCGGCCGCCCCAGGACTGATTGGTCTTGTCAGTGCTCATGAATTCGCTCGTGTCGGCTGAAGAAAGATGGCGTAGAAAGCTGTCGCGGATAATAACAGGGTTGCCAATCCTGTCGCTGGCACTGGTCGATACGTTTTTTTCTCAGGCGGCGGTCCATACTCGAATCAACGCCGAGGGGATTTGCGCAACGATATTTTTCAATTGAGCAATATCGTGCCGGCAACCGTCTACAGTTGGACAGTAGGATCAGCGCACTTCCAGACGATGCAGCTGACTATAAGAAGAGGGGGTGTTCATATTGTGTATCAACAAACCCTACGGCGATGCCTCGCCAACGCGGGCCTGGGCCGCCAAACGCACGACAGATGAAAATTTAACCGTCGGTCGGGCGGCACTTTTTGGCCCTCGCGCTAGTCTTAGCGTGGATCGCGGTGACGGACGTCACTTCACCTGTCTACGCTATCCTTGTGCGAGACTCACGCAGGAATCCAGCGCAATATGAATGTCCTGATCGTTGATGACGAACCCCTTGCCCGCGAGCGCCTGAGCCGAATGGTTGGCGAACTTGAGGGATACAGTGTCCTGGAGCCTAGCGCCACGAACGGCGATGAGGCGTTGGCTCTGATCGACAGCCACAAACCCGATATCGTGCTGCTCGATATCGGCATGCCGGGTCTCGATGGCCTGCAAGTGGCTGCACGATTGTGCGAACGCGAAACCCCGCCCGCCGTGGTGTTTTGCACAGGGCCCGATGAATTTGCCGTGGAAGCCTTACAGGCCAGCGCCGTAGGCTATCTGGTGAAACCTGTGCGTACAGAACAATTGCATGAAGCGTTGAAAAAAGCCGAGCGGCCCAATCGCGTCCAGCTCGCGGCCCTGACCCGTCCCGCCGCCGAAAGTGGCAGTGGCCCGCGCAGCCACATCAGCGCCCGTACCCGTAAAGGTATCGAACTGATCCCGTTGGGTCAGGTGGTCTACTTCATTGCGGATCACAAATACGTGACCTTGCGCCACGAAGGCGGCGAAGTGCTGCTGGATGAGCCGCTCAAGGCCCTTGAAGATGAATTTGGCGACCGCTTCGTGCGAATCCACCGCAACGCGCTGGTCGCCCGCGAACGCATCGAACGCCTGCAGCGCACGCCTCTGGGGCATTTTCAGCTGTTCCTCAAAGGCTTGAACGGCGACGCCCTGATCGTCAGCCGACGGCATGTGGCCGGCGTGCGCAAGATGATGCAACAGCTTTAATCCGCCATTTACGGGCGGGTTTCATCCCGATTGCTGGATGTCTGAGGCCAGGGAGGCCACGCGGTTTCTGATACAAGTCAAAGTGGATTTGGCTGAGCTGTTATTATCCGCCGTATCTATTCAGTACGGATTGATCCATGTCCTCTCGCGAAATCCGCATCGCCACCCGTAAAAGTGCTCTCGCCCTGTGGCAGGCCGAATACGTCAAAGCCCGTCTGGAAGAGGCCCATCCGGGTCTGCTCGTGACGTTGGTGCCCATGGTCAGTCGCGGTGACAAGTTGCTCGACTCGCCACTGTCGAAAATCGGCGGCAAGGGCCTGTTCGTCAAAGAACTGGAAACCGCACTGCTGGAAAACGAAGCCGACATCGCCGTGCACTCCATGAAAGACGTGCCGATGGACTTCCCTGAAGGCCTCGGTCTGTTTTGCATCTGCGAGCGAGAAGACCCGCGTGATGCCTTCGTTTCCAATACCTACGCCAGCCTGGACGAATTGCCGCAAGGCAGCGTCGTCGGCACCTCCAGCCTGCGCCGTCAGGCCCAGTTGCTGACCCGGCGTCCAGACCTGGAAATTCGCTTCCTGCGCGGCAACGTCAACACGCGCCTGGCCAAGCTCGATGCCGGCGAGTACGACGCCATTATCCTCGCCGCCGCCGGCCTGATTCGTCTCGGCTTTGAAGACCGCATCACCTCGGCCATCAGCGTCGACGACAGTCTGCCGGCCGGTGGCCAAGGCGCGGTGGGTATCGAATGCCGCAGCGTCGACAGCGAAATTCACGCGTTGTTGGCACCGCTGCACCATCAGGACACCGCCACCCGCGTGACCGCCGAACGTGCTCTCAACAAACACTTGAATGGCGGCTGCCAAGTGCCGATCGCCTGCTATGCCGTGCTTGAAGGCGAGCAGATCTGGTTGCGTGGTCTTGTCGGTGATCCGAACGGCGGTCTGCTGCTCAGCGCCGAGGCTCGTGCGCCACGTAGCGACGCCGAAGCCTTGGGCGTGCAAGTGGCTGAAGACCTGCTGAGTCAAGGCGCCAACGACATTCTGAAAGCAGTCTACGGCGAGGCAGGTCACGAGTGACGGGTTGGCGCCTGCTGCTGACGCGTCCCGCGGATGAGTCGGCGGCGCTGAGCAGTCTTTTGGCCGGAAAGGGGATTTTCAGCAGCAGTTTGCCGCTTTTGGAGATCGAGCCGATTTCTGCCTCTGACACAATGCGCGAGATGATTCAGGGGCTGGATCGTTATTGCGCGGTGATCGTGGTCAGCAAGCCGGCCGCCAGAATTGCAGTGGATCTGCTTGACCGGTATCGGCCGCAACCCCCTCGTTTGAAGTGGTTCAGCGTGGGCGCAGCCACCGCGCAGATCCTCGAGGATCGCGGGTTGGACATCAGCTTTCCGGTGGATGGCGATGACAGCGAAGCCTTGCTTGAACTTCCTCAGTTGCGCGAGGCAATCGCGCGGCCCGGTCCACGCGTGTTGATCATGCGCGGGGAGGGCGGGCGCGAGTTGCTGGCTGAGCGTTTGCGCGAGCTTGGTGCTAGTGTCGAGTATCTGGAGTTGTACCGCCGCGACCTGCCGCAATACCCGCCGGCAGCGCTGCCTGACCTGATCGAAGCGGAACGCTTGAACGGGCTGGTGGTCAGCAGTGGACAGGGTTTTGAGCACCTGCATCAATTGGCCGGCGATGCCTGGCCGCAATTGGCGCGGTTGCCGTTGTTTGTTCCAAGCCCCCGGGTCGCCGAGCTGGCACTTGCCGCCGGGGCCCAAACAGTTGTGGATTGTCGTGGCGCCAGTGCCACGGCTTTGCTGACGGCGTTACGGGAGCATCCCGGACCCGTTCTCTAATGCAAAGGATGGATACGTGAGCGAAACAGCCTTGCCTAAAGATGACGTCCAGCCAGTGCTCGATGCACCGGTTGAAGCACCGGTTGAAACTGGGTCCGCTGCAGTGCAGCGCCGAGGCAATGGGCTGGCAATCGTCGCGCTGCTGCTGGGCGCTGCCGGTGTCGCCGTGGGCGGTTGGGGAGTCTGGCAGGTGCGTCACCTGCAAGCCAATACTCAACAACAGTTGAGCCAGGTCCAGGCATTGAACGATCAGGCACAGGACCTGAAGCTCAATGAACAACGCCTGACTGCTCGCCTGGAACAAATGCCTGCCGCCGCCGAGCTCGACGCGCGCAGTCGTTTGGTCACTCAACTTCAAGGTGATCAGCAACGCTTGAATCAACGTCTGGAAACGGTTCTCGGCGCCAGCCGCAAGGATTGGCGTCTGGCCGAGGCCGAGCACCTGCTGCGTCTGGCCAGCCTGCGTCTTTCCGCGTTGCAGGACATCAGCAGTGCCCAGGCTTTGGTGCAGGGCGCCGATGAAATTCTGCGCGAACAGAACGACCCGGGCTCTTTTGCCGCTCGCGAGCAAGTGGCCAAAACGTTGGTGGCATTGCGTAGCACCCAACAGCCGGATCGCACCGGGCTGTTCCTGCGACTGGGGGCGCTGCGCGATCAGGTAATCAGCCTCACCGAGCTGGCACCTGAGTACAAGGACCGTGGCGAATCCCTGTTGGGTCTCACCGCCGATGGCGACGGCGCCAGTCGCTGGGCGCAATGGTGGGATCAGGTCTCGCGCTACATCCGCATCGACTTTAACGCTGACAAGAATGTGCGTCCGTTGCTGGCCGGGCAGGGCCTGAGCCAGGTGCGCCTGGCCCTGAGCCTGGCGCTGGAGCAGGCGCAATGGGCCGCGCTCAATGGCCAGGCCGCGGTTTATACCCAGGCGCTGGCCGAAGCGCGGGACGTGCTCAAGGGCAACTTCAACCCGGACAACCCTCAGAGCAAGGTGATGCTTGAGCAGGTAGGCGAGTTGAGCAAGCAACCGGTCACCGTCGTCACGCCAGACCTGACCGGCACGCTGAGCGCGGTTCAGGGGTATCTGGAGCGGCGTAATGTCAACGCCGAGGACTCGATCAAGCCGATGGCCAAACCTGCCGCGGACACCGCTCAGGAGGCGACGCCATGAAACGCCTCTATGTGATCGTGTTCCTGGTGATCGCCGCTGCTGCCGCGCTGGGGCTGGCGATTGCCGAGCATTCCGGTTACGTGCTGATCGCCTACAAAAGCTTCCGTTACGAATCGAGCCTGTGGGCAACCCTGGCGTTGGTCGCCGTGCTCTGGCTGGTGTTCTGGGGCATCAAGGCGTTGATCGAATTGGTGACGACCTCCAGTGGCGTGGTCAATCCCTGGTCGCGGCGCAATCGCAGTCGCCGGGTGCAGGTGGCAATTGAACACGGTCAGCTGGATCTGGCCGAAGGTCGCTGGGCCAGTGCGCAGCGCCATCTGCATCGGGCAGCGGAAGCCGAGCGCCAGCCTTTGCTTTACTACCTCGGCGCTGCCCGGGCCGCGAACGAACAAGGTCAATACGAGGAAAGCGACAACCTGCTGGAGCGCGCTCTGGAGCGACAGCCCCAGGCAGAATTGGCGATTGCCCTGAGCCACGCACAATTGCAGACCGACCGCGGTGATACCGAAGGCGCCCTGGTGACCCTGCAAGCCATGCACGAGCGTCATCCTCATAACGTCCAGACCTTGCGCCAGTTGCAGCGCTTGCACCAACAGCGGGGCGACTGGTCGGCCGTGATTCGTCTGCTGCCGGAGCTGCGCAAGGACAAGGTCCTGCCACCGGCCGAACTGGCCGAACTGGAACGCCGGGCCTGGGGTGAGAACCTGTCCCTGGCGGCGCATCAGGAAGAAGACGGGACGGTCGGCTTGCAATCGCTCAATCGCGCCTGGCAGCAGTTGACCTCAGCTCAACGTCAGGAGCCGCAACTGGTGCTCGCTTATGCCGAGCAACTTCGGCAACTGGGTGCTCAGGTCGAGGCCGAAGAGATCCTGCGAACGGCGCTCAAGCGCAACTACGACAGTCATCTGGCGCGCCTTTACGGACTCGTTCGCGGCAGCGATCCGGCACGTCAACTGCACACTGCCGAGGGCTGGCTCAAGGATCATCCGGCCGACCCGAGCCTGCTGCTGACCTTGGGGCGCTTGTGTCTGCAAAGCAGCCTTTGGGGCAAGGCCCGGGACTATCTGGAAAGCAGCCTGCGCGTGCAGCGCAACCCGGAAGCCTGCGCGGAACTGGCGCGGCTGCTGGCGCAGCTGGGTGACACAGAACGCAGTAATCAGTTGTTCCAGGAGGGCTTGGGTTTGTTGGACGAGCGCTTGCTGGCGGCACCGTTGCCGGTTCCTGTTCACGCTTGAAGAGTGGATGACGGGTCGCTCGAAGGAGCGATCCAGTCGTCTGCAGACTGCCGGAAATTTACCTTTGTAGTCCGTCAACGGCAGAATCCTACAGAGGACTACACCTAATCCTCTCGTTCTTGTCGGGAATTCCCTACACTTCTGTTGAAGTGTCCCCGCTGGCCTGCCTTGAAAGGCTGCAGCGCTTTCCTCTACCGTAACCGCCTGTCTCTACTGTTACGGAAATGCCATGTCTTTGGCCTGTTCACGCTCCTTGTTTTTCATGGCTTTCATTGCAGGTGCCCTGGCCCTGGGCGTGTCCTATTACCTGGAATATGCGGTCGGCCTCAAGCCTTGCGGGTTGTGCCTGTTGCAGCGCTTTTGCCTCGCGTTGCTCACGGGTATCTGCCTGGTGGCTTCGGTGCATGGGCCGGGCCGCTTCGGGTCTTTCCTGTATTGGATGCTCGGGCTGTTTTGCAGTCTGGCGGGTACGGTCACGGCGTGGCGGCAGGTATTGCTGCAGAGCGATCCAATGCATCAGCTGTTGACGTGCTCGCCCAATCTGGCAGTTCAGTACGAGGACATGCCTTGGTTGTGTCAGGCCACGCAGATGTTCAAAGGGGAGGCGGAATGCGCGGAGATTTCCTGGACACTGTTCGACCTGAGCATTCCTGAATGGAGTCTGCTGTTCTTCATGGCGATGACAATTCTGGGAATTTATCAGCTGCTGCGCGTTGTCTGGAAAGCCTGTCTGCGACCGCTCAGCGGCGGTTCGTCGCACCGGGCGCTGACGGGTGATTAAACACTTGTATGAACTTTATCTCCTGCGTACCTTGAAGCCATTGTCGCGCGGGCATAATCTGGCCCGCACGTGTCATTGGAATTATGTTGCTCGAATGACGCTCTGCCTGGCCGATACTTGACCTTCAAGTGTGGCGACGGGTGTAGGGCAGCATGACCCACAAGGGAAGAGAGATCACCATGCTCGAAAGTTGTCAGAATGCTCAGGAACGTTGGGGTGGAGTGCATCTGCTGATCGATCGCTGGTTGCAGGAGCGTCACGAACTGGTTCGGGCCTATGATGCTCTCGGCGCCAAGCCTGAGGCACTGGGTGAGAACCGTAAGCCGTTGCAGGAATTCTGCGGCGTGCTGGTCGATTACGTGTCTGCCGGGCACTTCGAGATCTACGAACAGCTGACCGGCGAAGCCAAGGCGTTTGGTGATACTCGCGGGCTCGAGCTGGCCGAGACCATCTACCCTCGCATCGACGTCATCACCGAGAAGCTGCTCGCGTTCAACGACCTGTGTGATGCAGGTCAATGCGTGGCAGAGAAATTCAAAGAGCTGGGTGGCCTGTTGCACGAACGCTTCGAACTGGAAGACTGCCTGATCGAAGTGCTGCACACCGCTCACAAGGAAGAGGACCCGGTTCAGGCCTGAACCCCCTTCCTGCAAGACCTCCAAAAACGGTGCGCTATGCGCGCCGTTTTTCGTTTCCGGTATTCAGCTCGTGGCACCGCGCAATTCGACTTCGAATACCAGCGGTGTGAACGGTGCAATCAGGTCGCCGGCACCCTCGGCGCCATAGGCTTCGGCCGATGGAATCACCAGGCGCCATTTCGCACCGACCGGCATCTGCTGCAACGCGCTGCGCCATCCGCTGATCACGCTGTCGAGACTGAACCACTGCGGCTGACTGTTCTGATCGAACACCGTGCCGTCGGGAAGGCGACCGATATACAGCACCTGGACTTTGCCGTTGGGGCCAGCCTTGGCACCAGTGCCTGGCGCCAACTCCGTTAGCAATATTCCATCTGCCAGTTCACGAACGCCCGGTCTGGCTTTTTCCTCGGCGAGAAAGGCCTGCTCTTTTTCGAGGGCGATTTCACTTTGCGGCGTGCTCGGTTGCAAGGCGACCTGGGCTTCGTGCTCGGCAAGAATCTGTTCGATCTGCTCATCTTTAAGCGCCAGGGGTTTGCCTTGATAGGCTTGTTGCAAACCTTCGATCAGCGCCTGAAGTTGCAGATCGGGAACCTCCTGGCGCAGGCGTTCGCCGAGGCTCGCGCCCAGGCTGTAAGAGAGATCATGAGTGTCATTTTCTTTGGTTTTTTCGGCGGCCTGAGCCGCGGAAAAAAACACGCACAGTGATAAAAAAAGGTAGCGCGACATGGGCACTCTCCGACCTGAGATGCGGGAGATTATGCCAGTGTGAATGCGCTCTACGGTGAACTGGTTTTGCGTAGGCGCAGAAGAATTTCAATCCGTTGCAACGCAGCGCTTTGGATACTGTCAACATGCCCTAGCGGCGGTAGCAGCAGAGGTCTAGTATGAGCCGCACCCACGTCAGCCAGGAGGTAAACCATGTCGGCCACCAAGAAGCCTGTAAATACTCCGTTGCACTTACTCCAACAACTCTCGGGCAGCTTGCTCGAGCATCTGGAAAACGCTTGTTCCCAAGCCTTGGCTGATGCTGAAAAACTGCTCGCCAAACTGGAAAAGCAACGCGGAAAAGCGCAAGAAAAATTGCACAAGTCCCGTACCAAATTGCAGGACGCTGCGGCGGCCGGCAAGGCCAAGGCACAAACCAAAGCCAAGGGCGCGGTGAAGGAGCTTGAGGACTTGCTCGATGCCCTCAAGGATCGTCAATCCGAAACTCGTAGCTACATTCTGCAACTCAAGCGCGATGCTCAAGAAAGCCTGAAACTGGCCCAGGGCGTCGGACGTGTACAAGAGGCTGTCGGCAAGGCGTTGTCCCTGCGTTCGGCCAAGCCTGCTGCGGCTCCTGCCAAGAAAGCCGCTGCCAAACCGGCTGCTGCAAAAGCACCGGCCAAGCCTGCTGCCAAACCGGCCGCCAAAGCACCGGTGAAAGCCGCAGCAAAACCTGCCGCTAAACCTGCGGCGAAAAAACCAGTCGCTGCTAGCGCCGCAAAACCGGCTGCAAAAACAGCCGCTGCCAAG
The DNA here is from genome assembly GCF_059716175.1 of Pseudomonas sp. LBUM1647. Lineage (NCBI taxonomy): Bacteria > Pseudomonadati > Pseudomonadota > Gammaproteobacteria > Pseudomonadales > Pseudomonadaceae > Pseudomonas > Pseudomonas sp. LBUM1647. Next base: position 6,603,205 of record NZ_CP166809.1, on the reverse strand, counting down.
CCTGCCGCAGCCAAGTCTGGTGCTGCAAAAACTGCTGCTGCAAAACCCGCCGTGGCGAAAACAGCCGCTGCAAAACCAGCCGCCAAGCCGGCTGCAAAAACAGCTGCAAAAACGGCCGCTAAACCCGCAGCAAGACCAGCAGCCAAAACTGCAGCGGCGAAACCTGCTGCCAAGTCGGCCGCCAAACCTGTCGCGGCTAAAACCGCTGCAAAACCTGCTGCGAAAACCGCGGCCAAACCTGCTGCAAGAGCAGCGGCCAAACCAGCCGCTAAACCGGCCGCCAAACCTGGTGCGGCTAAACCTGCCGCGGCTGCCAAACCGGCCACCGCCAGTGCTGCAAAACCAGCCGCCGCCAAGCCAGCTGCAAAACCAGCAGTGAAAAAACCGGTTGCCGCCAAGCCGGCCGCCGCGCCGGTTGCCAAGCCAGCCAACCCGGCTCCGGTAGCAACGTCTGCTTTAGCAGCAGCCACCTCGACAGCCACGCCAGCGCCAACGCCGGCCGCCGCGTCGATCGCAGCAACCACCCCAACCAGCGCTTCTTAAGTGCCGGTTACCGCGACGCGCAGCTGATGCAGCGCGTCGCGGTCCAGGTGGGCGGCGCCAGCCGCCACACCTTCCAGCCAAGCCGTTAGATCGGTCGCCTCACCCTGCGGCCAACTCAGCGCCGATCGTTCCAGTCGCACCAACAGATGTCGCTCGGCGTCCAGTTCGAGTGCCTTCACTTGCTCGCGTAAAGCATTAAGTTCGCCATCGTCGTCGGCGGCGACTTTCCAATTCACCCGCAAGGCTCGCAGCGGTCGCACCACGTCTGCGTCCCACGGCTCGGCCACGCTACGCAGTTGCTGCAATCGGTGTTCGTTACAGGCGACGCCACGTTCTCCCAGCCACAGCCCGCAGAGCAGCAAGCACACATTGATACCCGCCGACTGCAACTGCAGGCATGCGGGTTCAACGCCGGGACGGGCGTAAGTACTAAGGGAAAAGCTCCACAGGTCAGAGGACATAGTGCTACTCGCGCCAGTTGCGAGCGAAGCTGGTAGACTCCGCCGCCATTATGATTCGACTTCAGAACCTGACTTTACAGCGTGGCCCTCAACGTCTGCTAGAAGACGCCGAGCTGACCCTGCACGCCGGCCACAAAGCCGGCCTCATCGGTGCCAACGGCGCCGGCAAATCGAGCCTGTTCGCCTTGCTTCTGGGTGACCTGCACCCGGACTCGGGTGATTGCTTCCTGCCGGCGGACTGGCGCATCGCCCACATGCGCCAGGAGATCGACACTCTCGATCGCGTGGCGGTCGACTATGTGCTCGATGGCGACCTGCGGCTGCGCGAGGTGCAACGCGACCTCGCGGCAGCCGAAGCGGCCCATGACGGTACCGCTCAGGCCCGCCTGCACTCGGAACTCGACAGCGCCGACGGTTACACCGCCGATGCCCGGGCCCGAAAACTGCTGGCCGGCCTTGGGTTCACCAATGAACAGATGGATCGCCAGGTAGGAGATTTCTCTGGTGGTTGGCGGATGCGTCTGAACCTGGCGCAGGCTTTGATGTGCCCCTCGGATTTGTTGTTGCTCGACGAACCGACCAACCACTTGGACCTCGACGCCATCATCTGGCTCGAAGAATGGCTCAAAAGCTATCCCGGCACCTTGATGCTGATTTCCCACGATCGGGACTTCCTCGATGCCGTGGTCGATCACGTGGCCCACGTTGATCAGCGCAAGATCACCCTGTATCGCGGTGGTTACAGCGCCTTCGAACGCGCCCGTGCCGAACGTCTGGCCCAGCAACAGCAGGCCTACGAGAAGCAGCAGGCGCAACGTGCGCACATGGAAAGCTACATCGCCCGCTTCAAGGCCCAGGCCACCAAGGCCCGTCAGGCCCAGAGCCGGATCAAGGCACTGGAGCGGATGGAAGAATTGTCCGCCGCCCACGTCGATTCGCCATTCGATTTCGTTTTCCGCGAATCAGTGAAAATCTCCAGCCCGTTGATTGACCTCTCCGACGCCCGACTGGGTTACGGCGAGCGGGCCGTGCTGGAAAAGGTCAAGCTGCAACTGACCCCCGGTGCACGGATCGGTTTGCTCGGCCCGAACGGCGCCGGTAAATCGACCCTGATCAAAAACCTTGCCGGGGAACTCGAGCCGTTGTCCGGCCGACTGACCCGTGGCGAGAACACCGTCGTTGGCTACTTCGCCCAACATCAGCTGGACTCACTCGACTCCAAGGCCAGCCCGTTGCTACACATGCAGCGCCTGGCGCCGACCGAGCGCGAGCAGACCCTGCGCGACTTCCTCGGTGGTTTCGACTTCCGCGGCGCGCGGATCGATGAGCCGGTGCTGAACTTTTCCGGTGGCGAAAAGGCTCGTCTGGCGCTGGCGTTGATCGCCTGGGGCCGGCCGAACCTGTTGCTGCTCGACGAACCGACCAACCACCTGGACCTGGAAATGCGCTTGGCGCTGACCATGGCCCTTCAGGAATTCAGTGGCGCGGTACTGGTGGTCTCCCACGATCGCCATTTGCTCAAAAGCACCACCGACAATTTCTATCTGGTGGCGGACGGCAAGGTCGAGGAGTTCGACGGCGACCTGGAAGACTACACCCGTTGGCTGGTGGACTACCGTCAGCGCAACGCCCCGGTCAGCAATACGCCGGTCAATCCGGACAAGACCGACAAGAAGGCCCAGCGCCAGGCGGCGGCCGCGTTGCGTCAGCAACTGGCACCGCACAAGCGCGAGGCTGACAAGCTCGAAGTCGAACTGGGCAAGCTGCACGAGAAACTGGCGAAGATCGATACCAGCCTCGGCGACAGCGACATTTACGAGCCGGCGCGCAAGAACGATTTGCGTGATCTGCTGGCCGAACAGGCCAAGCTGAAGGTCCGTGAAGCCGAGCTGGAAGAAGCCTGGATGGAAGCGCTGGAACTGCTCGAAAGCATGCAGGCGGAGCTGGAGGCTCTGTCCTGATGGAAGCCTTCAAGCTGCCATTGCCTGCTGTGTGGATCGAGCCGATCTGGCTCTTCGTGCAGATCCTGCTGATTCTGTTGGCGGGATATGTTGCCCAGCGTTGCGTCGCCAAGTGCCTGACTCGCCTGGGTGAGCGCTATCCGTTGCCGCCACAATTGCTGATGCCGCTGCGCGGTGGTCTGCGCTGGCTGATCATGGGCAGCGCGCTGATCTTCGTGCTGGAACGCCTCGGGGTGTCGGCGACGGTGCTCTGGACCGCGCTGTCCGGGTTTGTCGCGGTAGCGGCAGTGGCGTTCTTCGCCATGTGGAGCGTGCTCTCGAATCTGTTATGCGCAATCCTGATCTTCACCGTCGGCCCGTTTCGCCTCGGCGACGTGGTCGAGTTGGTGGACACCACCGACAAGCCCGGCGTCAAAGGCCGGGTCGTTGCGATCAATCTGCTCTACACCACGCTGATCGAAGCCGAAGAACTCGGCACCGGCAGCGCCATGGTGCAAGTGCCCAACAGCCTGTTCTTCCAGCGCTCGGTTCGACGCTGGCGCGGCAGCGATGTATTCCCTTCCAACGGTTTCGAAAAGTAGCCGACATGCCGACCACGTTGGTCGGCAGCTGTTCTGTCCTGCAAAAAATCGGTAGTCATCGGCCCAAAGCCGCATTAGCTTAGACGTCTGTCACGAGTCTGAGTCGAGGTGTGCGATGGTGCTTCAAACATGGCTGGCGTTTTTTGCCGCCTGCTGGGTGATCAGTCTGTCTCCCGGTGCCGGCGCCATTGCGTCGATGTCCAGCGGTCTGCGATACGGTTTCTGGCGCGGTTACTGGAACGCCCTGGGCCTGCAACTGGGTCTGGCGTTACAGATTGCGATTGTCGGTGCCGGTGTTGGCGCGATTCTCACGGCGTCGGCCACGGCGTTCTATGCGATCAAATGGTTCGGTGTCGCCTATCTGGTTTACCTTGCGATCAAGCAATGGCGTGCGCTACCCAGCGACATGAGCGATGACGCGGCCGTGCGTCAGATTGGCAAGCCAATGGCCCTGGTGTTCCGTGGTTTTCTGGTGAACATCAGCAACCCCAAGGCGCTGGTGTTCATGCTGGCGGTGTTGCCGCAGTTCATTGATCCGCATGCGCCGCTGCTGATCCAGTACCTGATCATTGGTGTGACCATGGTCTGCGTTGATTTGATCGTCATGGCCGGTTACACCGGACTTGCATCGAAGGTGCTGCGGATGTTGCGCACGCCCAAGCAGCAGAGACGCATGAACCGCACGTTTGCCGGGCTGTTCATTGGTGCGGCGGCATTCATGGCGACCCTTCGCAAAGTGGCTGTGTAAAACCGTCAGGCACAAAAAAAGGCGACCTCACGAGGTCGCCTTTTTCATTTGTGATGCGGATGCCCTCGTGGCGAGGGGATTTATCCCCGTTGGGTCGCGAAGCGGCCCCAGAGATGGGACTGCTACGCAGTCCAACGGGGATAAATCCCCTCACCACAAAAGCAGTTCACCACAGGGTCAGAGCAAGCCTTAGATCAGCGCAGAATGACCGGTGCTATGTCCGCTGGCAGGTTATTGCGCAGCGGGGCTTGCCGCGGCTGCTCGTAACCGCCGCCACCGAGCTGTTGGCTCAGTTGCCCCGCCACGTCTTCGCCCAAGGACTTGGACACGTCACGCACCACCCGTGGGCGGTTCAGCGAGACACGGATGTCCCGATGGTTCATCAGTTTGGTGTCCTGACCTTCGCCCATCGCCGTGAAGGCCGAGGTGATTTCGAAGGTCTTGGTATTGATCAGGCTGAAATCCGCCACCAGGGTCAACGCCAGCACCGCCGAATAGCTGTCGGTGTTGGCGAGCTCGTTGATGTCGTTGTTGAAGTCGATGTCCGACACGGTGCCGAACAACACGTAGTCGGCGCCTTTGAAGTTGCCGGCCTTGATCCGCTTGATCACGTCATAGACGTCACCCTTGGACGCCGATGTGTAAGGCGTGCCCTGGACCAACTGGAACATGCCGGTACGAAGAATCTCGCCCTTGATGTCGCCGGTGAATTTGCGCAATTCCCCTTGTTCGATGTAGCTGGTGGTGGCTTCGATTTCGTTGTAACTCGAAGAGCCGCTGGCGCCGTAGTAACTCTGGCTGTGGTTGCTCTGTGCCGAAACGATGTGGATGTACTGCTCCACTCGCTCCTGGTACGCGAGGTCCGTCACCGCGACTTTCGGGGCCGCTTGCACGCTGAACGCGCAAGCCAGGGCCATCATGCCAATCCATGCGCGCATTGATTAACGCTCCGTGGTCTTGCGGATCTCTTTCTCGTCCATCCACTCGGCCAGACCGCTTTCAACGTCAATCAATTGCAGGCTGAATTTGTAGAAGACGTCCTTGTAGTCGCTGCTGCGCTTGACGATCGAGCTGATCGAACCTTCGATACGGTATTTGGCGGCGATCATGTTGCCGGTCTTGGCCACGGTGCTTTTCTTGTACAGGCCGCTCTGGTTTTGCAGCTTGAGCTGGTCAACCTGGCTCTGCATCGCGTTGTTGTCGCTGGCGAAGCGCGCGACACCGGTTTTCATCAGCTGGGTCTTGATGCTGGTGGTGATTTCGCGGGTATCGATGTACTCGCTGGTCTTGTTCTTCACGTCGTAGACCTGAACCACCGGACGACCCTGCATGATGCCGGACTGGGCCAGGGAGCGGGTCATGGATTCAGCGATCATCTGCAGGTCGGTGGAACCGAACTCGTTGGTCACTGTTTCCACAGCCTTGGTGTCACCGTAGCTGATGCTTTTGCTGCCCAGCGTTGGCGAAGTGTTGGCGCAACCGCTGGCCAGAAGGGCGATAACGGCAATGAACGAAAAGCGTGCAAACATGGGAATGCTCTCTAGAACTGAACGAATAGGGTGTCGGGCTTAAGGCGTTTTGATTTCGAGACGGAAATCCACGGCTTTGGCGGTTGGCGCGATCGCCTGAATGAAGCTGGTCTGCTCGCCGTACATCATCTGGCTTTTCCAGGTTTCTTCTTCGGCGACGGGGAAGCCTTCAGGGCCGAGCCAGGCAAAACGGTAGTAGAAGGTCTTGTTGTTGAAGCTGGTGTTGCTCAGCTGCGCATTGACCGTCATGAAGCCATTTTCCCGGGCGACGCGCATGGCGCCGACCACGATGTTCTTGAGCTTGCCCATGGCCACGACCTTGCTGGCGGCGCTGCCAGGTTCCGGCGGTGGCGGGGTGGCGCACCCGGCCAGTAAGGCCAGGGCGACAACAGCGATGAGTTTGAAACGCATGCAAAGACTCCGTTCTTAAGGTTTGAGGCTGGCCACGGCGGTCGGGTTGGCGCTCGGGATCACATGCGCGGCCAGGCCGCTGGCGAACACCTGATTGCCCACGGCGCGCAGGCTGATGACCTGGTAACGCTGATCGACGGTGACCTTGACCACCGAACCGCCCACGGCGCTCGGCAGGGTGACTTGGTGCTCACCTTTCTTCAGGCGCAGACGCACCACTTGCGTGTAGTCCGGCAGGGTGCGCCACGTACGGGTATCGGCACCTTCGAGCACGGCTGAAGAAATACCGACCGCCAGGCCCGCCAGCGGGTTGGTTTCGTTGATCTGCTTCTGCGCCACGCCTTTGGTCACGGCACGTACGGTGGTGCGCAGGATGATGCCTGGCATGTCGTCACGCAGGGCGCGGCGGGACATGGCAGTGGTGCTGTTGAGTTGCGTCAAGTTCAGTTGCTGGCCGTCCACGCCAATCTGGGTCAGCGTGGCGGTGGAGGTGTCCGGCTTGATGATCGGGAACGACAGTGGCGTGATCACCAACTGGTTGCTGATCGGCAAGGGCAATGGGATGCGGATCGAATCGCGCGACGGCGCCAGACCACTTTGCACGACGATCAGGATGTCGCTGTCATCGTTCTTGCCACTTGGCTTGTCGAGATTGACCAGCGCCTGTTCGAGCAGCGGGGTGTTCGGGCGCAGTTCGGCGGCTTTGCGATAGCCCGGCGCGGCCAGGTCTTTTTCACCCAGGGCTTCGTAGACGAAGCCGGCCAGGTAGTGGCTGAACGCACTCTGGTAGCTGTTTTTCAGGCTGACCACTTCCGGGGCGTCGAGGCTGGCGACCGGGTAACCCTGCAAATCCTTGTACTGGGTTTTGACGCCTTCTTTCTCGGCTTCCTCTTCGCTCTTGAGGTATTCCTTGTCGCGCAGGTCGGCGATCACGGCTTCGCGTTCGTGGGTCTTTTTGATCGACATGCGCGCGCCGTCGAAGTCGTTCACCGCCAGCAGGTTGAGGGCCATCTGCGTGGTCAGCATGACTTTTTCGTAGTCGTAGCCTTCGTAGCGACGGACCTTGTCGTTCACCAGGAAACTGCCGAACTGGGCGAGGTATTTGCCGGTATCAAGCTTGACCGAGTCTTCCCACTTGCCAACCACTTGATCGGCGCTGCTCCAGGCATTCTGACTGCCGGACAAATCGCCCTTGGCGCGCAGCAGTTCACCCTTCTCGAAGTAATAGAGCAGGTCTTTGTCCGGGCTGGTGTTGTTCTTTTCCAGCAGGGTCAACGCGGCATCGACATTGCCGGCGGCCAGTTGCTGGTTGGTTTGGGCCAGTTCGGAGTCGTAGTTACGAAATGCCGAGCAGCCGGAGAGCAAGGTGACGGCGCTGAGCGCGATCGAGGTAAGGGCGCGGGATGCCATTGGGGTACTTCTTCCCTGAATGTAAGCAGCCGCAAATGCTGGTCGGGCTGATGGGACCTACTGGCGGGGGATGTTGGCATCCTGCCAATTCCTCATAAAAAGAGGAGCTTAAATACCGTTTCGCAATAACGAGGGCGCGGCATTATAAACAGGGATGCTGGCCATGTAATGGCTTTTTAATTGCGCATTTTGACGGAGTGCCATCATGGCTCGGAAGCGCGAACCGATGCGTCGGCCACCCAGCCGTGCCGTGCACCCCACAACAAAGCTTGAGTGAAAGTCATTGGAAGTGAACAATGTGTTACTTCGTATTTCCAATTGAGATTCATTCATGACTGCCCCGTCCCGTTTCCTGGCCTGGCTGATGTTGCCGTTGTTTGCCCTGTGCAGTTTCAACCTGCTGGCCGACACGGTTGAAGGCGCGCCGCAAGCGCTGCATTTGCTCGATTACATCGGCGCGGATTACCCGGAAGCGGTGCAGGCGGGTAAGGTCATTAATAAGTCCGAATACCAACAGCAGCTGGAATCCATCAAGGCGCTGCAAGGCTTGATCGCCGCGATGCCGGCCAAGCCAGAAAAAGCCGGACTGGAGCAGGGCGTCAGCACGCTGCGCAACGCCATTGCTGCGCGACAAGACGGCGCAGACGTCGCCCGTCAGGCACGGCAACTCGGCGCGAAACTGGCGGTGACCTATGAAGTCAGCCAGGCGCCGATCATTACGCCGGATCCGACCCGTGGTGCGCCGCTGTACGCTCAGCATTGTTCGGTTTGCCATGGCGACGCGGGTGCCGGGGATGGCCCGGCGGGTGTCGGTCTGACGCCACCGCCGTCCAATCTGCGTGATGCGGCGCGACTGGATCACCTGAGCCTCTACGCGATCTACAGCACCCTGGGCCTCGGTGTCGAAGGCACCGACATGCCGGCCTTCGCCGATCAGCTGGACGATCGTCAGCGGTGGGACCTGGCAACCTACATCGCCAGCTTCAGCGCCGACCCGGCTGCTGCAAAATCCGAAAAAACCTACAACATCGCCGACCTGGCCCGTCAGACTCCCGCAGAAGTGCAGGTTGCCGAGGGGCCGCAAGCTGCGGCGACCTTCCGTGCGCAGCGAGCGCAACCGCCGCAGGTCAAGCGTGGCCCGGCGCAGTTGCTCGACTACACCGCTGCGACACTGGACAAAAGCATAGCGGCCTACCGTGCCGGCGATCACGATCAGGCCTATGACCTGTCGGTGGCCGCTTATCTGGAGGGATTCGAACTGGTCGAAAGCTCGCTGGACAACGTCGACGCCAACGTGCGCAAAGACACGGAAAAATCGCTGATGGCGTACCGTCAGTCGTTGCAGGATGGTTTGCCGGTGGCCCAGGCCCAGCAGCGTCTGGACGCGGCCAAGGCCAAGCTGAAGGAATCCGCCGGCCTGCTGGGCAGCGATGGTTTGAGTTGGTCCCTGAGCTACATTTCCGGTTTGTTGATTCTACTGCGCGAAGGCCTGGAAGCGATCCTGGTGCTGGCAGCGATCCTCGCGTTCCTGCGCAATACCGGCCAGCAATCGGCGGTACGCAGCGTCAACGTCGGCTGGGGGCTGGCGCTGCTGGCGGGTCTGGCGACCTGGGCGCTGGCGGCGTACGTGATCGATGTCAGCGGCTCGCAACGCGAATTGCTGGAAGGTGCGACGGCGTTGTTTGCCGCCGTCATGGTGCTTTGGCTCGGTGTGTGGATGCACGACCGTCGTCACGCGGCGGCCTGGCAGGATTACATCAAGAGCAGCCTGGTGGGCGGCGGCGGGCGTTTCGGGTTTGCGACGCTGGCGTTCTTCTCGGTGTATCGCGAGCTGTTTGAAGTGATTCTGTTCTACGAGACCCTGTGGTTGCAGGCGGGGCCAGCGGGCCATAACGCGGTACTGGCGGGTGGTGCGACGGCGTTGGTTATGTTGGTGGGGCTGGCGTGGGTGATTCTGCGCGGATCGGCGAAACTACCGCTGTCGTTATTCTTCAGTATCAACGCCGGTCTGTTGTGCGCGTTGTCGGTAGTGTTTGCCGGGCATGGCGTGAAGGCGTTGCAGGAAGCCGGGATTTTCGGCACCCGGCCAGTGCCGTTCTTTGACTTCGACTGGCTGGGGATTCATGCGGATGCGTATTCGCTGAGTGCGCAGGTCGTGGCGATCATTGCGATCATCGTGCTGTATGGTCGCAGTTGGCTGGCTGAGAAGCGGCGGGTGCAGGTTTCCTGATCCGAGAGATCCTCAAGAGGTAAAAACATGCGTGTATGGATCGATGCCGACGCCTGCCCCCGGGCGGCCAAGGATCTGGTGGTGAAGTTCGCCCTCAAGCGCCAGTTCGAAGTGGTGTTGGTGGCCGGACAGCCGCAGATCAAACCGGGTTTGGCCCTGGTGAAGCTGATCGTGGTGCCAAGCGGTCCGGATGCCGCAGACGACTACCTGGTGGAATACGCGGTACCCGGCGAATTGGTGATCTGCAGCGATGTGCCACTGGCCGACCGTCTGGTGAAAAAGGGCGTTGCGGCGCTGGATCCACGGGGCAAAGAGTTCGATGCGCAGAACATGGGTGATCGATTGGCGGTGCGTAACCTGTTTACCGATCTACGTGAACAGGGGCAGATGAGCGGCGGGCCAGCACCGTTTGGCGAGCGTGAGAAGCAGGCGTTTGCCAATGCGCTGGACCGGATCCTCACGCGGCTTTCCCGCAAAGCCTGAAAAGATCGCAGCCTGCGGCAGCTCCTACGGGTGAACATCGACCCTATGTAGGAGCTGGCGAAGCCTGCGATCTTTTGATCTTACCTTTACGCGTCGTTTTCGTGGGTCAGTTCCAGAACGCGGTCGACCAGTTTGTTGATGCCTGACGCTGCCTCGCTGATCGATTGCGCCAGCATGTAAGCCGGGGTGCACACCAGTTTGCGGGCCTTGTCTTCGACGATGTCGCTCACCGCGCAATCTTTGTGGGTGGCGCCCATCTTGTTCATGGCGGCGGCAGTATCGGCGTCGTTGCCGATGGTGCAGGTCACGCCCGGTCCATAGATCTTCGCCGCGAGCGCCGGCGAGATGCAGATCAGCCCGACCGGTTTGCCGGCCTCGGCAAAGGCTTCAGCCAGCGCCAGGACTTCCGGTTGCACGGTGCAGCCGGCGCCTTCGACGGCGAAGTTCGACAGGTTCTTGGCCGCCCCAAAACCGCCCGGAACGATCAGCGCATCGAAGTCTTCAACGTCCGCTTCGCGGATATCCTTGATATTGCCTCGGGCGATCCGCGCCGATTCCACTAGTACGTTGCGCGACTCGGGCATTTCTTCGCCGGTCAGGTGATTGATCACATGTAGCTGCGCGATGTTCGGTGCGAAACACTGCACCAGAGCCCCCCGCTGGTCCAGACGCAGCAGGGTGATCACGCTTTCGTGGATCTCGGCGCCGTCGTACACGCCACAGCCGGATAGGATCACTGCAATTTTTTTGCTCATGGGCTTTTCTCCAGATTCATGGCGTTAAATGTCCACTAATTTGTCACTCGTTGCCATAGGGTTAATTCGCGGCTACACCTAGGATCTGTCCTCAAGATTCCGATCAGGGCGCGTCATGGACTTCATTCTGTATGCGGTGCCGTTTTTCTTTGTGCTGATTGCCGTCGAACTGCTGGCCGACCGTTGGCGCGGGGTGAGCAATTATCGTGTGGCGGACGCGATCAACAGCATGAGCACCGGCGTGCTGTCGACCACCACCGGCCTGTTGACCAAAGGCGTCGGCCTGGTGACGTATGCGTTTGCCCTCAAGCACCTGGCGCTGTTCGAGCTCTCGGCCGACAGCGTTTGGGTCTGGATATTCGCCTTCGTCCTCTACGACTTCTGCTACTACTGGCTGCATCGCATGGGCCATGAACGCAACATCCTCTGGGCGGCGCATTCGGTGCATCACCAGAGCGAGGATTACAACCTGTCCACGGCGCTGCGCCAGACCAGTACCGGCTTCCTGTTGAGCTGGATTTTCTATCTGCCGATGGCCGTGCTCGGCGTGCCGCTGCTGGTGTTCTTCAGCGTCGCCTCGCTGAACTTGCTGTACCAATTCTGGGTGCATACCAAACACATTCCCAAGCTCGGCTGGTTCGAGTGGTTCTTTGTCACGCCGTCCAATCATCGGGCTCACCATGCACAGAACGCTCTCTACATGGATCGCAACTACGGCGGGGTGTTCATTGTTTGGGACCGTCTATTTGGCTCGTTCCAGGAAGAGGACGATAACGAACCGGTGATTTTCGGTGTCACCACGCCGCTCACGAGCTGGAATCCGTTGTGGGCGAACGTGCAGTTCTACGCCCAACTGTGGGATGACGCGCGGCGTGCACAAAGCAAATGGGACAAGCTGCGCATCTGGTTCATGCGCACCGGTTGGCGGCCGGCGGACGTGGCGGCCAAGTACCCGATGAACAAGCCAGACCTGAGTCAGTTCCGTAAATTCGAGGTGCCGCTGGACGGGCGTCAGCAGCTTTACGTCGTGTTGCAGTTCTGCGTCTACATCGCGCTGGGCAGCTACTTGATGAACCTGGAGCAGAGTTTGCCAACCGCCGCGCTGGTGCTCGGCTGGAGTGCTGTGGCGCTGGGTTTGTTTACGTTGGGCGTGGCCCTGGAGAATCGCCCGTGGGCGCTGAAGCTGGAGCTGCTGCGCCTGGCGTCGAATGTGCCGCTGGTGTGGCTGGCACCGGTCGTTGGGCTGTGGCCGGCCAGCGCGGCAGGTTGGGTCGGCCTGCTGAGTTACAGCCTGCTCAGCGGTATCGGTCTCTACTGCTGCAGAAACCGTTTCACTCGGCTGGCGTCGTAGGTTCGTTGGTTTTGGCTTGTTCAGCTTTCAAGGCCTGCTCGTCGGCGTAGATCTTCTTCGCCAGACGAGCGTTCTTGAAGCGTCGGCGCAGCCACAGGCAAAAGCCCAGTATCAGCAGGGCGCCGAGCACCCACAGCTCGTACTTCTTGACGCTGCCGAGCATGCCTTCGAGCACCGCACCGAAGTGATAGGCGGCGGCAGCCAGCGCCGCGGCCCAGATCGCGGCACCAATCCCGTTGAGCAGCAGATAACGTCCCGGCGGATAGCCCGACAGGCCGATCGCCACCGGCATCACCGTGCGCAGGCCATAGACAAAGCGGAAGCTCAGTACCCAGATGTCCGGGTGCCTGCGGATGTGTTCCAGCGCCCGGTCGCCCATCAATTGCCAGCGCGGTTTGCGTGCCAGCAACTTGCGGCCGTGCTTGCGCCCCAGGAAATACCACAGCTGATCACCGGCATAACTGCCGAGGAACGCCACGATCATGACCACTTTGAGGTCCATGTATCCGCGGAACGCGAGGAAGCCCGCGAGCACCAGAATGGTTTCGCCTTCGAAAAACGTGCCGAGAAAGAGGGCGAAGTAGCCGAATTCCTGAAGAAATTGTTGGAGCATTGTCTGGATGCTGGCGAAATGAACGCGCAGCCTAACCCTTCGGGAACATTCATGAAAGTGTCCAAATGTGTCTCGACGTGAACATTTCCTACAAGGACAATGGAATGCGGCTACGTGACGCAGGGATGCACATAACTGTCATACGTTGGTCATAATGGCCGCTTATAACTGTCACGCTCGCCCGCCAGCGCGGGCTCAGGAGTCTGCCGTGAGCTTTACCCCCGCCAACCGTTTGTTTCCAGCAACCCGCCTGCGTCGCAATCGCCGTGATGATTTTTCGCGTCGACTGGTCCGTGAAAACGTTCTGACCGTCGACGATCTGATCCTGCCGGTGTTCGTGCTGGACGGTGAAAACCGTCGCGAAGCGGTGGCGTCGATGCCGGGCGTCGAGCGCCTGACCATCGATCTGTTGCTTGAAGAAGCGGCCAAGTGGGTCGAGCTGGGGATTCCGGCGCTGGCACTGTTCCCGGTGACGCCGCCGGGGCTCAAGTCTCTGGACGCCGCCGAAGCCTGGAACCCGAACGGCATTGCCCAGCGCGCCACCCGCGCATTGCGTGCGCAATTTCCTGAGTTGGGTGTGATCACTGACGTCGCTCTGGACCCGTTCACCACTCATGGCCAGGACGGTATCCTCGACGAAGAAGGCTACGTGCAGAACGACATCACCGTCGACGCACTGGTCAAGCAGGCGCTGTCCCACGCCGAAGCCGGCGCTCAGGTGGTGGCCCCGTCGGACATGATGGACGGGCGCATCCAGGCGATCCGCGAAGCGCTGGAACTGGCCGATCACATCAATGTGCGGATCATGGCCTACTCGGCGAAGTACGCCAGCGCCTATTACGGCCCGTTCCGCGATGCGGTCGGTTCGGCGCTGAACCTGGGCAAGGCCAACAAGGCCTCCTATCAGATGGACCCGGCCAACAGCAACGAAGCCCTGCACGAAGTGGCGGCGGACTTGTCAGAAGGCGCGGACATGGTCATGGTCAAGCCAGGCATGCCGTATCTGGACATCCTCTACCGGGTCAAAGAAGAATTTAAAGTGCCGACCTTTGTTTATCAGGTCAGCGGTGAATACGCCATGCACATGGCGGCAATCCAGAATGGCTGGTTGAGCGAAGGGGTTATCCTCGAATCCCTGACCGCTTTTAAACGTGCAGGCGCTGATGGCATCCTGACTTACTTTGCCGTCCGTGCTGCTCAATTGTTACGAGAGCAAAAATAGCCCTCCCAGGAACATTCGATGAATACCGAAGTGCTCACTGAAGTTGCCGTAAAAGACGCTCAACCTGTGGTGGAGCAAATCGCCGAAACCCCGCCGGAACTGGAGCCTGCTCCACCCGCGGCGGTGGCCGAGCCTGCTGCGGCGGCGCCGGCGATTGCCATTCCCGGCCTGGATGACAGCAGCCTGTACATCCATCGCGAGCTCTCGCAACTGCAGTTCAACATCCGCGTGCTGGAGCAGGCGCTGGATGAGTCCTACCCGTTGCTGGAGCGGCTGAAGTTTCTGCTGATCTTCTCCAGCAACCTGGACGAGTTCTTCGAGATTCGTGTGGCCGGCCTGAAGAAGCAGATCACCTTCGCCCGTGAACAGGCCGGCGCCGATGGCCTGCAACCGCACCAGGCCCTGGCCCGCATCAGCGAACTGGTGCACGGTCACGTCGACCGCCAGTACGCGATCCTCAACGACATTCTGTTGCCGGAGCTGGAAAAACATCAGGTCCGCTTCATCCGCCGGCGTCACTGGACCACCAAGATCAAAACCTGGGTGCGCCGCTATTTCCGCGACGAGATCGCGCCGATCATTACCCCGATCGGCCTCGACCCGACGCACCCGTTCCCGTTGCTGGTGAACAAGAGCCTGAACTTCATCGTCGAGCTCGAAGGTATCGACGCCTTCGGCCGCGATTCCGGTCTGGCGATCATCCCGGCGCCACGTCTGCTTCCGCGCGTCATCAAGTTGCCGGAAGAAGTGGGCGGCTCGGGCGACAACTACGTGTTCCTGTCGTCGATGATCCATGCGCACGCCGATGACCTGTTCCAGGGCATGAAGGTCAAGGGCTGCTACCAGTTCCGTCTGACCCGAAACGCCGACCTCGCCGTCGACACCGAAGATGTAGAAGACCTGGCCCGCGCCCTGCGCGGCGAGTTGTTCTCGCGTCGTTACGGTGACGCGGTGCGCCTGGAAGTCGCCGACACGTGCCCGAAACACTTGTCCGACTACTTGCTCAAGCAGTTCAACCTGCACGAGACCGAGCTGTATCAGGTCAACGGTCCGGTCAACCTGACCCGCCTGTTCAGCATCACCGGTCTGGACAGTCAGCGTGACCTGCAATACGTGCCGTTCACCCCGCAGATCCCGAAACTGCTGCAGAACAGCGAGAACATCTTCAGCGTGATCAGCAAGCAGGACATCCTGTTGCTGCACCCGTTCGAGTCATTCACCCCGGTGGTCGACCTGCTGCGCCAGGCTGCCAAGGACCCGCATGTTTTGGCGGTCCGTCAGACCCTGTACCGCTCTGGCGCCAACTCGGAAATCGTCGATGCGCTGGTGGATGCGGCGCGTAACGGCAAAGAGGTCACCGCGGTGATCGAATTGCGTGCGCGGTTCGATGAAGAGTCCAACCTGCAACTGGCCAGCCGTCTGCAAGCGGCCGGTGCGGTGGTGATTTACGGCGTGGTCGGCTTCAAGACCCACGCCAAGATGATGCTGATCTTGCGTCGCGAAGCCGGCGAGATTGTCCGTTACGCCCACTTGGGTACCGGCAACTACCACGCGGCCAACGCCCGTCTGTACACCGACTACAGCCTGCTGACCTCGGATGACGCCTTGTGTGAAGACGTTGGCAAACTGTTCAGTCAGCTGATCGGCATGGGTAAAACGCTGCGCATGAAGAAGCTGCTGCACGCGCCGTTCACGTTGAAGAAGGGCATGCTCGACATGATTGCCCGGGAGACCCAGTTCGCCCTCGATGGCAAACCGGCGCACATCATCGCCAAGTTCAACTCGCTGACCGATCCGAAGATCATCCGCGCGCTGTACAAGGCCAGTCAGTCCGGGGTGCGTATCGATCTGGTGGTGCGCGGCATGTGCTGCCTGCGTCCGGGCATCGCCGGGGTTTCGCACAACATCCACGTGCGCTCGATCATCGGGCGTTTCCTGGAGCACACCCGGGTCTTCTACTTCCTCAATGGCGGCGAAGAGCAGATGTTCCTGTCCAGCGCCGACTGGATGGAGCGCAACCTCGACAAGCGCGTCGAGACTTGCTTCCCGGTCGAGGGCAAGAAGCTGATTATGCGGGTCAAGAAAGAGCTGGAGCTGTATCTCACCGATAACACTCACAGCTGGAGCCTGCAGGCGGACGGTCGTTATATCCGCAACACGCCGACGGGCAACCAGAACCCGCGCAGCGCGCAGGCGACTTTGCTGGAGCGTTTGGGCAGCCCGATTCTGGCCGTGCGTTAACGCAGATTCGGTTGGGCAAAAAAAGGGCGATCCATATGGATCGCCCTTTTTGGTTTTAGCTACCTACCTGTGGCGAGGGGATCTCTGTGGCGAGGGGATTTATCCCCGTTGGGCTGCGAAGCAGCCCCAAAAACTGCCACGGTGGTACATCAGGCAGACCGAATTCACTGATTTCACGACTGCTTCGCAGCCGAACGGGGATAAATCCCCTCGCCACAGAAACGGTGTTAGCGGACGTTCAGGGTGAAGCCGACGCGGGTCAGCCATTCCGCTTCCAGGCCGAAGTCGGCCTGGGTCAGCTGGTTTTCGTCCAGCCAGTTTTCCGGGAACAACACATCCAGGCTGTCGCCATTGGCCTGTAGGAGGACCTGGGGCATTTCCTGGGTGCCGCGGATGTGATGGAACAGAATCGCAAAGCGCAGCAGCACGCACAGGCGAATCAGCTTGATGCCTTCATCGCCGAACTCGGCAAACTTGTCCTTGGGGATATTGCGCCGGTGGCCGCGCACCAGTAGCGCGAGCATTTGCTGGTCTTCGCGGGAGAACCCGGCCAGGTCCGAGTGCTCGATCAGGTAGGCGCCGTGCTTGTGGTAGTGATAGTGAGCGATGTCCAGGCCCACTTCGTGCACCTTGGCCGCCCAGCCGAGCAATTCACGCCAGACCCCGTCATCCAGCTCCCAATCCTCAGCCACTTGATCGAAAGCATGCAACGCCTTGCGCTCAACGCGCACCGCTTGTTCCAGATCGACGTGATAACGCTCCATCAACGAGCTGAGGGTGCGCTCACGGACGTCTTCGTGATGATGACGGCCCAACAGATCATAGAGCACGCCTTCGCGCAGGGCGCCTTCACAGTGGTCCATGCGTTGCAGCTCGAGCGCGTCGAAGATCGCTTCGAGAATCGCCAGACCCGCCGGGAAGATCGCCCGGCGGTCGGGCTTGATGCCTTCGAAATCGATCTTGTCGGCATCGCCCAGTTTGAACAGTTTGCGCTTGAGCCAGGCCAGGCCTTCGGCGTTGACCTCGCCAGTGCCATGACCGCCGGCCTTCAGCGCCAGGCCGATGGCGCGGATGGTGCCCGAGGAGCCGATTGCTTCATCCCAGGTCAGGCGATGCAGGGCATGTTCGATGCTCATGATCTCCAGCCGCGCCGCGGTGTACGCCTGGGCGTAGCGGGCCGGGGTGATCTTGCCGTCCTTGAAATAGCGCTGGGTGTAGCTGACGCAGCCCATTTGCAGGCTTTCGCGCAGCAGCGGTTCAAAGCGCTGGCCAATGATGAATTCGGTACTGCCGCCGCCGATGTCGGCCACCAGGCGTTTGCCCGGGGTGTCGGCGAGGGTGTGGGAAACGCCGAGGTAAATCAGGCGTGCTTCTTCACGACCGGAGATGACTTCCACCGGGTGGCCGAGAATTTCTTCAGCGCGGCGGATGAATTCGCCGCGGTTACGGGCTTCACGCAGGGCGTTGGTGCCGACGATCCGCACGGCGCCGGGCGGCATACCGTTGATCAGTTGGGCAAAACGCTTGAGGCAATCGAGCCCGCGTTGCATGGATTCTTCACTGAGCTGACGCTCATCGTCGATGCCGGCGGCCAGCTGAACCTTCTCCCCGAGACGTTCGAGAATACGGATTTCGCCGTTCTGGGCCTTGGCCACGACCATGTGAAAGCTGTTGGAGCCCAGGTCGATTGCGGCGATCAGGGACAGATTCTTGGCTTGGGATTGCGGCATGGTCAGGGGTCTCGGTCGATAACCTCGACATCGTGCCACGATCAAACGCTGCCGCCAACGCGTAGGAGCTGCCGAAGGCTGCGATCTTTAACTGCGGGGTACCTGCGCCGCGGCTGATGGCCTCTTCGCGAGCAAGCCCGCTCCCACATTTAACCGAGTTCCTCAGTGAGAACGCGGTCAACTGTGGGAGCGGGCTTGCTCGCGAAGGCGGCCTCACGGGCGCTGAAGAGCTATCAGCCCGCCGCTTCCACCGTCCCAATGAAATTCGCCAGCTCCGCCGTCTGCGGATTCGCGAACAGAATCTTCGGATCCCCGACCTCATGCACCTTGCCCTGGTGCATGAACACCAACTTATCCCCAACCTCCCGGGCAAAACGCATTTCATGGGTGACCATAATCAACGTCATCCCTTCCTTGGCCAATTGCCGGACCACGCTCAACACCTCGTTGACCAACTCCGGGTCCAGCGCCGAGGTAATCTCATCGCACAGCAAGACCTTCGGCGACATCGCCAGCGCCCGGGCAATCGCCACCCGCTGTTGCTGCCCGCCAGATAACCGATCCGGGAAGGCATCGAATTTTTCCCCCAGCCCGACCCGTTCCAACATCTCCCGCGCCAGTTCGGCCGCCTTGGCTTTTGGCACTTTCTGCACCACTTGCGGCGCGAGCATCACGTTTTCGCCGACCGTCAGGTGCGGGAACAGGTTGAACTGCTGGAACACCATCCCGACTTTCTGTCGCAAGCTGCGCAGATCGGCACGCGCGGCGTCGAGGTATTCGCCATCGACTTCGATCACGCCATCGTTGATCGACTCCAGGCCATTGAGGGTGCGCAACAAGGTGGATTTTCCCGAACCGCTGCGACCGATGATCGCCACCACCTGGCCTTCCTCGACACTCAGGTCGATGCCTTTGAGCACGTGGTGGTCGCCGTAATATTTATGCAGCGCCGAAATTCTAAGCAGAGGCATGCAGTCTCCTTTCCAGGTAGCGCGCACTGAGGGACAAGGGGTAACAGAGCAGGAAGTAACCGAGGGCCACGAGGCCGTAGACCATGAACGGTTCGAAGGTGGCGTTGGCGAGCATGCCGCCGGTCTTGGTCAGTTCGGTGAAGCCGATGATTGAGGTGACGGCGGTGCCTTTGACCACTTGCACCGAGAAGCCCACGGTCGGCGCCACGGCGATCCGCAGCGCTTGCGGCAGGATCACGTAGCGCAGTTGCTCCAGCGGGTTCAGCGCCAGGCTCGATGAGGCTTCCCACTGGCCGTTGGGGATCGATTCGACGCAACCGCGCCAGATCTCCGCCAGGTAGGCGCTGGTGAACAGCGTCAGGGCGATCGCCGCGGCCATCCACGGCGAAATCTCCACCCCTGCCAACGCCACACCGAAGAACACCAGAAACAGCTGCATCAACAGCGGCGTGCCTTGGAACAGTTCGATGTAGGTGCGGGCGAAGCTGCGGGGCAGGGCTTTTTTCGAGATGCGCATGACCATGATCAGCAAGCCGATCAGTCCGCCACCGATAAATGCCACCAGCGACAGCGCCAAGGTCCATTGCAGGCCGGTGAGCAGGTTGCGTACGACGTCCCAGAAGGTGAAATCGCTCATTGGCTGGTCCTTGCGCTGCTTCTTGCTATAAACCGGCGGCCAATCCAGTTCAGCAACTGGCGGATCAGCAGCGCCATGCACAGGTAGAGCAGTGTGGTCAGCGCATAGGTTTCAAAGGCGCGGAAGTTGCGCGACTGAATGAAGTTGGCGGCGAAACTCAGCTCTTCGGTGGCGATCTGTGAGCAGACCGCGGAGCCCAGCATGACGATGATGATCTGGCTGCTCAGCGCCGGCCAGACCTTGCCCAGCGCCGGCAGCAGCACCACGTGGCGGAAGGCTTCGAAGCGCGTCATTGCCAGCGCCGCAGCGGCTTCAAGCTGTCCTCGAGGGATTGCTTGAATGCCGGCGCGGATGATCTCGGTGGAATAGGCGCCGAGGTTGATCACCATCGCCAGCACCGCCGCCTGCCATTCCGAAATCTGCACACCCAGTGACGGCAGGCCGAAGAAGATGAAAAACAACTGCACCAGAAACGGCGTGTTGCGAATCAACTCGACGTAGACCCCAAAAATGCCGGCGAACGGACGGATGTTCCACGCCCGCACCAGCGCCCCGACGATGCCCAGACTCACCCCGAGCACTGCGCCAATGGCCGTCAGTTCAAGGGTGAACAGTGCTCCGCGCAGCAGCAGGTCGGTGTTTTGCACCACCGGCATGAAATCGAACTGATAAGCCATGTTCAGTCTCCGCAACGACGATCAGAGATCGGCCGGTAGCGGCTCTTTGAGCCAGGTCCGGGAGTTCTTCTCCAGCGCGCCGTCGGTCTTGGCGGTGGCGAGGATCTGGTTGACCTTGTCCAGCAGCGCCGGCTCGTTTTTGTTCACGCCGACGTAGACCGGCGAATCCTTGAGCTTCACTTTCAGCGCCGGAATGCGTTTCGGGTTGCGTTCGCTGATGGTCACCATCACCACGTTGCCGCTGGCGATCAGATCAACTTGCCCGGCGAGGTAAGCGGCGATGGTCGAGTTGTTGTCTTCGAAGCGCTTGATGGTCACGCCTTCGGGCGCGACTTTGGTCAGCTCGATGTCTTCGATGGCGCCACGGGTGACGCTGATGGTTTTGCCCTTGAGGTCGTCCAGGCCTTTGATGTCGGCATCCGGCGGGCCGAATACGGCGAGGTAGAACGGTGCGTAGGCACGGGAGAAGTCGATGACTTTCTCGCGCTCGGGGTTCTTGCCGAGGCTGGAGATCACCAGATCGACCTTGCCGGTGGTCAGGAACGGAATGCGGTTGGTGCTGTTGACCGGCGTCAGCTCGAGTTTGACCTTGAGTTGGTCGGCCAGCAGTTTTGCAGTATCGATGTCCAGGCCGCGCGGTTTCATGTCCGGGCCGACCGAGCCGAAGGGCGGGAAGTCCTGAGGCACGGCAACCTTGAGGACGCCGCGCTTGACCACATCCTCCAGACCGTCGGCGTGGGCGGGCGCCTGGCTCAGCATCAGGCTGGCAAACAGGGCTGCGAGGAGGGCGCTGTAACGCTGGGTCATGGCAAATCTCCGAATCGGCGAGAAGTAAATTCTGCGAATCGACAGAGCATGGGCCGTGCCAAGAGTTGGTTTTGGATGCCGCAGGCCACGGTTTTGCTGGATTCGTTCGGTCTTACTGGTCTGAACAGTTTGGCGGCGTTTCGCACCCCGATAGCGCATCGCCGGAATTCGTCGAACCCCCATGGGGCACGACTTGCCGGGCGTCGCGAATAGCTTTACAACTAACCGCTCATTGGCCTGGTTCGTCTGAAAAACCATGAACTCGATCTCCCGCGCCGTACCTGAAGTGGCGCTGCAAGCCATCCGTAAACTCATCACCGAGCAAGGTTTCGGGCCGGGCGATGCCTTGCCCTCGCAACGGGATTTGGCGGTGCAATTGGGGGTCAGTCGGGCGTCGCTGCGCGAAGCGTTGTCGTCATTGAGTGCGTTGGGGGTGATCAGCATCCAGCCGGGCAAAGGTGTGTTCGTGCAGTCACCGGTTGATTTGCCGCGAGGTGATGCGGGGCTGAGTTGGCCGTTCGCGGCCCAGGCCTCGCCGCTGGATATCTTCCAGTTGCGCTATGCCCTGGAAGGTTTTGCCGCCGGTTTGGCGGCGGTGACCCTGAGTACTCACGAGCTCGATGCTCTGGAAGATAACGTCGCCGCCATGCGCCTCGAATTGAAGGCCGGCGACTTCGAGGCCGCGGCGCGACTGGATTTCGAGTTTCACCGGCGCATCCTGCTGGCGAGCGGTAATCAGGCGATGCTGAGCATTCTGACGGCCAGCGCCGACATTTTTCTGGAGAGCCAGAAATTACCGTTCATCCGGGCAGAGCGGGCCATGGAAACCTGGCAGGAACACCGCAAAATCCTCCGCGCACTGGCCCGGCGGGCGTCCGGCGCAGCGCAGAAGGCCATGCACGAACATGTGCGTAACGCGGCACTGCGTACAGGAATTGCCTTCGTCGCTCCCGCCACCTCGTGACTTGGGCTATACCCAAACTCATGCGGCACCATAGCGAGACTCAATCATCTGCACCTTCCTGAACGAGGGAAGGGCGGCTATGATGGGCCACGTTTTTTTGCTTACAACCTGGAGACTTCCATGAGCAGCGATCTTATTAAACACGTCACCGACGCTAGCTTCGACGTCGACGTCCTCAAGGCCGAAGGCGCTGTACTGGTCGACTACTGGGCTGAATGGTGCGGCCCTTGCAAAATGATCGCTCCTGTTCTGGACGAAATTGCTGAAACCTACAAAGGCAAGCTGACCGTTGCCAAACTGAACATCGACGAGAACCAGGAAACCCCGGCCAAGCACGGCGTGCGTGGTATCCCGACTCTGATGTTGTTCAAAAACGGCAACGTTGAAGCCACCAAGGTCGGCGCACTGTCGAAGTCGCAACTGGCTGCTTTCCTCGACGCCAACATCTAAGCGTCGTTTAAAGCGTCATCAAAAAGGCCCCGCACATCGCGGGGCCTTTTCGTTATTGAGGGCTAGACGCTCCGAAACTCAGGTGGTACATTCGGCCCCGCACTGGTTTCTCCACTGCCCCCTGCTAGCCGTCGCCGACGCACTCCTTTTCGAATAAGTACGCGATCCTGTCGCCTTCTCTGCGGCGCGGCCTCATTAAGCCAAAAGCTTAATTTCCCCCCCTCCATAAATGATTACGTCATTCCTATATGAATCTGACTGAACTCAAGCAAAAGCCGATTACCGAACTGCTCGAATTGGCCGAACAGATGGGCATAGAAAATATGGCCCGTTCGCGCAAGCAGGACGTGATTTTCTCCCTGCTCAAAAAGCACGCTAAAAGCGGCGAGGAAATCTCCGGTGATGGCGTGCTGGAGATTCTCCAGGACGGCTTCGGCTTCCTTCGCTCCGCTGACGCTTCCTATCTCGCCGGCCCAGACGATATCTACGTCTCGCCGAGTCAGATCCGTCGCTTCAACTTGCGCACCGGTGACACCATCGTTGGCAAGATCCGTCCTCCAAAGGAAGGCGAGCGTTATTTCGCGCTGCTCAAGGTCGACACGATCAACTACGATCGTCCCGAGAACGCGAAAAACAAGATTCTCTTCGAGAACCTGACCCCGCTGTTCCCGACCGTGCGCATGAAGATGGAAGCCGGCAACGGTTCCACCGAAGACTTGACCGGTCGTGTCATCGACCTGTGCGCCCCGATCGGCAAAGGCCAGCGCGGTCTGATCGTTGCACCGCCGAAAGCCGGTAAAACCATCATGCTGCAGAACATTGCAGCCAACATCGCGCGTAACAATCCTGAAGTTCATCTGATCGTTTTGCTGATCGACGAACGTCCGGAAGAAGTAACCGAAATGCAGCGCACCGTGCGCGGCGAAGTGGTTGCCTCGACGTTCGATGAGCCGCCAACCCGCCACGTGCAGGTTGCCGAAATGGTGATCGAGAAGGCCAAGCGCCTGGTCGAACACAAGAAAGACGTAGTGATTCTGCTCGACTCCATCACCCGTCTGGCTCGCGCCTACAACACCGTGATCCCGAGCTCCGGCAAAGTACTCACCGGTGGTGTCGATGCCCACGCCCTGGAGAAACCGAAACGTTTCTTCGGTGCCGCGCGGAACATCGAAGAAGGCGGTTCGCTGACCATCATCGCCACCGCGCTGGTTGAAACCGGCTCGAAGATGGACGAAGTGATCTACGAAGAATTCAAAGGCACGGGCAACATGGAACTGCCGCTGGATCGTCGTATCGCCGAAAAACGCGTCTTCCCGGCCATCAACATCAACCGTTCCGGCACCCGCCGCGAAGAGTTGCTGACAGCCGACGACGAGTTGCAACGCATGTGGATCCTTCGCAAGCTGCTGCACCCGATGGACGAAATCGCTGCCATCGAGTTCCTGGTCGACAAGCTGAAAACGACCAAGACCAACGATGAGTTCTTCCTGTCGATGAAACGCAAGTAAGTCGATAAGGGATGTGCCCTGTGTGGCTGTCTCGTTAGTTCAAATTCGGATGCCGCAGGATATGAGCTTGCGGCGCCGAAGTTGACTAACAGAGACAGCCATACAGGGCACTAGAGCCGGGGAAACCCGGCTTTTTGCTATCTGATTTTTGATGAACCGGCAGTTCGTGGTTCTGAATAGAGGGGTTCGGCGCTAAACTGCCACCCCCGAACGGCACGGCCAACACGAGGCTCACGCATGCAGTATCGCGACTTGCGCGACTTTATCAGCGGCCTGGAAAAGCGCGGCGAACTCAAGCGCATCCAGGTTCCGGTGTCCCCAGTGCTCGAAATGACCGAGGTCTGCGACCGCACCTTACGGGCCAAAGGTCCAGCCCTGCTTTTCGAAAAGCCCACGGGTTATGACATCCCGGTGCTCGGCAACCTGTTCGGCACCCCTGAGCGCGTGGCGCTGGGCATGGGCGCAGAAGCGGTCAGCGAATTGCGCGAGATCGGCAAGCTGCTGGCGTTCCTCAAGGAACCCGAGCCGCCCAAAGGCCTGAAAGATGCCTGGTCCAAGCTGCCGATCTTCCGCAAGATCATCGCCATGGCACCGAAAGTCGTCAAAGACGCGGTGTGTCAGGAAGTGGTCATCGAAGGCGACGACGTCGACCTCGCGATGCTGCCGGTGCAGACCTGCTGGCCGGGCGATGTTGGCCCGCTGATCACTTGGGGCCTGACCGTCACCAAAGGCCCGAACAAGGATCGCCAGAACCTCGGCATCTACCGTCAACAAGTGATCGGCCGCAACAAGGTCATCATGCGCTGGCTCAGTCACCGTGGCGGCGCGCTGGATTACCGCGAGTGGTGCGAGAAGCATCCTGGCCAGCCGTTCCCGGTGTCCGTGGCGCTGGGTGCTGACCCGGCGACCATTCTCGGCGCGGTGACTCCTGTGCCGGACAGCCTTTCCGAATACGCTTTCGCCGGCTTGTTGCGCGGCAACCGCACCGAGCTGGTGAAGTGCCGTGGCAACGACTTGCAGGTCCCGGCGACCGCCGAGATCATCCTTGAAGGCGTGATCCATCCGGGCGAAATGGCCGATGAAGGCCCGTACGGCGACCACACCGGCTACTACAACGAAGTCGACAGCTTCCCGGTGTTCACCGTCGAGCGCATCACCCACCGCATCAAACCGATTTATCACAGCACCTACACCGGCCGTCCACCGGATGAGCCGGCGATTCTCGGCGTGGCGCTGAACGAAGTGTTCGTGCCGATCCTGCAGAAGCAGTTCCCCGAGATCACCGACTTCTACCTGCCGCCCGAAGGCTGCTCGTACCGCATGGCCATCGTGACCATGAAGAAGTCGTATCCCGGCCATGCCAAGCGGGTAATGCTGGGTGTCTGGTCGTTTTTGCGACAGTTCATGTACACCAAGTTCGTTATCGTCACTGATGACGACATTAACGCACGCGACTGGAACGACGTGATCTGGGCCATCACCACGCGCATGGACCCCAAGCGCGACACGGTGATGATCGACAACACGCCGATCGATTACCTGGACTTCGCCTCGCCGGTTTCCGGCCTGGGTTCGAAGATGGGGCTCGATGCCACGCATAAATGGCCGGGCGAAACCACTCGCGAGTGGGGCCGGGTGATCGTCAAGGACGAAGCCGTTACCCAGCGGATCGATGCCATCTGGAATCAGTTAGGAATAGATTGATGCGTGTAACCTTGCAGCCCTCCGGAGCAGTGCTACAGATTCTGCCCGGCGAGCGGATTCTCGATGGCGCGCGGCGTCTGGGCTATGAATGCCCGCAAAGCTGTCGAAACGGCAATTGCCACGTGTGCGCCGCACTGCTGGTGGAAGGGCGGGTCGAACAGGACGGCGGTGTGCGCGACCATGGCGAGTTCTACACTTGCATAGCAGAGCCGCTGGAAGACTGCATCGTGCTGTGGGATGGCGTGCTCGCGCTGGGAGAATTGCCGGTGCGCAGCTTGTCGTGTCAGGTCATTGAATGCAGGGACGTCGGCGGCGATACCTGGCGTGTGCGTCTGCGAGCGCCAGCCGGCAAGCCACCGCGCTATCACGCCGGTCAGTACTTGATGATCGAGCGCGAGAACGGTGAGAAATCCGCGTTCTCCCTGGCCTCGGCACCGCATGGCGGGCGTGATCTGGAAATTCATGTACTGGCGCGCGAAAGCAGTGCGCAGAGCCTGATCGACCAGTTGCAACGCAACCCGATGGTGCGGATCGAAATGCCGTTCGGCGACACCCATCTGGCGGAACTGCCGGACGGTCCGCTGGTGCTGATTGCCGCGGGCACCGGCATGGGCCAGATCCATAGCCTGATCGAACATTGCCGTGCGACGGGCTTCAAACATCCGGTGCATCTGTATTGGGGCGTGCGTCGTCCTGAAGATTTTTATGCCATCGAACATTGGGATGAATGGCTGAAACTGCCCAATCTATTCCTGCATAAAGTCGTCAGCGATCAATGCGGCTGGCAGGGGCGCTGCGGGATGTTGCATGAGGCGGTGTGTGAGGACTTCCCGGATCTGAAACCCTTGCATGTCTACGCCAGCGGCTCTCCGGCCATGGTCTACGGCACGCTGGATGCTCTGGTCGAAGCGGGTATGGATGCGCATCAGATGCGTGCCGACGTGTTTGCATACGCGCCTCGATCTTGATCCTCGATCTTGATCCGCTCTTAATCGTTATAACTCCCTATATAGCCGATCGGTATTTATAAAATTATATAAATGCCGGTAGGTTATATGTCATCCAGGCAAATATTTAAGAACTGTGCCATGGCACTTAAATTGCCTTAAAACATATGTGCCTTATTGTTACAGCGGTGCGTTCTATTAAATAATTCTTCACCCGCGGGGAGCTGAACGCTAATCGCCATGAGCGCCATTGAATCTGCTTTTCTGAATCTGGCTTACCCTCCGCGGCTCGATCTGGGGCCGCAGCTCACGCACGAACAATTGCTCAGCTCAATGCAGTCGACGATGGCACGCCACAAGGGCGGGCCGGTGTGGCTGTTCGCTTACGGCTCGCTGATCTGGCGTCCTGAATGTGCAGCGGCGGAGCGAGTGCGTGGTCGTGTGCATGGCTACCATCGCGGTTTGTATTTATGGTCCCACGAACATCGCGGCACACCCGAAGTGCCTGGGCTGGTATTCGGCCTGGATCGCGGTGGTTCTTGCAGCGGCTTCGCCTATCGCTTGCCTGAAGAACAACTCGAAGCCTCTCTCTACGCACTTTGGCAGCGCGAAATGCCATTCCCGTCCTATCGCCCACACTGGCTCAACTGCCGTCTTGAAGACGGAAGTCAGGTTCAGGCGTTGGGGTTTGTGTTGGAGCGGCATCTGCCCAGCTATGCGGGCAACTTGCCGGATCACGTGCTGAGCCACGTGTTCGAAAACGCTTGCGGGCGTTACGGCACTACTCGCGATTATGTCGAGCAGACCGCCCACGCCCTGCGTAGCCACGCCATGCCAGACCGGAATCTGGAGGCGCGGCTCAAGCGCTGCAAATCAAAGGCTGATCAGGCGATTGCTTCGCGACTCTGACTGGCGACTTGTTTGTGCCACAGCGTCGGCGCAAGGAAGGCCATCGCCAGTAAGCATGCGCCGATCAGCAGCACGAAACCGCCGTCCCAGCCGAAGTGGTCCACGGTGTAGCCCATCGCTGCACTGGCCGCGACCGAACCCCCCAGATAGCCGAACAGACCCGTGAAGCCCGCTGCCGTACCGGCGGCTTTCTTCGGTGCCAATTCCAGCGCTTGCAGGCCGATCAGCATCACCGGGCCGTAAATCAGGAAGCCGATCGAGACGAGCGCGATCATGTCGACTGTCGGGTTGCCCGCCGGGTTGAGCCAGTACACCAGGGTCGCCACGGTCACCAAAGCCATGAACACCATGCCGGTCAGGCCACGGTTGCCCCGGAAGATCTTGTCCGACATCCAGCCACACAACAGCGTGCCCGGAATACCTGCCCATTCGTAGAAGAAGTAGGCCCACGAGGTTTTATCCACGGTGAAGCCCTTGGCTTCCTTGAGGTAGGTCGGTGCCCAGTCCAGCACGCCGTAGCGCAACAGGTAGACGAAGACGTTGGCCAGGGCGATGTACC
Organism: Pseudomonas sp. LBUM1647; assembly: GCF_059716175.1. Lineage (NCBI taxonomy): Bacteria > Pseudomonadati > Pseudomonadota > Gammaproteobacteria > Pseudomonadales > Pseudomonadaceae > Pseudomonas > Pseudomonas sp. LBUM1647. The sequence continues at coordinate 6,574,803 of NZ_CP166809.1, read as the reverse complement.
AGAGCATTTTGTTGCGTAGCACGTACTTGACGAAGATTTCCTTGGCGCTGAATTCTTCTTCGTGGCTGGCGTCGTAGCCTTCCGGGTAGTCGTTCTTGTACTTCTCGATGGGCGGCAGGCCCACCGATTGCGGGGTGTCGCGCATGGTGACGAAGGCAAACACCGCCACGGCCATGGCGACCGCCGCCGGCACGTAAAACGCCGCATGCCAGTCATTGAACAGGCCCATGCCGAGCAGGAACAGCGGACCGATCAGGCCACCACCGACGTTATGCGCCACGTTCCACAAGGACACTACGCCACCGCGTTCCTTCTGCGACCACCAGTGCACCATCGTCCGCCCACTCGGCGGCCAGCCCATGCCCTGGGCCCAGCCATTGATAAAGAGCAGGATGAACATGATGGTCACGCTGGACGTCGCCCAGGGCGCGAAGCCGAATATGAACATCACACCGGCCGATACCAACAGGCCGAAGGGCAGGAAGAAACGCGGATTGGAACGGTCGGACACGATGCCCATCAGGAACTTGGACAGGCCGTAGGCAATGGCGATGGCCGACAGCGCCAGGCCCAGCTCACCGCGGGTATAGCCCTCTTCAATCAGATAAGGCATGGCCAGGGAGAAGTTTTTGCGCAGCAGGTAATAGCCGGCGTAGCCGATAAAAATACCGGCGAAGATCTGCCAGCGAAGGCGTCGGTAGGTGTTGTCTATTTTTTCTTCAGGCAATGGAGCCTGATGTGCGGCAGGACGAAAGAAAGCAAACATTCAAGAGCTCCAGATTTCTTGTTTTGACTGCGGATGCGAATGTTACAGTTTCGTTACCGAAAATAGCACCGGTTCGCATCGGCCAAACAGCGGAAATGCTGGAGATTGCATGTTCTTTTATGAACATGTCGCTCAGGTATAAATGTAGGGCGTTGTGGGAAACGTTACTTGCGGGTCTACGTGCCGCATTTCGGTCCAGCGTAGGACGAGGCTTTGGGAAATGTCCTTCGTATGAATGGGAAGTCGTGGCGTTCTGTTCCCAGTCGTCGAGCCTTAACCTTTACGCAGCTGCCAGCTCTGGCATTTCAGTTGCGAAGGGGGAGGGGTTATGCGGTGGTTTGCGTGTGTGCTTTTGTTGGTTGTGTCGGTTGGTGTTCGGGCCGAGGAAGTGTTTCTCATACCGGAAAACAATCCCAAGCCGATTTACCCCAGTGCGCTTTTCAGGGCAGGCATAACGGGTGAAGTTCGAGTCAGGTTCACTGCCAATGCCGATGGCTCGGTCAGCAATGTGAGGATTTTGCAAAGCGACCATCCTGATCTTGCCGAAGCGACCCGGAAGGCGATAGCGCAGTGGCGCTTTAAACCGTGGACGGCAGGAGGCGACAAACCTGCCGAACAGGAAGTGACCGCGCCGATGGTTTTTAGACTGGATCTGGACACGCCCATTCATACCAACAAGTGGCTCAAACAATTGAGATGTCGTGACCTCAATGAGGCGTTGGTCGATTTTCCGGAGTACGCGTGGGTTGATTCAAAAGTGTTTGATTACACTCGCGCCTATCTGTCGAACGTGATTTATACGACACAGTTGCAGAATGAGCAGCGTCTGGCGTTGATTGCCAACTGAATAAGCAGGTACCGAAAATCGTCAGAGATTGCCGGGCGAGCCCTGTCCGTAAATACATGAGTTTGCTGCCGGAGGATATTCGGAAGTTGCTTTAGTCCCGGACAATAAAAAGCGGTCTGAACAACTTCATTTGAATTCCAGACCGCTGCATTGGGTTCAGCGAACCTGAACCACCACTTTCCCAACCGCTTTGCGCTGGCCAAGATCATTGATTGCCTGTGCCGCATTGCTCAGTGGATACACCTGCGACACCAACGGCTTCAACTTGCCTTCGGCAAACCAGCCAAACAATTGCTGGAAGTTCGCAGCGTTGTCCTGAGGCTGACGCTGGGCAAACGAGCCCCAGAACACGCCGACCACTGAGGCGCCTTTGAGCAGAGCGAGGTTGACCGGGAATTCGGGAATGCGTCCGCTGGCAAAGCCCACCACCAGCAGACGGCCGTTCCACGCAATGGCGCGGATGGCCTGGTCGAATAGGTCGCCGCCCACCGGGTCGTAGATCACGTCGGCGCCCTGGCCATCGGTCAGGCGCTTGATTTCGTCCTTGAGGCTGGTTTCGCTGTAGTTAATCAGCTCATCGGCACCGGCAGCCTTCGCCACCGCGAGTTTTTCGGCGCTGCTGGCGGCGGCGATCACGCGGGCGCCCATGGCTTTGCCGATTTCCACGGCGGCCAGACCGACGCCGCCGGAAGCGCCGAGAACCAGCAAGGTTTCACCCGGTTGCAGTTTGCCCCGTTGCTTGAGCGCGTGCATCGAAGTGCCGTAAGTCATGCTGAACGCGGCGGCGGTGTTGAAGTCCATCGATGGTGGGATGGGCAGCACGTTGTAGCCCGGCACCGCGACCTGTTCGGCGAAACTGCCCCAGCCGGTCAGCGCCATGACCCGGTCGCCGACCTTGAGGTGGCTGACCTTTTCGCCTACTTCGCTGACCACGCCCGCCGCTTCGCCACCCGGGGAAAACGGGAAGGGCGGTTTGAACTGATATTTGCCCTCGATGATCAGCGTGTCTGGGAAGTTCACCCCGGCGGCGTGCACGTCCAGCAGGATTTCATTCTTCTTCGCGACAGGACTGGCGACGTCCTCCAGCACCAGCGATTCGGCAGGGCCGAAGGCTTTGCACAGCACGGCTTTCATCAGGGCTATTCCTTTGGGAGTGATGGCCGATAAGTGTAGGTGTGTGAGTCGATGGGTCAACGAGCATGCCCGACCCTGATAGTCAGCCATAAGCTTGTGCTTGAGCGGCGGGTCGTTATGCTAGGCCGCAAACCGGATAAGGAGCGAATTGTGAAAGCGTGGATCATGTTGTTGCTGGCCCTGTCTCTGCCTGTGGCAGCGATGGCCGAAGAAGCCAAAGAAGGTGCAGCTCCGAAGGTCAATTACATCACCCTGAGCCCGCCGTTCGTGGGCAATTACGGGTTGGACGGTACGCCGAAGCTCAAGGTCTACAAGGCCGACGTAGCGTTGCGAGTAACCGGTGATGAGGCGACCAAACTGGTGAAAGCCAATGAGCCGTTGATTCGTAATCAACTGGTGGCGTTGTTTGCCCAGCAGACCACTGAGGCGATGAACAACGTCGAGGCCAAGGAAAAGCTGCGTCAGGAAGCCCTGAAGCAGACCCAGCAAATCATGAACGACGAAACCGGCAACCCGGTGGTTGAGGATCTGTTGTTCAACAACCTTATTATCCAGTGAGTCTTGGTTTGTCTGAATGATTGCCAAGATCGCAGCCTTCGGCAGCTCCTACACCGAGCGCAGTTCCCTGTAGGAGCTGCCGAAGGCTGCGATCTTTTGGTGTCCGTCAGCGCAACGCAATAACAGCAGCCCACTGCTCGGCCGTCACCGGCATCACCGACAGTCGCGAACCTTTCTGCACCAGCGGCATCTCGGCCAGCGCCGTCTGCTGTTTCAGGTAGTCCAGCTTAAGCACTTTGGGAAACGTCTCGACATGCGCGACATCGATCGCGCTCCAGGCGTTTTTCTCTGCCGTGGCCTTCGGGTCGTAGTAATGACTCTCCGGCTCTAGCGCCGTCGGGTCCGGATACGCGGCTTCGACGATCTTTCCGATCCCGGCGATCCCCGGTTCGGGGCAGCTGGAGTGATAGAAGAAAAACTCGTCGCCTACGGCCATGGCCCGCAGAAAATTACGCGCCTGGTAGTTGCGAACCCCGTCCCAGCGCGCTTTGCCAAGCGTCTCCAGGCCCTTGATCGAGAGCTCGTCGGGCTCGGATTTCATTAGCCAATAAGCCATGGTTTTTGCTCCTTGCGAAGTGGGTGGGCAAGTTGTCGGGGAATTTTATGACAAACCGACGGTCGGTTGACGCCAGCGTTTGCGTGTCGGTTCACGTTGTCGCAAAATGCCGGCCTTCTAAGCTTGACGCTGCTGCACGGCCTACACCTACAACGGAAACCGCTGCTGTCATCGTGTTGATGTGCCTTTGGGGGGCAATCGATGAAACGCAAACCGGATTTACTATGGATTTTGGTTATTTTGTTCGGCCTCGGCGTCGTGACCACTGGCTATGCCCAAAGCCTGTGGAGCAACAAGACCGACGCTCCGATCGAAATCGCGCAGCAACAACAGCCGTCGGCCTTCAAACGCTGAACCTGTCTTCGGACGCCGCTGATTCCAGTGGCGTTTAGCCGGCGAAATACCGCGCCTTGTCTGTCACCGTTCCCTGTAACGGCACATCCCAACTCGCTTGAGCCAATCGTTCGACCTTCTGACATTCATGGGCCAGCCCCAATAGCGTCGGCTTGCGCCAGTTTTTACGTCGTGCCAGGTACGCCAGGCTTCGATCGTAGAAACCACCGCCCATGCCCAGGCGTCCGCCGACATCGTCAAATCCCACCAATGGCAAAAGCACCAGATCGAGCGCCCAGACTTTGCGTTGCCGGGCGAGGTTGTGCCGGGGTTCGAGAATACGAAAGCGGTTGGGTTTCAGTTTTTCACCGGGGCGAATTCGCTGGAACACCATTTTGGTTCGTGGCCAGGCGCTGAGCACCGGCAGATACGTCGCCTTTCCCCGACGTTGAGCCGCACGCAGCAAAACACGCGGGTCGATTTCCCCGTCGGTGGGTAGATAAAGGGAGATGTGTTTTGCGCGGCGAAACAACGGCTGCTGGGCCAATTGCTTGTACAGCCCGCGAGCGGCCTGGCGTTGTTGACTGGGAGTCAGTGCGCGGCGGGCCTTGCGCAGCATGCGTCGAAGTTGCGGGCGGGGCAGCAGCGCAGGTTCGGTCATGAATTCGGGCTTCGGCAGTGCGGGTAGATAAAGCGTACCCGTAAAAAAGCCGATGCCGGTATTTAAACCGGCATCGGACTGGAATCAGGCTCCCCGGATGTACCGCTGTCGACTTAGCCCTTGAACCCGAAAGTTCAAGGTGGAAGATGCAGTAGGCTTTAAGGCTTTCCGTCTAGCGGACATGCACACCAGCCCAACGTGCAACCTCCAGGGTATAGCAAATCGGCTCAGGGACATCGCCAACTGGCAAGCACCCCAGGGAGTGTTGCGAGTATACCCCAAGCGGTTTCGCGTTTCAGCCCTTGGTGACGTCCGGATCGGTTGCGAGCACCAGATCGACGCGATCCAGCAGGTCGCGAACCTGCTCACGGGTCGAGCCGCTGGCCTGCACATCCGGGCGTTCTTCCTTGTGCAGAAGATCGTGAGTGATGTTCAGGGCGGCCATCACGGCGATGCGATCGGCGCCGATGACTTTGCCGCTGCTGCGGATTTCGCGCATTTTGCCGTCCAGGTAACGGGCGGCGCTCACCAGGTTGCTGCGCTCTTCCTGGGGGCAGATGATCGAATATTCTTTATCGAGGATCTGCACGGTAACGCTATTGCTTGAACTCATGAGTCTTGCTCCAGGGCCTTGAGGCGCGAAATCATTGATTCGACCTTACGCCGGGCGATTTCGTTCTTTTCAATGAGGTGAGCGCGTTCCTCGCGCCAGGTCTTTTCCTGAGCTAATAGGAGTCCGTTTTGACTCTTTAGTTGCTCGACGCGGGTAATTAGCAGTTCGAGTCTGGCCATTAGCGCTTGCAGGTCGGTGTCTTCCATAGGGGCCACTGAAATTGTGTCAGATGGGTGGCAGGCTCTGTCCGAAACTGCCTGCGCGTCGATCATGCAGCGTTAAAAACAGGCTCGCAATGCTCATGTAGGGCCCTACACTCCGCTTGCTCGCCTATTTTTGCCTTGCCTGATCGCCGCTCGGCGAGTTTCGTACAGACCCTGGCTGGCGGACAGCCTTTAATAGTCTTGGCGAGTCTGTCGATGTAGGATACAAGGCCTTCATTCTAGACATAGCGCCGTCTGGCGCCTAGCTGCCCATGCCCATTCAGAATTCCCCGTACCAAGCCTTCGCCAAACTGCTGACTTCCAGCGGTCATAACGTCTCGCCTGCCGAACTGCATGGCCTGCTGCTCGGCCGCAGTTGCGCCGGTGCCGGTTTCGATGCCGAAGGCTGGCTGGTCGATGCCGCCGAGCTGCTCGAAAGCGAGCCGCAAGATAATGTCCGTAACGCCTTGATCGGCCTGCAAGAGATGGTCAAGGGCGAGCTCACCGGCGACGACGTGACCGTCGTTCTGCTGCTGCCGACCGATGACGAGCCACTGGCCGACCGCGCCGCCGCGCTGGGCCAATGGTGCCAGGGTTTCCTCAGCGGTTTCGGCCTGAACTGCCGTGACAGCAGCATGCTGAGCACCGAGGCCACCGAAGTACTTCAGGATCTGGCGGCTATTTCACAGGTGCAAGACGCCCTGGAAGAGTCCGACGACGGCGAAAGCGATTACATGGAAGTGATGGAGTACCTGCGCGTCGCGCCGCTGCTGCTGTTCACCGAAAACAAAAAGCCGGACGCGCCGGCTGCCGCCAAACCGTCGTTGCATTAATCGCGTGCCAGGGAAAGCCATCTGCCCATGATTCATATCCCGAAATCGGAATACAGCCGTCGCCGCAAGGCCCTGATGGCGCAGATGGAACCCAACAGCATCGCCATCCTGCCCGCCGCCGCCGTTGCGATCCGCAACCGCGACGTCGAGCACGTCTACCGTCAGGACAGCGACTTCCAGTACCTCAGCGGTTTTCCCGAGCCTCAGGCGGTCATCGTTTTGATGCCTGGGCGTTTACATGGCGAATACATACTGTTCTGTCGTGAACGCAATGCCGAACGGGAGTTGTGGGACGGCCTGCGCGCCGGGCAGGAAGGCGCGATTCGCGACTTTGGCGCCGACGACGCCTTCCCCATCACCGACATCGACGACATCTTGCCGGGCCTGATCGAAGGTCGCGACCGGGTGTATTCGGCCATGGGCAGCAACCCGGAATTCGACCGGCACCTGATGGACTGGATCAACGTGATCCGCTCTAAAGCGCACCTCGGCGCCCAGCCGCCGAACGAATTCGTTGCCCTGGATCATCTGCTTCACGACATGCGCCTGTATAAATCGGCGGCAGAAGTGAAGGTGATGCGCGAAGCCGCACGGATTTCCGCACAGGCACACATCCGCGCGATGCAGGCCAGCCGTGTCGGGCTGCATGAGTTCAGTCTCGAAGCCGAACTCGACTACGAATTTCGTAAGGGGGGGGCGAAAATGCCGGCCTACGGTTCGATCGTTGCCGCTGGGCGCAACAGCTGCATCCTGCATTACCAGCAGAATGACGCGGTGCTCAAGGACGGCGACCTGGTGTTGATCGATGCCGGGTGCGAAATCGATTGCTACGCCAGCGACATCACCCGCACCTGGCCGGTCAACGGCAAGTATTCAGCGGAACAGAAGGCGATCTACGAGCTGGTGCTGGCGTCGCAAGAAGCCGCGTTTGCCGAAATTGCCCCGAATAAACACTGGAATCAGGCTCACGAAGCCACGGTCCGGGTGATTACCGCCGGTCTGGTGAAGTTGGGCCTGTTGCAGGGCGACGTCGACGAGTTGATCGCCAGCGAAGCCTATAAAGCGTTCTACATGCACCGCGCCGGCCACTGGCTGGGCATGGATGTGCATGATGTCGGCGAATACAAGGTCGGCGGCGAATGGCGCGTGCTGGAAGTCGGCATGGCGTTGACCGTGGAACCGGGCATCTATATTGCCCCGGACAACCAGAACGTGGCGAAGAAATGGCGCGGCATTGGCGTGCGCATCGAGGACGACGTAGTGGTCACCAAAAGCGGCTGTGAAATCCTGACCAAAGGCGTACCGAAAACGGTCGCCGAGATCGAGGCCTTGATGGCCGCCGCGCGGACACAAGCGGCATGAGTCGAGTCAATCTGGCAATCATCGGTGGTGGTCTGGTCGGCGCCAGCCTGGCGTTGGCGTTGCAAGCAGGGGCCAAGGCTCGTGGCTGGAAGATCGTGTTGATCGAACCCTTTGCCCCCGGCCACACCTATCAACCGAGCTACGACGCCCGTTCTTCGGCGTTGTCCTACGGCGCCAAGCAAATTTATCAACGCTTGGGCGTGTGGCAGGAAATCTCCCGCCGCGCCGAGCCGATCAAGCAGATTCATGTCTCCGACCGTGGACGTTTTTCCACCGCGCGATTGTCGGCAATGGAAGAGGGCGTTCCGGCGCTGGGTTACGTGGTGGAAAACGCCTGGCTCGGCCAATGCCTCTGGCAAGGTCTGGATAAGGACGTGATTACCTGGCGTTGTCCGGCGGAAGTCTCGCGCATGGAGCCACTGACCGACGGCTATCGCCTGATCCTCAACGATGAAACGACCCTGGAATGCGACCTCGCAGTGCTCGCGGATGGCGGCCGTTCCGGCCTGCGCGAACAACTGGGGATCGGCATTAAAAAGCGCCCGTACAACCAGAGTGCGCTGATTGCCAACATCACCCCGAGCGAAGCGCACAACGGCATGGCCTTCGAGCGTTTCACCGATGACGGCCCGATGGCCTTGTTGCCGTTGCCGGAAAACCGCTGCGCACTGGTCTGGACCCGATTGGGAATGGACGCGCAACGGCTGGCGGCCCTCGATGAAAAGAGCTTCCTCAGCGAGTTGCAAGGGGTGTTCGGTTATCGCCTCGGCACTTTGAAGCAGGTTGGCGCGCGGCACTTGTACCCGCTGACATTGATCGAGGCCGAAGAGCAGGTGCGTCCGCATCTGGCGATTCTCGGCAATGCTGCCCACAGCCTGCACCCGATTGCCGGGCAAGGTTTCAACCTGTCCTTGCGTGATGCTCAAGCGCTGGCCGATGCGTTGCTGGCCAGCGAAACATCTCCCGGAGACTTTGCGACCTTACAGGCCTACCGCGAGCGTCAGCGTCTGGATCAGAACCTGACCGTGGGTTTCTCCGATCAGGTCACCCGTTTGTTCGGCAGCACTCAACCATTGGTTTCCCTGGGCCGCAACATCGGTCTCCTCGGGCTGGACCTGTTGCCGCCGGCCAAACGCTGGTTCGCGCGACAGGCCATGGGTTTGGGTACGCGTCCCGATGCTTAAGTGGCTGACCAACAAGTTCGGCAAAGCGCGGTTGATGTGTTGGGTGATGAGCTTCTACCCACCGTACCTCGGCGCCGGGGTTCGAGTGAGATACATCAGCGATGATTTCCGTGACATCACGGTGTCCATGGGACTGGGTTGGTACAACCGAAATTACGTCGGCACCCAGTTCGGTGGCAGCCTGTACTCGATGGTTGATCCGTTCTACATGCTGATGCTGCTGGAAAACCTCGGACCGAAATACATCGTCTGGGACAAAGCCGCCGACATCGATTTCATCGCGCCGGGCAAAGGCCCGGTATTCGCCAGCTTCAGAATCGACGATACCTTGCTCGACGAGATCCGTCGGCAGACAGCGGATGGCGAAAAGTACCTGCCGCAATTGCAGGTCGATATTCATGACGGCGCCGGCACTTTGGTGGCGCGGGTCGGAAAAACCCTTTACGTGCGGCTCAAGCCGCAAGCGAGACAGGCTTAAAGCATGGAAATGCGCGCAGATCTGCTGATTGTCGGGGCCGGAATGGTCGGCAGCGCCCTGGCGCTGGCGTTGCAGGACAGCGGGCTGGAAGTCCTGCTGCTGGACGGCAGCCCCATGAGCGTCAAACCCTTCGATGCTCAGGCTTCGTTCGAGCCGCGAGTGAGCGCCTTGTCGACTGCCAGTCAGCGGATTCTTGAACGTCTGGGCGTCTGGGACGGCATCGCCAATCGGCGCAGCAGCCCTTACACCGACATGCACGTTTGGGACGGCAGCGGCACGGGGAACATCCATTTTTCGGCGACCAGTGTGCATGCCGACGTGCTGGGGCATATCGTCGAGAACCGCGTGGTTCAGGACGCCTTGCTCGACCGTTTGCACGACTGCGACCTCGGAATGTTGGCCAACGCGCGCCTGGAGCAAATGCGTCGTTCCGGCGATGACTGGCTGCTGACCCTGGCCGATGGCCGCACCTTGCGCGCACCTTTGGTGATCGCAGCGGATGGCGCTAATTCCGCCGTTCGGCGTCTGACCGGCATGGCGACGCGCGAGTGGGACTACATGCACCACGCGATTGTCACCAGCGTGCGCAGCGCCAAACCTCATCAACTGACCGCGTGGCAGCGCTTCACCGACAACGGTCCGCTGGCGTTTTTGCCGCTGGAGCGTGACGGTCAGCAGGATTGGTGTTCGATCGTCTGGTCGACCACCCCGAGTGAAGCCGAACGTCTGATGGCGCTGGATGACGACGGTTTCTGCAAAGAGCTGGAGCGGGCCTTCGAAGGCCGATTCGGTAAGGTGCTCAGCGCCGATCCGCGTCTGTGCGTACCGCTGCGGCAGCGTCATGCCAAGCGTTATGTGGCTGAAGGTTTGGCGTTGATCGGTGATGCGGCGCACACCATTCACCCATTGGCCGGGCAGGGCGTGAACCTTGGTTTTCTCGATGCCGCCGTGCTGGCCGAAGTGCTGTTGCAAGCGGCCACGCGTGGCGAGCGTCTGGCGGATGTGAAAGTGCTCAGCCGTTACGAACGTCGGCGCATGCCCCACAACCTGGCGTTGATGGCGGCAATGGAAGGCTTCGAGCGCCTGTTCCAGGCTGATCCGTTGCCGGTGCGCTGGTTGCGCAATGCCGGGTTGAAGATGGTCGACCAGATGCCCGAAGCCAAGGCGCTGTTCGTGCGGGAGGCGCTGGGGTTGATCGGGGATCTGCCGGCACTCGCCAAGGCCTGAAGTGGGCACAGTCCTGTGGTGAGGGGATTTATCCCCGTTCGGCTGCGCAGCAGTCGTTTACCAACGCACAGGTGTGTCTGACTTTCCTCGACTGCAGTTATAGGGTCGCTTCGCAACCCAGCGGGGATAAATCCCCTCGCCACAGGTAAGCACTCTGGCTATGCAACATCTGGTAACGCCTCCGCAAACTGTTCGATTGAGAACGTAAATGTGAGTCCATATCATTTGGCCTTACTTTTTCAATCGAGAGATCGCTCCCATGTTGGTACCGAAGCGTCTACTGACCGCGCTCGCCCTGACCCTGATTGGCAGCACTGCTGCCCAGGCCGCTGACGAGGTGGTGGTTTACTCCTCGCGTATCGACGAGCTGATCAAACCGGTCTTCGATGCCTACACCGCGAAAACCGGCGTGCAGGTGAAGTTCATCACCGACAAGGAAGCGCCGCTGATGCAGCGGATCAAGGCCGAGGGCGAGAACGCCACCGCGGATCTGCTGCTGACCGTCGATGCCGGCAACCTCTGGCAGGCCGAGCAAATGGGCATCCTGCAACCGTTCACCTCCAAGGTGATCGACGCCAACATCCCGCTGCAATACCGCTCATCTGCCCATGCCTGGACCGGTCTAAGCCTGCGGGCGCGGACCATCGCTTACTCCACCGATCGGGTGAACCCCGGTGAGTTGACCACCTACGAAGGTCTGGCCGACAAGAACTGGGAAGGCCGCCTGTGCCTGCGCACGGCGAAGAAGGTCTACAACCAGTCCCTGACCGCCACCATGATCGAAGTCCATGGCGCCGACAAAACCGAGAAGATTCTCAAGGGCTGGGTGAATAACCTGTCCACCGATGTGTTCTCGGATGACATCGCGGTGCTGGAGGCCATCAACGCGGGTCAATGCGACGTCGGTATCGTCAACACGTACTACTACGGTCGTCTGCACAAGCAGAAGCCTGATCTGGCGGTGAAGCTGTTCTGGCCGAACCAGGGCGACCGTGGCGTGCACGTGAACCTGTCGGGCATCGGCCTGACCAAACACGCCCCGCACCCGGAAGCGGCCAAGGCCTTGGTGGAATGGATGACCACACCTGAAGCGCAGAAGATCTTTGCTGACGTGAACCAGGAATTCCCGGCCAACCCTGCGGTTCAGCCTTCTGCAGAAGTGGCGAGCTGGGGCAAGTTTGTGGCTGATACCTTGCCTGTGGAAATTGCCGGCAAGCGTCAGGCTGAAGCGATTCGCATGATGGATCGGGCGGGTTGGAACTGAGTCCAGCGCGTTAAAGATCAAAAGATCGCAGCCTCGTTTCACTCGACAGCTCCTACATTGGGATGGCGTACCCATGTAGGAGCTGTCGAGTGAAACGAGGCTGCGATCTTTTTGCATTTTTCCTAAACTTCACGATTGATCCGCGAGAGACCTTCCTTGGCCCACCCCGCCCAACGCCGCTGGTATCCCCTGGTCTTCGCCATCGCTGCGCTGGTCCTGCTGCCACTTAGCGTTTTGCTGTTGTCATGGCAAACCATCGATCATCAAATCTGGTCCCACCTCTGGGATACCCAGATGCCGCGCCTGCTGGGCAATACCCTGACCCTGGTGCTCGGCGTCGGTATTGGCGTGACGCTCTTGGGTGTGAGCCTGGCCTGGCTCACCAGCCTCTGCGAATTCCCCGGTCGGCGTTGGCTGGACTGGGCGCTGATGCTGCCATTCGCCATTCCCGCTTACGTGCTGGCATTCGTCTTCGTCGGCCTGTTGGATTTCGCCGGCCCCGTGCAAACCCTGTTGCGCGAATGGTTCGGCACGGGCTTGAGGTTGCCGCGCGTGCGCTCCACTGGCGGCGTGATTCTGGTCCTTGTGCTGGTTTTTTATCCCTACGTTTACTTGTTGGCGCGAACCGCGTTCCTGGCTCAGGGCAAAGGCTTGATGGAAGCGGCGCGAGTCCTGGGGCAATCCCCGTGGCAAGCGTTCTGGCGAGTCGCGTTGCCCATGGCGCGCCCGGCCATCGGCGCTGGCGTGGCGCTTGCGCTGATGGAAACCCTGGCGGATTTCGGTGCGGTATCGGTGTTCAACTTCGACACGTTCACGACCGCCATCTACAAGACCTGGTACGGATTTTTCAGCCTCTCTACCGCCGCGCAACTGGCGAGCCTGTTGCTGCTGGTGGTGATGGTCGTGCTGTACGGCGAACGCCGTGCTCGCGGGGCCAACCGGGCGAGCAACGAACGACCACGGGTCAAGGCGCTGTATCACCTGCGCGGTTTCAAGGCGCTGGCGGCCATGAGTTGGTGCGGTCTGGTGTTCGCCTGCGCTTTCGTCATTCCAGTGCTTCAACTGGTGGTGTGGTTCTGGCAACGCGGGCGCTTCGACCTGGATGAGCGTTACGCGGGGCTGATCGTCCATACGTTGTACCTGGGCGGCATGGCGGCGCTGATCACCGTCAGTGTTGCTTTAGTGCTGGCGTTTGCCCGGCGCCAGGCCCCGACCCGAGCGATCCGCTCCGGCATCAGCCTGGCCAACCTCGGCTACGCCTTGCCGGGTTCGGTGCTGGCGGTGTCGATCATGCTGGCGTTCAGTTACCTGGACCGCGAACTGGTGATCCCGTTATCGGGTTGGTTGGGCGGCGCCGGCAGGCCATTGTTGCTGGGCAGCCTCTCGGCGTTGTTGCTGGCTTATCTGGTGCGTTTCATCGCGGTGGCTTATGGGCCGCTAGAAAGCAGTCTGGCGCGAATACGGCCATCTTTGCCCGAAGCGGCACGTAGCCTTGGCGTCAGTGGGCCACGACTGTTTTTCAAAGTGTATCTGCCGTTATTGCTGCCAGGAACGTTGAGCGCTGCGTTACTGGTGTTCGTCGATGTGCTCAAGGAAATGCCCGCGACCCTTCTGATGCGCCCGTTTGGCTGGGATACGCTGGCGGTACGGATCTTCGAAATGACCAGCGAAGGCGAGTGGGCGAGGGCCTCTTTGCCGGCCTTGACCCTGGTTTTGGTCGGCCTGCTACCGGTTATCGGATTGATTCGACGTTCAGCGCATCGAAACGCCTAGGTGCCAGTCCTACACCTTGAGGCTACAATGCGCGGCATTCGGTGCGGTCCGTCCTACGGACCAGGTAGCTGAAATCGGCTGAAAGCCTTCTATTTCAAGGCTTTCACCCCGTGCAGCACCGGCCCGCACCTTCGCCACGCCCGGAAGGAGAAACCCATGGGACTGCGCACGCCTCTGTATGACCTTCATCTCGCCCTCGGCGCGAAGATGGTCGATTTTGGCGGTTGGGATATGCCTTTGCATTACGGCTCGCAGGTCGAGGAACACCATCAGGTGCGCCGCGATTGCGGGGTTTTCGATGTATCCCACATGACCGTGATCGATGTCAGCGGCCCTCAGGCCAAGGCCTGGCTCCAGCATTTGCTGGCCAATGACGTCGAACGTCTGCACAGCCCTGGCCGTGCCTTGTACAGCACCATGCTCAACGAGCGCGGCGGCATCGTCGACGACATGATCGTCTACCGTCTCGACGACGGCTATCGTTTGGTGGTTAACGCCTCCACCCGTAATCAGGACCTTGCCTGGATGCAGGCCCATATCGATGGTTTCGATGTGCGGCTCAACGAGCGCTCCGAGCTGGCGATGCTGGCCATTCAAGGTCCTCAGGCCCGGCACAAAATCTCCGAACTGGTGACCCAGTCCCGCGGCAACCTGATTCAGATGCTCAAGCCCTTCGAAGGCCAGGCCGATGGTGACTGGTTCATCGCGCGCACGGGTTACACCGGCGAAGATGGCCTGGAAATCGTTCTGCCGGCCAATCAAGCACCAGGATTCTTCAACGATCTGGTGGGCGCGGGCATCTCGCCGATCGGCCTCGGGGCGCGCGATACTCTGCGGGTTGAAGCCGGCATGAACCTCTACGGTCAGGACATTCATCAAGACGTTTCACCGCTGGCCTCCAACATGGCCTGGAGCATTGCCTGGGAACCGGCCACTCGCCAGTTCATCGGTCGCAGCGCTCTAGAAGCGGAACGGGCGGGTGGCGTGCAGCACAAACTGGTCGGTCTGGTCCTTGAAGAGCGTGGGGTTTTGCGCGCTCATCAAGTGGTCCGTATCGCCAATGTTGGCGAAGGGGAGATCACCAGTGGTAGTTTCTCTCCTACGCTTAGCAAGTCGATAGCACTGGCGCGCGTGCCGATGGCGACAGCCGACCGCGCAGAAGTGGAAATCCGTGGCAAGTGGTACCCGGTCCGAGTGGTCAAACCGACCTTCGTACGCCATGGCAAAACCTTGATCTAACCTTTTCTGGCGGGCAACGACCGCTGACAATTCTCTTGAGGACACAGAACATGAGCGATATTCCTGCCGACCTGCGTTTTGCCGAAAGTCACGAGTGGGCCCGTCTCGAAGCCGATGGCAGCGTCACCGTGGGCATCAGCGATCACGCTCAGGAAGCCTTGGGCGACGTGGTGTTCGTTGAGCTGACCGAAGTCGGAACAGTCTTTGCTGCCGGTGATCAATCCGGTGTGGTGGAGTCGGTTAAAGCCGCTTCGGACATCTACTCCCCGGTTGCCGGTGAAGTGATTGCCATCAACGAAGAACTGAGCGCTAACCCTGAGTTGCTCAACTCCGACCCGTACGGTGCCTGGATCTTCAAGCTCAAGCCAAGCAACGCTGGCGATCTGGACAAGCTGCTCGATGCAGCTGGCTACAAGGCCGCCATCGGCGAGTAAGCGATCCGCGTCACCCCCAAAGCCCCGACCTGTCGGGGCTTTTTTATTCCTTGCAGATCAGGGATCAAAAGATCGCAGCCTCGTTTCACTCGACAGCTCCTACAGGGATCGCATTCCAATGTAGGAGCTGTCGAGTGAAACGAGGCTGCGATCTTTTGATGTTCAAGGGCACTGCGACATCGACTGCTATGCTGGTTTGACCGTGTTGCATCGACGTTGAGCGCCAGTCAAGAGAGAGCCCGTCATGTCCCAGTTGCCGTCCTTGAGCCAGTTACGCGACCCCAATGCCTTTCTTCGCCGCCACCTCGGGCCCGATGCCGCCGAACAACAGGCGATGCTCGACAGCCTCGGCCTCGGCAGCCGGGTCGAGTTGATCGAGCAGACGGTGCCGCCGGGAATCCGCCTGAACAGGCCGCTCGACCTGCCACCCGCGCTCGACGAAGAAGCCGCGCTGGCCAAACTGCGCGGTTACGCCGAGCAAAACCAGGTCTGGACCAGCCTGATCGGCATGGGCTACCACGGCACCCTCACACCGACCGTTATTGTGCGCAACGTGCTGGAAAATCCCGGTTGGTACACCGCGTACACGCCGTATCAACCAGAGATCGCCCAAGGGCGGCTCGAAGCGCTGCTGAACTTCCAGCAATTGACCATCGACCTCACGGGCCTGGAACTGGCCAACGCCTCGCTGCTGGACGAAGCCACGGCGGCGGCGGAAGCCATGGCACTGGCCAAGCGTGTCGCCAAGTCCAGAAGCAATCTGTTCTTCGTCGACGAAAACTGTCATCCGCAGACCATTTCCGTGGTGCAGACCCGGGCAGAAGGGTTCGGCTTCGAGCTGATCATCGACTCTGTGGATAACTTGAAACAGCACCAAGTGTTCGGCGCGCTCCTGCAATATCCCGATACCCACGGCGAAATCCGCGATCTTCGTCCATTGATCGATCATCTGCATGCGCAGCAAGCCTTGGCGTGTGTCGCAACTGACCTGCTGAGTCTGTTGTTACTGACGCCGCCGGGGGAGTTGGGCGCCGACGTGGTGTTCGGTTCCTCTCAGCGTTTCGGCGTGCCCATGGGTTATGGCGGCCCTCACGCAGCGTTTTTTGCCAGTCGCGATGAGTACAAACGGGCGATTCCCGGGCGGATCATCGGCGTGTCGAAAGATGCTCGCGGCAACGTCGCCCTGCGCATGGCCCTGCAAACCCGCGAGCAACATATCCGGCGGGAGAAAGCCAACTCGAACATTTGCACCGCGCAGGTGCTGCTGGCCAACATTGCCAGTTTCTATGCGGTCTACCACGGTCCGGAAGGGCTGAAACGCATTGCCCAGCGCGTCCATCGGCTGACTAGCATCCTCGCCGCTGGCCTGGAACGCCACGGCATCACCCGCCTCAACACACACTTTTTCGACACGCTGACGCTGGAAGTCGGTGGTACTCAGACGGCAATCATCGAAAGTGCCCAGGCTGCACAGATCAATTTGCGCATTCTCGGGCGTGGGCAGTTGGGGCTGAGCCTCGACGAAACCTCTGACGAATCCACCGTCGCGAAGTTGTTTGATGTGTTCCTCGGTGCCGATCATGGGCTCAACGTCAACGAACTGGATGCTGAAACCCTTGCTTCCGGCATTCCCGCAGGTCTGCTGCGTACCTCGCCTTATCTGCGCCACCCGGTGTTCAGCGCCCATCACAGCGAAACCGAGATGCTGCGCTACCTCAAGCAACTGGAGAACAAGGACCTGGCGCTCAATCAATCGATGATCCCGCTGGGCTCCTGCACCATGAAGCTCAACGCCACCAGCGAGATGATCCCGATCACGTGGCCGCAGTTCGCCAACCTGCACCCGTTTGTGCCGAAAGAGCAGGCGGTCGGTTATTCGCTGATGATCGAAGAACTGGAGCGCTGGCTTTGCGCGATCACCGGTTTCGACGCGATCTGCATGCAACCCAACTCCGGCGCCCAAGGCGAGTACGCCGGGTTGCTGGCGATCCGCAAATATCACGAGAGTCGTCATGAGGGTGCGCGGGATATTTGCCTGATCCCGTCTTCGGCCCACGGCACCAACCCGGCTTCGGCGCAGATGGCCGGCATGCGTGTGGTGATTGTCGAATGCGACGAGGCGGGCAACGTTGATCTGGATGACCTCAAAGGCAAGGCCGCAGAGGCCGGAGACAAACTCGCCTGCCTGATGGCGACGTATCCTTCGACCCACGGCGTGTACGAGGAAGGCATCAGCGAAATCTGCGAAGTTATTCACAGCCACGGCGGCCAGGTGTACATGGATGGCGCCAACCTCAACGCTCAGGTCGGACTGGCGCGCCCGGCGGACATTGGCGCCGACGTGTCCCACATGAACCTGCACAAGACTTTCTGCATTCCCCATGGTGGCGGCGGGCCGGGCATGGGGCCGATTGGTGTGCGGGCGCATCTGGCGCCGTTCGTTGCCAACCATCCGGTGGTGCCGATCGACGGGCCACTGGCGCAAAACGGCGCAGTCAGCGCGGCGCCCTGGGGTAGCGCGAGCATCCTGCCGATCAGCTGGATGTACATTGCGATGATGGGGCCGCAGCTGGCGGATGCCAGTGAGGTGGCGATCCTCGCCGCAAATTACCTGGCGCAGCACTTGTCCGGGGCGTTTCCGGTGCTTTACACCGGGCGCAACGAGCGGGTGGCTCACGAATGCATTCTTGACCTGCGGCCACTCAAGGCGCTGACCGGGATCAGCGAGGAGGACGTCGCCAAGCGGCTGATGGACTATGGCTTCCATGCGCCGACCATGTCGTTTCCGGTGCCGGGGACGTTGATGGTTGAACCGACCGAAAGTGAGTCGAAGGCAGAGCTGGACCGGTTTATCGGGGCGATGCTGAGTATCCGTGCAGAAATCACCGAGGTGCAAAACGGCAACTGGCCGGCCGATGACAACCCGCTGAAACGTTCGCCGCATACCCTGGCGGATATCACCGGGGTTTGGGAGCGGTCCTACAGCATCGAGCAGGCGGTGACGCCGGATGCTCACACGAAGGCGCATAAGTACTGGCCGGTGGTGAACCGTGTCGATAACGTTTACGGCGATCGGAACCTGTTTTGCGCTTGCGTCCCGGTGGATGATTACCGTTGAGGAAGATCAAAAGATCGCAGCCTTTGGCAGCTCCTACAGAGTCCGTGTCGTACACACAATCAAGGTAGGAGCTGCCGAAGGCTGCGATCTTTGCTTTTCAGCGGGCAAAAAAATGCCGCTCCTGGGAGCGGCATTTTTTGTTCAGCAGTAAATCTTATTCCGAAGCGACGGCGTTCTTCGCCAGGATCGCGTTCGCCAGTTCCATGTCCGTGGCCTGCAGGCCAGGGTTGTCGGCGCGGACTTTCTGCATCGCGGCCTCCAGGTATGGGCCGCGAATGCCGCCGTCACTGGCGACAAAGCTGCCGGCATCGTCTTGGGCGGCGATGATCAGCTTGTGATCCTTGAAGGTCAGGTAGGTCGAGCCGGTGGTCGCACCGGACGAGATGACGTTACGCCAAAAGCTATCGGCCATCGCCGAACCGACAGGAAGGGACAACAAGGCGATGGTAGCGACAGCAAGTTTGAGACGCATATTGGGTGACTCCACTGGGTTAACTACGGCGTTGGATTACCAATCCTCCAATCGAGTTCCATCACGGCCCCGCCTACTTTTGTTCGCTCTGCGGCGTTACTCGCAGCACCTCCTCGATCGTCGTTAAACCTGCCGCCACTTTCTGTGCCCCTGACAAGCGCAAACTGCGCATGCCTTCCTTGAAGGCCTGACGCCGCACGGCCAGCAAATCGGTGTCGGGGTTGATCAGCGCTTTGACGCCGTCCGTCAGCTGCATGATTTCGTAGACCCCGGCGCGGCCGCGGTAACCGGTATCGCGGCATTCCAGGCAACCGATGGCGCGATGTGCGTTGTTCGGCAACGGTGCCTGCCAGGGCCGGGTCAAGGTTTGCCAGTCTTCTTCACCCAGGGTCAGCGGCGCCTTGCAATGCGGGCACAAGGTGCGGACCAGGCGCTGGGCCATGACGCCAAGCACCGTGGCTTTGATCAGGTAATGCGGCACGCCCAGCTCTAGCAAGCGGCTGATCGCGCTCGGCGCATCGTTGGTGTGCAGCGTCGACAGCACCAAGTGGCCAGTGAGCGCAGCCTGGATCGCCATTTCAGCGGTTTCCAGATCACGGATCTCACCGATCATGATGATGTCCGGATCCTGCCGCATCAGCGCGCGCACACCGGCGGCGAAAGTCAGGTCAATGTTGTGCTGGACCTGCATCTGATTGAAGGCTGGCTCGACCATTTCGATCGGGTCTTCGATGGTGCAGAGGTTGACCTCCGGCGTCGCCAGTTTCTTCAGGGTGGTGTACAGCGTGGTGGTCTTGCCGGAACCGGTCGGGCCGGTGACCAGGATGATGCCGTTGGGCTGGCTCGTCATGTCCTGCCAGCGACGCAAGTCTTCGGCGGAGAAACCCAGCTGATCAAAGTCCTTGAGCAGTACCTCCGGGTCGAAGATCCGCATGACCATTTTTTCGCCGAATGCGGTAGGCAATGTCGACAGCCGCAGCTCGACTTCGCCACCGTCCGGGGTTTTGGTCTTGACCCGGCCGTCCTGGGGTTTGCGTTTTTCCGCGACGTTCATCCGCCCGAGGCTTTTCAGGCGGCTGACGATGGCCATGGTCACTTGCGGCGGGAATTGATAGACGTTGTGCAGCACGCCGTCGATGCGAAAACGCACCGTGCCTTGTTCGCGCCGGGGTTCGATGTGGATATCGCTGGCGCGTTGCTGGAACGCGTACTGGAACAACCAGTCGACGATGTTGACGATGTGCGCGTCGTTGGCGTCCGGCTCCTGGTCGCTGGCGCCGAGATTGAGCAACTGTTCGAAGTTGCCCATTGTGTTCATCTGCTGATCGGCGTTGGTCGCGCCGCTGACCGATTTGGCCAGGCGGAAAAACTCCACGCTGAAGCGCTGGATGTCCACCGGGTTGGCCACCACACGCTTGATCGGCAGCTTCAGCACATGGGTCAGGTCGGCTTCCCAGCCGGTGACGTAGGGCTGGGCGCTGGCCACGGTCACCGAGTCGCGGTCGATGGACACGGCGAGGATCTTGTGACGCTGGGCGAAGGCGTAGGACATCAGTGGCGTAATCGCCGCCACGTTGATTTTCAGCGGGTCGATACGCAAGTAAGGTTGGCCGGCCTGCTGTGACAGCCAAAGCGTCAGGCTTTCCAGGTCGAGGTGTTTGCCGGGACGGCTGAGGTCGTCCAGGTGTTGGCTGGCGATGAATTCCAGCGGGTGCATCTGGCCATTGGCAGCGTGACGGCGTCGAGCATTGAGCGCGTGTTCGGCCGAGTCCTGGCTGATAAAGCCTTGGGCGACCAGTTCACGCAGCAAATCATTGAGATCCAGCCAGCGGTCCTGAATGGCAAGTTGAACGGACATGCGGGCTCCTCATGAACAACAGTTCGCAAAGGATAGTCGCGGACCCGCAGACCGTTGGGCCACTACCCGACGAAGCCGTGTCGAGTTTTTTCAGCCCGCCGCCTGAGCCGGCTCATCCCACGCGCAATCAGCTGCTTGCAGCTCAACCGAACAGACGCTGATCAGGTTACGTAATTTTTCCGTGATCACTTGGGCGCGGTGCCAGCTCAGGCCGTCTATCACGATGTCGATCGACAGCAGATCGTCCATCCGCTGCACGTTGACCTGTTGCGGCGTCAGAAACTGCAAAGCGAACAGGTTGAGCACCCGGCACAGCAGGTCCGGTTCGGCTTCGGCCAGCAATTGATAGTGGACGCGGCAATGGGCATTGCTGACGTTCCAGACATCGGCGCGGGTGTGCGGGGTGTTCACGGCTTCTAGATGCGGCATGGTCGGTCTCCAAAATCACTGGAGGAATTTTTACATTCGGTGCGGGGCATTTCTTATCTATGATTGGGCCAATTGGCGATTATTTGAATTGCTTGATTCGGCAAGTTATCAATCGAAGGTTTTTTTATGCATAGCGAGCTGGATGGCTACGACCGCAAGATTCTGGCGTTGCTGCAAGAGGACGCTTCGCTTTCCAGTGCGCAGATTGCGGAGCAGGTGGGGCTGTCGCAGTCGCCGTGCTGGCGGCGGATTCAGCGGATGAAGGAGGAGGGGGTCATTCGCGGGCAGGTGACCTTGCTCGACCGGAAGAAAATCGGTCTGAACACGCAGATCTTCGCCGAAATCAAACTCAACGCTCACGGGCGTTCGAACTTCACCGAATTCACCGAGGCGATTCGCGGTTTTCCCGAAGTGCTGGAATGTTATGTGCTGATGGGGTCGGTGGATTTCTTGCTGCGGATTGTGACGGCGGACATCGAGGCGTATGAGCTCTTCTTCTTCGAGAAGCTGTCTATGGTGCCGGGGATCCAGGAGGTGAACTCGATCGTGGCGTTGTCGGAAATTAAGTCCACGACGAGTTTGCCGGTGTTGCGGTAAAGCAAAAGATCGCAGCCTGCGGCAGCTCCTACAAGGGAATGCGTACACCTGTAGGAGCTGCCGAAGGCTGAGATCTTTTAGCGGTGTCACATACGCAGCAGCATCTTCCAGGCACGATTCTGATACACCGCAATCGCCTGCTGCTTACGTGCATCCAGCGATTCATCGGTGATCGGCTCGTTGGCCAATTGAGCAAGCTGTTTCAGCTCACCGTACAAGCGATCCATTTCCGGGATGTCCAACACGCTGCGGGCGTGGTGCAGCCAGGCCTGGATGCGCTCGATGCGCGGCAGTTGCTCGGCCAGGTCTTCCGGCTGTTGCTGATAACGCTGCAATTGCAGGGAGGTCGCTTCTTCACCCAGCAAACGCGGCAGCCAGCTGCCCAGTTGCGCAGCGCCCTGGCGATTGCCGCGGACGTTGCGATCGGCAGCCCAGGTGCGGGCCAGCAACCAGCGCGAAGTGTTCAGCGAGAACAAGCCCCAACGCGGATCTTCCAGTTCTTCGAGGAACTGCTCCGGCGCGGCTTTGCGCACGTCTTCGTCGTCGACACCGGCTTGCACCAGTGGGCGCCAGTCTTCCAGCAAGGCATCCAGCGCAACCCGCAGATCGTGCGTCGACTGACGCGGCGCGGCTTGGCCCAGGCTGCTCAGCAACGCGCGCAATTCAGCCAGGTTTTCGACCCAGTCCTGCAACAGGCGCCAGTGGCCATTGAAGCGATACTGCTCGGCCAGGCGTTGGCTGCTGCTCAGCAAGTGCCAGCTCAACGCGGCGAAAGCGTCGTCCAGCGGCGTTTCCGCGGTGATCTGCGGCGCCGGCAAGCTCAACGAATAGCTGTTGGCGTCGTACAAGCGATAGCCGCGCTCGGCCTTGCTGATGTCACATGGCATCAGGGCCAGGGTCGCGGCCAGTTCGGCGGCCAGCTCCAGCAGAGCGGCCGGCTCGCCTTCGCGCAGCTCCAGCTCCAGCTCGCAGATTTCTTCTTTCTGCTTGCCCACGATCACGTGACCCAGATCCAGTGCGGCTTCGATCACCACTTTGGTCTTGCCACGACCCCAGGCGATTTCCGCGCGTTCGCGGACGAAATCGGTGGTGAAGATCGGCTTCAGGGTTTTCTTGTCC
The DNA here is from genome assembly GCF_059716175.1 of Pseudomonas sp. LBUM1647. Lineage (NCBI taxonomy): Bacteria > Pseudomonadati > Pseudomonadota > Gammaproteobacteria > Pseudomonadales > Pseudomonadaceae > Pseudomonas > Pseudomonas sp. LBUM1647. The sequence continues at coordinate 6,551,745 of NZ_CP166809.1, read as the reverse complement.
AGCTCGGCCAACTCTTCAGGCCAGCATTCGCCGTCGAGTTTCTTCACGTCGAGCTTGGCTTTGGGCAGGTTCCAGTCGTATTCGTTACGCTCGGACAAACCGGCGACGCTCTGGCCGCGGGTCTTGAGGGTCTGAATCACTTCTTCGCCATCGCGGCGCAGGCGCAGGGCAACCTTGGCGCGGGCCAGGTCGCGCTCAGGCGTGTCGAAGTACTGGTTCATCAACTCACGGCGTTCCCAGCCACTTTTGTTGCGTTTTTTCAGGAGCGGGTGCTCGCGCAGGGCAGCGAGGGTTTCTCGGCTGACGCGGAGTTTGATTTCGGTTTCTTTCTGCATGGCCGGAAAATCCAGGATCGGGAGCGCAGCCGGGGGAATGTGTGGCTGCCAAGGTCGTGCAGTGTACAGGACTCATCCGAGATAGGGTCTGTTGACGCTTGGTGACGGCCGCGACGGCCCCCCCTTGGCGCAGGGCTGCGTTGCTCGGAACTCATTTGGGACAACCAAACCACGTTCCTCGCGCCTTGCCCTGCACCAAGGGGACTCCGTCTCGGCTCGTCACCAAGCGTCAACAGACCCTACCCGCGCCGCGGCGGTTTATTCCTGTCACCGGATGGTTCTATGATGGACTTCAACTCGGGAGTTGGAGTCAGCGATGCCTTTGCCGTCCATGAAAGATCAGTTCGCTGCGCTGATCGCCGCACCGTCCGTCAGCTGTACGCAGGCCCGCCTCGATCAATCCAACCGTCCGGTGATTGATTTGCTGGCGACGTGGCTCGGCGATCTGGGTTTTGCCTGCGACATCCAGCAGGTCAGCCCCGGCAAATTCAATCTGCTGGCCAGTTTCGGTTCCGGCCCCGGTGGCTTGGTGCTGGCCGGTCACAGTGACACGGTGCCGTTCGATGGCGCGCTGTGGCAGACCGATCCGCTGAAGCTGACCGAAGTCGACGGCCGTTGGGTCGGGCTGGGCAGTTGCGACATGAAGGGCTTTTTCGCGCTGGCCATCGAAGCCGTCATACCTCTGCTCGATCAGCCGTTCAAGCAACCGCTGCTGATCCTCGCCACCTGCGATGAAGAAAGCTCGATGTCCGGCGCTCGCGCCCTGGCCGAAGCCGGGCGTCCGCTCGGTCGCGCGGCGGTGATCGGCGAGCCGACCGGGCTGAAGCCGATCCGCATGCACAAAGGCATCATGATGGAGCGCATCGACATCCTCGGCCAGAGCGGCCACTCCTCGGATCCGCGCCTCGGCCACAGCGCCCTCGAAGCCATGCACGATGCCATCGGTGAACTGCGTGGTTTGCGGTTGGCGTGGCAGCGTGAATTCCGTAATCCACAGTTCAGCGTGCCGACGCCGACCCTGAATTTCGGCTGCATCCATGGTGGCGATAACCCCAACCGCATTTGCGGCCAGTGTTCGCTGGAGTTTGATCTGCGCCCGTTGCCAGGCATGGACCCCAATGCCCTGCGCGCGGAGATTCTGCAGAAGCTCAAGCCCATTGCCGAGTGGCATCAGGTGAAGATCGATTACGCGCCGTTGTTCCCCGAAGTACCGCCCTTCGAGCAGGCCGAGGACTCTGAATTGGTCCGAGTCGCTGAAAAGCTCACCGGGCATCTCGCCGAAGCAGTGGCGTTCGGCACCGAAGCGCCTTATCTTCAGCGTCTTGGCTGCGAAACACTGGTGCTCGGCCCTGGCGACATCGCCTGTGCGCACCAACCGGGGGAATACCTCGAAATGTCACGTTTGCAGCCTACGGTGCATCTATTACGTCAACTGATTGAACATTACTGCCTGACACCGGCCAAAACGCCAATGCCAGAGTAGGAGCTGCCGAAGGCTGCGATCTTTTGATCTTGCGTCTAAAAACAAAGATCAAAAGATCGCAGCCTTCGGCAGCTCCTACAGGGAGCGCGTATAAATTGCCAATGTCCCAACTCGTATTCATGAGGAGAGCGCGCGTGTCGCCAAGCCTGTTCCGACGATAACCATCAGCCCGCTGTGCGTTTTCAGTTTCGCCCATTTTTTGGCTGCTATTTATTACAGGCCCAGGTTCATGCCCGAATACGTTAATTGGCTTCGTCACGCTTCGCCTTACATCAACGCCCACCGCGATTGCACCTTCGTTGTCATGCTGCCCGGTGACGGCGTGGAGCACCCGAACTTCGGCAATATCGTCCACGACCTGGTGCTGTTGCACAGCCTCGGCGTGCGACTGGTGCTGGTTCACGGCTCCCGTCCACAAATTGAAACCCGCCTGGCTGCACGCGGCCTGACCCCGCATTACCACCACGGGATGCGCATTACCGACGCCGCAACGCTGGAGTGTGTGATCGATGCGGTGGGCCAGCTGCGTATCGCCATCGAAGCGCGGTTGTCCATGGACATGGCTTCATCGCCGATGCAGGGCTCGCGTCTGCGGGTGGCCAGCGGCAACCTGGTGACGGCGCGGCCGATCGGCGTGCTGGAGGGTGTCGACTATCACCACACCGGCGAAGTGCGTCGGGTCGACCGCAAGGGCATCAATCGCCTGCTGGATGAGCGCTCCATCGTGCTGCTGTCGCCGCTGGGTTACTCGCCGACCGGTGAGATTTTCAACCTCGCCTGCGAAGACGTCGCCACCCGCGCGGCCATCGATCTGGGGGCGGACAAGCTGCTGTTGTTCGGCGCCGACCTGGGTTTGATCGATGAAAACGGTCGTCTGGTTCGTGAGTTGCGTCCGCAACAAGTGCCGGCGCATCTGCAGCGCCTGGGCAGCAACTATCAAGCTGAGCTGTTGGATGCGGCCGCTGAGGCCTGCCGCGGCGGCGTGGCGCGCAGTCATATCGTCAGCTACGCCGAAAACGGCGCGCTGCTGACCGAACTGTTCACCCGTGACGGTGGCGGTACGCTGGTGGCCCAGGAGCAATTCGAGATTGTGCGCGAAGCGGCCATCGAAGACGTCGGTGGTTTGCTGGATTTGATCAGCCCGCTGGAAGAGCAGGGCATTCTGGTGCGGCGTTCCCGTGAGGTGCTGGAGCGTGAGATCGAGCAGTTCAGTGTGGTCGAACGCGAAGGCATGATCATCGCGTGTGCGGCGCTGTATCAGATTGCTGATTCGGATGCGGGGGAGTTGGCGTGTCTGGCGGTGAACCCGGAGTATCGCCATGGCGGTCGTGGTGATGAATTGCTGGAGCGCATCGAAACCCGCGCCCGGGCGCAGGGGTTGAAAACCTTGTTCGTACTGACGACCCGGACCGCTCACTGGTTTCGCGAGCGTGGTTTCGTGCCGAGCAGTGTTGAACGTCTGCCATCAGCGCGGGCGTCGCTGTACAACTATCAGCGTAATTCTAAGATCTTCGAAAAAACCTTGTAATCGCGGTGCCCCTGTAGGAGCTGCCGCAGGCTGCGATCTTTTGATCTTCCGGCGATAGAAAGATCGCTAAAAGTCAAAAGATCGCAGCCTGCGGCAGCTCCTACACGGATGTTGCGTTACTCCTGCACAAACTTCGCACTGACATAGGGCGAATAATCCGGCAGTACCGTTTCAACCTTCCCTTGTTCCTTCAAGAACTTTGCCGTCTCGCCAATCGCCTTGGCCGTGCCGCCTTCCAGCAGCGCGGTGGTCTGTTGGGCTTTAGCATCCGGGAACGTGGAACCGGCCAGCAACTCCGGTACATCAACGGCATTGGCACCGGTCAGTTTGGCGATTTTTTGCACCGGTACCGAGTCAGCGGTCCAGCTGTCTTTATGCGCGGCATAGTCGGCGAACGAGTCCAGCGTGACCTTGGCGAATTTGGCCACAACCTCTGGGTGTTTCTCGGCGTAATCCTTGCGCGCGACCCAGACCTCGAAGGTCGGAGCACCCCATTGGCCGACCTGTGCAGCGTCGGTCAGAGTCTTGCCGGTCTTGCGAATTTCCCCCAGCGCGGGTGACCAGACAAACGCCCCATCGATGTCACCACGCTTCCACGCCGCCGCGATTTCCGCCGGTTGCAAATTCACCACTTTGACTTTCGAGGCATCCAGGCCCCAGTGCTTCAACGCACCCAGCAAACTGTAGTGGGAGGTTGAAACGAAAGGTGTGGCGATGGTCTTGCCGATCAGATCTTCCGGTTTATCGATGCCGCTGCCATTACGCACCACCAGTGCTTCGGCGGCGTTGATCTGGGCGGAAACAATGAACGTAACGATCGGAAGATTGCGCGAAGCAGCGGCCGCCAGCGGACTTGAGCCGAGGTTGCCAATCTGCACATCGCCGGAAGCAATGGCCGTAACCACTTCCGGGCCGCTATTGAAACGACGCCAGTCAATTTTCTGGCCTATGGTTTTCTCGTACAGTCCGTCTGCCTGGGGGACTTTGCTGGGGTCGATGCCGGTTTGATAACCGATCGTGAGGTTCGCCGCGTGAGCGCTAAAAGATATTATTAGCGATACACAAACTGTAACAATTGGACCGGATAGTGCGCGTTTGGTCGTCATGGCGCTGCCTTTCGATAGGGATTGATCGTGAATTGCATCAAAGCTAATCGATCTAAAAAAAGGCTAACAAATACCATTTAGGAATTAGCTTATGAGCCGGTGCCGGTGCCTGTGTCCCGGCTCAAGCGGTAGTGCGGAGCTAAATTCCTAAATGGTATGAAAAAGAATTGGGTGATTCTTTTTGGGTTTATGGCCCGACAAGGAAGGAATTTATTGGGGATTAGACCATGGTCGTAGACACACAAAGTTACGATTGACTTGTGGGTCACGGTCTGGCGCTAATCGCGGATCTTAGGATCCCGGGCATACGACCCAGGACCAAGAACACAAGAATTAGAAACGAGAGGAGCGAAACAATGAACAAGTCCACCTTGGCTCTGGGTGTGGCCGTGGCCGTCGGGGTTTTGGCGCAGCAGGCAGGCGCCGCGGGTTTCCTGGAAGACAGCAAGGCTTCCGTCAGTTCTCGCACCATGTATTACAACAACGATAACCGAGAAGGCGGTGCGGATCAGAGAGAGACCGCTGAAGGCCTCAAGTTCGATTATCTGTCAGGTTTCACCCCAGGTACTGTCGGCTTCGGTATAGACGCCCAGGCCCTCGTGGGTATCCATCTGGACGGTGGCAAGGGCCATCACCCTGACCCCAACACTTTCTTCCCAAGCGACACCGACCATTCGGCCGTGGACGAGTGGAGCCGTGCGGCGGCTAACGTCAAGGCTCGCTTCTCGAAGACCGAAGCCCACTTGGGTGGCGCTCTCCAACCGAACATGCCGATTCTGGTAGCGAACGACAGCCGCCTGCTGCCACAGACCTTTGACGGTGGCACCATCACCTCGAAGGAAATCGACAACGTGACCCTCAACGCGGGTCAGTTGGAACACTCGGCGGGTCGCGCCTCTTCAAACTCCACCGGCCTGGCCGTGGCTGGCGGTACTCAGGACAGCAATCAGTTCCGTTACGCCGGTGCTGACTGGAAGGTCACCAAGGACCTTACCCTGCAGTACTACCACTCGAATCTGAAGGATTACTACAAACAGGACTTCCTTGGCCTGATTCACGTTTTCCCGATCGATGCCAACCAGTCCTTCAAGACAGACTTGCGCTATTTTGACAGCAGCTCCGTTGGCAAGAACGGCGACGCCGGCTACCGCTTCAATAACAACAACGGTTTTGCCAGGACTCCGGGCGAGGTCGATAACAAGACCTGGAGCGCCATGTTCACCTACACCTTGGGTGGCAACGCATTCCTGCTCGGTCACCAGCGCGTCAACGATGACGGCGGTTTCGTCTACCTGAACCAGGGCAATGTTGTGGATGGCAATGGTCGTCCGGAAGCGAACGGTGGCGCGAGCTTCTACCTGTTCACCGACGCCATGATTAACGGCTTTGTCCGTGCCGGTGAAAACACGACCTTCGGCCAGTACTCCTATGACTTCGCTGCGCTGGGTGTGCCGGGCCTGAAAACCTCTATTGCCTACCTGCACGGCGACAACATCAAAGCAACGAACGGTAGTGGTCCTGATTCGTCCGAGTGGGAACGCGACATGCGGATCGACTACACCATCCAGCAGGGCGCCCTTAAAGGCTTCGGCGTGACGGTGCGTAATGGCGTCTACCGTGGGAGTGAAGTCTCCAACAACCCCGATGTTGACCAGACCCGTCTGATCTTCAACTACACCTACAGCTTCCTCTAAAAGCCACCGGAAAAGCCTCGCCTGTAAGCGAGGTTTTTTTGTGTTTCTCAATATTCCAATTAGAGCTTACGTAGTAATTTTTTATTCTTTTTAGCTTTTAAGCCAAACGCCTAAAGTGGGTGGCATACGAGCCGATACCTTGGGTCCCGACTCCGAGTAATAGCGCGAAGCTATATTCCTGGATGGCATGAAAACTAATGAAATAATTCTTTTTGTGTTTATCATGCGGGCAAAAATCACAGGGTCAGGCCATCGCCGTACTCACACGGTCTGGCACTAACCGAGTATTTCAGGATCCAGGGCATTCGACCCAGGACCTCAAAAATTAGAAACGATAGGAGCGAAACAAATGAACAAGTCCACCTTGGCCCTGGCTGTGGCCGTAGGGGTTTTGGCGCAGCAGGCAGGCGCCGCCGGTTTCATCGAAGACAGCAAAGCTACTTTGGGGCTGCGTAACTTCTACATCAATAACGATAACCGTGATTCGGGCACCAAAGCTGCCGGCGCCCAGAACAAGAACGAAGAATGGGGCCAAGGCTTCGACCTGCGCTTCATCTCCGGCTACACCCAGGGCACCGTCGGCTTTGGTATCGATGCTATCGGCCTGTTGGGCGTGCGTCTGGATTCCGGCGGTGGCACTAATGGTGCGAGCCCTGCAACTGCCACGAACTATGGTTCTTATGGCGGTACTGTTTTTCCAAGCAAGTCCAACGGCGAAGCAGTTGATAACTTCTCCAGCCTGGGCCTGACTGCCAAAGCCAAGATTTCCCAGACCGAACTGAAATTGGGCACCCTGCAGCCAAAACTGCCGGTGATCGTGACCAACGACGGTCGTCTGCTGCCGCAAACCTTCCAGGGCGGTCAGGTCACTTCGAACGAGATCAAGGACCTGACACTGGTCGGGGGTCAGATCGAGCACGTAAAGGGTCGTAACTCCAGCAACAACGAAGAGTTGTCGATCGCTGGTGCTAACGGTCGTACTGCATCCGGTCGTGACAGCAACAAGTTCATCTACGGTGGTGGCGACTACAAAATCACCAAAGACCTGACTGCCCAGTACTACTACGGCAACCTGGAAGATTTCTACAAGCAACACTTCCTGGGTCTGGTTCACAACTGGTCGATCGGTCCTGGTGTGCTGAAGTCTGACTTGCGTTACTTCAACAGCTCTGACGATGGTGCCAACGGCAACGACTCGACTTACTACAGCTCCGGTAACTATCAGGGCTTCCGCGCTGGTCGGGGCAAAGTTGACAACAACCTTTACAGCGGCCTGTTCCTGTACTCCGTTGCCGGTCACACCTTTGGTGGCGGTTACCAGGTCAGCAACGGTAGCAGCGATTTCCCTTGGTTGAACCAGGGTGATGGCTCGTCGGCTTACATCATTACCGATTCGCAGATTGCCAAGTTCGCCCGTGCCGGCGAACGTACCTGGCAAGCTCGCTACTCGTATGACTTCGCCAAGGTTGGCTTGCCAGGCGCCACTGCCGGCATCGTTTACCTGCGCGGTGACAACATCGACACCATCAGCAGCTCCAGCACCGCAGTGGCCGGCTCCGGCCGTTCCGAATGGGAACGCGACCTGACCCTGGCATACGTAGTCCAGGAAGGCCCACTGAAAAACCTGGGCCTCACGTGGAAAAACGCCATGTGGCGCAACGACGTCCCAGGCCAACGCGACCAGGACGAAAACCGTCTGATCGTCAGCTACTCGATCCCGCTGTTGTAATAGCGCTCGCGTAACCGCTGAAAAAAAGCCCCGCCCGGCATCTCGCCGGGCGGGGCTTTTGCGTTTTCAAGTCAGGCTCACCCCCGTAAACCCTCCTCGACATTTCCCTCTTTGTGCAGCAACTCAAGGCCTTCTCGAACCTTGTGGGCGATAGTCGTCCTGACCGCTGCCGAGGTCCAGTGAACACATTTTTAATATTCATTTAAGATCTAAACAAATCGATATTTATTCTTTTTAACGAATAAGAAATGCAGGCACAGTTGACCTCAACAAGCACTCACCAGGAGCAGCACCATGAGCCTCAGACTGGGCGATATCGCCCCCGACTTTGAACAGGATTCCAGCGCCGGTACCCTCCGTTTCCACGAATGGCTGGGCGATAGCTGGGGCGTGCTGTTTTCCCACCCGGCGGACTTCACCCCGGTGTGCACCACGGAGTTGGGCTTCACTGCCAAGCTCAAGGACGAGTTTGCCCAGCGCGGTGTGAAAGCCATTGCCCTGTCCGTGGACCCGGTGGACTCGCACCACAAGTGGATCGAAGACATCAACGAAACCCAGAACACCCTCGTCAACTTCCCGATCCTCGCCGACGCCGACCGCAAGGTCTCGGACCTCTACGACCTGATCCACCCGAACGCCAACGACACCCTGACCGTACGCTCGCTGTTCGTGATCGACCCGAACAAAAAGGTACGGCTGACCATGACCTACCCGGCGAGCACCGGCCGTAACTTCCATGAAATTCTGCGGGTGATCGACTCGCTGCAACTCACCGACAACTACAAGGTGGCCACCCCGGCCAACTGGCAGGACGGTGATGAAGTAGTGATCGTGCCGTCGCTCAAGGACGAAGATGAAATCAAGAAACGCTTTCCCAAGGGCTATCGCGCGGTGAAGCCGTACCTGCGTCTGACGCCACAGCCGAACAGGTAAACCATTTAACCTTGGCGGTGTGGCTCAAATCGCTATCGCGAGCAAGCTCGCTCCCACATTGGATCGCGTTTTACCTGTGGGAGCGAGCTTGCTCGCGATGACGGCATACCAGGCGCACCGCAGAGTTCAGTTTGAACCGTATCCACAAAGCAGGGGATTTCAGGCCGTTTTTACGGCCTATTTTTTTGCCTGGGAAAAGACATTACGTATAGATCAGTAAAGAATAACCAAATGAATAAATATGATTTATGGATATAACAATCACCTGTTAAGGTCACTTCCATCAAAGCGAGATCGCAAACCGCGAATCGCCAACACCGTTCAAGGAATCCTCTGAATGCTGGTCGTCTCACTCGGTGGCAGTCCCAGCCAACGCTCCCGTTCCGGGGTGCTTCTGGAACGCTCCCAACGCTGGTTGCAGGAGCAAGGTGTGGAAGTGGTGAGTTACCAGGTGCGGGACTTCCCGGCCGAAGACTTGCTGCATGCACGCTTCGACAGCCCGAAGGTGATCGACCTGCTGCAGCAGATTGAAAACGCCGATGGCCTGCTGATCGCCACGCCGGTCTACAAAGCGTCGTTCTCCGGCGCATTGAAAACCGTGCTGGATTTGCTGCCCGAACGCGCCCTGGCCCACAAGGTGGTGTTGCCAATGGCCACCGGCGGCAGCATCGCCCACATGCTGGCGGTGGATTACGCGCTCAAGCCTGTGTTGTCGGCGTTGAAGGCCCAGGAAATGCTCCACGGGATTTTCGCCGTAGACAGCCAGATCGCTTACGGCGAAGGCAGCGTCCAGGCGCAGTTGGCACCGGAGCTGGAAGAAAGACTGAGTGAATCGCTGGAGCTGTTTTTCAGCGCCATGGCCCGACGGCCCAAGCCGATCGATCCGAACCTGTTGAATGAACGTTTGTTGAGTGCTCGCTGGAGCATTTAAGCCTCACCCGAATTAGAAGTACTCACCTTACTCAGCCGCCAACGGCCAAGCAGGTGCAGCCAAAACCCAACTGCAAAAAGGAGAGCGCCATGCGCACTGTCATTTTGCGTCGTGGTCTGGTCGCTCTGTTTGCTGCGGCTGTAACCTTCGGCGCCATTACTCAAGCTCAAGCCGAGACTCTTCGGATCGGTTATCAAAAGTACGGCACCCTGGTGCTGCTCAAAGCCAAAGGGACTTTGGAAAAACGCCTCGCCGCCCAAGGCGTGGACGTGCAATGGACTGAATTCCCCGGCGGCCCGCAACTGCTCGAAGGCCTGAACGTCGGCTCCATCGACTTCGGCGTTACCGGTGAAACGCCACCGGTATTCGCTCAAGCAGCCGGCGCCGATCTGCTCTACGTCGCCTACGAACCGCCTGCGCCTCACAGCGAAGCGATCCTGGTGCCGAAGGACTCGGCGATCAAATCGGTGCAGGACCTCAAGGGCAAGAAAGTCGTCCTGAACAAAGGCTCCAACGTTCACTACCTGCTGGTCCGCGCACTGGAAGATGCCGGCCTCAAATACACCGACATCCAGACCGTATTCCTGCCGCCGGCCGATGCCCGCGCCGCGTTCGAACGTGGCAGCGTCGATGCCTGGGTGATCTGGGACCCGTACCAGGCCGCCGCCGAACAACAGTTGCAGGCACGCACCCTGCGTGATGGCCAAGGCATCGTCGACAACCATCAGTTCTACCTGGCGACCAAGCCATACGCGCAGAAAAATCCTGAGGTGATCAAGACCCTCGTGGAAGAAGTGCGCGCTGTCGGCGAATGGTCCAAGGCCAATCCGGAAGACGTGACCAAACAAGTCTCGCCACTGCTCGGCCTGCCGGCGGACATCACCCTGACTTCGGTGAAACGCCAGGGCTACGGCGCGTTGTTCCTCACGCCTGAAGTGGTCGCTGCGCAACAGAAAATCGCCGACAGCTTCTACCAGCTCAAGTTGATTCCAAAGCCGCTGAGCATCAAAGACGTGATCTGGACGCCACCGGCGGCCGTTGCCAAAGCTCAGTAATTCGAATCCCTAAGGAGACCACTCCATGAGCCTCAATATCTTCTGGTTCCTGCCTACCCACGGCGACGGCCATTACCTTGGCACCGCCGAAGGCGCTCGCGCCGTCGACCACGGTTATCTGCAACAAGTCGCTCAGGCGGCGGATCGCCTGGGCTTCGGCGGGGTGCTGATTCCCACTGGTCGCTCCTGCGAAGACTCGTGGCTGGTGGCGGCGTCGCTGATCCCGGTGACCCAGCGTCTGAAGTTCCTCGTCGCCCTGCGCCCCGGGATCATTTCCCCGACGGTGGCAGCGCGTCAGGCTGCGACGCTGGATCGTCTGTCCGGCGGCCGTGCGTTGTTCAACCTGGTAACCGGCGGTGATCCGGAAGAATTGGCCGGCGACGGTTTGTTCCTGACTCACGAAGAGCGCTATCAAGCCTCGGTGGAATTCACCCGCATCTGGCGCCGCGTGCTGGAAGGCGAAACCGTCGATTACGACGGTCAGCACATCAGCGTGAAGGGCGCGAAGTTGCTCTACCCGCCGATCCAGCAACCGCGCCCGCCGCTGTACTTCGGTGGTTCTTCGGAAGCGGCGCAAGACCTTGCGGCAGAGCAGGTCGAAATGGTCCTGACCTGGGGCGAACCTCCGGCCGCTGTTGCCGAGAAGATCGAACAAGTACGCGCCAAAGCCGCGAAGCTCGGGCGCACCGTGCGCTTCGGCATTCGTTTGCATGTGATCGTTCGTGAAACCAATGCCGAAGCCTGGCAAGCGGCGGATCGGCTGATCTCTCATCTGGATGACGAAACCATCGCTCGCGCCCAGGCTTCTCTGGCGCGCTTCGACTCGGTGGGCCAGCAGCGCATGGCCGCGCTGCATGGCGGCAGCCGTGACAACCTGGAAGTCAGTCCCAACCTGTGGGCCGGTGTCGGCCTGGTGCGTGGCGGTGCCGGTACAGCATTAGTGGGCGACGGTCCGACCGTGGCCGCCCGCGTGAAGGAATACGCGGACCTGGGCATCGACACGTTCATCTTCTCCGGTTATCCACACCTGGAAGAGTCTTACCGCGTTGCCGAGTTGCTGTTCCCGCACCTGGACATCGAGCGTCCAGAGTTGCCGAAAAGCGCCGGTTACGTCAGCCCGTTTGGTGAGATGGTCGCCAACGACATCCTCCCCAAAGCCGCGTCGCAGAGCTGAGGCGCGCCATGAAGAGACTTATCCATAACCTTGCGCCCTGGGCGTTGCCGGTGTTGCTGCTGGCGGTGTGGCAGTTGTCGGTGTCGGCGGGCTGGTTGTCGACGCGGATTCTGCCAGCGCCAATCGCCGTCATCGAAGCCGGCGTCAGCCTGGTGCGCAGCGGTGAAATCTGGACGCACCTGGCAATCAGCGGCTGGCGCGCGGCGCTGGGCTTCACCATCGGCGGCAGCATCGGTCTGGCGCTTGGCTTCATCACCGGCCTGTCGAAATGGGGCGAACGCCTGCTCGACAGCTCGGTGCAGATGATCCGCAACGTGCCTCACCTGGCGCTGATTCCACTGGTGATCCTATGGTTCGGCATCGACGAGTCGGCGAAGATTTTCCTGGTGGCGTTGGGCACGTTGTTCCCGATCTACCTCAACACCTATCACGGCATTCGCAACGTCGATCCCGCGTTGGTGGAAATGTCCCGCAGTTATGGCTTGTCCGGTTTCAGCCTGTTCCGTCAGGTGATTCTGCCGGGCGCGCTGCCTTCGATTCTGGTCGGCGTGCGGTTTGCGCTGGGCTTCATGTGGCTGACGTTGATCGTCGCGGAAACCATTTCCGCCAGCTCCGGCATCGGCTACCTGGCGATGAATGCCCGGGAGTTCTTGCAGACTGACGTGGTGGTACTGGCGATTCTTTTGTACGCCGTGCTCGGCAAACTCGCCGACCTCGCGGCCCGTGGACTTGAACGCGTGTGGTTGCGCTGGCACCCGGCCTATCAGGTTGTTAAAGGAGGTGCGGCATGACGGCTCAACAACCTCCACGCCTGCTGCGCGGGATTCCGCTGGTGGTGCGCAAACTGCAAAAAACCTTCGGCTCGCGGCAAGTGCTGCGCGAGATCGATCTGCACATCCCGGCCGGTCAGTTTGTCGCCGTGGTCGGTCGTAGCGGTTGCGGCAAAAGTACCTTGCTGCGCTTGCTCGCCGGTCTCGACAAACCCACGGGCGGTGAATTGCTCGCGGGCTCCGCGCCGCTGAGTGATGCGCGGGAAGACACCCGATTGATGTTCCAGGAAGCGCGTTTGCTGCCATGGAAAAAGGTCATCGACAACGTCGGCCTCGGGCTCAAGGGCAACTGGCGTCCACAAGCGCTGGAAGCCTTGGAGTCAGTCGGTCTGGCCGACCGCGCCAATGAGTGGCCGGCGGCCTTGTCCGGCGGCCAGAAGCAACGCGTGGCCCTGGCCCGCGCGCTGATCCATCAACCGCGGTTGCTGTTGCTGGACGAACCGCTGGGCGCACTGGATGCCCTGACCCGAATTGAAATGCAGCAGCTGATCGAACGGCTCTGGCAGAAGCACGGTTTCACCGTGTTGCTGGTCACCCATGATGTCAGTGAAGCGGTGGCGATTGCCGATCGGGTGATCCTGATCGAAGAGGGCGAAGTCGGCCTCGACCTGCACGTTGAGTTGCCGCGCCCTCGGGTTCGCGGCTCCCATCGGCTGGCGGCGCTGGAAACCGAAGTCCTCAATCGCGTGCTGGCGTTGCCCGGCGAACCGCCGGCACCAGAACCTGTTTCACCATTGCCCACGCAATTGCGCTGGGCTCAATAACTCAAGCCTTATCCAACGACAGGAATCAACATCATGACGATCAAAGCCATCAACGTTCGTAACCAGTTCAAAGGCTCCATCAAGGAAATCGTGCTCGGCGACGTGCTGTCCGAAATCGACGTACAGACCGCATCCGGCATCGTCACCTCGGTGATCACCACTCGCTCTGTGAAAGAGCTGGAACTGGTGGTCGGCAGCGAAGTGATCGCGTTTGTGAAATCCACCGAGGTGTCGATCGCCAAGTTGTAAGCGCATGCATTGCGCACAACCCCGAAGGGCGTGAACCCTTCGGGGTTTTTTATGCTCGGGTGTTCAGGGCTCGGGTGCGCAGCGCCAACCGGCTACGGGCGCATAGGTGCCGAGTGAAGACAACAGGCGTGGGTCGCTGAATAGCTCGCTGGCGTTTGGATCGATGTCTGCCGGCAACAGTGGCTGGCCGACCTGCATCGGCAGTGTGGAATAGTCGATGTGCCACGGCGATTGTCCGGCGTGGTGACGGCCAAAGGAAAGTTCGCAGGCGAGCCGTTCTTGTACGGTGGCCAAGTCGATGTGTTCACGCAAATGGCCGCCGGGATTCAGCGCAACGGCACGGCTGGCGGCGAACAGAAAGTAGTCACCGGCCAGCACCAGGCAGGCAACGCGCGCTGGATCATCGACCGCCTGCAACCACTGGCCGCGACAGGTGCCGCGAGAGTCCGGCAGCCGCTCCCAGATCTCGTAGTAGCTGTCGTCCAGGGCGGTTTCGATCAGGCGCTCGCTGGTTTCGAAATGCATGCGCCCGATGTCTTCTTCGGTGCTGACCGGCTGATAGTCGAGTTTGCGATGCCACTGGCAAATGTCTCCGTTGACCTCGGTTACGCCAGCGAAGCCTTTTTGCTCGCTCAGGGTCAGCAAGTCAGCGTGACTCAGTTGCTCCAGCGGCAGCGCCGCAAGTGTTGCCGGCGGGATGCGCAGGTCGGCAAACAAACGCGGGGTTTGCAGCCAGTACACAGCCGTTTCGCTGTCGACGCGCCCCGACTGGAACTTGATCAGGCGTCGTTGCCACACGCCAAGGTAGTTGTCTGGAACGTTCGCCATGAACACCTCGTTGCGTTATGCGTCGCGCTTGGACAGGTAGGGCGGCAAATACAGGCCCAGATAAGCATCGAATACCCGCATGCCTTCTTCGGCCATGCGTGGGGTGATCTGTCCGTGTTGTTGCACCGAGCGCGCATAGACGCGGTCGCCGAGCTCCATGGCCAGGGCAAACACATCGACGTCGGTCGGAAGCTTCGGCAATTCGAAGTGATGATCGAAGAGTTTGTGCATCAGGTCGCCGAGTTCGATGTCGTGCTGACGGTCGGCCTGGGTGACTTCGGTCAAACCGTGCTGGGCAAGAATGAGCTGGCGGGCGGCGGCATCGTCGCTGTAGATCGCGAGCATGCGTTGTTCCACCAGTCGCGACAGATCACGCCAGCCGTGGAGGGCGTCGTGGTCGATGGGCGCTTGCAGGCAGGCACGGAATGCCGCGTGGACGTCGGCCGTCAGGGCTTCGAGCAGCGCCGGGACGCTGGCGAAGAAATGGTAGACGGAGGAGGGCGGGATCTCCGCGCGTTCGGCGACGCTATAGATCGACAGGCTGGCCACGCCCTCGGCAGCCAGCAGCGTGCGGGCGGCATCGAGTATCGAATCGATCCGGGCCTGGCTGCGGGCGCGGGGCTTGCGTGGGGTGGCGAGTCGGGTCATTGAAGTCTCCTGCGGGGCAGCGGGCATTGTACGCAGATCCATATAGCGACGATTACCCCTGTGGCGAGGGGATTTATCCCCGTTCGGCTGCGAAGCAGTCGCAAAACCTTTGTACGCGATACCCCTGAAACACCACAGCTGCAGACTTTGGGGCCGCTTCGCGACCCAACGGGGCGGTGCGACGTTCGCTAAATCCCCTCGCCACAAAGTTAGTGTTCGGACATAAAAACGCCGCAAGCTGTGAAGCCTGCGGCGTTGTTTTTACTGCAACCGCTTACACGGTATGCAGGTACCAGTTGTACTCGAGGTCGGAGATGGAGTGTTCGAACTCCTCCAGCTCGCTCTCTTTACACGCGACGAAGATATCGATGTATTTCGGATCGATGTACTTGGCCATGACTTCGCTGTCGTCCAGCTCGCGCAATGCATCGCGCAGGTTGTTCGGCAGGCTTTGCTCGTTCTGCTCGTAGGAGTTGCCTTCCACGGGTGCGCCTGGCTCGATCTTGTTGGTCAGGCCGTGGTGCACGCCTGCCAGGACCGAAGCCATCAGCAGGTACGGGTTGGCATCGGCACCGGCAACGCGGTGTTCCAGACGGACCGCGTCGGCGGAACCAGTCGGCACACGCACCGCAACAGTACGGTTGTCCAGACCCCAGCACGGTGCATTCGGCACGTAGAACTGTGCGCCGAAACGACGGTAGGAGTTGACGTTCGGGCAGAGGAAAGCCATCTGCGCCGGTAGGGTCTCGAGCACACCGCCGATCGCGTGACGCAGTGCGGCGTTCTGCTCGGGATCCTCACTGGCAAAAATGTTTTTGCCATCTTTATCAAGAATCGAGATATGGACGTGCAGACCGTTGCCCGCCTGGCCCGGGTAAGGCTTGGCCATGAAGGTGGTATCCATCTCATGGTCGTAGGCGATGTTTTTGATCAGACGCTTGAGCAGGACCGCGTAGTCGCAGGCCTTGATCGGGTCGGCAACGTGGTGCAGGTTCACTTCGAACTGCGCCGGGGCACTTTCCTTGACGATCGCGTCGGCAGGGATGCCTTGCTCTTTCGCACCTTCCAGAATGTCCTGGAGGCAGTCGACGTATTCGTCGAGGTCGTCGATCAGGTAAACCTGTGTCGAATGCGGGCGCTTGCCGGAGATCGGCGAGCGAGGCGGTTGTGGGCGACCGTTCACGTTCTCCTGGTCGATCAGGTAGAACTCCAGTTCGAACGCGGCGCAGATGGTCAGACCCATCTCGTCGAACTTGGCAACAACTTGACGCAGAACTTCACGGGGATCCGCGAAGAAAGGTTCACCTTCAAGTTCGTGCATGGTCATTAACAGTTGCGCGGTAGGGCGCTTCTGCCAAGGCTCGTTGCACAGGGTGTCAGGGATTGGATAGCAGATTCGGTCAGCATCGCCGATGTCCAGACCCAGACCGGTGCTTTCCACCGTCGAGCCATTGATATCCAGAGCAAATAGAGAGGCCGGCAGGTTGATGCCTTTCTCGTAAACCTTGTGGAGGCTGGTGCGTTCAATGCGCTTGCCGCGCACCACACCATTCATATCCGCAATCAGAAGGTCAACGTACAGAACCTCAGGATGTTCCTTAAGGAACGCGTTCGCTTCGTTAAGCTGAACGGCACGCGGGGGTACCGACATGATGCAACACCTTTGTTGTTAAAAATATCAATCATTGATCTCTTCGGATTCCAGTCAACCCGAACGGCATGCCGAAGTCAAGTAAGGCCTTTTTTGCCCTAAAAAAGCGCTCGCAGGGCTTTTTTGAGGCACTTTGGGGCGTTTTTTTGCCTTTGACCATCTTGGCACCCGCACATTTGAGCGGGCCGTGT
This sequence comes from Pseudomonas sp. LBUM1647, assembly GCF_059716175.1. Taxonomy (NCBI): domain Bacteria; kingdom Pseudomonadati; phylum Pseudomonadota; class Gammaproteobacteria; order Pseudomonadales; family Pseudomonadaceae; genus Pseudomonas; species Pseudomonas sp. LBUM1647. The sequence continues at coordinate 6,534,616 of NZ_CP166809.1, read as the reverse complement.
TGTATTTTTTACGGGGGTGTTGTGTAAAAAAATGAACAAGGCTAAGCTCGATTCAAACCCATAACACCAATAATACCGGGGTGCTTCATGTCTCGCCTGCCGTTAATCGGCGTCACCGCCTGCTCTAAGCAGATCGGTCTGCATGCTTATCACATCAGTGGCGACAAGTACGTCCGCGCCGTGGCCTCAGCGGCCAAGGGCCTGCCGGTGATTCTTCCGTCCCTGGCCGATTTGCTGGCACCGTCCGATATTCTGGACGGTCTGGATGGCATCCTCTTTACAGGCTCTCCTTCCAATATAGAACCGTTTCACTATAGCGGCCCCGCCAGCGCGCCGGGCACTGCTCATGATTCTGCACGCGATGCCACCACTCTCCCGTTGATCCGCGCCGCAGTCGAGGCCGGTATTCCCGTGCTCGGTATTTGCCGCGGCTTCCAGGAAATGAATGTGGCGTTCGGCGGCAGCCTGCATCAAAAAGTCCACGAAGCCGGTCCATTCATGGATCACCGTGAAGACGATAGCCTACCGCTCGAAGGACAGTATGCGCCAAGTCACCCGGTGCACATTCAACCGGGTGGTGTGCTCGCAGGTCTGGGCCTGGCGAGCGAGATACATGTCAATTCGATTCATGGTCAGGGCGTTGAACGTCTGGCACCGGGCCTTTGCGTCGAGGCCTTGGCTCCTGACGGGTTGATCGAGGCAGTCTCGGTCCCGCAGGGCAAAGGTTTTGCTTTGGGAGTGCAATGGCATCCCGAATGGCAGGTAAGCTCAAACCCGGATTACCTTGCGATCTTCCAGGCATTTGGCGATGCCTGCCGTAAGCGCGCATTACAACGCGACGCCGATGCGTCAAACAATGCCTGACTTATAGAGTCAGGAAACCAAGCCTAAGAGGCATTTATGAGTAACAACCTCGACCAGCTCACCGATTGGTTGAAAGACCACAAGATCACAGAAGTCGAATGCATGATCGCCGACTTGACCGGGATCACCCGGGGCAAGATTTCGCCGACCAACAAGTTCATTGCCGAAAAAGGCATGCGCCTGCCCGAGAGCGTTCTGTTGCAGACCGTGACCGGCGACTATGTCGAAGACGACATCTATTACGAACTGCTCGACCCGGCCGACATCGACATGATCTGCCGCCCCGACCAGAACGCGGTATTCCTTGTGCCTTGGGCCATCGAGCCCACCGCTCAGGTGATCCACGACACCTACGACAAGCAAGGCAACCCGATCGAGCTGTCGCCGCGCAACGTGCTCAAAAAGGTGCTGAAACTCTATTCCGACAAGGGCTGGCAGCCGATCGTGGCGCCAGAAATGGAGTTCTACCTGACCAAGCGCTGCGAAGACCCGGACTTCCCGTTGCAACCGCCGATTGGCCGTTCAGGTCGCCCGGAAACCGGCCGCCAGTCCTTCTCGATTGAAGCGGCGAACGAATTCGATCCGCTGTTCGAAGACGTCTACGACTGGTGCGAATTGCAGGAGTTGGACCTCGACACGCTGATTCACGAGGACGGCACGGCGCAGATGGAAATCAACTTCCGTCACGGCGATGCCCTGTCCCTGGCCGACCAGATCCTGGTGTTCAAGCGCACCATGCGCGAAGCCGCGCTCAAGCACAACGTGGCCGCCACCTTCATGGCCAAGCCCATGACTGGCGAGCCGGGCAGCGCGATGCACTTGCACCAGAGCATCATCGACATTGAAACCGGCAAGAACGTCTTCTCCAATGAAGACGGGAGCATGAGCCAGTTGTTCCTGAACCACATCGGTGGTTTGCAGAAACTGATCCCCGAGCTGTTGCCGCTGTTCGCGCCGAACGTGAACTCGTTCCGCCGCTTCCTGCCGGACACCTCGGCACCGGTGAACGTGGAGTGGGGCGAAGAGAACCGCACCGTGGGCCTGCGGGTTCCGGATGCCGGACCGCAAAACCGTCGGGTGGAAAACCGCCTGCCGGGCGCCGACGCCAACCCGTACCTGGCGATTGCCGCGAGCCTGCTCTGCGGTTACATCGGCATGGTCGAAGGCATCAATCCGAGTGCGCCGGTGGTGGGCCGTGGCTATGAACGCCGCAACCTGCGCCTGCCACTGACCATCGAAGACGCGCTGGAACGCATGGAACACAGCGCGACTATCGAGAAATACCTGGGCAAGAAATTCATCACTGGCTACGTCGCGGTCAAGCGGGCCGAGCATGAAAACTTCAAGCGCGTGATCAGTTCGTGGGAGCGGGAATTCCTGCTCTTCGCCGTCTGATGCGCCGGGCGCCGCTGCACTTGGCGGCGCTCTCACTGAAAATCTTAGGAGAATTCGCATGACCAGCAACAACCCGCAAACCCGTGAATGGCAAACCCTGAGCAACGATCACCACCTGGCGCCGTTCAGCGATTTCAAGCAGCTGAAAGAGAAAGGCCCGCGGATCATCACCAGCGCCAAGGGCGTTTACCTCTGGGACAGCGAAGGCAACAAGATCCTCGACGGCATGGCCGGCCTGTGGTGCGTGGCGATCGGCTACGGTCGCGATGAACTGGCCGATGCCGCCAGTAAACAAATGCGCGAACTGCCTTACTACAACCTGTTCTTCCAGACGGCTCACCCGCCGGTGCTGGAACTGGCCAAAGCCATCGCCGACATCGCGCCACAAGGCATGAACCACGTGTTCTTCACCGGTTCCGGTTCCGAAGGCAACGACACCATGCTGCGTATGGTTCGTCACTACTGGGCGATCAAAGGCCAGCCGAAGAAGAAAGTCATCATCAGCCGCAAGAACGGCTATCACGGTTCCACCGTGGCGGGCGCGAGCCTGGGTGGCATGACCTACATGCACGAACAAGGCGACTTGCCGATCCCGGGCATCGTCCACATCGCGCAGCCGTACTGGTTTGCTGAAGGCGGCGAGATGACACCGGAAGAGTTCGGTATCTGGGCGGCCAATCAGCTGGAAGAGAAGATTCTGGAAGTCGGCGTGGACAACGTCGGTGCCTTTATTGCCGAGCCGATCCAGGGTGCCGGCGGCGTGATCATTCCGCCAGACACCTACTGGCCGCGCATCAAGGAAATCCTCGCCAAGTACGACATCCTGTTCGTGGCGGACGAAGTGATCTGTGGTTTCGGCCGTACCGGTGAGTGGTTCGGTGCCGATTTCTACGACCTCAAACCCGACATGATGACCATCGCCAAAGGCCTGACGTCCGGCTACATCCCTATGGGTGGCCTGATCGTGCGTGACGAAGTGGTTGCGGTGCTCAACGAAGGTGGCGATTTCAACCACGGTTTCACCTATTCCGGGCACCCGGTGGCCGCTGCGGTGGCACTGGAGAACATCCGCATCCTGCGCGAAGAAAAAATTATCGAGCGCGTTCATGCAGAAACGGCACCCTATTTGCAAAAGCGTCTACGGGAACTGAACGATCACCCGTTGGTGGGGGAAGTGCGTGGGGTGGGGCTGCTGGGGGCGATCGAGCTGGTGCAGGACAAGGCCACTCGCAAGCGTTACGAAGGCAAGGGCGCTGGCATGATTTGCCGCACGTTCTGCTTCGAAAACGGCCTGATCATGCGCGCCGTCGGCGACACCATGATCATCGCTCCGCCACTGGTGATTACACCGGCTGAAATCGATGAGTTGGTGACCAAGGCACGCAAGTGTCTGGACCTGACCCTGAGTGCATTGCAGGGCTAAGTGCTAGGCTCTGAGCGGGGTGTGAAGTTCGCATTTCGCTCAGAGCAAACAAAGGATGGGTCTTTCCTTGAAAGCCTGCCTTGGATCTTGCCAGACTACCGGTTGTTTTTAGCTGCCCAGGAATAGGCCGCTGGCTCTTGGTTAACAAGAACGTGGTTAAAAAGAAAAATTGGAGCATTACCCATGAAGGCATTAGGTATGAAGATAGCTGGCAAGACCCTCCTCGCCATGTCCCTGATGGGCGTGATGGCGGGCGCAGTTCAGGCGGATGACAAGGTTCTTCACGTGTACAACTGGTCCGATTACATCGCACCGGATACCGTCAAGAAGTTCGAAGCCGAGTCGGGGATCAAGGTTGTTTACGACGTATTCGACAGTAACGAAACCCTGGAAGCCAAGTTGCTGGCAGGCAAGTCCGGCTACGACATCGTCGTACCGTCGAACAACTTCCTGGCCAAGCAAATCAAGGCCGGCGTTTACCAGAAGCTGGACAAATCCAAGCTGCCTAACTGGAAGAACCTGAACCCTGACCTGCTCAAAGCGGTATCGGTGAGCGACCCGGGCAACGAACATGCTTTCCCGTACATGTGGGGTTCGATAGGCATCGGTTTCAACGCCGAGAAGGTCAAGGCAGCACTGGGTGCCGATGCACCAACCAATTCCTGGGACCTGATCTTCAAACCTGAAAACGCCGCCAAGCTGAAGTCGTGCGGTATCAGTTTCCTCGATTCGCCAACCGAGATGATTCCGGTGGCGTTGCACTACCTGGGCTATCCAACCGACAGCCAGGACAAAAAACAACTGGCCGAAGCCGAAGCACTGTTCCTGAAGATTCGTCCTTCGGTGGGCTACTTCCACTCGTCCAAGTACATCTCCGACCTGGCCAACGGCAACATCTGCGTGGCCGTCGGTTACTCGGGTGACATCTACCAGGCCAAGTCCCGCGCGGCTGAAGCCGGTGACAAGGTGAAAGTCAGCTACAACATTCCGAAAGAAGGTGCAGGCAGCTTCTACGACATGGTCGCCATCCCTAAAGATGCCGAAAACGTCGAAGGCGCCTACAAGTTCATGACCTTCCTGCAGAAGCCGGAAATCATGGCTGAAATCACCAACGCCGTACGCTTCCCGAACGGTAACGCGGCAGCCACCGCATTGGTCGATAAAGACATCACCGCCGACCCAGGCATCTACCCGCCGGCAGACGTGCTGGCCAAGCTGTACGCGATTGCCGACTTGCCGGCCGCGACCCAGCGGATCCTGACTCGTAGCTGGACCAAGATCAAATCGGGTAAATAAGTAAAACCCTGTAGCAGCTGCCGAAGGCTGCGTTGAGGTCCGAAGGACCTCCGCTTTTCGACAGCACAACGGCTCCGCAGTTGAACGCAGCCTGCGGCAGCTGCTACAGATCTTCATAAAGTTTGCTGGAACGGTTTTTCGAGGGTAAGTTGCGCGCCGGTTTTGTTGCCAGGCAGCCATGGCTGTCATGTAACGCGGGGCAACTTGGGCCCAACTAATTTTAGAGGACCTCCACGTGCCTATTTTTTCTTTGTTGCGCAATGCACTGCTGGTCGGCGCCGGGCTGACGCTTGCCGTTAGTGTCCAGGCGGCTGGCACTGTGCATATTTATAACTGGTCGGACTACATCGGTTCGACGACGCTGGCCGACTTCCAGAAAGAGACCGGCATCAAACCGGTTTATGACGTTTTCGATTCTAACGAAACCCTGGAAGGCAAGTTGCTGGCCGGGCGTACCGGTTATGACGTGGTCGTGCCGTCCAACCACTTCCTCGGCAAGCAGATCAAGGCCGGTGCTTTCCAGAAGCTCGACAAGTCCAAGCTCACCAACTATGCCAACCTCGACCCGGTGCTGCTCAAGCGCCTGGAGCAAAACGATCCGGGTAACCAGTACGCCGTGCCGTATCTGTGGGGCACCAACGGCATCGGTTACAACGTCGACAAAGTGAAGGCTGTACTGGGCCTCGACAAGATCGATTCCTGGGATGTGGTGTTCGAGCCGGAAAACATCAAGAAACTGCACAGCTGTGGCGTGGCGTTCCTCGACTCTGCCGATGAAATGATGCCCACGGTCCTCAACTACATGGGCCTGAACGCCAACAGCACCAACCCCGAAGACTACAAAAAGGCCGAAGCGAAGTTGCTGGCGGTGCGGCCATACGTGACCTATTTCCACTCGTCCAAATACATCGCGGACCTGGCCAACGGCGACATCTGCGTCGCGATCGGTTTTTCCGGCGACATGTTCCAGGCCAAGGCCCGCGCGGCTGAAGCCGGCAAAGGCATGAACATCGCCTACTCGATTCCGAAAGAGGGCGGCGCGCTCTGGTTCGACATGCTGGCGATCCCCAAGGATGCGGCCAACGTCAAGGAAGCCCATGCCTTCATCAACTATTTGCTGAAACCCGAGGTGATCGCCCAGGTCAGTGATTACGTGGGTTACGCCAACCCGAACCCAGGGTCGGACACACTGATGGAACAGTCCATTCGCACCGACGAATCGGTTTATCCACCGCAAGCCGTCCTCGACAAGACTTACGTGTCTATCGAGTTACCACCAAACATTCAACGTTTGATGACCCGCAGCTGGACCAAGGTCAAGTCGGGTAAATAGCTACAAGGCTCAAACTATCCAAGGTTCGCCCACCTCGGGCGAACTGCAAATTTTGTTGGGAGTTTCGTAAATGGCAGTTGCCTCCGGCGCCTATAAGAAAGCCCTCGAGGGCGACCAATCACCTAAACAGGTGTTGGTCAAAATCGACCGGGTCACGAAGAAGTTCGACGAGACGATTGCCGTGGACGATGTGTCCCTGGAAATCAAGAAAGGCGAGATTTTCGCCCTGCTCGGCGGTTCGGGATCGGGCAAATCCACGTTGCTGCGCATGCTCGCAGGCTTCGAACGGCCCACGGAGGGGCGCATTTTCCTCGATGGCGTAGACATCACCGACATGCCGCCGTACGAGCGGCCGATCAACATGATGTTCCAGTCCTACGCCTTGTTCCCGCACATGACCGTGGCGCAGAACATCGCCTTCGGCCTCAAGCAGGACAAAATCCCCGCAGCTGAAGTCGATGCCCGTGTCGCGGACATGCTCAAGCTGGTTCAGATGACGCAGTACGCGAAGCGCAAGCCGCATCAGTTGTCCGGTGGCCAGCGTCAGCGTGTGGCCCTGGCGCGTTCCCTGGCCAAGCGGCCGAAGCTGTTGCTGCTCGACGAACCGATGGGTGCTCTGGACAAGAAGCTGCGTTCGCAAATGCAGCTTGAGCTTGTCGAGATCATCGAGCGGGTCGGCGTAACCTGCGTCATGGTGACCCACGACCAGGAAGAGGCCATGACCATGGCCGAGCGCATCGCGATCATGCACCTGGGCTGGATCGCCCAGATCGGCAGCCCGATCGACATCTACGAAACCCCGACCAGCCGCCTGGTCTGCGAGTTCATCGGCAACGTCAACATCTTCGACGGTGAAGTGATCGACGATGCCGAAGGCCACGCAATCATCACCTGCAAGGACCTGGATCGTCAGATTTACGTGGGCCACGGCATCAGCACGTCGGTGCAGGACAAATCCGTGACCTACGCGATCCGTCCGGAAAAACTGCTGGTGACGCCGACCATGCCGACCTGCGAATACAACTGGTCCAGCGGCAAGGTGCACGACATCGCCTACCTCGGTGGCCACTCGGTGTTCTACGTCGAACTGCCAAGCGGCAAGATCGTCCAGTCTTTCGTCGCCAATGCCGAGCGGCGCGGTCAGCGCCCAACCTGGGGTGACCAGGTGTACGTGTATTGGGAAGACGACAGCGGCGTGGTACTTCGCTCATGAACATGCGCAAATTCAAACGCCGCCTCAATCGAATAATTCCCGGTGGCCGCCAGCTGGTCATCGGGGTTCCGTTCATCTGGCTGTTCCTGTTCTTCATGCTGCCGTTCTTCATCGTCCTGAAGATCAGCTTCGCCGAAGCCGACGTGGCCATTCCGCCGTACACCGAAATCTACAGCTACCTCGACCAAAAAGTGCAGTTGCTGCTTAACCTGAGCAACTACGCGATGCTGGCCGGCGACGAGTTGTACATCGCCGCCTACCTTGGCTCGTTGAAGATGGCGTTGATCAGTACCGTCCTCTGTTTGCTGATCGGCTACCCGATGGCCTACGCCATCGCCAGTGCCCGCAAAGAGATGCAAACGGTGCTGGTGCTGCTGATCATGATGCCGACCTGGACCGCGATCCTGATCCGCGTTTACGCGTGGATGGGCATCCTCAGCAACAACGGTCTGCTCAATGGTTTCCTGATGACCATGGGCTGGATCGACGAACCGCTGCAGATCCTCAACACCAACCTCGCGGTGTACATCGGCGTGGTTTATTCATACCTGCCGTTCATGATCCTGCCGCTCTACGCCAACCTGGTGAAGCACGACAACAGCCTGCTGGAAGCCGCGTCCGACCTGGGTTCTAGCACGTTCAACAGCTTCTGGAAGATCACCATTCCGCTGTCCAAGAACGGCATCGTCGCGGGCTGCATGCTGGTGTTCATCCCGGTGGTAGGCGAGTTCGTGATCCCGGAACTGCTCGGCGGCCCGGAAACCCTGATGATCGGTAAAGTGCTCTGGCAAGAGTTCTTCAACAACCGTGACTGGCCGGTGGCGTCTGCCCTGGCGGTGGTGATGCTGGCGATCCTGATTGTGCCGATCATCCTGTTCAACCGTAGTCAGGCCAAAGAAATGGAGGGTAAAGAATGAAGCGCTTCCGTTTCTCAAGTTTCATGCTGGTTGCGGGTTTGCTGTTCATCTACGCGCCGATGCTGATCCTGGTGATCTACTCGTTCAACGCCTCGAAACTGGTAACGGTGTGGGGTGGCTGGTCGATCAAGTGGTACGTCGGCTTGATGGACAACACCCAACTGATGGGCTCGGTGGTGCGCTCGCTGGAAATCGCCTGCTACACGGCGGTGGCGGCGGTGGCGCTGGGGACGTTGGCGGCATTCGTGCTGACGCGTATCACCCACTTCAAGGGTCGCACGCTGTTCGGTGGCCTGGTCACCGCGCCGCTGGTGATGCCTGAAGTAATCACCGGTCTGTCGCTGTTGCTGCTGTTCGTGGCGATGGCGCAGATGATCGGTTGGCCGCAGGAGCGCGGCATCATCACCATCTGGATCGCCCACACCACGTTCTGTGCGGCGTATGTGGCAGTGGTGGTCTCGGCGCGTTTGCGTGAGCTGGACCTGTCCATCGAAGAAGCGGCCATGGACCTGGGTGCGCGGCCGTGGAAGGTGTTCTTCCTGATCACCATCCCGATGATCGCGCCATCGTTGGGGGCTGGCGGCATGATGTCGTTCGCCTTGTCCCTGGATGACCTGGTGTTGGCGAGCTTCGTGTCCGGTCCGGGTTCCACAACCCTGCCTATGGAAGTGTTCTCGGCGGTGCGTCTGGGCGTGAAACCCGAGATCAACGCCGTGGCCAGTCTGATTTTGCTGGCGGTATCGCTGATGACGTTCCTGGTCTGGTTCTTCAGCCGTCGTGCTGAAGAAAGTCGCAAACGTGCGATTCAGCAGGCGATCGAAGAAGGTGCTGCCGACTCCTGGAAACAGCCGGATGTGCGTCGCGCCCAGCAGGCGCCGGAAGCGGCTTAACAGCAAAAGATCGGAGCCTGCGGCAGCTCCTACAGGGGAATGAGTTTTCCTGTAGGAGCTGCCGCAGGCTGCGATCTTTTGACTTTATGGGTTAGGCGATCCAAGGCGACTTGCGGATGATCTCCACGAAGTTCATCGGCTTGAAACCTGGCTCGCTGTCGACCAGCACATCCGCGTTTACGGTGCCAAAAGTGGTGTCCGGCTTATGTTTGAAGCCATTGGCAAACGCACACAGGATGCACTCCTTGAACCCTTCGCCACGCGGGTGGGCATGCACCACTGCTTCGCGTTGCGCGCTGGGGAACGCTGCGTAATCGATGCCCAACACATCCATTTCAACGCCAGCGGTGACCAGCGCCACATTAGGCCGCAGGTGTTGCGGCACGCCCGGTGTGGTGTGCAGGGCAATCGACAACCAGACCTGCTCGATATCGTCGTCGGACAAACCGTAAGGCTTGAGGAATGCTTTGGCTGCGTTGGCGCTATCGACTTCGAAGCGCTCGTCGTCAGTGCGATGACCTTCCACCAGACCCAAGTCATGGAACATCGCGCCGACGTACAACAGTTCGGGGTTGTAGGCCAGTTGCTTGCGTACACCGCTCAAGGCACCGAACAGAAACACCCGGCGCGAGTGGTGATACAGCAGGTCTGATTCGACGTCGCGAATGTATTCCGTGGTGGCCTTGGCCAACGCGCTGTCGGGGATTTTGATACCGGCGATGGTGCTGCTCATGGTGCTTTCCTCGTGGGGAACGCCGTGGCGGCGCTGATGGGTTCAGTCTGTCCGCGCACCCGAAACCGGACAATCGATCCATGGCTGCGATCCCGGCCAATGAGCATGCATATCGCGCCAACCTCGCTTGTTGCGCGCGGATTGGCTAAGTTTGATCTCGGCGAATAAGCTTTGTGGCGAGGGGATTTAGCGAAACGTCGCACCGCCCCGTTGGGCTGCGCAGCGGCCCCAAAAATTCTGGGAGCGCTGCGCACTCCAACGGGGATGAATCCCCTCACCACAAAGACGCACTTGCCACAGATTAGTGTTGGCCCTGATCCATTGAGAGCGATTCCTGCCATGAGTAAAACCGTTGCCATCGTGGTGTTCTCAGGCGTCCAGTCTCTGGACGTCACCGGTCCCATGGATGTGTTTTGCGAAGCCAATCGTTTCCTTGATCCAGCAGATCACTATCGACTGGAGGTGATCGGCGTCGAGCGCGGGGTGATGGCGTGTTCCAACGGTTTGTCACTCAATGCCCATCGGCATTTCAGCGAAGCACTGGAGGCCTACGACTTGCTGTTGGTGGCCGGTGGGCCGCAGTTGCCGTTCATGGATTTCGGTGCGGCATTTGATGCCTGGCTGCGCGATGCCTGCGCGCTGGCGCAACGTTTTGGCTCGATCTGCAACGGCGCGTTCATGCTCGCCCGGGCCGGATTGCTGGACGGGCGAACGGTGACCACCCACTGGGGCGACGCCGCGGCGCTGGCGCAGTTGTGCCCGTCGACTCAGGTTGAGGCGGATCGCCTTTACGTGGAGGACGGCGAGCTCTACACCTCGGCGGGTGTCACGGCGGGGATTGATCTGTCGCTGTACCTGCTGGCCAGGGATCACGGGCCGGAAGTAGCGCTGAGTGTGGCAAAGCGACTGGTGGTGTTCACTCAGCGCTCGGGCGGGCAGTCACAGTTCAGCCCATTCCTCACGCCACACGCCGAACCCACTTCTGCCGTGGCGTTGGTGCAGCTCTACGTGTTGGCGAATCTGACGGGCGACCTGACGATTGCCGACCTGGCCAACGCCGCCAACATGAGCGCCCGCAACTTTTCCCGGGTGTTTGCCAAAGAGGCGAAAGTCACCCCGGCGGAATTCGTCGAACGGGCCAGGGTGGATGCGGCGCGGGTGCTGCTTGAAAGCACCCACTCGCCGCTGAAGACCGTGGCTTATCAGTGCGGATTTCGAGATGCCCAGCACATGCGCAGTGTGTTCAACCGCAGGCTGGGCGTGACGCCGCAGCAGTTCAGGCTGAACTTTGCGGCGATGGTTTGAGTGTTGATCGATTGTGAAGATCAAAAGATCGCAGCCTTCGGCAGCTCCTACATTGCACGCGATTTCATGTAGGAGCTGCCGAAGGCTGCGATCTTTTAATGTTTAAGGCCCTGACCGCGCCGGTAACAGCTTCAACGTACTGCGGGTGTTGGCCGTGACTTCTTCGTCGTTGAGATGCGCCTGGTAGTAAATCCCTTCGATATACGCCTCGGCCTGATCGTCATAGTGGCTGTCGAACGGTACGCCACTCTGGCCAACCGGGTTGACGGTCAGGCTGTGAGTCGGGTCGGCGAAGTCGATCAAGCGGCGGGTCGAAGGACCATAAGTTACTGGCCATGGCGCCGGGCCGATTTTGGCCGAGAGGTTGTTCGGTACTTCGTGAGTGCCGGGGGCTGCGAACGGGCCGACATTGAAGATCCGGTCCAGCGGCTTTTGCTGCCCCAGCGGATGGCCGTGGGTCAGCGTGTGCGCCTTGCCCCACTGCCATTGCGCGAAATCGCCGCCGAGGGTGGTCTTGAGGTGAGCGATGCTCGCCTGCCACGCAACCTTGACCGTATCGGCGCGGGTTTCCTTGCCGAGGGTGTTGCGGTTGTCCCACCACGGTGAATCGGCAGTCGCGGCCAGGCGAGGCAGTGCGGCATCGATCACTCGGGTCGACAGCAGAGTCTCGAAGAAGTCATTGCCCAGTTCATCGTGCATCGTCGCGTCAGCCAGGTTGAACAGGAACTGGTTGAACAGCGTGGCGCTGGTGGAATCGAGCGGGTAGTCGCCTTTCCACTGGGCCAATTGCTCAACCAGTTTGAGTTCGGCGGGATCGCTCACTACTTCACGCAATACCGGCAACAACGGCGCCATCAGGCGCGGAGCGTAAGCGGTGGTGGTGCCCAGTTGCAGCTTCTGGCTGGCGTCCAGATCCCACTTGATGGTTTTGTCGCTGAGCTGGCGATTGAGCTGCTGACCTCGATCGGCCAGGTTGTAGTACCCGGGAATCTCCATGCCGGTCGGCGACACCGGCTGGAAGTTGGCCGAGACGATGTAACCGCGTGCCGGGTTCTCTTCCTGTGGGTTGGCGCTGAACGGGTAAAACCCTTCCTTGTCCGCGTCGGCGGTGCTGCCGTCGAGGATGAACCCTGGACGCACACCCGCCGGACGTTTTGGCAGTTGCGCCGCTGCCCACCAGCCGATGTCGCCCTTGGCGTTGGCCCAGACGATGTTCAGGCCCGGCGCCTGGATCTTTGCGGAGGCACTGCGCGCCTTGGCCAGGGTGTCGGCGCGGTTGAGCTGGTAGAAGCCTTCAAGGATCGGATTCTGGCTTTCGAGAAAACCCCACCACATGGCGATCGGCGTTTTGCCGACACCGCTGCCCAGCGCATCGTTGACGATCGGACCGTGCGGCGACTGGCGCAGCACCAGTGTCACCGGTGCCTGGCCCTTGACCGCGATCTGCTGTTCGCTGGTCACCATGTCCACCCACTTGCCGCGATACCAGACCTGATTGGGGTTGTCCGGGTTGACCTTCTCGGCGATCAGATCCAGGTCGTCGTTCTGGAACATGGTGATGCTCCAGCCGAAGTCGCGGTTCATCCCGAGAGAGGCGAACGGCATCAATGCCTGATAGTGGCCGTAGAGCTCGAAGCCCGGCGCCGAGAGCTGCGCTTCATACCACACCGACGGCGCGGAAAAACGGATATGCGGGTCGCCGGCCAACAGCGGTTTACCACTTTTGGTTCGACTGCCGGAGACAGCCCAGGCGTTACTGCCCTCGAACTGCGGCAAGCCGTTGTCGGCGAGTGCCTGTTCGCTGAGGCGGGCGAGGGCGTTGAGGTCTTTCCAGTCGGTACTGGCGAGGGGCGGCATGGCAACGCTGCGGTTTTTCGCCAGCACGCCCTTGGGCTGCCAGTCGAGATCGAAGACGTTCAGGTAGTTGGCGCCCAACTGATCGCGCACGTAGGTCAGCAACGGTTCGGTGCGAAACGCTGCGGCAAAACTGTAGGCCATGTAACCGGCGATGCTGATGGTGTCCTGGGCGGTGAATGGGCGTTTGGGGATGCCCAGTACATCAAACTCCAAAGGTTTTGGATGGCTGTCCTGATACTGGTTGATGCCATCCAGATAGGCTTGCATGCCGATAAAGGCCGGCGACTGTTTGTCCATATCCGCCAGGTAGGTGTCGGCGCGTTCGCGAATGCGCAAGCTACGCATCAGCTTGTCGGTGTCGAGCAGTTTCGGGCCCAGTACCTCGGCCAGCTCGCCGCGTGCGAGGCGGCGCAGGACTTCCATCTGAAACAGCCGGTCCTGGGCGTGCACGTACCCGAGCGCGCGGTACAGGTCGGTTTCGTTTTCAGCACGGATGTGCGGGATGCCGCGCTCGTCATAGCGCACGGTGACCGAACCTTGCAGGTGTTGCAGTTCCACCATGCCCTGGCGTGTCGGCTGCTTGCTGTAGACGTACCAGCCGGCGCTGGCGGCGAGCGCGAGAATCAGCAGGACGAGAACGGTCAAGCTACGTTTCATGGAGATTCCTTGTTGTTATGAGTGGCAGTAGTTCCCTGGTGCCACTGTTTCACACGGCTTACCGCCATGGCCATCGCACTTAGGAGGGATTCGCGTCTCCTGTCAGCCTTACTTCGCTGCGTCGACGGGCCACGGGCAGTAACAACCCACCGCCAGTGTGTGCGTGGCATTCACCGCGCGACCTTCGTTCAACGCTTGCAGAATCGGTTCGATAAAGCTGTTACTCGAATTGCAGGTCAGGCCTTCGCTGTACGGGCCGAAATACGCCAGTTTGCCGCTGCGATCCCAGATCGCGACGGCCGGACTGGCAGGGATCTGTTCGGAGCCTGGCAGGACGGCGATGCTTTTCAGGCTGCTTAAGGTGCTCGGTAACTGACCGTGGCTGCCGGGTTTTTGTACCGCGTAAAACTCGACGCCTTGCGGTACATAATGCTCAACCAGTTCGCTCAGGTGTTGTTGGTTACCGACGTTGCACGGGCAGGCTGGGTCCCAGAAGTGCACGAGGCGGATGGCGCCGGGGCCCGCGAGGTTGTCGGGCAGGCGCAGCGGGTCACCGGAGAACACCGCGGTGTGCTCGCTGAACGCTCGCAGGTAGCGGCCCTCAAACCAGTCGTAGGCAGCCCACAGCACGCCGGCACACACGAGGGCGAGCAGGCTGGCAAGCAGTGTGGCGCGGTAGGGCGAGCGCATGGATTTCAGTCCTCGAAGGTGCGCTAGCTTGCCATGCTTGCCCCAACAGATGAATATCGCAGGCCCATAAAGTCCGTTTCGCGTTCTGGAATTGCTCATGTCTGCCACTTTCGACTCCGATCATCTGCGTGCCAGCCTGCGGCCGCTGGCCGACTGGCAGCTGCTGTCGGAGGAAGCGCTGGCTTACCAGCATTTCTACGGGCTGGATTTTGCGGGGCGCAACGTGCGCAGTGGCCTTGGACGTTTCGCGGTCGATGGTTATGAAGTGGTCAGCCAGGTCTGGTGGCCCGAGCAGGCGAGGGCGACGCTGTTTTTGTTCCACGGTTTTTACGATCACACCGGGCTTTACCGGCATGTGATCGAATGGGCGCTGGATCAGAATTTTGCGGTGATTGCCTGCGACCTGCCGGGGCACGGGCTATCCAGTGGCGAACGGGCCAGTATCAAGGATTTCACCGAGTATCAGGACACGCTGCAAGGGTTGTTCGTCGAGGCGCGGTCGCTGGATCTGCCGCAACCGTGGCACCTGTGCGGGCAGAGCACCGGCGGCGCGATCGTGATTGATCATGTGCTCAATCACGGCGCGGACAGTCCGGCGCAGGGCCTGGTGATTCTTTTGTCGCCGTTGGTAAGGCCGCGGGCCTGGGGTTGGTCGCAACTCAGCTATTACCTGCTCAAGCCTTTCGTCAAAGCGATTGCCCGGCGCTTCAGCGAGAACTCCAACGACCCGGATTTTTTGCCCTTCCTGCAAGCCGATCCGTTGCAGCCGCTCCGTTTGCCGACCGCCTGGGTCGGTGCGCTGGCACGCTGGATCAAACGCATCGAAGCCGCACCGTACAGCATGCGGCGACCGCTGATTGTGCAGGGGCAGGCAGACATGACCGTGGATTGGGAGCATAACCTTGAAGTAATACAGGCCAAGTTTGATCGGCCGCAGGTGCTGATGTTGCCTGAGGCTCGGCATCACCTGGCGAATGAGACGCTGGCGTTGCGGCGGGAGTATTTCGGGTTTTTGACGAAGCGGATCAAGGGACGGAATCTTTAGCGACCGTTAGGGCCTCATCGCGAGCAAGCTCGCTCCCACATTAGACCGAGTACCTCTGAACAACTCGGTCACTGTGGGAGCGAGCTTGCTCGCGATAGCGATCTATCAAGCACCGAAGATTACTGGGTGAGGCTCGGCGTATCCTGCCCCACCGCCAGCCCGGCGCGAATCGCCGCCAATGCTGCCTGGTAATAAGCCTTGCCCTCGGTGGACTCGGCGAAGGTCGCGAACTCTTCCAGCTCTTCATCCGACAAGTCGCGATAGACATACAGCAGCGTGTTGTTCAGGTCAGCCCCGATCTGGTCCATCAAGCGCTGACGCTGACCATTCAACATGCCTTGAGCCTGACCACCGCCGAGCAGGCCGGGGATCATCGAACTGAGGCTGTCGGCCGCGACGCCGGCAATCGCCAGGCTGACTTCAGCGCCGGCTTCGCGAGCGGGCAGGGCCTGGGCCAGATGGCCGATGATCAGCATGCGGCTGTCGCTGGCCTGGATCTTGGGCAAACCCTTGGCGTTTTTTGCCAGCTGATCGCGACGGGTCGCGAGCAATTCGGCGGCCACGATTTTCTTGCCCAAGGGTGACTGAAAGAACGTCAGCGCAGGTTTCGGATCAGCGAGGGTCTTGCGTAATTGCGCTTCGGCGCGCTGGTCGACGGCCTGGGGGGCAAAGCGCTGATTACTGTTATTCACCAGCGCCTGGAACACTGCCGGCGGCAGACTGTTCTGGTACCGCTGCTGAGCGGCCGAGAGAGCATCGTTGAAATGCGCGCGTTGTTCTGGCCAACCGGCGACCTTGTACAACTGGTCGTGGCCGTCTGCCCAAGCGGGCAATACACAGAACATCAACAGTGAAAAAAGCAAACGGCGCATAGGGACTCCTGTCAGCAGGCGACTATTCTCCGTGTGGCATTCGTCCTTGTCGAGAATTCGTATCAACCCGCTGCGTGGCTCTGTCGGATTTTCAGGCACAGGAATACTATGCGCGGCATGCGAATACCCTCTGATCACCCGCTGCTGTTACGTATCGTCGACGACCTGGCTGAGCACGGCTGGTCGCAGCAGAATATTTTCCTTCCTCTGGGTCTGACCCGGGAACTGGCGGCTGAGTGCCGTAAACGTGCTGCCGAGGGCGAATTGGCCCCGGCCGCCGTGGGTCGAGGGTCGACATCCGAGATTCGCGAGGGGATTCGCGGCGACCATATCCAGTGGGTCGAGCCCGGCCAGGCGTTGGCGTGCGACAGCTATCTGGATTTGATGGACAGCCTGCGCGAGGCGATGAATCGCGATTTGTTTCTGGGCCTGGAAGATTTCGAAAGCCATTTCGCGCTGTACCCGCCCGGCGCGTTCTACCTCAAGCATGTCGACCGTTTTCGCGACGATGACCGGCGCATGGTGTCGGCGGTGGTCTATCTCAATGACGCCTGGCTGCCCGAGCACGGCGGCCAGTTGCGCATGTACCTGGGTGAAGGCGTCGAACATGATGTGGTGCCTACAGGTGGATGCCTGGTGGTGTTCCTGTCGGGTGAAGTGCCCCACGAAGTCCTGCCCGCGACTCGCGATCGCCTGTCGTTGACCGGATGGTTCCGGCGGCGTGGCAGCGAGCCGTTCTGATCATGCAAAAAATTCTGGTTAGCCGCTGTCTGCTGGGGCACCGCGTACGTTATGACGGCGGGGCGAGTGGGCCGTTCGATCAGCTTCAACAGTGGCTTGATGAAGGTCGGGTGGTGCCGTTGTGTCCGGAGGTGGCCGGCGGGTTGCCGACGCCAAGGGCAGCGGCCGAGATTCCGGGCGGGCAGGGTGCTGAAGTGCTTGATGGCCACGCCTCAGTGATCACCACCGAGGGCGAGGACGTCAGCGCCGAGTTTCTCTCGGGGGCTTATCAGGCGTTGGAACTGGTGCAAAAGCACGGCATCCGCATCGCCGTGCTCAAGGCCAACAGCCCGTCTTGCGGGAATCTGTTGACCTACGACGGGACGTTCAGTGGAGTGAAGGTGAGTGGTGAAGGCGTGACTGCCGCATTGCTCAAGCGCCATGGCGTTCAGGTCTTCAGTGAGCTGGAACTGGCCGAGGCGGTACAAGCCCTGGCAACACTCGATTAGCGACCCACACAGCACCACTGTGGGAGCGAGCTTGCTCGCGATGGCGACCTAACATTCAACATCAATGTTGGCTGATATGGCCCCATCGCGAGCAAGCTCGCTCCCACAGGGTTACTCATCAGCCTGAAATCAGGGTTTCGGCGCCACACTCGTATCCGCCCCCAACCACTTCTGCGACAACGCCTCCAGTCGCCCGTCCGCCTTGATCCGCTGCAGCGCGTTTTCCAGGCTGGCATGAAACGCTGGGTTACCTTTCTGAAACGGAATCGCCAGGCTAACCGGCGAGCTGTCTTTTGGCTTTTCTTCAGTCAGCGACTGCACCAGCAGCATCGAGCGCGGTTGCTCTTCCTTCTGCGCGATCAATTGCGCGTTGGTGTGAATGTAAGGTTCGCTGAAGTCGAAACGATCCTTGAGGTCCGGGGTCACTGCTATGTGGTTGATGGCGACGTCGTACTTGCCGGTTTCAACGCCTTGCAACAGATCGCTGGAATCAGTAACGACGAAGTCGGCCCGCACATCCAGTTCGTTGGCCAGCAGTTGCCCCAATTCGACTTCGAACCCGGTGAGTTTGCCGTCTTCCTTGAAATTGAAGGGCGGTGTATTAGCCTCAAGGGCAATACGCAATTCGCCTCGGTCGTTTACATCATCAATCAGTTCGGCATGAGCCAAAGGGCTCAGAAGGGGTAGCAGGCAGATCAGGCCAGGCAAAAAACGCATGGTCACTCCTTTGAATTCATTATCGCGACGCTCTGGTTCAGGCTCGCTTTGCTATGGTTGTCGAGAGCCTTCGACAACGAATGGCCGTGAAGTTGTCATGGCCGCACGGATTTTACGAAAAAACTGGAGAAGAGAATGAAAACCTTTATGTCACGAGCAGCATTGGCTGGCCTGTTGATGGGTGCTTCGATGCTGGCAACGGCTGCTACACCGGCTCCCAACGGTGCAGAAGTGTCCATCGTTTCTCCTGCGGACGGTGCCACGGTTCCGCAAACCGTCGTCGTCAAGTTCGCTGTCGAGAACATTGCGCTGGCGCCCGCGGGCGATGTCACCAAGAACACCGGCCATCACCACTTGCTGATCGATGTCGATGAACTGCCTGCCGCCGGTGCGCCGATCCCCAACGATGCCAACCATCTGCATTTCGGCAAGGCGCAGACCCAGGCTGAAGTAAAGCTGACGCCGGGCAAACACACCTTGCAGCTGGAACTGGGCGATAGCGGCCACATGCCGTTCGATCCGCCAATTGTTTCGAAGAAAATCACCGTCAACGTCAAATGACGTTTTCGCGGGCATGAAAAAGGGAGCTCCAAGGAGCTCCCTTTTTTGTCACTCAAGGCGCTATCAGAACAACACGCGGCAACGAATGGTGCCGTTGATGTGCTGCAGCTTCTCTTGCGCCATTTCCGAGTACTCGGCGTCGACGTCGATCACGACGTAGCCGACTTTCTCGTTGGTCTGCAGGAACTGACCGGAAATGTTGATACCGTTTTCGGCGAAGACCTTGTTGATCTCGCTCATCACACCCGGAATGTTCTCGTGGATGTGCAGCAGACGGTGCTTGCCAGGGTGAGCCGGCAGGGCCACTTCCGGGAAGTTGACCGAGGACACCGACGTACCGTTGTCGCTGTACTTGACCAGCTTCTCTGCCACTTCCAGACCGATGTTGGCTTGCGCTTCAGCGGTAGAACCGCCGATGTGCGGGGTCAGGATCACGTTGTCCAGGCCACGCAGCGGGCTTTCGAACTCTTCATCGTTGGAGCGAGGCTCCACCGGGAATACGTCGATGGCCGCGCCGATCAGGTGCTTGTCTTTGATCGCGTCCGCCAGGGCTTGCAGTTCAACTACAGTGCCGCGAGCCGCGTTGATCAGAATGCCGCCCTTCTTGATCGCACGGATTTCTTTCTCGCCGATCATCCACTGGGTCGCAGCGGTTTCCGGAACGTGCAGGGTGACGATGTCGGACATGCCCAGCAGTTCGGTCAGGTTACCGACCTGAGTCGCGTTGCCCAATGGCAGCTTGGTCACGGTGTCGTAGAAGTACACCTGCATGCCCAGGCCTTCAGCCAGGACCGACAATTGCGTACCGATCGAGCCGTAGCCGACGATGCCGAGCTTCTTGCCACGGATTTCGAAGGAGTTGGCTGCGCTCTTGATCCAGCCGCCACGGTGGCAGGAAGCGTTCTTCTCAGGGATGCCGCGCAACAACAGGATCGCTTCGGCCAGCACCAGTTCCGCTACGGAACGGGTGTTGGAGTACGGCGCGTTGAACACTGCGATGCCGCGTTCGCGGGCAGCATTAAGGTCAACCTGGTTGGTGCCGATGCAGAAACAGCCGACAGCGACCAGTTTCTTCGCGTGATCGAAGATTTCTTCGGTCAGTTGAGTGCGGGAGCGAATGCCGATGAAGTGCGCATCAGCGATCTTTTCCTTCAGCTGGGCTTCCGGCAGAGAACCTGTGAGGTACTCGATGCTGGTGTAGCCCGCCGACTTGAGGACGTCGACAGCCGATTGGTGGACGCCTTCGAGAAGAAGGAACTTGATCTTGCTCTTATCGAGAGAAGTCTTGCTCATCTGCGTAAACCTGTATCCCGGAGAAAAATGGCAGGAAATAGCCAGCAGACGCTGACCCGGACGGCAGGAAAGCCGTCGCCGCAGAATAGCCGTTGGGCACTATCCTGCGGGGTCGGTATGCTAGCATATGCACCCCGCTAAACACTCATTCCTGCGACGTGAAGCGTTCTCAGGATGACCATGAATTGTTCGAGAGTTCTGTCGATGACCAATCCTGCCCTGATTGAAGAGCTGAAGACCCTGGTTGAGCCTGGCAAGGTGCTGACCGATGCCGACTCCCTGAATGCTTACGGTAAGGATTGGACCAAGCATTTTGCCCCGGCCCCGACCGCCATCGTGTTCCCCAAGACCACCGAGCAGGTTCAGGCCATTGTTCGTTGGGCCAATGAGCACAAAATTGCGCTGGTGCCGTCCGGCGGTCGCACCGGTCTGTCCGCCGCCGCCGTGGCTGCCAATGGCGAAGTCGTTGTGTCCTTCGACTACATGAACCAGATCCTCGACGTGAACATGACCGATCGCACCGCGGTCTGCCAGCCGGGCGTGGTCACCGAACACCTGCAGAACGTCGCCGAAGAAAAAGGCCTGTACTACCCGGTGGACTTCGCTTCGGCAGGTTCCAGCCAGATTGGCGGCAACATCGGCACCAATGCCGGCGGGATCAAGGTGATTCGCTACGGCATGACCCGTAACTGGGTGGCCGGCATGAAAGTCGTCACCGGGAAAGGCGATCTGCTGGAACTGAACAAAGACCTGATCAAGAACGCCACGGGTTACGACCTGCGTCAGCTGTTCATCGGCGCTGAAGGCACCCTCGGTTTTGTGGTCGAAGCCACCATGCGTCTGGATCGTGCCCCGAAAAACCTCACCGCCATGGTCCTCGGCACGGCCGATTTCGACTCGATCATGCCGGTGTTGCACGCGTTCCAGAGCAAGCTCGACCTGACCGCCTTCGAATTCTTCTCCGATAAAGCCTTGGCCAAGGTCATGGGACGGGGCGACGTACCCGCGCCATTCGAAACAGATTGCCCGTTCTACGCGCTGCTGGAATTCGAAGCGACCACCGAAGAAGTGGCCAACCACGCCCTGGAAACCTTCGAGCACTGCGTTGAGCAGGGCTGGGTGCTGGACGGCGTGATGAGCCAGAGCGAAACCCAGTTGCAGAACCTGTGGAAGCTGCGCGAATACATCTCCGAAACCATTTCCCATTGGACGCCGTACAAGAACGACATTTCGGTCACCGTGTCGAAAGTCCCGGCGTTTCTGAAGGAAATCGACGCGATCGTCGGCGAACACTACCCGGATTTCGAAATCGTCTGGTTCGGCCACATCGGCGACGGCAACTTGCACTTGAACATCCTCAAGCCAGAAAACCTGAGCAAGGATGAGTTCTTCGCCAAGTGCGCAACCGTCAACAAGTGGGTGTTCGAAACCGTCGAGAAGTACAACGGCTCGATTTCCGCCGAACACGGCGTGGGCATGACCAAGCGTGACTACTTGACCTACAGCCGATCGCCGGTTGAGATCGAGTACATGAAAGCCGTCAAAGCGGTGTTCGACCCGAACGGCATCATGAACCCGGGCAAAATTTTCGCTGTTTGACTTTTGAATTTAAGAGCTACGAAACAGGAGTCGGTTATGAGCTATCAGCACCAGTATGTCGACGGTACGCGTATTCACTTCCCGCTGGGGAAAGTAGTGTGCATTGGCCGTAACTACGCCGAACACGCCAAGGAACTGGACAACCCGGTGCCTACAGAACCGCTGCTGTTCATTAAGCCGGGCAGTTGCGTAGTGCCGCTGGAAGGTGGTTTCAGCATTCCGACCGAGCGCGGTTCGGTGCATTACGAAGCGGAAATCGCAGTGTTGATCGGCAAACCTTTGTCGACCAAACCGAGCCGTGAAGAAGTGCTCGATGCTATCTCCGGCTTCGCCCCAGCCCTGGACCTGACCCTGCGCGACAAGCAGGCGGAGCTGAAAGCCAAGGGCCTGCCTTGGGAGATTGCCAAGTCCTTCGACGGTGCGGCGGTGATTGCGCCCTTCGTGTCCGGCAGCACGTTCGCTGACCTGACCGACATTGGCATCCGCCTGACCATCAATGGCGAAGTGCGCCAGGACGGCAACAGCAGCGCGATGCTCAACCCGATCGTGCCGATGATCCAGCACATGGCCGGCTGCTTCTCGCTGCAGGCCGGTGACGTGATCCTGACGGGTACGCCGGTTGGCGTTGGCCCGCTGAATGTCGGTGACGAACTGGTGCTGGAATTGCCAGGCGCCAGCAGCTTCACCAGCAGCGTCCGCTAAAAAAGCAAAAGATCGCAGCCTGCGGCAGCTCCTACACCAATCGCTGTAGGAGCTGCCGCAGGCTGCGATCTTTTGATCTTGGTTGCCCGCACAGGGCTTTCCCGCCATTTCCCGTTTTTTTCACATCTCGTCCGGATAATTCCGGGACTTGCGGCGTCTTAGCCGGTCCCAATTGTGCTATTACCCTTAGCCTGAATTTCTGGAACGCATCCCTCGATGGTCACCCAACCACTGCCCAAGCTTAAAACTGCCCGCCGCTCGCGCTTTGTCATGCGTTGGTATTCCTGGCTTTTGCTGGTGGCCGCCGCCGCATATGGCCTCGCGTTTGCGATGCATTGGGATGACCGAGGCGTGCTCTGGGTGCTGGAGCGTTTCGAAAGCCCCGCCGAACGCCAAGAGAGCATCTGGCTGCCGGATTACCGGGCAGTGATCGATGCCAAAGTGCTACCGGGCATGGAGAAGGACGAAGCGTCGGATCTGGCCTACGACCCCCAATCAAAAACCCTGTTTTCGGTCATGGGCAATAAACCGTTCCTGGTCGAGCTGACGTTACAGGGTGACGTGCTACGCAAGATGCCGCTGGTAGGCTGGAGCAACCCGGAAGGGGTGACCGTGATGGGCAACGGTCTGCTGGCCATCGTCGATGAGCGCGAACACATGCTCTCCATCGTCAAGGTCGATGCCGATACCCGCGAGCTGAACATCGCCGACTTCCCGAAATACGACCTCGGCCCTTCGAAGGACCAGAACAAGGCGTTCGAAGCCATCGTCTGGGATTCGCGCAATCAGCAAATGTTGCTGGGTGAAGAGCGTCCACCGGCGTTGCTCACCTGGAAAAGCAACGATGGCCAGACACTCACCGGCGACAAGCAGAAACTCGCCAATGACGAACTGGACATCCGCAACCTGTCTGCCTTGGCCATCGACCCGCGCACTGGCCACACCCTGGTGCTGTCTGCCGACTCCCACTTGTTGCTGGAGCTGGACGAGAAGGGCGAGCAGGTCAGTTTCATGACTTTGCTGGGCGGCTTCAATGGTTTGAAGAAAACCATTCCTCGCGCCGAAGGCGTGACCATGGACGAGGCGGGCACGCTGTACCTGGTGAGCGAGCCGAACTTGTTCTACCGCTTCGAAAAGCAACACTAACCCTGTTCTACCGCTTCGAAAAAACAACAATGAACCTGTGTAGGAGCTGCCGAAGGCTGCGATCTTTTGATCTTCGCAGTTTTCAGATGCGCCGAAGATCAAAAGATCGCAGCCTTCGGCAGCTCCTACAGGGTGTGAAACCAGAAGTTGTAAGGCTCGGCCACTGGTCATTAAGCTTTAATTCAGACTGCCGTGGTATTTCATCCGCCCGTCCTGATTCCGAGCTTGCCCCGAATGCGCCGACTTGCCCGCCCCAAACCCCTGATTCTGATCCTGTCGGTCATAGCGTTGATCGCGCTGGTTGCGGCCGGCCAGTACCTGCGCCTGTTCGAACGCGCCTGGTTCAACCTGCACACCCTCTGGCAGCCAGTGAACGGTCAGTCCATCGCTCTGGATCAGTACCAGGTAGCGGTCGAGGCGCGAGTCATTGTGGGGCTGGACGACGATGTGTCGGCGTTGACCTTCGATCCGGTGCGCAAAAGCCTTTTCACCGTCACCAACAAAAACTCCGAGCTGATCGAGCTGTCGCTGGACGGCCAGATTGTTCGACGCATTGCGCTGGTCGGGTTTGGCGATCCTGAAGCCGTGGAATTCATCAGCGCCGACACTTACGTGATCACTGACGAGCGTCAGCAGCGGCTGATCAAGATTCATCTGGAGAAGGACACAACGTTCCTCGACGCAGCGGATGCCGAGCAGATGACGCTTGGCGTGCACATGAGCGGCAACAAGGGCTTCGAAGGCCTGGCTTACGACTCGGTGGGCAAGCGGTTGTTTGTCGCCAAGGAGCGCGACCCGATGCTGATCTACGAAGTGCAGGGCTTTCCCCATTACAACCCGGAAAAATCCTACGCGGTGCATGTGGTCAACAACCCCAAGCGCGATGCTGGGATGTTCGTAACGGACCTGTCGAGCCTGCAGTACGACGAGCGCAGTGGCCATCTGCTTGCGTTGTCGGATGAGTCGCGCCTGATTCTGGAACTCGATGTGGACGGGCGACCGCTGAGCACCCTGTCACTGAGCAAGGGGCGTCAGGGATTGCAGAAGACGGTGCCACAAGCGGAAGGGATCGCCATGGATGACGACGGTACGATGTACCTGGTGAGCGAGCCGAACCTGTTCTACGTCTTCAAAAAACCACCACAACCCTAACCAACACCCCAAAAACACTGTGGGAGCGAGCTTGCTCGCGATAGCTGTCTGTCATTCGACATCTCTGTCGGCTGACACGGCCTCATCGCGAGCAAGCTCGCTCCCACAGGTTTTGTGTACGGCTTACTTTGCGCGCAGGGTTTTGACGCCTTCGCTGGTGCCCAGCAGCAGCAAATCTGCCGGACGTGCCGCGAACAAACCGTTGGTGACCACGCCGACGATGGCGTTGATCTGCGTCTCCAGCTCCACCGGGTTGGTGATCTGCATGTTGAACACGTCGAGGATGATGTTGCCGTTGTCGGTCAGCACGCCTTCGCGGTAGACCGGGTCACCGCCCAGTTTCACCAGCTCGCGGGCCACGTGGCTGCGGGCCATCGGGATCACTTCCACCGGCAGCGGGAACGCACCGAGCACCGGCACCAGTTTGCTGGCGTCGGCGATGCAGATGAAGGTCTTGGCCACGGCCGCGACGATCTTCTCGCGGGTCAGGGCCGCGCCGCCGCCCTTGATCAGGTTCAGGTGCTCGTCGCTTTCATCGGCGCCGTCGACGTAGAACTCCAGGTCGCTAACGGTATTCAACTCATACACCGGAATGCCGTGGCCCTTGAGGCGGGCAGCGGTGGCTTCGGAACTGGCGACCGCGCCGTCGAACGCGCCTTTGTGCTTGGCCAGTGCATCGATGAAGCAGTTGGCGGTGGAGCCGGTGCCGACCCCGACGATGCTCTTGTCGTCGAGTTTCGGGAGGATGAAGTCGACGGCGGCCTGAGCCACTGCCTGTTTGAGTTGATCCTGGGTCATGCGGGCTCCGAAGCGGGCAAGGGGAGAACGGAAAGGCCGGCATTATAGCCGCATGCCGGGCTAAAACCTCCTGTGGCGAGGGGATTTATCCCCGTTGGAGGGCGAAGCACTCCCCAGCATTCCTTTGGTCTCTACCGTATTCTCTGGTCTTGCGACGGCTGCGCCGCCGGACGGGGATAAATCCCCTCGCCACAATGTATATCCTCTTCCTGATCGGGCTAAAACCTCTTGATTCGTGTGGTCGCCCGCCCGAAAGCCGGGTTAGACTCCTTGGCCCTGCCCAACCCGCTCAGTGATGCTTTCCGATGCTCGAACAGTACGTCAAAAAGATCCTCACCTCGCGCGTTTATGACGTTGCCGTAGAAACCCCATTGCAGACTGCCCGCCAGCTCTCCGAGCGGCTGGGCAACAGTATTTTGCTCAAGCGCGAAGACTTGCAGCCGGTGTTCTCGTTCAAGATTCGTGGCGCCTACAACAAGCTCACGCAGCTTTCCGATGAAGAGCGCGCTCGCGGCGTGGTCACCGCTTCGGCGGGTAATCACGCGCAAGGCCTGGCCCTGGCGGCCAAGGTGTTGGGCGTGAAAGCGACCATCGTGATGCCCAAGACCACCCCGGAAATCAAAGTCGAAGGCGTGCGTTCACGCGGTGGCAAAGTGGTGCTGCACGGGGATTCGTTCCCGGAAGCCCTGGCCTACTCGCTGAAACTGGTCGACGAAAAAGGCTACGTCTACATCCACCCTTACGACGATCCCCACACCATTGCCGGGCAGGGCACGGTGGCGATGGAGATTTTGCGCCAGCACCCTGGGCGTCTGGACGCGATCTTCGTCCCGGTGGGTGGTGGCGGATTGATCGCCGGGATCGCGGCGTACGTGAAGTATCTGCGGCCTGAAATCAAAATCATCGGCGTCGAGCCAGACGATTCCAACTGCCTGCAAGCCGCGATGGCGGCTGGCGAACGCGTGATCCTGCCGACCGTGGGCCTCTTCGCCGACGGCGTCGCTGTGGCTCAGATTGGTCAGCACACTTTCGACATCTGCAAAGACTATGTCGATGAAGTGATCACCGTCAGCACCGATGAAATCTGCGCGGCGATCAAGGATATCTACGACGATACCCGCTCGATCACCGAACCTGCCGGCGCCCTGGGCGTGGCCGGGATCAAGAAATATGTCGAGCAACGCGGCGTCACAGGTCACACCTTTGTGGCTATCGATTCGGGTGCCAACGTCAACTTCGACCGTCTGCGCCACGTCGCCGAGCGCGCCGAACTGGGTGAGGGCCGCGAAGCGATCATCGCCGTGACGATTCCCGAAAAACCGGGGAGCTTCAAGGCGTTCTGTGAAGCCATCGGCAAGCGTCAGATCACCGAATTCAACTACCGCTACAACACCGGCAGCGAAGCGCACATCTTTGTTGGCGTGCAGACGCACCCGGAAAACGATCCGCGCAGTGCGCTGATTGCCAGCCTCAGCGAACAGGGTTTCCCGGTGCTGGACCTGACCGACAACGAACTGGCCAAGTTGCACATCCGCCACATGGTCGGCGGCCGTGCGGCTCATGTGGTTGATGAAGTGATTCTGCGCTTCGAATTCCCGGAGCGTCCGGGTGCGCTGTTCAACTTCCTCAACAAGCTCGGTGGGCGCTGGAACATCTCGATGTTCCACTACCGCAACCATGGCGCGGCGGATGGTCGTGTGGTCGCGGGCCTGCAAGTGCCTCACGATGAACGCCATCTGGTGCCCGCAGCGCTGGAAGAAATCGGCTACCCGTACTGGGACGAAAGCGACAACCCGGCCTATCAGCTGTTTCTCGGCTGAGGGGCTACGCTGATGGCCAGGCCATAAGGAAATCGAACAATGGAAACGTTAACCGCCCTGAAAGTCGCTCATACGGTGGCGACGGTGTTGCTGCTGGTCAGCGCGCTGGGTCTGGCGATCTGGGTCTGGCGTACACGCCGTAACGGCGACGCAACGGCTCATGTGCGCACGTTGCAGCGGCCGCGAGTGTTTATCTGGCTGGTGATGGGGCTGGCGCTGCTGAGTATGCCGTTTACCGGCTGGTGGATGGTGCATCTGGTGGGCTGGCCGCTGGGGCAGATCTGGTTGTTGGCTTCCAGTGTGCTTTACACCGTCGCGGCGTTGGGCTGGTTCTGGTTGTTGGTGCGGCTTAACAAGTTGCGCAAGGCGCCGGCGGGGAGCAATGGGAAGTTTACGTTTGCTTTGGCGTTGTTCAGTTTTGTCTGTTTCATCGCCATTGCGGGGTTGATGGGCGCCAAGCCGGTTTAACCCGAAAAGATCGTCCGAACGCGGCCCGAACCTTCGGCAGCTCCTACAGGATTTTGCGTACACCTGTAGGAGCTGCCGAAGGTTCGGGCAGCGTTCGGACGATCTTTTGATCTTCAGTTGCGCAGACTAATCACCGGCCAGCCACGCTTCTCGGCTTCGGCGCGCAGATTCGGGTCCGGATCGACAGCGATCGGATGCGTCACCTGCTCAAGCAGCGGCAAATCATTCATCGAGTCGCTGTAGAAATAACTGTCTTCCAGCGAATACCCGGTCTCTTCCAGCCAACGATTCAACCGCGTCACCTTGCCTTCCCGGAAGCACGGGACATCGGTGCTGCGCCCGGTATAGCGGCCATCAACCATCTCGCATTCCGTGGCGATCAGGGTTTCGACGCCCAAGCGCTCGGCAATCGGTCCGGTAACAAAACGGTTGGTGGCGGTGATGATCACCAGTTTGTCGCCAGCGTCGCGGTGCTTGGCCAGCAGTTCGAGACCCTTGGGCAACACAATCGGCTCAATGCAATCGCGCATGTAATCCAGGTGCCATTGATCCAGCGTGGCCATCTCGGTGCGGCCGAGCACTTCCAGACAGAAGTTCAGGTAGGCATCGTTATCCAGCTTGCCGGCCAGGTAATCCTGATAGAACTCGTCGTTGCGCGCCTTGTAGGCCACGGCGTCGAGGAAGCCGCGCTCGCACAGGTAATCGCCCCAGGCGTGGTCACTGTCACCGCCCAAGAGCGTGTTGTCCAAGTCGAATAAAGCCAGCCGCATTGCAGTTACTCGCTGAAAAGTCTGTAGAAAGGCGTCCAGAATACGGACTTTTCACAAGAGTGCACATAAGGTAGACCGGCTCGTTGCTGCTATCACAACCTTTGTGGAACAATGCGGCGACATGCGTTTGCGAGGTTGTTGCCGTGATCGACCCCGATGGTTTCCGCCCCAATGTCGGGATCATTCTCACGAATGATGCCGGACAGGTGCTATGGGCTCGCCGTATCAATCAAGATGCCTGGCAGTTTCCACAGGGCGGGATCAACCCCCAGGAGACGCCGGAAGACGCCTTGTACCGCGAGTTGAACGAAGAAGTGGGTCTTGAGCGCGAAGATGTTGAAATTCTCGCCTGCACCCGGGGCTGGTTGCGCTATCGTTTGCCGCAACGTCTGGTCCGCACGCACAGCCAACCGCTGTGCATCGGCCAGAAACAGAAATGGTTTCTCCTGCGCCTGGTCTCCAACGAGCAGCGGGTGCGGATGGATTTGACCGGTAAACCGGAATTCGATGGCTGGCGCTGGGTCAGCTATTGGTATCCGTTGGGCCAGGTGGTGACATTCAAGCGCGAAGTGTATCGACGCGCTCTCAAAGAGCTTGCCCCGCGCCTTTTATCGCGCGACTGACGACGGAGTTCGACCCCGAGCCATGCTCAATACGCTGCGCAAGATCGTCCAGGAAGTTAACTCCGCCAAGGATCTCAAGGCGGCGTTGGGGATTATTGTGTTGCGCGTCAAAGAGGCCATGGGCAGCCAGGTCTGCTCGGTCTACCTGCTTGACCCTGAAACCAACCGCTTCGTGCTGATGGCCACCGAGGGCTTGAACAAGCGCTCGATCGGCAAAGTCAGCATGGCACCCAACGAAGGTCTGGTTGGCCTGGTCGGCACGCGTGAAGAACCCCTGAACCTCGAAAACGCCGCGGATCACCCGCGCTACCGCTACTTCGCCGAGACCGGTGAAGAACGCTACGCCTCGTTCCTCGGGGCGCCGATCATTCACCACCGCCGCGTCGTCGGCGTGTTGGTCATTCAGCAAAAAGAACGTCGCCAGTTCGATGAAGGTGAAGAAGCCTTCCTCGTGACCATGAGCGCGCAGCTCGCCGGCGTTATCGCCCACGCCGAGGCCACCGGTTCGATCCGGGGTCTGGGCCGTCAGGGCAAGGGCATCCAGGAAGCCAAGTTCATCGGCGTACCGGGTTCGCCGGGTGCGGCAGTCGGTACCGCGGTGGTCATGCTGCCGCCGGCCGATCTGGATGTGGTGCCGGACAAGACCATCACCGACATCGCCGCCGAACTTGGGCTGTTCAAGACGGCCATCGAAGGCGTGCGCGCCGACATGCGCGCCTTGTCCGCCAAACTGGCGAACCAGTTGCGCCCGGAAGAGCGCGCGCTGTTCGATGTTTACCTGATGATGCTCGACGATGCGTCACTGGGCAGCGAAATCACCACCGTGATCAAGACCGGCCAGTGGGCCCAGGGCGCGTTGCGTCAGGTGGTCACCGAGCACGTCAACCGTTTCGAATTGATGGACGACGCCTACCTGCGTGAACGCGCTTCGGACGTCAAAGACCTCGGTCGCCGCCTGCTCGCCTATTTACAGGAAGAGCGTCAGCAGACCCTGGTCTACCCCGACAACACCATCCTGATCAGCGAAGAACTGACGCCGGCAATGCTCGGCGAGGTGCCGGAAGGCAAGCTGGTCGGTCTGGTGTCGGTACTCGGTTCCGGCAACTCCCACGTGGCGATCCTGGCACGCGCCATGGGTATCCCGACGGTGATGGGCCTGGTCGATCTGCCGTATTCCAAGGTCGACGGCATCCAGATGATCGTCGACGGCTACCACGGCGAGGTCTACACCAACCCGAGCGAAGTGCTGCGTAAGCAGTTCGCCGAAGTGGTCGAGGAAGAGAAGCAACTGGCCCTCGGGCTGGATGCACTGCGGGACTTGCCGTGCGTGACCCTCGATGGCCACCGCATGCCGCTTTGGGTCAACACCGGCCTGCTGGCGGACGTGGCGCGGGCGCAGAAGCGTGGCGCTGAAGGCGTCGGTCTGTACCGCACCGAAGTGCCGTTCATGATCAACCAGCGCTTCCCGAGTGAAAAAGAGCAGCTGGCGATCTATCGCGAACAACTCGCCGCGTTCCACCCGCAACCGGTGACCATGCGCAGCCTGGACATCGGTGGCGACAAATCGCTGTCGTACTTCCCGATCAAGGAAGACAACCCCTTCCTCGGCTGGCGCGGCATTCGCGTCACGCTCGACCACCCGGAAATCTTCCTGGTGCAGACACGCGCCATGCTCAAGGCCAGCGAAGGCTTGAACAACCTGCGGATTCTGCTGCCGATGATCTCCGGCACCCACGAGCTGGAAGAAGCCCTGCACCTGATTCACCGGGCCTGGGGCGAAGTCCGCGACGAAGGCTGCGACGTGCCTATGCCGCCGATCGGCGTGATGATCGAAATTCCGGCGGCGGTTTATCAGACCAAGGAACTGGCGCGGCAAGTGGACTTCCTGTCGGTCGGCTCCAACGACCTGACCCAGTACCTGTTGGCGGTGGACCGAAACAACCCGCGGGTAGCCGACCTCTACGACTACCTGCACCCAGCGGTGCTGCAAGCCCTTCAGAGCGTGGTGCGTGACGCTCATGCCGAAGGCAAGCCAGTGAGTATCTGCGGTGAGATGGCGGGTGACCCGGCGGCGGCGGTGCTGTTGATGGCGATGGGCTTCGACAGTCTGTCGATGAACGCCACCAACTTGCCGAAAGTGAAGTGGATGTTGCGTCAGATCAACCTGAGCAAGGCCAAGGAATTGCTCGCCGAGCTGATGACCATCGACAACCCGCAAGTTATCCACAGCTCGCTGCAATTGGCGCTGAAGAACCTTGGGTTGGCGCGGATGATTAATCCGGCTTCGGCCAAGACTCTCTAAACCTGCGGTGGCCCCTTCGCGAGCAAGCTCGCTCCCACATTGGAATGCATTTCAACTGTGGGAGCGAGCCTGCTCGCGAAGGGGCCAAGTCAGACAACACCAATCTAAACCCTGATCTCCACTTCCCCCAAATGCCCACCATACGGCCCGAAACTCCGTTCAACCATCCACCGTGTCCCATCCGTCTGAACAATCAACGCCGTACTCGCCCGGGTCCCATAAGTCGGACTGGCAATAAACACACTCGACAACAATGTCTCGGTCGCTAAGCCAACCCCGGTATCCGGCAGTTCGGCAAACGGCGCCGTCTGCGGATCATTCAGCAGCGCCAATAAAGCCTGGGGTTGCGGATCGTCCAGCACTTCCTCCAGCGCTGCCCGCGCCTTGAGCAGTTTCGGCCACGGCGTATCCAGCCCGGCGTTCGACAACCCATAAACCCCCGGTGGCAGCATCACCGCCTCAGTCTCCCGGGCATTGAAGTGCCACAACTCGTTGGCATTACCGATCAGCAGGTTAAATCCGGAATATTCCAGCGAACGTGCAACAACGTCGCTCAAATAGTCATCTATCGGCACATCCCCGCTCAGAAATCGCGCCACCAGCTCCCCTCGCGACTTGCGTGCGGGCGGCTGATGCGGATCGCGGATATTGGTCAGCGCGGCAAAGCGTCCATTGGCGCCAACACCGAGCCAGGTGCCTCCGGCCTCTAGGTCGCGACCGGCATGCACGTGCGGTGCTTCGGGCCATTGCGCCAGGGGCAGGCTGGGCCGGGCATAGAATTCGTCGCGGTTGGCCGCCACGATCAGCGGCTGGGCGTGACCCGGTCGCCAAGCGAAAACAATCAGGCACATAAGGTAGTCCTTGTGTGTTTTCTGCCCACTCTACTCAGTCATCGTGTGGGTATCCATCGCCATCCAGTGGAGCTTGAGGCCATGCATCCGTTACCATGCCGCTCTCATTTGGGGATGCGCATGGAATTTCTGCTCTATCTGGCGCTGGGCGCCTGTGCAGGCGTGCTGGCCGGGCTGTTCGGGGTCGGCGGCGGGATCATTATCGTTCCGGTGCTGGTTTACAGTTTCAAGCTGCAAGGGTTCGATCCGTCGATTCTCACGCACCTGGCGGTCGGTACGTCCCTGGCGACAATCATATTTACCTCGGTCAATGCGATCCGCGAACATCACCGTCGCGGTGCCGTGCGTTGGCCGATTTTTGCCTGGATGACCCTCGGTATTCTCATCGGTGCCGGTTTCGGTGCGCTGACGGCAGAGGCGATTTCCGGGCCCAACTTGCAGAAAATTATTGGCGTCTTCGCCCTGGTCATCGCCGCGCAACTGGCGCTGGATTTCAAACCCAAGGCCAGCCGAACGGTGCCGGGTAAAGTCGGTCTGACCGTGGCCGGCAGTGTGATTGGCTGGGCATCGGCGATTTTCGGGATTGGCGGCGGCTCGCTGACGGTGCCGTTCCTGACCTGGCGCAGCGTACCGATGCAGCAAGCGGTGGCCACTTCATCCGCCTGCGGTCTGCCGATTGCGTTGTCCAGTGCACTATTTTTCATGATTCTGGGCTGGCACGATCCGTTGCTGCCGGCTCATAGTCTCGGTTTTGTTTATTTGCCGGCGCTGCTGGGGATCGCCCTGACCAGCATGTTCTTCGCTCGCCTCGGCGCACGACTGGCTCACAGTCTGTCGCCGAAGTTGCTGAAAAGACTGTTCGCCGCTTTGCTGTTCTGCGTGGGCCTGAACTTCTTGCTCTGACGTGTACCGCAATCCTGACTTAATCCTGGCGTGACAGCGTCGCCCGGGAATTTTAAAGGTTTCAACTCTAACGAGGAGTCGCAATGCTGCCTTACCCGCAGATCGACCCGGTGGCATTGGCCATCGGTCCGCTGAAAATCCACTGGTACGGCTTGATGTACCTGATCGGCATCGGCGGCGCCTGGCTGCTGGCATCGCGCCGGTTGAACCGCTTCGACCCGACCTGGAGTAAAGAGAAACTCTCCGACATGGTGTTCTGGATGTCGATGGGGGTCATTGTCGGCGGCCGCTTGGGCTATGTGCTGTTCTATGATCTGAGTGCTTACCTCGCCAACCCGCTGTTGATCTTTGAAGTGTGGAAGGGCGGTATGTCGTTCCACGGCGGGTTCATCGGCGTGATGTTGGCCGCGTTGTGGTTCGGTAAAAAGAACGGCAAGTCGTTCTTCCAGCTGATGGACTTCGTCGCACCGATGGTGCCGATCGGTCTGGGCGCCGGACGTATTGGCAACTTCATCAACGCCGAGTTGTGGGGCAAGGCCACCGATGTGCCGTGGGCGATGGTCTTCCCGACCGATCCGGCGCAACTGGCGCGCCACCCGTCGCAGCTGTATCAGTTCGCGCTCGAAGGCGTAGCGCTGTTCGCCATTCTCTGGTTGTTCTCGCGCAAGCCGCGGCCGACCATGGCGGTGTCCGGGATGTTCGCGCTGTTCTATGGCATCTTCCGTTTCATCGTCGAATTCGTCCGCGTACCGGACGCGCAACTGGGCTATCTGGCCTGGAACTGGCTGACCATGGGTCAGGTACTGTGCGTACCGATGATCCTCGGCGGTCTGTACCTGATCTGGCTGGCGTATCACCGTGCACCGGCGGCTCCAGCGGCGGCTGTATAAATTCGAACCCCGGGGCGACGGTCCCGGGTTCAAGGACACAGGTAACTCATGAAGCAATATCTCGAACTGGTCGCCCACGTCATCAAGAACGGCACCAAACAGGCCAACCGCACTGGCGTGAACACCATCAGCTTCCCCGGCGCGATGCTGCGTTATGACCTGAAGGAAGGTTTCCCGGCGATCACCACGCGCAAGATGGCCTTCAAATCGGCCATCGGCGAGATGTGTGGTTTTCTGCGCGGGGTGAACAACGCCGCCGAATTCCGTGCGCTGGGCTGCAAGGTCTGGGATCAGAACGCCAACGAAAACGCCCAGTGGCTGGCCAACCCGTTCCGTCAGGGCGAAGACGACCTCGGCGAGATCTACGGCGTGCAATGGCGCAAATGGCCGGCGTACAAGCAGATTCCGGTCAGCAACCAGGCCGCCATCGAACAGACCCTGAGTCAGGGCTACCGCCAAATCGCCGAAGGCGAAGAGGACGGCCAGGCTTACGTGGTGCTGTACAAGGCGATCGACCAGATCCGCCAGTGCGTCGACACCATCATCAAGGATCCGGGCAGCCGCCGCATTCTGTTCCACGGCTGGAACGTCGCCCAGCTGGACGAAATGGCCCTGCCGCCGTGCCATCTGCTGTACCAGTTCCACCCAAATGTGGAGACCAAAGAGATTTCTTTGACTCTGTACATCCGCTCCAATGATTTGGGCCTGGGCACGCCGTTCAACCTCACCGAAGGCGCCGCGCTGCTGAGCCTGATCGGTCGCCTGACCGGTTACACGCCGCGTTGGTTCACCTATTTCATCGGTGATGCCCACGTCTACGAAAACCATTTGGACATGCTGAATGAACAGCTCAAGCGCGAGCCGTTCCCGATGCCAAAACTGGTGATTAGCGACCGTGTGCCGGAGTTTGCCAAGACCGGTGTTTATCAGCCGGAGTGGCTGGAGTTGATCGAGCCGAGCGATTTCTCGCTGGAAGGTTACGAGCACCACGCCCCAATGACCGCGCCGATGGCGGTCTAAGCCTTACGGCGATCCCCTGTAGGAGCTGCCGAAGGCTGCGATCTTTTGATCTTGATCTTCGGCGGCCCAGCATCGCTAAAGATCAAAAGATCGCAGCCTTCGGCAGCTCCTACAGGGTTTTGTGGTGTTTTTAGTGGCCGTGACTGCGGCCAACATGCGAATGCTCAACCTCCGTCGCCACAACCCCGCCACTGACCTCCAGCCGCTGCAAAATCCCGCACTGATCAATATCCGGCCCCTCGCCACAGCGTTGGCGCAGGTCGAGCAGTTGTGTCTGCAACGCCATCAACCCATCGATCCGTGCTTTGACGTGATGAATGTGTTCGTCGATCAACGCGTTCACGCTTTCACATTGATCCTGCGGGCTGTCGCGCAGGGCCAGCAGGCTGCGGATTTCTTCCAGCGTCATGTCGAGCGTGCGGCAGTTGCGGATGAAAGTCAGGCGCTCGGCATGAGCCTGGGTGTAGACGCGGTAGTTGCCGTCGCTGCGGGCCGGCTCCGGCAGCAGGTTTTCGCGCTCGTAGTAGCGAATGGTTTCCACGGCGCAGTCGGTGAGTTTGGCCAGTTCTCCGATCTTCATGACGACAATCTCCAAATGGGTGCTTGACCCTATAGTGGCTACAGGGTCTTTACTTGGCAACAGGCACCTTTCATGGACGCGACCCGATGAGCGATTCCCTTCATATTCACAAACCCGAAGACGGGCATGATCACGATCACAGCCACAAGTTGCAGCCTGTGCAGAAGAGCCATGATCATGGCAGCCACGGGGATTCATGCTGTTCTTCCAAAGCGGCGGCACCGTCGTTGATCAAGTTGAGCGACAAGCCGACCGACGGTGCACGGCTGAGCAGTTTCCGCATCGACGCCATGGACTGCCCGACCGAGCAGACGCTGATCCAGAACAAACTGGGCAAGCTGGCGGGCGTGCAGCAACTGGAATTCAACCTGATCAACCGTGTATTGGGTGTGACCCACGATCTGCCGAGTACGGCGCCGATCATCGAAGCGATCAAGTCGCTGGGCATGGTCGCCGAGCCGATGGTCGAGGGCACCGAAACACCAGCACCGACGCCTGAGAAAAAACATTGGTGGCCTCTGGCGCTGTCTGGCGTGGGTGCGCTAGCGGCTGAAGTGATCCACTTCACGAACGCCGCGCCGAACTGGGTGGTGGCGATCATCGCGCTGGTTTCGATCCTCAGCGGCGGCCTGACTACGTATAAAAAAGGCTGGATCGCCCTCAAAAACCTCAACCTGAACATCAACGCGCTGATGAGCATCGCGGTGACCGGCGCGATCCTGATCGGTCAGTGGCCGGAAGCGGCGATGGTGATGTTCCTGTTCACCGTGGCCGAGTTGATCGAGGCCAAGTCTTTGGACCGGGCGCGCAACGCCATCGGCGGCCTGATGCAGATGACCCCGGAACAGGCCACGGTGCAGCAGGCCGACGGCAGTTGGATCGAGCGGGATGTCAAAACCATCGAGTTGGGGGCGCGAGTGCGGGTACGTCCCGGTGAGCGGATTGGTCTGGACGGTGAAGTGGTGGCGGGCAGTTCGACCATCGATCAGGCGCCGATCACCGGTGAAAGCCTGCCGGTGGAGAAGACCATCGGCGACAAAGTCTTCGCCGGCACCATCAATCAGGCCGGTTCCCTGGAATACGCCGTGACCGCGGCGGCCAACAACTCCACCCTGGCGCGAATCATCCACGCCGTGGAACAGGCCCAGGGCGCTCGGGCACCGACCCAGCGCTTCGTCGACAGCTTCTCGAAAATCTATACGCCAGCGGTGTTTATCCTGGCGCTCGCGGTGGCGGTGATTCCGCCACTGTTTATGGGCGCGCTGTGGTTCGACTGGATCTACCGGGCGTTGGTGTTGCTGGTGGTCGCCTGCCCATGCGCTTTGGTGATTTCCACCCCGGTGACCATCGTCAGCGGCCTCGCGGCAGCGGCGCGCAAAGGGATTCTGGTGAAGGGCGGCGTTTATCTGGAGGGCGGTTACAAGCTCGATTACCTGGCCTTGGACAAGACCGGCACGATCACGCACGGCAAACCGGTGCAGACTGATTATTTGTCGCTTGATCCAACTGCCGATGAATTGGCCCCGGCGATTGCGGCGGCGCTGGCCGGTCGCTCCGATCACCCAGTGTCCTTGGCCATTGCCAACGCGGCTGTGGATAAACAATTCGCACCGCTCGTTGTGGATAACTTCGAAGCGCTGGCCGGTCGTGGTGTACGCGGTGAGGTCAATGGTCAGGTCTACCATTTAGGCAACCACCGCTTGGTGGAAGAACTGAACCTGTGCTCGCCTGCGCTGGAGGAAAAGCTGTTTGCGCTGGAGAAACAGGGCAAGTCCGTGGTGCTGCTGCTCGACAAATCCGGCCCCTTGGCGCTGTTCGCCGTGGCCGACACCGTGAAAGAGTCCAGCCGCGAAGCAATCCGGCAACTGCACGACCTGGGCATCAAAACCCTGATGCTCACCGGCGACAACGTCCACACCGCTCAGGCGATTGCCGCGCAAGTCGGCATCGACGAGGCCAAGGGCGATCTGCTGCCGACCGACAAGCTGCAAGCCATCGAAGCCCTTTATGCACGGGGCCATAACGTCGGCATGGTCGGCGACGGCATCAACGACGCTCCGGCGCTGGCGCGAGCCGAAATCGGTTTTGCCATGGCGGCGGCGGGCACCGATACCGCAATCGAGACCGCCGATGTCGCCCTGATGGACGACGATCTGCGCAAGATTCCGACCTTCATCCGGCTGTCACGGCAAACCTCAAGCATCCTCAAACAGAACATTGCCCTGGCATTGGTCATCAAAGCGATCTTTCTTGGGGTAACCTTCGCCGGGATCGCCACCATGTGGATGGCGGTGTTCGCCGACATGGGCGTGAGCCTGTTGGTGGTGTTTAACGGTTTGCGCCTGTTGCGCAAATAAGCGATGAGGGAAGGGTGTGCTGAGTGCCGAGCTGAAGGCGTTTTACATGGTTGCCCGCCTGGGCAGCATTACCCTGGCGGCGAAAAAACTCGGCCTGAGCCAACCCACGGTGACCACGCAGATTCGCAATCTGGAAAGTCAGTACTCGGTTGAGCTGTTCTATCGTGGCGGCCGCCGCCTCAGCGTCAGCGATGAAGGTGCGCGGTTGCTGCCGATGGTCAAGGCGCTGTTGCAGCAGGAAGCCGATATCGAGTTCTTCCTGCGTAACAGCGGTCAGGTGCAGGGCACGTTGCGCATTGCCGCGACCGCGCCGTATTACATCCTCGATCTGGTGAAGACCTTCCGCGAGCGCTTGCCGCAGGTGGAAGTGTCAGTGGAGATCGGCAACTCCCAGCAGGTACTTGAAGCCCTGGAAGATTACCGGGTGGATGTCGCCGCGTCCTCGCAGTTGCTCGACGATGCACGGCTGATTCGCCGGGTGCTCGGCAGCGATCCGCTGGT
The DNA here is from genome assembly GCF_059716175.1 of Pseudomonas sp. LBUM1647. Taxonomy (NCBI): domain Bacteria; kingdom Pseudomonadati; phylum Pseudomonadota; class Gammaproteobacteria; order Pseudomonadales; family Pseudomonadaceae; genus Pseudomonas; species Pseudomonas sp. LBUM1647. Next base: position 6,495,844 of record NZ_CP166809.1, on the reverse strand, counting down.
GCTTGCGGTGCATCGCAATCATCCGCTGGCGGTTCACGACCATGTTCCTCTGAGTGCATTGGCCGGGCATACGTTATTGATGCGCGAGTCAGGCTCGACCACTCGACGTCTGACCGAGGAATTGCTGGCCAGCGCCGGGGTGAGTTTCGGGCCGCTGCTGGAGATTGGCAGCCGTGAGTCGATCCGTGAGGCGGTGTTGCGCAATATCGGCATCAGCATCATTGCTCGGCAGGAAGTGCCGCATGATCCGCTACTGCGCGTGCTGACCATCGAGAATGCGCCGCAGATTCCCGAGTATTTGTACTGCCTCAAAGAGCGAAAAGGCGCGCGACTGCCGGCGGCGTTTCTGGGGTTGGCGCAGGAAATGGCCCCGGCCTGAAAATCTCTATTGCCTGTTCTGGCCTCATCGCGAGCAAGCTCGCTCCCACAGTTGACCGCGTTCCCCTGTGGGAGCGAGCTTGCTCGCGATGGCGTCAGTCCAGGCAACCCAAATCCTTGAATACCACTATCAGCCGTTTTTGCCTCACTGCCACATGACGGACGCATTACAAATCTAGGATGGCCTTCATCTGCTTGATGAGGCCTGTCCATGAACCACTCGATCGCAACTGCCCTGACCAACCCCGGCGCCCCGATGAAAGTGCGCGGCGTGCAGAAACGCTTCGGCGCCTTCACCGCGCTGGATAACGTTTCCCTCGACGTGGCGGCCGGTGAACTGGTGTGCCTGCTCGGTCCGTCGGGTTGTGGCAAAACCACCTTGCTGCGCTGCATCGCCGGTCTTGAGAAACAGGACAGCGGCGAGTTGTACCTCGGTGATCGCGACGTTTCCCACCTGGCGCCCCAGGCTCGGGACTACGGCATTCTGTTTCAGTCCTACGCGCTGTTTCCCAATCTCACCGTCGAAGCGAACATTGCCTACGGCCTCGCCGGCAGTGGTCGCGATGAAGTGCGCAAGCGTGTTGGTCAGATGCTGGAGCTGGTCGGCCTGATTGGCAGTGAGAAAAAGTACCCCGGCCAATTGTCCGGTGGCCAACAGCAACGCGTCGCACTGGCCCGGGCCTTGGCGCCGGCGCCGTCCTTGTTGTTGCTGGACGAACCGATGTCGGCCCTCGACGCCAGGGTCCGCGAGCATCTGTGCACCGAACTGCGCCAGCTACAGCGCAACCTCGGCATCACCACCCTGATGGTCACCCACAATCAGGACGAAGCCATGCTGATGGCCGACCGCATCGCCGTGATGAACAACGGCAAGGTCGAGCAATACGCCACGCCGCAGGAAATCTACGACCGCCCGGCCACGCCGTTTGTGGCGGAGTTCGTCGGCCAGGGCAACTGGCTGCCATTCCAGCGCAGCAGCGACAGCCATGCCCAGGTCGGCGGGATGAACATGCGCCTGGCCGACGGGAGCGCCAAAGCCGCGTCCGGACGTTTGTTCTGCCGCCCTGAAGCGATCAACGTCAACCCGCCCGTGCATGAAGAAAACCTGTTCCCGGCCAAGGTTCGCGAAATCACCTTCCTCGGCAACCGCTGCCGCATGAGTTTCGAACTCGATCAACTGCCGGGTCATGCGCTGCTGGCGGAACTGGCGCCGGAAGCCATGCCGCGCCTCGGCGCGCAGCAGATCATGGTCGCCTTGCCACCGCGCAGCCTGCAGGTATTTGCCTGATGAGCGCGAACCTCGCGCTGCCGATACCGCACAAGCAGGTTCGGCAGACCTCCCGTGCCGAGATCGGCGACCGGGTGTTCGTGGTCGGCGGCAAAGTCCTTTTGCTGGTGTTACTCGGCGTCGCGGTGCTGATGCCGTTGCTGGCGATCTTCTGGCGTGGTTTCAGCTCTGAAGCCGGGCAGGGCGGCGGTCTGGTGGCCGCCCGTGAATTGGTGACCAGTGCCAATTTCCACTGGTTGCTCGGCAATAGCCTGAAAGTTTCCCTCAGCGTTGCGGCGATTGTCGTACCGCTGGCCTACCTGTTTGCCTACGCCCTGCAACGCACCTTGATTCCGGGCAAAGGCATCTGGCGCGGCATGTCGCTGTTGCCGCTGATGGCGCCGTCGATGTTGCCGGGGATTGCGTTGGTCTATCTGTTCGGCAATCAGGGCATGTTGCGCGGTTTGCTCTCGGATAATATCTACGGCTTCTGGGGCATTGTTCTGGGTGAGGTCATCTACACCTTCCCACATGCGCTGATGATTCTGCTGTCGGCGCTGTCCCTGGCGGATGCGCGACTCTTCGATGCCGCCTCCAGCATGGGCGCCAGTCCGGCAAAAGCCTTTCGCAGCATCACCTGGCCGGCAACCCGTCAGGCTGTGTTCGCGGCGTTCTGTCTGGTGTTCACCCTGACCATCACCGACTTCGGCGTGCCCGTGGTGGTCGGTGGCGATTATCAGGTGCTGGCGCTGGAAGCCTACAAAGCCGTGGTCGGCCAACAACAGTTCGGTCGCGGCGCGTTGATCGGCATGGTCCTGCTGTTGCCGGCGCTGTTCAGTTTTGGGGTCGACGCCTGGCTGCGTCGGCGTCACGGCGACTCCATGAGCGGCCGGGCTCAGGTGTTTCAACCGGCACCGTCGAAACGGCGGGACGGTTGCTACCTGGCGATCGTGTTGCTGATCTGCGCGGTGTTGCTGCTGGTGTTCGGCATGGCGGTGTACTCGTCGCTGGTGAAATTCTGGCCGTACAACCTGTCGCTGTCGCTCAACCACTATCAGTTCAATGACACGGCGGGCGGTGGCTGGCTGGCCTACGGCAACAGCGTGAAGATGGCCGTGTGCACGGCGTTGATCGGCAGCGTGCTGATCTTTACCGGCGCGTACCTGATGGAAAAAACCAAGGGCCAGCGCGGGCTGAATCTGACTCTGCGCATGCTCAGTTTCGTACCGATGGCGGTGCCGGGTCTGGTGCTGGGACTGGGTTATGTCTTCTTCTTCAACCTCAGCGGCAACCCGCTGCATGTGCTCTACGGGACCATGACGCTGCTGGTGGTCTGCACCATTGCTCACTATTTGACCACCGCGCAAATGACCGCGACCACGGCGCTGCGCCAACTCGACGCCGAGTTCGAAGCCGCCGCGCTGTCGCTCAAGGCGCCGCTGTATCGGCATTACCTGCGCGTCACCGTGCCGATCTGCCTGCCGGCGCTGCTGGACATCGTGCGCTACCTGTTCGTCTCGGCCATGACCACCGTGTCAGCGGCGATTTTCCTCTACAGCCCCGACACCATCCTCGCCGCGGTGGCGGTGCTGAACATGGACGACGCTGGCAACGTCGGCGGCGCGGCGGCGATGTCGACTTTGATTCTATTCACCTCGGCGGGCGTGTCCCTGCTGCTGGCCTGGGCCTCGCGCGGTTTGTTGCGCCGCTCCCAAGCCTGGCGGCAGACGGCACCCGGCAACTGATTCACACCCTCAACTCAAACAGGAAAAGATCATGTTCAAGCCTATGGCCCTGGCCGCTGCTGTCCTCACTGCTTTCAGCCTGAACGCCTTCGCGGCGCAAACCGAGTTGACGGTGTACACCGCCCTCGAAGCCGAACAACTGAAGACCTATAAAGAAGCCTTCGAAAAGGCCAACCCGGACATCGAGATCAAGTGGGTGCGCGACTCCACCGGCATCATCACCGCCAAACTGCTGGCCGAAAAAGCTCGCCCGCAGGCTGACGCGGTCTGGGGCCTGGCTGCTTCGAGCCTGGCGATTCTTGATCAGCAAGGCATGCTGCAAAGCTACGCGCCGAAGGACCTGGGCAAGATCGGCGGCAACTACCGCGACGCTGCCAACCCGCCAGCCTGGGTCGGCATGGACGTCTGGGCCGCGACCATTTGCTTCAACACTGTCGAAGCCGAAAAGCAGGGTTTGACCAAACCCGTGAGCTGGCAGGACCTGACCAAGCCTGAGTACAAAGGCAAGATCGTCATGCCCAACCCGGCCTCGTCCGGCACCGGTTTCCTCGACGTCAGCGCCTGGTTGCAAACCTTCGGCGAGAAGCAGGGCTGGCAGTACATGGACGACCTGCACCAGAACATCGGCCAGTACGTTCACTCCGGTTCCAAACCGTGCAAGCTGGCGGCGGCGGGTGAATTTCCGATCGGTATTTCCTTCGAATACCCGGCCGTTCAGCTGAAACGCCAAGGTGCGCCACTGGACATCATCCTGCCGAAAGAAGGCCTGGGCTGGGAGATCGAAGCGACGGCTGTGATCAAAGGCACCCAGCATGAAGACGCGGCGAAGAAGCTGGCTGACTTCTCTGCCAGCCCGGCGGCGATGGAGCTTTATAAAGAGAACTTCGCCGTTCTCGCGCAACCGGGTATTGCCAAGCCGCAGACCGAATTGCCAGCGGATTATGAGCAGCGTTTGATCAAGAACGACTTTGCCTGGGCTTCGAAGAATCGCGACGAAATCCTCACCGAATGGCGCAAGCGCTATGACGGCAAGTCCGAGAAAGTGGCTGCCAAGTAAACAATGCACAACCTGTGGTGAGGGGATTTATCCCCGTTGGGCTGCGAAGCGGCCCTAAAACCTGCGACCGAAGTGCATCAGGCACACCCGGGGCGATGGTTTTACGACTGCTTCGCAGCCGGACGGGGATAAATCCCCTCGCCACAGAATTCAGGACATCTCTTAATGACACAACACAACGACATGCTGATTGTCGGCGCCGGCATCCTCGGCCTGTCCCACGCCTACGCCGCCGCCAAGCGCGGTTTGAAAGTCACTGTTTTCGAGCGCTGCGAAACGCCCTTAGGCGCATCAGTACGCAACTTCGGTCAGGCACTGGTCACCGGCCAACCACCGGGCCCGATGCTCGAGCTGGCCAAGGCCAGTCGCGAAATATGGGGCCAATGGGCACAACTCGCCGGCCTGCAACTCAAGCGCAATGGCTCGTACCTGTTCGCTCGCACCGACGCCGAAGAACACCTGCTGGAAGCCTTCTGCGCCGGCCGCGCCGTGGAACACGGTTACCGCGTCGAGCTGTTGCGCGGCGCTGCATTGCGCGACTTGTACGGCGGCCAATTCAGCCATCACCGCGCCGCGATGCACGGCATGGACGATCAGCAACTGTATTCCCGTGAGGCCATTCCAGCGTTGATCGACTATCTGCGTCGCGAACTCGGCGTTGCGTTTCACTTCTCCACACTCGTGCGCGACGTCGAGCCTGGCCGCTTGCACAGCACCGCCGGATCCTTCAGTGCCGAGCAGATCATCGTCTGTTCCGGCCACGATTATCAGACGCTGCTGGCTGAGCCGATCGCCGAACTCAACCCGCAAATCTGCCGCCTGCAAATGCTTCGCGCTCGACCGCAAATCAACCTCAACCTGCAACACGCGCTGCTCACCGGTTTGAGCTGCGTGCACTACGGTGCGTTTGCCGATCTGCCGGAAGCGGCGGCGGTGCAGGCGCAAATCCTGCGAGACACGCCGCACCTGCATGAAAACGGTATTCACCTGCTGATCAGTCCGACGCCGTATGGCGAATTGATCATCGGCGATTCCCACCACTACGGCAGCGATCCATCACCGTTCAATGCCGAGCAAGTGGACAACTGGATGATTGAACTGGCCGAGCAGACGTTGGGCTGCAAGGTGCAAGTGGTCGAACGCTGGCAGGGTGTCTATGGTTCTCGTGGACCGGGGCCGTTCTCGTTCCTGCGTCCGATGCCGGGAGTGAGCGTGGCACTGATGCACACGGGTGTCGGCATGAGCGTCGGGCCGGCGATGGCTGAACGTAACGTCGCCACCTTATTGGGAGAACTCTGATGGGCCGCAATGAACAAGTGATCGCCGAGGTGTTCGCGTTGTACGAGCGCTTTGGCGACAGCGATTACATCGGCGAGCCGGTGTCGCAGATCGAACACATGTCCCAGGCGGCCGAACTGGCTATGGCCGAAGGTTTCGATGATGAGGTGGTGCTGGCGGCGTTCTTCCACGACATCGGCCATATCTGCGCCGAGAGCGCCGAGAACATGGGCGGCTTCGGCGTGGTCAGTCACGAACGGTTGGGCGCGGATTATTTACGCCGCGCAGGTTTCAGCGAGCGCATGGCGCGGCTTGTGGAATACCACGTTCAGGCCAAGCGGTATCTGACGCTCAAAGAGCCCGGGTACTACGAGCGCTTGAGTGAAGCCAGCCGCCGGACCCTGGAATATCAGGGTGGTGTAATGACCGCTGAAGAGGCAGAAGCCTTCGAGCAGGATCCGTTGTGTGCCGTCAGTTTGCGGATGCGGCAGTGGGATGAGCAGGCCAAGGAAATGCGGGTGCCGGTGATCAATCTCGAGGTTTTAAAGCGTAAAGCCGCGAGTGTCTTGTCCGGCGAGGCGCGCTGATTTGTCTCACAGGCAATCGAGAAACGGTGGATGGATCGCCTTGCGGTAACGGTTCAATCTGGGCTTTTCGCAAGGAAGCGCACGGATGCGTTATTTGAAAGTGATTGCACAGGATCGAAGCGGGAAGGGCTCGGCAGATACCGTTAATTTCCAGTTCTATGAAGATGAACAGTTGCAGCGTGAGGCGACGGATGCTGATCGACAGCCGCTCAAATCTTTTGGAAAAACCTATTTGAAATGCGCCTGGTTCAACGAGGGTGAAGGTGAGGAGCGGCACTTGCGGATCTTCTCGCAGAATCCATCCGCTGACGGCACACCTGAAACGGTGCGGCTGCATTTTCATGAGGGGCAGCAGATTGCTTATAAAGCCGCGGCTCACGATCTTGATAACGATGGTGGACTGGAGGTGATATTGAGCTCGGATGTGGACAATGACGGACGCTCAAATCGAACAGATCGAAGTCGTGTCAGGGCGCTGGTGCAGGCCTTTTTGGAGATTGATTGGTAGCGATCACTCCCATGAGACCGAGTCGCTGCATTCGCGAGCAAGCTCGCTCCCACATTTGATCTTCAGTGACCAAAGATTTTGAGTACGACGCAGATTAAATGTGGGAGCGAGCTTGCTCGCGAAGGGGCGAGTTCTGACACTGCAGATAACCGGCCAAGCGTTCAAAGCTGCTGCGCCAACACCTCAACCTGCTCCTGCCTCTCCGCCTGGCTCAACTTCGGATGCGGATTGAGCGACGACCACTGCGGATGCGCCCGGGCCTTGTTCAGCGCTTCGGGCAGTTTGCCTTCGCGCCAGGTCTTGTCCTGTGGCGTGGCCACTTGGATGCTGTCCATCGCCGCATGCCCGCGCGCATTGAGCGCTTGCAGCAGTTGCCGCTGACGCAATGCCAATAGCCGCAGCACGCTGTCATCGACGGTCAGCTCTCGCTGGCCTTTGATCTTGCCCAGTAAGCGGCTGCCATAACTGCGGGCGGTTTGCAGTGCACCGCCAGCGATCGCCCCGGCGAGTGCCGCTGCGCCAAGGGTCAGTCCGCCCACCAACAAGTCGACCCCGGCCCCGGCTGCCGCGCCGGCCGCGATGCCACCACCGACTCGCACGCCGAGCTGTTTCAGGGTCTCCGGGTTGAACAAGTCATCGCCCCAACGGCCATCGAGCAGCGGCAAATCACTGGCCGCCGCGTCCTGTGGACGGAAGGCGTAGAGCTTGAGCAGCGCTTCGACGCAGCGTTGTTCTCGTTGTCGAACCGCTTTGCGCAGTTCATTTATGGCCTGCTGTTCTTGCTCGGCTTCGCTGACCACGCTGCGCCGGCAGGCGGCACAGTCGATCAGTAATTCGGCAATCAGCCGCGCCGCACTCTGTTGCCGTGCCTGGCGCTGGGCTTGCTGATCGGCGATCAGGCGTTCCAGTTGCGGGCGGGCGTTTTCCAGCAGCAGTGCGAGGCTTTCATACAGTCGACGTTCGCCATCCTCAGGCGGTGCGACGCTGTCGAAACGCACCAGCGCATGCAAACCGAGGCGTGCCAACGCTTCGCGCCAATCCGGTTCGCGGTGGTTGGCGCTGCTGACAAAATTCAGCACCGGCAGCAGCGGTTTGCCGCAGCTGGCCAACACTTCCAGTTCGTCGCGGTATTTGGCCAGCACCGGTTCCCGAGCGTCGATCACATAGAGACCGGCGTCGCAGGTCAGCAGTTGCCGCAGCACCTTGGCTTCCTGTTCGAAACGCTGCCGGGCTTCGCTGCCCTCAAGGAAGCGCGCCAGTCGTGCCGGTCCGTCGAGGCGCTCTCCGGGGCGTTCCAGACGTTCGAGGTAGTCGAGCAGGGCGATGGCGTCTTCCAGGCCCGGCGTGTCGAAGAGATCGAGCAACGGCTCGCCGTCCACCGACAATCGTGCGCCCTCGACGTGGCGGGTGGTGCTCGGGCGATGGGAGACTTCGCCGAAGCCGACATCACGGGTCAGGGTGCGCAGCAATGAGGTTTTGCCGACGTTGGTGTGGCCGACCACCGCGAGCTTCAAGGGCGGTTTCCAGGGATTAGTCATGACCGCTCTCCAGCCAGTTCAACGGCGCGCAATCGGCGAACGGCAAGTCCAGCTGCCGCAGCGCCACGTGCCAGTCGCCCAGCCTTTCGGCATCCAGCGCTTCGCCCGGCGGTGCTTGCAGCAACCAGACGCGGGTGGCGCTGGCGCTGCGCGCCAGTTCGGCGATCAGTGCCAGACTGCCGCGGTCCGGCGAACGTCGCGGATCGCAAGCGATGGCCAGGCGTGCCGGGGGGAAGCGACTCAGCTGTTCGAGGAGTTTGTTGCGCGATTCGCGGCTGTCGAGGATGCCGGCGTTACTCACGGTTTTCGGCAGTGGCGGCGGCCAGGGGCGTTGATCGTCCAGCTCGATGGCCACCAACAGCGCGCCATCGCTTGGCAGGTCGCTGACACCCTTTTCAATTTGATGAAGCTGTTCGGGGGCGGCATCGCTGATGCCCAGGCGTTCACTGGTCGGCATCAGCCGTTCGCGCAGTTGGGCGTAACCGGGCAGGTTCAAATCCAGATGTAATGTCGCTTGGCCGGTTTTCCAGCGCCACAGGCAAAACAGCGCCAACAACAGTCGCGGCAAAACTCCGTAGACCACCAGCACGCCGACCAGCCATGTTGCCCAGGCCTGGCGCGCGCTTTCGATGTTCAGCGCGGCATCGCCGCTGGCGCGGATCATTTCCACGGTCGGAACGTTGAAACCCAGCATGGCCGGCAGGGCGCCGAGGGCCTGGGTCATGGCGACGAAGGTGTCGCCGCCGAGGAGGGTGGTTTCCCAGACGAAGCCGTAACGCCGGGTCGCCATCAGCATCAACAGCATCAACAGCGCACTGAGCATCGCCAGCAACCACAAGCCATTGACCAGCACGCCGACCGCCCAGCGATTGAGTTTCTGTCGTTGCAGCAGTAGCAGCAGGGCCGGGGCCAGTTGCGCGGCTTTGGCATCGCGAGCGAGTTTTTCGCTGAGCCATAACCACAAGCGTCCGAGGGTGGCGCCGTGTTCGCCGGCGAAGGCCAGGCCCAATGCCCAGCTCAGCAATAGAATCAGGTTCAGTCCGAGCAAACTGCCCAAGGCCCAGAACACATTGACCGGAGTTTGTCCGTCACCCAGCGCGGCAAACGCCAGGCCGGCGCCGCTGACGACGGCGAGAACAGCCAGCACCAACAGTGCCAGCCGCGCACCTTGCAGCCAATGTTTGAGGGCGCCGGTCAGTCCATCGCGCTCGGCCAGCCACAGGGCACGGCGTTGAATGCGTGTCGGCAGATCACCGCCCGCGCTGCGGGCCAGTCGGTTGGCTTCCAGATCATCCAGGGGACCGGCGTGTTCTTCACGCAGGCGCACCGTTTCGGTCAGCCAGAGGTTTTGCAGTGGAGTCAGTTCAGTCACGCGGCATCCCGTCGCTCAATTGAACGGTGAGCATAACCGCTGTGGCGCTTATCGGGGTACGGGAGGCTCTGGTATCCTCGCCGACATGACTAAAACACTCCCCCTCAGCCTGATCGCAGCCCTCGGTGAAAACCGTGTGATCGGCGTCGACAACAGCATGCCCTGGCACTTGCCGGGGGACTTCAAATACTTCAAAGCCACGACCCTTGGCAAGCCGATCATCATGGGTCGCAAGACCTGGGATTCTCTCGGTCGTCCTTTGCCGGGCCGGTTGAACATCGTGGTCAGCCGTCAGGTGGGTCTGCTGCTGGAAGGTGCGGAGGTTTATCCGTCGCTGGAGGCTGCCATTGTTCGCGCTGAAGAGTGGGCTCGGGAACAGGGCGTCGATGAGCTGATGCTGATTGGTGGGGCGCAGTTGTATGCGCAGGGAATGGCGCAGGCTGATCGGCTGTATTTGACGCGCGTGGCGTTGAGCCCGGAAGGGGATGCGTGGTTTCCGGAGTTTGATTTGAAGCAGTGGACGCTGGTGTCGAATGTTCCGAATGCGGCGGAAGGCGACAAGCCGGCTTACAACTTCGAAGTGTGGGAAAAGGCCTAAAAGATCGCAGCCTGCGGCAGCTCCTACAAGGTCGGCGTAGAACCCTGTAGGAGCTGGCGAAGCCTGCGATCTTTTGATCTTTACAAATGGGTTAAGCGTGAGCCAACTCCCCATGCTCATCCGCATCCAACAGCTCTTTATCGGTCTGCTGCATGATCTGGCTGGTAATCGCCCCCGCCGTAATCGAACCACTCACGTTCAACGCCGTGCGGCCCATATCAATCAACGGCTCAACCGAAATCAGCAACGCCACCAGTGACACCGGCAAGCCCATCGCCGGTAACACGATCAACGCGGCAAACGTCGCGCCACCGCCCACACCCGCCACACCGGCCGAGCTCAGCGTCACAATTGCCACCAGCGTCGCGATCCACAGCGGGTCCAACGGGTTGATGCCCACAGTCGGTGCAACCATCACTGCCAACATCGCCGGGTACAGACCGGCACAGCCATTCTGGCCAATGGTCGCGCCGAACGACGCGGCGAAACTGGCGATGGATTGTGGAATACCCAAACGGCCGGTCTGGGCTTCGATGCTCAGCGGAATGGTCGCGGCGCTGGAGCGGCTGGTGAAAGCAAACGTCAGCACCGGCCAGATCTTGCGGAAAAAGCGCAGCGGATTGATCCCGGCCGCCGACACCAGCAGGCCATGGACTAAAAACATCAGGCCCAGGCCGATGTAGGAAACCACCACAAAACTGCCGAGCTTGATGATGTCCTGCAGGTTGGAACCGGCGACCACTTTGGTCATCAGCGCCAATACGCCGTACGGGGTCAGCTTCATCACCAGTCGCACCAGACGCATCACCCAGGCTTGCAGGGTGTCGATAGCGTTGATCACTTTCTGACCTTTCTCGACGTCATCTTTCAGCAGTTGCAGCGCCGCGACGCCGAGGAATGCGGCGAAAATCACCACGCTGATGATCGAGGTCGGCTTGGCCCGCGCCAGGTCGGCGAACGGGTTTTGCGGAATGAACGACAGCAACAGCTGCGGCACATTCAGGTCGGCAACCTTGCCCGCGTAGTCGGTCTGGATGGTTTGCAGACGGGCCATTTCCTGAGTACCGGCCACCAGGCCTTCGGCGGTCAGGCCGAAGAGGTTGGTCAAGCCGATACCGATCAGCGCCGCAATAGCCGTGGTGAACAACAGCGTGCCGATGGTCAGGAAGCTGATCTTGCCCAGCGACGAGGCGTTGTGCAGACGGGCCACGGCGCTGAGGATCGAGGCGAAAACCAGTGGGATCACGATCATTTGCAGCAACTGCACGTAACCGTTACCCACCAGATCGAACCAGCCGATCGAGGCTTTCAGTACCGGATTGCCGGCACCATAAATAGTGTGCAGCGCAACACCGAACACCACGCCCAGCACCAGTGCGAGCAGGACTTTTTTAGCTAAGCTCCACGTCGTGTGACGGGTTTGCGCCAGGCCAAAGAGCAGGGCGAGGAACACCAGCAGATTGAGGATCAGCGGCAGATTCATTGGAACTCCGATAAAGACTTGTGCCAGCTACCTTCCGGGGCAGCCGCGAACCGGCAAGCCTAACAGCTTGATATCTAATGAATTAATATCAAAAACATCTGAATACTGTCGTTTTTGGAATAAGCGAGTGTCGCTGACAGAGATGCAGCTGGCGCAATAGGGACGTAAGCGGTCGCGGGCAGACGAGGGCTGTCATATTAATTTGATAGCGTCGATCTCTTTGAATCAGGGTCTTTTTAATAAGGGAAGCATGCCGATGAAGCTCGCACCGAAATTTCTGGCCGCAGCACTCTGTCTGGGCCTTGCCGGCCAGGTATTCGCTACGGATTTGAAGCATTGGCCAGCCGATCAGGCCAAGGCGCTGGACGCAATGATCGCCGCCAACGCCAACAAAGGTAACTACGCGGTGTTCGACATGGACAACACCAGTTACCGCTATGACCTCGAAGAGTCGTTGCTGCCGTTCATGGAGAACAAAGGCCTGATCACCCGCGAGAAGCTCGACCCCTCCCTGAAACTGATGCCGTTCAAAGACACCGCCGACCACAAGGAAAGCTTGTTCAGCTACTACTATCGCCTCTGCGAAGTCGACGACATGGTCTGCTATCCATGGGTCGCACAAGTGTTCTCCGGCTTCACCCTCCAGGAACTCAAAGGCTACGTCGATGAGTTGATGGCTTCCGGTAAACCGGTGCCGGCGACTTATTACGAAGGCGACGTGGTCAAGAACCTCGACGTCAACCCGCCGAAAATCTTCACCGGCCAGAAAGAGCTCTACAACAAGCTGATGGAGAACGGCATCGAGGTCTACGTGATGACCGCCGCCTCCGAAGAACTGGTGCGGATGGTCGCCGCCGATCCGAAGTACGGCTACAACGTCAAACCGCAGAACGTGATCGGCGTGAGCTTGTTGCTCAAGGACCCGAAGACCGGCGAGCTAACCACGGCGCGCAAGCAGATCACCGCGGGCAAGTATGACGAGAAAGCAAACCTGGGCCTCGAACTGACCCCATACCTGTGGACCCCGGCAACCTGGATGGCCGGCAAGCACGCGGCGATCCTGACCTACATCGACGAGTGGAAAAAACCGGTACTGGTCGGTGGCGACACCCCGAGCAGCGACGGTTACATGCTGTTCCACAGTGTTGATGTGGCCAAGGGCGGTATCCATTTGTGGGTCAACCGCAAAGACAAATACATGACCCAGATTAACGGCATGATGGCCAAGCACGCCGCGGCTCAGGCCAAGGAAGGGTTGCAGGTCACGGCGGACAAGAACTGGGTGATCGTGAAGCCTGAGGAGATTCAGTAAGCACCAAAAATCTAAATGTGGGAGTGAGCCGGCTCCGGGCGGCGTTCCGACGATAGCAGTGTGTCTGTCACCATTGATGTTGCCTGACACTCCGCTATCGTCGGAACGCCGCCCGGAGCCGGCTCGCTCCCACAGTTGATCTCCAGTGTTTGGGGGATCGTGGTCAAAAAAAATACCCCGCACTTGGCGGGGTATTTTTTTGTTCGACGGTTACGTTTTACAGACCGTCGAGCATCGCCTTGTTACGCACAGCACCCTTGTCGGCGCTGGTTGCCAACAGGGCGTAGGCCTTCAGTGCAGTGGTCACCTTGCGTGGACGTTTTTCCACAGGCTTCCAGCCTTTCTGGTCCTGCTCGGCACGACGCCCGGCCATTTCTTCGTCGCTGATCAACAGGTTGATCGAGCGGTTCGGAATGTCGATCAGCACTTTATCTCCATCCTGCACCAGACCAATCGCGCCGCCCGCCGCCGCTTCCGGGGAAGCGTGGCCGATGGACAGGCCCGAGGTGCCGCCGGAGAAACGACCGTCGGTGAGCAGGGCGCAATCTTTGCCCAGGCCTTTGGATTTCAGGTACGACGTCGGGTACAGCATTTCCTGCATGCCCGGGCCGCCTTTCGGGCCTTCGTAACGGATGATCACGATGTCGCCGGCCTTCACTTCGTCAGCGAGGATGCCGCGTACGGCGCTGTCCTGGCTTTCGAAGATCTTCGCGTTGCCTTCGAAGACGTGGATCGATTCGTCGACGCCGGCGGTTTTCACCACGCAGCCGTCCAGCGCGATGTTGCCGTAGAGAACGGCCAGGCCGCCTTCTTTCGAATAGGCGTGTTCGACACTGCGGATGCAGCCGTTTTCACGGTCGTCGTCCAGGGTTTCCCAACGGGTCGACTGGCTGAACGCGGTTTGCGTCGGGATGCCCCCCGGGCCGGCCTTGAAGAAGTGATGCACCGCTTCGTCGTTGGTCTGGGTGATGTCCCACTTGGCAATGCCTTCGGCCAGGGTCTTGCTGTGCACGGTCGGCAGGTCGGTGTGCAGCAGACCGCCACGGGACAGCGAACCAAGGATGCTGAAGATCCCGCCAGCGCGGTGCACGTCTTCCATGTGGTACTTCTGGATGTTCGGCGCAACTTTGCACAGTTGCGGCACGTGACGGGAGAGACGGTCGATGTCGCGCAGGTCGAAATCGATCTCGGCTTCCTGGGCCGCAGCCAGCAAGTGCAGGATGGTGTTAGTGGAGCCGCCCATGGCGATGTCCAGCGTCATGGCGTTTTCGAACGCCTTGAAGTTGGCGATGTTGCGCGGCAATACCGACTCATCGTTCTCGCCGTAGTAACGCTTGCACAGCTCGACGATGGTGCGGCCGGCCTGCAGGAACAGCTGTTCGCGGTCGCTGTGGGTCGCCAGGGTCGAACCGTTGCCCGGCAATGCCAGACCGAGGGCTTCGACCAGGCAGTTCATCGAGTTGGCGGTGAACATGCCGGAGCACGAACCGCAGGTCGGGCAGGCGCTGCGCTCGTACTCAGCGACTTTCTCGTCAGAAGCGCTGGAGTCGGCGGCGATCACCATGGCGTCGACGAGGTCGAGGCCGTGGCTGGCCAGTTTGGTCTTGCCGGCTTCCATCGGGCCGCCGGACACGAAGATCACCGGGATGTTCAGGCGCAGGGCAGCCATCAGCATGCCAGGGGTGATCTTGTCGCAGTTGGAGATGCAGACGATGGCGTCGGCGCAGTGGGCGTTGACCATGTACTCGACGGAGTCGGCGATGATCTCGCGGCTCGGCAGCGAATACAGCATGCCGTCGTGGCCCATGGCGATGCCGTCATCCACGGCAATGGTGTTGAATTCTTTGGCTACACCGCCGGCGCGTTCGATTTCGCGGGCGACCAGTTGGCCCAGGTCCTTGAGGTGGACGTGGCCCGGTACGAACTGGGTGAAGGAGTTGGCAATGGCGATGATCGGCTTTTTGAAGTCGTCATCTTTCATCCCCGTTGCGCGCCACAGTGCGCGGGCGCCGGCCATGTTGCGGCCATGGGTGGATGTTTTCGAGCGGTAATCAGGCATGAAGCACTCCGGGCGGCTAATCAGGTATCAAAAGGGAAGTGAGCTTCTATTGACGTCTGGAACACTCAGAAATGGCCGTGTGTCCGGAAGTTGCCGATAACTTTGCGGGATCGCCGCGCGCTTCAGCTTGAGCTCATAAACCCGCCGGGGGATGACTGGCGATGAATGTCGCGATTCTACACGGCTGGCGTCAGGAGGGAATGCCGGAAAAGGGGGATCCAGCGCTGACGGAGCGTGTGGGAGGACCATCGGTAGGTGAGCAGTCGCCTCGTGGGGATATCACATCACGGGACGCTTGGCTAAACTGCCCGGCCTCGCGCAACCCTACCAAAAGGAATTGGAATGTCGCTGTTGAATCGTTCGTTGTGGTTTTACCTGCTGACCGGCCTGTGCCAAGGATTAGTGTTCTGGCAGGCTGAAGCACTCAAGACATTGGGCGTGGGGGGGCTGGCGTCCAGCCTGACGCTGGTGCTGGTGGGAGGCCTCTTCCTGCAATTGCTCGGTCCTAAACTCAAGAATCGGCGGGTTCTGGCGCTGACGCTGGTTTTTTGCTTGTTGACGATGTCGATCAGCAGTTGGGTTGTGGTGTCAGGCGTGGAGTATGGCAATCACTGGCTGGTGAACACCTGGCTGTTGACCGGTGTGCCGCTGTGTTATGTGGTGTGCGCGTTTCTGGCCAGTTGGCCTTCCGGCGAAGGCCGTAGCTGGCGCTACGACGACCTGTTCCAGTACGCCTGGAGTCATGTGTTTGTGGTGTTTTTTGCACTGACGCTGACCGGTGTATTCAGCCTGTTGCTTCTGCTCTGGAGCAAGTTGTTTCTCATGCTGGGCATCGACTTCTTTGCCGAGCAATTCAGTTCTCAAATTTTTATATGCCTGAGTATGCCCGTGATGTTTTCGCTGGCCATGCGCTTGGGGCTGAACAACGAAAAAGTCATCGGCATGTTGCGGGGCGTCTTCCTGGCCGCGTGTCATTTTCTTTTGCCACTGATCACGCTCATTACCGTTCTTTTTGTCGTGACGCTCCCCTTTACCGGCCTGCAACAGATCTGGGCCACCGGGTACTCGACCCCGATTTTGTTGTTTCTGGTGGGTGTTTATCTGTTTTTGCTCAATGGGGTGTTTCAGGGCGGGCGTCAGGCCCAGCCGTATCCGACGTGGCTGATACGCTGCATCGAGGCGGGGTTGCTCTGCTTGCCTGTGCTGGTGGTGTTGTCCGGGTACTCAAGCTGGTTGCGGGTCGAGCAGTACGGACTGTCGCCCCGGCGTTTTGTGAGCCTGTTGCTGGTCGCGGTGTTCGCGGCATATAGCCTGGCGGCGGTGTGGGCCGTGGTGCAGCGCAAAACCCACTGGCTGGACGGTCTGCGGCGCAGTAATCCGACCTTGGCCCTGGCGGTATGTGTGGTGTTGGTGCTGATCAACACGCCTTGGCTCAATGCGCAATCGTTCAGCGCACGGGATCAGGTGCAACGCTTGCTCGATGGCCGCACGTCGGTGTTGACGTTCGATTCCAACTACTTGCGCAACGGGCTCGGCGTGTCCGGACGGCAGCAATTCGAGGCGTTGTCCGGGCGGCTTGAACGCAATGAAATTCTCGATGCGCCCGCGCGCGAGGTGCTGCGCGCCCAGATGAAACAAACACCCGGTGAAACCACCTATACGTTCCCGCCGGCGGAGCCGACACCCGTGAACATCGAGTGGGTAGGGCCGAAAGTGGACGGCAGCGAGCAATTTGTCAGCCTCAACAGCAAAAAACGCCAGTGTCAGGATGCGGGGTGCGTGATGTGGGCGGCCGACCTGGATGGCGATGGCCAAGCCGAAGTGGTGCAATTCAATCAGCAGCCGTGGGATCACAGGGCGTTCCTTTATAAACGCGCCGCCGATGGTGAGTGGCAATATGTCACCGTGCTCCAGGGCGCGAATGTCATGCCGCAGAACCTTGACCAGCTGCGTGCGGGAGAGGTCAAGCTCATCGAGCCGCGCTTCAAGAACGTTCAAATAGGTACGCTTTCGCTGGTCCCCGAACCTGAGGAGCAATGACACCGGACCCGCGGCCTCAGGCTTTGCTCGAGGCCGGGTTGCGCAGGCGGATGCGACAGATCATGACCAGCCCGACGCTGCTCAAGGCGATGAAGCTGAGGGCCAGGGTCAGTGGCAGTTCGAAGGGACTCAGGTTGATCAGGGCGCTGATCAGGCCTCCGAAGATGAATACCAGTGTGTTCCCGGCCGACGCCGAGGTGCCGGCCATGTCCGGAAAAACCTCCATCGCCTTCGAGGTGGCGATAGGGCGAGCGATGGTGGTGCCGGCGGTGCAGACAATCATCGGGATTAGCACCGTCAGGGTCGACAGTCCCATCACGTTTGAGAGCATGAGCATTACCAGCCCCGAAAAGAAGATCAGGCTCAAACCAACAATGATCTGTGTATTGGGTGCGATCCGCCCAGCGAGGACTCGAGCGACAATGCCGCCGATGATGTAGGCCACGCCATACAGCAGCAGTGTCAGGGAAAACTCGTAGGCCGAAAGCTGCAGCTGCTCCATGAAGATCAGGGGCGAGATGACAATGAAGGAAAAGTGGCAGGTGAAGGCGATTGCGGCGATCAGCCAATAGCCGAGGAAACCCGCATCGCGACAGACGCGCCGGTAGGACTGAAGAATGCTTCGGCGCGGGGTTGTGGCGGTGTGCCGATTTTCAAGAAAGAAGCAGGCCTTAAGCAACACGGCGGCGGCGAGGGCAATAAAGACAATGAAGCTTGCGGGCCAGTCCAGTGCCTGTTGCAACAGGGTGCCAGCCAGTGGCGAGACTGAAATGAAGATCCCGCTGGCGGTGACCAGCAGAATCCGTAGTTGATCCCGTTCCTTGCCGTCGAACAGGTCCTGGACCAGCGCCTGCGAGAGTACGAAGCAACCGCAGCCGATGGCCTGCACCACCCGGAACATCAGGAACCAGGCGTAGTCGGTGGACAGCACGCAACCTGTCGCACCGACAATCGAGACCGCCATTCCCGCCAGCAGCAGACTTTTACGCCCGATGACATCCGAGATCGGCCCGACCAGTAGTTGGGAAAGTGCGATCCCGATGGCAAACAGGCTGATGGAAAACGCGATGTCGCCTGGCGTGGTCCGGAAGTGTTCGGCCAGCGCCGGGAACGATGGCAGCAGAACATCCAGAGGGAAGACCCCGAGCATCACCATGGTCATTAACAGGGTGATCGCAGAGCGACGGTGTTTGACACTGACCGCAGATTTTCCTTCATCCATCGACAAGTCCTGCCTGTGCGAAGAGCTGCTGGTTAAAAGGCAGGTCGAAAAAACCTGCCTTTTCCATTGCCTGTAGCGTCGCGCCTGCACCTGATCGGGCGCGCTGAAGGCAGGCTTGCGGGCCGGTCAGGGCACTGAGGATTTCTGCGACGCAATTCTCCCTGAGGCCCACGCTGTTCAGGCTTTCCTTCAGCCATCGCTCATCGACCTCAAAGAACATCAGGATGATGTCCACCAGCAGCTTCGCGGCGAACGTGCGTTGGCTGCTGTTCAGGGTCAGCCACAGATAATGGAACACTTCGCAAAAATAACGACTGTGTCGGGCCTCGTCGGTGAGGTGGTCCCTGAGCATTTCCTGGACGCTGGACACCAGTTCGTTGCGACAAACCTCGAGCAGTTCCCTGGCGATGATGGTCTCGGACACGAAACCGACGAGAAACCAGGCCAGCGCCTTATGCCTCTCTGGGCTGTGGTCAATCAGGGCGTTCAGTCGGGTAATGCGGCGCGGCATCACCGGGCGTTGGGTCATGCCGTAGAGGTCGGCTATCTGCTCGGCGAGACTATTGGAGAACAGGGCGTGATAACCCTCATCGGTGTACAGCTGGAGGGCGGCTGTTTTCATCCGTCGGGGGATGGACGTGCCGAGCTCATCGTGGACGATGGTTTCCACGGAGCGGTTGACGATTCGATGTTCGAGCCGGGTGGTGTAGTCGAGGAAATACACCAGATGGTTGGCCGATAAACGATGGGTGATCGCACTGCCGGCTGCATCGATTTCCGGGTGATTCAGGTAGGGCAGGAAGGCGGGCGGGAACCAGTGTCGTGTTTCCAGTTGCCGTTCCAGATCTGATGGCAATTGATAGGTGTGCTCGCTGGTTCGTACCGAGGCCCGGGCATTCCAGTCTCCGAGTGTGAAGCGCTGTGCCCAGGCGTCGGGCAGTGACAGGTCGCCTGTGCGGGGCTCGGTCATTGTTGTGAGCCTCGGTTGCGCAG
The DNA here is from genome assembly GCF_059716175.1 of Pseudomonas sp. LBUM1647. NCBI lineage: Bacteria > Pseudomonadati > Pseudomonadota > Gammaproteobacteria > Pseudomonadales > Pseudomonadaceae > Pseudomonas > Pseudomonas sp. LBUM1647. The sequence continues at coordinate 6,476,407 of NZ_CP166809.1, read as the reverse complement.
CAGCGCTTTCAATTCCTTGCACATCACTTGTCCGTCACTCTGGCCGCAGCCCACAAAAAACAACGGTTGTTCGGCGCTGTCCTCGATCCCCAGCAACGTTTCGACCTGATCGTCGGCCAACGCACCGGTCAGCCAGGTGCTTAACCCAAGTGCGGTGGCCACCAGTTGAAAGGTCTGGGAAATATGACCTGCCTCGACGTAAGCCATTCGGTAGGCCCGCGAGTGTTCATATTTCCACCACAGTTTGTCGAAGCGAGCGGTGATGAACAGGCCGACTGGCAGGTTGTTGATGAAATGCTGCCCACACAACAACTGGCCCAAGGGCGAGACAGGCACCGGATTGACGAAGCTCAACGCATGTTCGTCGGGGTGGTAGGCGTAGAGCCCGGGATTCAGGCCGCTGACGTTCTGAACATGAAGAAAACCTTCGCAGGCATTCAGCCCGCCACCGGATGGACTGCTGCGCCGGGCGCCAAGACCTTCAGCGACGGTTTCGTCGATGTCGTTTTCGCGCTCACGCAGATAGCCAAGGGACAAATACAAAAGAGTGCCCACATCGTCGAGAGAAACCCCTTCACCCGTGAAGGAGCGACAGGTCTTTCGGTCGATCAAGGTCTTTGCAAGTGCGCTTTGCGGCAGACAGGAAGGTTGGGGCAGGGCAATCCGCTCGCTTGTCGGGCGTTCTGTGAGTCTGACCTCCGGGGCAGGAGTGGCCAGTACTTCGGTGCAATGGTCCAGATAGTGTCTCGACCATTCATTAATATCTTGGGGGACATATTCACAAGGAATGTTCTTGGTGCCGATATGAAATATCTTCGACAATTCATCCCAGCCCCATTCAAGGGGGGCTTGTAATGAAGATGTGAGTATTCCCGCGTTCAGGAGTTGCGTGTCTATTATGTTGTTGTCATCAAACTTTTCAGGGTTGTCAATCAGGTGTGCGAGACGGGTTGAATATTCAAGATTTAATTCGAACTGTTTGTGGTTCTTGTAATCCCAGACTATTTGGTCGGGCGTGCGAGGAAGTATGAATATATAAGGGTTTATCTGCATGATTGGCGACTCACTCTGGTCTTTGCCATAGAAAACGCTGGGTAGCCGGCACTCCCCAGCGTTTCATTTACTTAGCGGGCTTTTGGCGCAACCAGAAAAGACAGGTTAGCGATTTTGTTGGATTCCAGAGTAATTGCTTTCATGTTTTGAACTCCTTGTAATTGATTGTGAGTGTCACTCCTTTGTGACGACTTAATCATAGTTTGTAATCAATTCTTATCAAGGGGAGATTGGGTAGGAATGTTCCAGTAATTTTGTCGGATTGATCTGAGGGTTGGATGAATTTTGTAAGTTGTGTCCGCTTAAATAAAAGACAAAGCGAAACGTCCTGCAAGTCATTAAGACCGCTGGAGTAGGAAGTTGGAGAACTCAATAACAGATAGCAGAACGGAGAGCCGGCTGGCTCCCCGTCAAACCGGCGAAATCAGCTGTTTGGCAGCAGACGGCAGGTGATGCTCTTGATGTAGCGGGTTTCGGCGATGGCCGGGTGAACCGGGTGATCCGGGCCCTGACCGCCACGCTCCAGCATCTGGATGTTGCGGTCCAGGTGACGGGCGCTGGTCAGCAGGATGTTCTGCAGATCGTCCTCGGGCAGGTGCATCGAGCACGAAGCGCTGACCAGGATGCCGTCCTTGCTGAGCAGGCGCATGGCTTGCTCGTTCAGGCGACGGTAGGCACCCTCACCGTTCTTCATGTCTTTTTTGCGTTTGATGAACGCCGGAGGGTCGGCAACGATCACGTCGAAACGCTCTTCGCTGGCTTTCAGCTCTTTCAGGGCTTCGAACACGTCGCCTTCAATGCAGGTCATTTTGTCGGCGAAGCCGTTCAGCGCGGCGTTGCGCTCGACGCCGTCGAGGGCGAAGGCCGAAGCATCGACGCAGAACACTTCACTGGCGCCGAACGCAGCCGCTTGCACGCCCCAGCCACCGATGTAGCTGTACAGGTCCAGCACGCGTTTGCCTTTGGCGTAAGGTGCCAGACGCGCGCGGTTCATGCGGTGGTCATAGAACCAGCCGGTTTTCTGCCCCTGGATGACGGGTGCTTCGAATTTCACGCCGTTTTCTTCCAGGGCAACCCACTCCGGCACCAGGCCGAACACGGTTTCGACGTAGCGGTTGAGGCCTTCGGCATCACGGGCAGCGGAGTCGTTCTTGAACAGAATGCCGCTAGGCTTGATCACTTGGGTCAGTGCTGCGATCACGTCTTCTTTATGGGCTTCCATGGTTGCCGAAGCGATCTGTACCACCAGGATGTCGCCGAAACGGTCGACTACCAGACCTGGCAACAGGTCGGAGTCACCGTAGACCAGGCGATAGAACGGCTTGTCGAACAGGCGATCGCGCAGGGACAGCGCGACGTTCAGGCGATGCACCAGCAGCGACTTGTCCAGCGGCAACTTGATGTCGCGCGACAGCAGACGGGCGCAGATCAGGTTGTTCGGGCTCATGGCAACGATGCCCAGCGGCTTGCCGCCAGCCGCTTCGAGGATCGCCTGATCGCCGGCCTTGAAACCGTGCAAAGGAGTAGCGGCTACATCGATTTCGTTGCTATAGACCCACAAGTGGCCGTTGCGCAGGCGACGGTCGGCGTTGGCTTTGAGGCGCAGGCTAGGCAGGGACATGACGTCGCTCCGGAAAAAAGAGCGGGAGTATAGCGTGTTGCGCACGGCCACGGTTTGGCGGATAGACCTGTGGCGAGGGGGTTTACCCCCGTTGGGGCGCGAAGCGGCCCCGAAACCAACAATATCGATTCAACAGATACACCGCGTTTGGCGAATCTACGACTGCTTCGCAGCCGAACGGGGGTAAACCCCCTCGCCACAAGGGCGCGCACCTGTGAAATTTCGATGACATACCGACGGGTGTGTCGGATCCAACTTTATAAGGGTTAGAATCGCCGCCTGTCCCAGAGTGTGTACTTATGTCCCCAGAGCTGACTACCGAACAGATTCAACAGTCCCTGCAAGGCATCAGCGTGCCGGCCCAGCCGCAGATCATGGTGGATTTGCAGATGGAACAGTACATGCCCGATCCGGATCTGGAGGTGATCGCGAAGCTGATCTCCCAGGACCCGGGCCTCTCTGGCGCCTTGTTGAAAATCGTCAACTCGCCGTATTACGGCTTGAGCAACAAGATCGCTTCGATTCAGCGCGCGGTGAACCTGCTGGGCAGCCGCTCGATCATCAACCTGATCAACGCGCAGTCGATCAAGGGCGAGATGAACGACGACACCATCGTCACCTTGAATCGTTTCTGGGATACCGCTCAGGACGTGGCGATGACCTGCCTGACCCTGGCCAAGCGCATCGGCGCCCAGGCCGGCGATGAAGCGTACGCCCTGGGTCTGTTCCATGACTGCGGCGTGCCGCTGATGCTCCAGCGTTTCCCCAACTACATGACCGTTCTGGAAGAAGCCTACGCCAGTGCCAGCGCCGAATGTCGGGTGGTGGACACTGAGAATCGGGTGTTCAATACCAATCATGCGGTGGTGGGTTATTACACCGCCAAATCCTGGCGCCTGCCGGAGCATGTGACCGCCGCCATCGCTAATCACCACAATGCGTTGGCGATCTTCAGCGATGAGTCGTCGCGCAACAGTCAGCTGAAAAACCTGCTGGCGATCCTGAAGATGGCCGAGCACATTTGTGCGTCCTACCGGGTGCTGGGCAACCAGCGTGATGACCACGAGTGGAACAGCATCGCACCGCTGGTTCTCGATTATGTCGGCCTCTCGGACTACGACTTCGAGACCCTCAAACAAACGATTCGCGACCTTGGCGCTCACCGTTGAGCGTTGCACAGCCTGATTCGAGAGCACCATGCCGGAACTGCCTGAAGTCGAAACCACCCGCCGCGGGATTGCGCCACACCTGGAAGGCCAGCGCGTCAGCCGGGTGATCGTGCGTGAGCGGCGCTTGCGCTGGCCGATTCCCGAAGACCTGGATGTGCGGCTGTCTGGCCAGCGCATCGTGCTGGTGGAGCGACGCGCGAAGTACCTGCTGATCAATGCCGAAGTCGGCACGCTCATCAGCCATTTGGGGATGTCGGGAAATCTGCGTCTGGTGGAAGTCGGCACGCCGGTGGCCAAGCATGAGCATGTGGACATCGAGCTGGAATCCGGTCTGGCCCTGCGTTACACCGACCCGCGACGGTTTGGCGCGATGCTCTGGAGCCTCGATCCGCTCAACCACGAGTTGTTGATTCGCCTGGGGCCGGAGCCGTTGACCGACCTGTTCGACGGGGAACGCCTGTTCCAGCAGTCCCGCGGGCGATCCATGGCGGTCAAACCGTTCATCATGGACAACGCGGTGGTGGTCGGCGTGGGCAATATCTACGCCACCGAAGCGTTGTTCGCCGCCGGTATCGACCCGCGTCGTGAGGCCAAAAGTATCTCTCGGGCGCGTTATCTGAAACTGGCGATCGAGATCAAACGTATCCTGGCGGCCGCTATCGAGCGCGGCGGCACCACACTGCGCGACTTTATCGGCGGTGACGGTCAGCCGGGTTATTTCCAGCAGGAACTGTTCGTGTACGGCCGTGGCGGTGCGCCCTGCAAGGTTTGTGGCACGGAGTTGCGAGAAGTGAAGCTCGGGCAGCGCGCCAGCGTCTTTTGCCCGCGTTGTCAGAGCTGAAACGCCCAGGGTCTATAGTCAGTGTTCTGACTGCCTAGCCCAAGGACCGTGCCATGAACCTGTTTCGAACCGTTGTCGTCGTTTTGCTGCTGAGCGTCGGTGCGCCAGCGCTGGCAGCAAACACGGGCAGCGGCGACCCGCGTTACACCATCCAGAATCCCCCGGCGTACGCCATGATCGGCGATTTGCTGATTGCCCGACCTTTGCTGGTCGTGGCGACGGTGATTGGTGCCGGAGTGTTTGTGGTGTCGTTGCCGTTTACCGCGCTGGGCGGCGGCGTCGGCGATGCGGGGCAGGCGTTGGTGGTCGACCCGGCGAAAGCGGCGTTCGTGCGGTGTCTGGGGTGTATCGGAGAAGGGTTTGAGCAGCGGGAGTGAATCAAGATCAAAAGATCGCAGGCTTCGCCAGCCCCTACAGGGGGAATGCAATTCCATGTAGGAGCTGGCGAAGCCTGCGATCTTTTGGGGCCCTCAAGCCTTACCGGTAATGATCCGGTACTTCTCCATCAACTGCTCTTCAGTCTCCGGATGCGCCTCGTCCAGCGGAATGCAATCCACCGGGCACACTTGCTGGCACTGAGGTTCGTCGTAGTGGCCGACGCACTGGGTGCACAGGTTCGGGTCGATCACGTAGATCTCTTCGCCCTGGGAAATGGCGGCGTTCGGACACTCGGGTTCGCAGACGTCGCAGTTGATGCAATCGTCGGTGATGATCAGGGACATGCTAACTCCAGCCCGGGCGGAAGGCCCGGGCGCAATAAACCAATGCGCACAATTGTGCCGCATTGGCGCCCGCAGTGCACGCGGGCGCGATCAAGGGGAAAAGATCGTCCGAACGCGGCCCGAACCTACGGCAGCTCCTACTTTTTAAAGCGTTCGTTCAGGGCGTCCGCCACCGCAGGGTGGACGAACTTGGTGATATCACCGCCCAGGGCTGCAATTTCACGGACCAGCGTCGAGGAAATGTACGAATAACGCTCGGACGGGGTAAGAAACAGACTTTCCACATCCGGCGCCAGCTGACGGTTCATGTTGGCCAGCTGGAATTCGTATTCGAAGTCCGACACCGCACGCAAACCACGCAGGAACACGTTGGCGTTCTTCTCTTTGGCGAAGTGCGCCAGCAACGTCGAGAAGCCGACGACTTCAACGTTGGGCAGATGTTTAGTGACCTCGCGGGCCAGCGCCACACGCTGTTCCAGGGGAAACAACGGGTTTTTCTTCGGGCTGGCGGCGACGGCGATGATCACATGATCGAACAGGCGCGCGGCGCGTTCGACCAGATCGCCATGGCCCTTGGTAATAGGGTCGAAGGTACCTGGGTACAACACTCGGTTCATCGCGTCGTCCTGGCGGGAGTCCGTTGGGGAGTCGGATGGTATCGCAGCCTTCCCGGTCGGCCAAGTCGCCTTTTGGGTAAGAAAGCACTATAGACGATTGGAATATTCTCCATTTTCATGGGTTTTTCAAACGTTCGGCCAAAGAAGTTGCCAGCTGCGCCGTCAGCCCGTAGACCGACAATTGCGGGTTTGCGCCAATACTGGTGGGGAACAGCGAGCCATCATGAATCGACAGGTTGCCTAACTGATGATGCCGGCCGAGGCTGTCGGTCACGGCGTTTTTCGGGTCTTCACCCATGGCACAACCGCCCATCACATGGGCACTGCCCAGGCGTGTGCGATACAGCTCAAGGCTCAGGCCGTCGATCAGCGTGCGCGCTTCGGCCAGGGTTTTCACGTAGCGAGCGTCGGCGTGCATTGGCATTACCGCATGGGCACCGCCCGCGAACTGGATCTCGGCCATGCTGTGGAACGCCCGACGCAACCCGTCCCAGGCATAGGGTGAAACCTGATAGTCGAGCACCGGCGTGCCGTCACCGCGCAACTCGACGCTGCCGCCGGGGCTGTCCGGGTGAAAACCGTCCCGCAGCAACGCCAACATGGCGTGGGTGTGGGGCAGGTTTTCCATGTGTTGGGCGTTTTCCTTGCCGAAACCGCCGAGCAGGGTCGTGGCCAGTGCCGGGTGCAGCGGCGGCACTTCGAGTTTGTAAGACATTTTTCCGGTGGTGCCGTCCTGCCATTGGAAATGGTCGGAATAGATTGACTGTGGTGCGCCATAAAACGGGTTGATCACCTCGTCGAACAGCCCGGCCGACATGTTCACCAAGTGTAGAAAAGTCCGTTTACCCAGCCGTTTGTGCGGATCGGGCGCCTCGGAGCGCATGAGCAACGCCGGGCTATTGATCCCGCCGCCGGCCAACACGTAATGCCGCGCCTTGACCGTGATCGTGTGTCCGGTAGGTGCGACGCAACGGTCGTCCATCGCTACGCAATGCAAGCCCGTGACCTTGTCGCCGCTGATCAAGAGCTTTTCGGCGCGAGCCAGATAGAGCAACTCGCCCCCTTTTTCCAGAGTCGCCGGGATGGTCGTGACCAGCATCGATTGCTTGGCGTTGGTCGGGCAACCCATGCCGCAGTAGCCCAGGTTCCAACAGCCACGCACGTTGCGCGGGATCACATGCCAGGCGTAGCCGAGTTTTTCGCAGCCTTTGCGGATTACGTCGTTGTTGGCGTTGGGCGGGATCATCCAGGGGGCGACGCCCAGGCGTTGTTCCATTTTCTCGAACCACGGCGCCATCTCGGCCGGCGTGTGGCCTTTGACATCGTGTTCCTTGGCCCAGTGGTCGAGGGTCGGGTCCGGCGTGCGAAAACTTGAGGTCCAATTGATCAGTGTGGTGCCGCCCACCGCCCGGCCCTGAAGGATGGTGATTGCGCCGTCCTTGCTCATGCGGCCGATACCTTCCTGATAGAGGCTGGTGTAGGCCTGGTCTTCGAGCATCTTGAAGTCGCTGCTGGTCTTGAGCGGGCCTTCCTCGATCAGCAACACCTTGTAGCCCGCGGCGCTGAGGATTTCGGCGGTGGTGCCGCCGCCCGCGCCGCTGCCGATAATCGCCACGTCCGCTTCGAGGGTCAGGTCCTGGGTCAGTTGTGAACCGTTATAGGTTTTCCAGCCACGGGTCATGCCTTCGCGGAACGGATCGGGTACGGGCATCTTCAGTTCTCTTTTTATCTTGAATGTGATGGTGGGGCGTCTGACGCCATCGCGAGCAAGCTCGCTCCCACAGGATTTGAGGGGGGCCACCCTTTTGTGAACGACTCAAACCCTGTGGGAGCGTGGCTTGCCCGCGATAGGGTCGCCACGGTTTCAGACAGTGGGCGGCCCGGGATACCCGCAATGCGCCCACGACTCCGACCGGCTGTACCACGCCATCATCACCAGTTGCAGCAATGAGCTGTGGCCCATGCGTAGCAAACTCAGCGAGCTGTTTTCCCAGCGATCCATAAAGTGCCTGATCTCCTCGCTGCTGGCGTTTTCCCAATTGCCCCAGATCCCGGTCAGTGGTCCGCGGGTGATGCTCATTCCCAGCACATCGAACAACTGCCGGGTGAGCTTGAGCATTTCCGGCGACAGGTGATTCAGACTGTTATCCAGGGTTTGAAGGGTGCCAGCGACGGCTGCTGGCATTTTTTCGACGGCCACAGCGCCGTCGAGCATCACCGGAATCAGTGCCCGCAAAAACAGCAAGTCACCGCTGCGCAGGATCGCGAAACCGCTGGCCGGTACGCTCGATGAGCAGCCGCTGAGGCTCGCTCCCAAACCGGCGGTGGCGAGAAAAGCGCTGGCGCCGAGGCTGAATTTAAGCAAGCCGCGGCGTGACAGCGCGGGTGTATCGGACAGGCTTGGGCTCATTATTGTTATTACCCGAAGGGGATGATCGTTAGCGGATAAACAGCTTCTGAATCAGCTTCTGAATGGATTTGCCGTACGGCGGGTAGATCAATTTCGCCGCATTGAACCGCTGTTTGATCAGCACACCTTTGGCTTTGCTGAAGGTCAGGAAACCTTCGTGGCCGTGGTAATGGCCCATGCCCGAGGCGCCGATACCGCCAAATGGCATGTCGTCCTGAGCGACGTGCAGCAGGGTGTCGTTCAGGCACACGCCGCCGGAATGGGTCTCGTGAAGTACGCGGTGTTGCTCACGCTTGTCGTAGCCGAAGTAATACAGGGCCAGCGGACGGGGTCGTTCATTGATGTAGGCAAAGGCCTGATCCAGATCCTTGTAGGGAACGATCGGCAGCAGCGGACCGAAGATTTCGTCCTGCATCACCATCATGTCGTTGCTGACGTTGAGCAGCAGGCTGTGACTCATGCGACGCCCCTGGCCCTTGTCGAACAACGGAATCAGCAGGGCGCCCTTGCTGGTGGCGTCGCTGATGTAGCCGTTGAGGCGCGCCAATTGCCGGTCATTGATGATCGCGGTGTAGTCCGGGTTGTCGGTCAAGGTCGGATAAAACCCGCGAACCGCCTGACGATAGGCTTCGACGAAAGCTCCGACGCGATCTTCCGGTACCAGCACATAGTCCGGGGCCACGCAGGTCTGTCCGGCGTTGAGTGTCTTGCCGAAGGCGATGCGTTCAGCAGCATCCTTGAGCGGCACGTCGCGCGACACAATGGCCGGGGACTTGCCACCGAGTTCGAGGGTCACCGGGGTCAGGTTCTCCGCCGCCGCACGCATCACGTGTTTGCCGATGCTGGTGGCGCCAGTGAACAGCAGGTGATCGAAACGCAATCTGGAGAACGCTACACCGATATCGGCTTCGCCCAGTACCACGCAGACCAGGTCTTGCGGGAAAATTCGGCCCAGCAGTTCCTTGAGCAACAAACCGGTGGCGGGAGTTGATTCGCTGAGCTTGAGCATCACCCGATTGCCTGCCGACAACGCGCCTACCAATGGCCCTATGGCCAGATACAGCGGGTAGTTCCACGGCACGATCACCCCGACCACGCCCAGCGGTTGATAAATGACTTTGGCCGCCGCGGGTTGAAAGGCAACCCCGACCTTGCGTTTCGACGCCTTCATCCAGCCTTTGAGGTGCTGACTGGCGTAGTGAATGCCGTGCAGGCTGGGCATCAGTTCGGCGAGCAGGGTTTCATCGGCGCTGCGATGGCTGAAATCCTGGCTGATGGCGTCGATCAGTGCCTGGCGCTCATTGCTCAACAGGTCTCGCAGGGCTTTTAGCCATTGCTGGCGCTGGGCGGCGGGCGGCATCGGGTTGGCGGCATACGCCGCACGTTGAGCGTCGAACAGGGTCTGGAGCTCTTCCAGGGGCTGCTGCAGGTTCTGCAGGTAGGCGATGTCAGCAGTCATGGTCGGCTCCGGATTTATTGTAATTAGGGACGTTTTAGAGTCCATGCTCTAGAAAGTCAAATGACATCCTGGCGCAGCTTTGTTTTATCCACTCGCGGTTAGGTCGTAAGATGCCGGTCAACGCATTCTGAATTAAAGCCCAAGCCATGGCCCCTCGGATCAAAACCAGCGAGCGCATCGTGCAGAACAGCCTGGAACTGTTCAATCAGCAGGGTGAGCGCAGCATCAGCACCAACCACATTGCTGCCCACATGGAAATTTCCCCGGGCAACCTGTACTACCACTTCCCCAACAAGCAGGCGATCATCGCCGTGCTGTTCAGTGAGTACGAAAGCCTGGTGGACAGCTTCCTGCGCCCGCCCCAGGGCCGTGCCGCCACGGTCGAAGACAAGCGCTTCTACCTTCAGGAATTGCTGGCCGCCATGTGGCGCTACCGGTTTTTGCACCGCGATCTGGAGCACTTGCTCGACAGTGATCCGGAGCTGGCCGCCCGTTATCGGCGCTTTTCCCAACGTTGTCTGATCCATGGCACGCACATCTACGCGGGCTTCGTCGAGGCCGGCATCCTGCAAATGGACAAGGTTCAAATCGAATCCCTGACGCTCAACGCCTGGATCATCCTGACGTCCTGGGTGCGTTTTCTCTGCACCACCCGTGAAAATTCCAATCACCTGAGCGAACAGGCCATTAAACGTGGCGTGTATCAGGTGCTGGTGCTTGAGGCCGGTTTTGTCACGGATCAGTCTCGCGACGCGGTGAATGCGCTGTACGAGGAGTTTTACGTGCCGCTGGCCCAAGCGCTGGAAGAAGTGGGATAGAAAGTGCAGTAGGATCAAATATCGCCCAATCACAGGAGCCCGTTATGCCCATTGCGCAACTGATCAGCCCGCAAGCGTTGGACCTGAAAAAGGAGCAGCCGGGGCTGGTGATTCTGGATTGTCGTTTTGCCCTCGAGGACCCGGATTACGGTCAGCGCAGCTATGCCGAAGGGCATATTGCCGAGTCGAGCTTTGCCGATCTTGAGCGTGATTTGAGCGGGACAGTGATCAAGGGGGTGACCGGGCGCCATCCGTTGCCTGAACCTGAAGACTTGATCGAGCGTCTGCAAGCCTGGGGCGTCAACGCCGACAGCGATGTGGTTTTGTACGACGACGGCCCGGGTGCCTACGCGGCGCGGGCCTGGTGGTTGCTGGCCTGGCTGGGCAAGCGTGACGGCGTGTTTATTCTGGATGGCGGACTCAAGGCCTGGCACGCGGCCGGTTTGCCCCTGAGTCTTGATGCGCCGCAGATTGAACGGGGCACCTTCACGGGGACGCCGGACAACGCGCTGATCTTGAGCGCCGAACAGCTCCAGCAACGTCTCGGCCAGCCCGAGCTGACCTTGCTCGATGCCCGCGGATTGCCGCGTTTTAAGGGCGAAGTTGAACCGATCGACCCGATTGCCGGACACATCCCCGGCGCGCAATGCGCGGCGTTCACCGACAACCTGGGCAGCGACGGGCGTTTTCTGCCGGCGGATCAGCTCAAGCAGCGTTTTGCCGAGAAGCTCGGTGATCGTTCGCCGACCGATCTGGTGGCGTACTGCGGTTCTGGCGTGACGGCCTGTCACAACCTGTTTGCGTTGTGTCTGGCCGGCTATCCGTTGGGATCGTTGTATGCCGGTTCATGGAGCGAGTGGATCAACGATCCTGCGCATGGCATCGCCATCGGCGAATGAAGATCAAAAGATCGCAGCCTGCGGCAGCTCCTACAGTGGAATGTGTACACCTGTAGGAGCTGCCGCAGGCTGCGATCTTTTGATTCTAAAGCCGGGCGCTGCGATACGCGCCCGGCCCGACACCGTAAACCTGCTTGAACTGCCGGCTCAGATGACTCTGGTCAGCAAACCCCAACTGCGTCGCCACTTCCAGCGGCAAGCAACCATTCTGTAACAGCGCCCGCGCCCGAGCGATGCGCTGCTGCATCAGCCAGGTGTGTGGCGGCATGCCAGTGGCGCGGCGGAACACCCGGGCGAAGTGGAAGGGCGAAAGGTTGACCGCCGCTGCCAGTTCTTCCAGCGAGGGCGGCGTCGCCAATTGTGCTTGCAGCAGATCCTTGGCCAGTGTCACCGCCCGATGTTCCTTGCCCGGCTTGCCTGCAATCGGCACGGCAGCGTGCCGTTGCAGTAGCAACAGCATCATTTCCCGCCAGACCGTTTGTTGTTGCAAGGCAGTGGACGGACTTTCCAGTAGACGATGCAGTTGGCAGAAACCCTCCACCAGATCCGGATCGCGATACAGCGTCGCGCCAAATGCTGGCAAGACGTTGGTCGGCAGTTCCAGTTCATCGAGTAGCGACAGAATCTGCCCGGTGTCGGGATAAAACGCCCGGTACAACCAACCATCCTCCGTGCCTTTATGGCCGGTGTGCAGTTCGTCTGGATTGATCAGCACCAGCGTGCCGCTACCGGCCAGGTGTTCGGCACCGCGATAGCGATAGCGTTGGGCGCCGGCCATAATCATGCCGATCACGTAACCGTCATGCACATGGGGCGCGAAACGGTGTTCGATGTAGCGCGCGGACAATAACTCGACACCGGCCAGTGGCGCTGTTTGCCAGAATCGGATCGACTCGCCCTGATCGACGTCCATGGCCTTACTGGCGACCCACGGCGGTCAGCCACTGCGGGATGCGGCGTTCCAGGTAGTAGCCCGGTTGCCTGAACGAGCCATCGACGAAGCCGACATGCCCCCCCTTGGTCTGTAACTCGAATTGAGTGCAAGCGGACAATTCGTCAGCTTGCGGCAGGCTATGAGGAAATACAAACGGGTCATCGGCCGCTTGAATGATCAGGGTCGGCGTACGAATCTCGCCGAGGAAATAGCGACTTGAGGCGCGTTGATAGTAATCCTTGGCATCGACGAAACCGTTCAGCGGCGCGGTGACCCGGCCATCGAAATCCCGGAACGTGCGCATGTTCTCCAGCGAGCCCAGCGCGGCCAATGCCGCCAGACCTTCCTCGCGCCCATCGTGCTGGAACTGGCGCTGCTTGTTTTTAATGTAGGCCACCATCTCGCGCATGAAATGCGCCTGATAGACCTTCGAGAAACCCTGGCCGATACGGTCGGCGCATTGATCGAGACGAAACGGCACCGACACCGCCACCGCACCGACCACGCCACTATTGCTGCCGGATTCGCCCAAGTGCTTGAGCAACACATTGCCACCCAGGGAATAGCCGACCGCATACAACGGCGCGAGCGGTCGTTGGGCTTTCAGGTGTTTGATGGTTTCGGCCAGGTCTTCACTGGCGCCGGAATGGTAGCTGCGCGGCAACAGATTTGGCTCGCCCGAACAGCCGCGCCAGTTCAGTGCGACGCTGGCCCAACCTTGGGCTCCCAGTGCTTTCTGCACCCCGGCCACGTAAGGCGAATTTGAAGAGCCGGTCAGGCCGTGCAACACCAATACCAGTGGCGCACTGGCGCTGTGCGGGCCGTGCCAGTCGAGATCGAGAAAATCGCCATCCTCAAGCCACAAGCGTTCGCGTTGGCGTTCAATGTGTGTGGTTTTGCGCCACAGCGGTCCCCACAAGGTTTGCAAGTGCGGGTTGCCGAGGCCGAAGGCGGGGGTGAAGCGTTCTGACGGATGGGACACGATGGTTCTCGATGCAGCGGTGCGAGCCTCGCTTGAGGCGCGCACCTTTTTCAGGCCGGTTGTTTAACCGGCAATCTCTGCCATACGTTGCCACAACGCGTAATACACCCGCCCGGATTTCTGCTCCCGGTGCAGGCGCCAGTTGCCTGGTAAGCCAAGGCTCGATGGCGCATTCTCGCTTTCAGTGTAGATCCAGGCTTCATCGGCCAGCCACTGACGTTCTTCAAGCAATGCGCAAACGCCCGGCAACAGGTTCTGGTTGAACGGCGGGTCGAGGAACACCAGGTCGTAAGCAGTCGCTGTCTGGGTTTCCAGGTAGCGCAGGGCATCGGCGGTCTGAATCTGGCCGGTGGTGCAGCGCAGTGTGCCCAGATGCTCCTTGATGCTGGCGACCGCGATGTTACTGGCGTCCAGCGCCTGACCCATGGCTGCGCCACGGGACAAGGCTTCGAGGAACAACGCGCCGCTGCCGGCGAACGGATCAAGCACTTTGGCCCCGGCAACGTACGGCGCGAGCCAGTTGAACAGGGTTTCACGCACCCGGTCCGGGGTAGGGCGCAAGCCCGGTGCATCCGGGAAGCTCAGCTTTCGACTGCCCCATTCACCGCCGATGATGCGCAGTTGATTCACGCCGTTATGGACGTTGTGTACGGGTTTTTTTGGACGAGTGGCCATTAATGCTCCGGAACCCCGAGCGGTTGCTCGGCAGGTTTATCAGTTGGGGCCGGTAACGGCTTTTGCGGCACGGTCGGGCCAGCGCTGACGATGACCATTTTGTCCGTGCTCAAGTGTTTGTTCAGTGCGGTTTTGACCTGCTCGACCGTCAGGCTCTGGGACTCGCGCATAAAGTCATCCAGATAACTCAGCGGCAGGTTGTAGAAACCCATGGCGCCGAGTTGGCCGACGATATCGGCGTTGCTGGCGGTGGACAGCGGGAAGCTGCCAGCCAGTTCACGCTTGGCGTCGTCGAGTTCTTTCTGGGTCGGGCCGGTTTTAAGGTAGTCGGCGAGCACGTCTTGCACCAGTTTCAGCGTGCCTTCGCTCATCTCGGCGCGGGTTTGCAGGTTGATCATGAACGGACCGCGAGCCTGCATCGGGGTGAAGCCCGAATAGACGCCGTAAGTCAGGCCGCGCTTCTCGCGCACTTCGCTCATCAGTCGTGTACCGAAACCACCGCCGCCAAGAATCTGGTTGCCCATGGACAGTGCCGCGTAGTCCGGGTCGTCACGGTCGATGCCCAATTGCGCGAGCATCAGGTTGGTCTGCTTGGACGGGAACTCGATGTGGCCGATGCTGGCTTTCGGTTCCTCCGGTTGCGGGATTTTCGCCAGCTCCGGGCCTTTTGGCAGCGCGCTGGAGACTTGTGCGGCAATCGCTTCGGCCTCGGTGCGAGACAGGTCGCCCACCAGCGCAATCACCACGTTGCCAGCCGCGTAGGCTTTCTCATGGAACGCTTTCAGTTGAGCCAGTGTGATGGCCGGAACGGTTTTCGCCGTGCCGTCGCTGGAGTGCGCGTACGGATGATCGCCATACAGACGGTTCATCAGCTCCAGGCTCGCCAGTTTGCCCGGGTTCTGCTTCTGGTATTCGAAACCGGCAAGCATCTGGTTCTTGATGCGCGCGAAGGAATCGGCCGGGAAGGTCGGTTTGCCGATGACTTCAGAGAACAACTTCAGGGCCGGTTCGCGTTTGTCCGCGGCACTGAGGCTGCGCAGGGAAGCCAGTGCCATGTCTTTAAACGCGCCGTTGCCGAAGTCTGCTCCCAGGCCTTCGAAGCCCTGAGCGATGGCGCCGACATCTTTGCCGGCCACACCTTCGTTGAGCATGGCGTTGGTCAGCATGGAGAGACCAGGTGCGTCGCCGTCCTGGCTGCTGCCGGCGGCGAAGATCAGGCGCATGTCGAACATCGGCAGCTCCCGGGCTTCAACGAACAGCACCTTGGCGCCCTCGGCGGTTTTCCAGGTCTGCACGTCCAGGGTGCGGTGGCTTGGCGCTTTGCCGTCGAGTTCGGCCAGCGATTGCAGCTTCTGGCTGGCCTTGGCCTTGTCGAGGGCTTCGCTGGCCTTGGATTCGTCGGTCTTTGAAAAGTAAAACGCGGCAGACCCGATCAAGGCGACAGCGATCAGGCCCATCAGGGCCAGGCGCGGTTTTTTACGCTCACTCATGAGTCGTCTCCTCTGGCAATACATGGGCGACGCTGAGACGTTCGCGGGTGAAATACAGCTTGGCGGCTTTCTGGATGTCTTCCGGGGTCACGCTTTCCAACTCGGCGAGTTCGGTGTCCATCAGTTTCCACGACAGACCGACGGTTTCCAGTTGGCCAATGGCGGTGGCCTGGCTGGTGATCGAGTCACGCTCGTAAACCAGGCCAGCGATGACCTGCGCGCGGACGCGTTCCAGTTCTTCAGCGGACGGCGCGGTGGTTTTCAGCTGTTCGAGCAGCTTCCACAGGCCAGCTTCAGCCTGAGCCATGGTTTTCTTTTTCTGGGTATTGGGCGTTGCCGACAAGGTGAACAGGCTGTCGCCACGGGTATAGGCGTCGTAACTCGACGAACCGCCGGACACCAGCTCTTCGCCCCGCTCCAATTGCGTCGGGATACGGCCGCTGTAGCCGCCGTCGAGCAAGGCGGAGATCAGGCGCAAGGCATTGACCGAGCGTTTGTCTTCGGCGGTGGCGATGCTTGGCACGTTGAAACCCAGCATCAGGCTTGGCAGTTGGGTCTGGACGTGCAGGGTGATCTGCCGCTCGCCGGGTTCGGCCAGTTCCAGCGGGATTTTCGCTGGCGGCACATCACGTTTGGCGATCGGGCCGAAATAGCGCTGGGCCAGGGTTTTGACCTCGTCCGGGGTCACGTCGCCCACCACTACCAACGTGGCGTTGTTCGGCACGTACCAGGATTGGTACCAGTGGCGCAGCTCTTCGACTTTCATGCGGTCCAGGTCAGCCATCCAGCCGATGGTCGGCGTGTGGTAACCGCTGGCCGGGTAAGCCATAGCCTTGAAGCGTTCGTAGGCCTTGGACATCGGCTTGTCGTCAGTGCGCAGGCGACGTTCTTCTTTAATGACTTCGATCTCGCGGGCGAACTCGTCGGCCGGCAGGCGCAGGCTGGCCATGCGGTCGGCTTCGAGCTCGAAGGCCACGCCCAGACGGTCGCGGGCCAGCACCTGGTAATACGCCGTGAAGTCATCGCTGGTGAACGCGTTCTCTTCGGCGCCGAGGTCGCGCAGGATCAGCGACGCTTCGCCGGGGCCGACTTTCTCGCTGCCCTTGAACATCATGTGTTCCAGAGCGTGGGACAAACCGGTCTGACCCGGGGTCTCGTAGCTGGAGCCGACCTTGTACCAGACTTGGGAAACCACCACCGGCGCACGATGGTCTTCGCGCACGACGACCTTCAGGCCGTTATCGAGGGTGAATTCGTGGGTGGGTTGTGGATCGGCAGCCAGGGCCGAGAGGGGCAGACAAACTGTGCTGAGCAGCAGGCCTGCAGCGCGGCGGGCTAGAGCATTCATTCGTTTTTAAACCTTTGGGGCTGCCCGCTTGGTCTTAGCGTCGGCGGGCGAGAGGGTGCTAGGATACTGATCCGTTTTACTGGCGGCCACGCCTATCAGGCCTTTGATCGGTCAGCAGGTTGTTTGGGTTTACGGCTAAAGCTTTGAGTTTGTCAGCTAAACTCTGCGTTTTCGCCGACGATGCCGTTCCAGTCCTTCGTATTAGTCGACCTTTTAGGTGCTGTTTGCACCTCGACAAAATGTTGCGCGTGAACAAGCTGGGTCAATCGCAGTCTGTTCTGCATCGAATATTTATTTGCCGAGGCGCCCTTTGGCGCGTCGCTACCGTGAGATAGCCGTCCTCCATGTTTGGTTCCAACGACGACAAGAAAGCCCCAGCTGCGGCTGGCGAGAAGAAAAGCCTGTTCGGATGGCTGCGCAAAAAGCCGCAGGAACCCGTCGTCGAACAGCCACAGCCACTTCCTGAGCCAACGCCTGCGCCGGTAATAGAAGAAGAGCCTGCGCCGATTGTCCTGCCGATCGCCGAGCCGGTGTTGCAACCGGTCGCCGAGCCTGAGCCAGATGTCGTCGCCGAAGTCGTGGCCCAGGTGCCGCTGACACCCGTTGCCGAGCCGTGGCTGACGTTGCCCGTGGCGGAAGAACCGGTGGCATTGGTTGAAGATGAGCTGGCGCCGCACGTTACGCCGCCGATTCCAGCGCCGACTGCATTTGCTCCTGAGCCCGTTCAGCCACCAGTGGTTGAGCCGGTTGTCACGCCAGTGGTGGTGGCCGAGCCTGAACCGGTTGCTCCAGAGCCTGTGGTGCCCGCATTCGTTGCCCCGGCTGCCCCGGCTGTTCCGGTTGCCCCGGTTGTTCAAGCGCCGGCACCGGTCGTCGCTCGCGTTGCCGCCGCACCTGTCGTTCCGGTCGAAGCGCCTGCCGAGCCCGCGCGTACAGAAGAAACCAAAGCCGGTTTCTTCGCCCGCCTGAAACAAGGCTTGTCCAAGACCAGCGCCAGCATCGGCGAAGGGATGGCCAGCCTGTTCCTAGGCAAGAAGATCATCGATGACGAGCTGCTCGAAGACATCGAAACCCGCCTGCTGACCGCCGACGTTGGCGTCGAGGCGACGTCGGTGATCATTCAGCATCTGACCCAGAAGGTCGCCCGTAAAGAACTGGCCGATGCCGATGCGCTGTACAAATCCCTGCAAGCGGAACTGGCAGCGATGCTCAAGCCCGTCGAGCAACCGCTGAAAATCACCTCGCAGACCAAGCCTTTCGTAATCCTGGTCGTCGGCGTCAACGGTGCCGGCAAGACCACCACCATCGGCAAACTGGCGAAGAAGCTGCAGCTCGAAGGCAAGAAAGTCATGCTCGCGGCCGGCGATACCTTCCGCGCCGCCGCCGTCGAACAATTGCAGGTCTGGGGTGAGCGCAACAAGATCCCGGTCATCGCCCAGCACACCGGCGCTGACTCGGCTTCGGTTATCTTCGATGCCGTGCAAGCGGCCAAGGCCCGCGGCATCGACGTGCTGATCGCCGACACCGCCGGTCGCCTGCATACCAAAGACAATCTGATGGAAGAGTTGAAGAAGGTTCGCCGGGTCATCAGCAAACTCGACGCCGACGCGCCTCACGAGGTGCTGTTAGTGCTTGATGCCGGTACGGGGCAGAACGCGATCAGCCAGGCCAAACAATTCAACCAGACCGTCGAACTGACCGGCCTGGCGCTGACCAAGCTCGATGGCACCGCCAAAGGCGGGGTGATTTTCGCCCTCGCCAAGCAGTTTGGCCTGCCGATTCGCTACATCGGCGTCGGTGAAGGCATCGATGATTTGCGTACTTTTGAAGCAGAACCCTTTGTCCAGGCATTGTTTGCCGAGCGGGAGCGTTCATGATTCGTTTCGAACAGGTCGGTAAGCGCTACCCGAACGGTCACGTCGGCTTGCATGAGCTGAGCTTTCGAGTCCGTCGGGGCGAGTTTTTATTTGTGACCGGGCACTCTGGCGCCGGTAAAAGCACCTTGTTGCGCCTGCTGCTGGCGATGGAGCGTCCGACCACCGGCAAATTGCTGCTGGCCGGGCAAGACCTGAGCACCATCAGCAACGCACAGATTCCTTACCTGCGACGGCAAATCGGCGTGGTGTTCCAGAATCACCAGCTGCTGTTCGATCGCACGGTGTTCAACAACATCGCGCTGCCCTTGCAGATCCTTGGGTTGTCCAAGGCCGAGATCGCCAAGCGCGTGGATTCGGCGCTCGAGCGCGTGGCGCTGTCGGACAAGACCGACTTGTACCCTGGCGACCTGTCCACCGGTCAACAACAGCGCGTCGGCATCGCCCGCGCCATCGTTCACCGCCCGGCCTTGCTGCTGGCGGACGAACCGACCGGTAACCTCGATCCACGTCTGGCGGCAGAAATCATGGGCGTGTTCGAAGACATCAATCGTTTGGGCACCAGCGTGCTGATTGCCAGTCACGACCTGGCACTGATCGCCCGCATGCGTCACCGCATGCTGACCCTGCAACGCGGCCGATTGATCGGTGACGGGGAGGCCGGTGTATGAGTGCGACACGCAGCCCCAAGGTTTCCGAGCGCGTGGCCCCGAAGGCCGCCGACCAGCAGCCGCAGAAGAAAAAACGCGACGATGATGACGGCCCGGATTTCGCCACACTGTTCCGCGCTTGGGTCGAGAGTCATCGCGCCAGCCTGCTCGATAGCTTGCGTCGTTTGGGCAAGCAGCCAATCGGTAGCTTCTTCACCTGCATGGTGATGGCGGTTGCCCTGAGTTTGCCGATGGGCCTGTCACTTTTGCTAAGTAATGTCGAGCGTCTCGGCGGCTCCTGGCAGCGTGCGGCGCAGATTTCCCTGTATTTGCAAATCGAGGCCAGCCCCGCTGAAGGCGAGTCGTTGCGCGAGCAGATCAAAGGCATGCCTGGCGTAGCTGATGCTGAATATGTCGGCCGCGATCAGGCGCTGGAAGAGTTTCAGCAGCAGTCCGGTTTGGGCGAGGCGCTCAAGGAGCTGCCCGAAAACCCGCTGCCGGGCGTGGTTTTGGTGACGCCGAACGAAGTCGACAAGCCGGCGCTTGAAGCATTACGACAAAAACTTTCCGAGTTGCCCAAGGTACAACAGGCGCAACTTGATCTAGTCTGGGTCGAGCGTCTGGCAGCCATCCTCAAGCTGGGTGACCGTTTTGTCTTCGGTCTGACCGTGCTTTTGGTTTCTGCATTACTTTTGGTGATAGGCAATACCATTCGTCTTCATATTGAAAACCGCCGCACAGAGATAGAAGTGATTAAACTCGTCGGCGGCACTGACAGCTATGTGCGCAGGCCCTTTCTGTACATGGGTGCGCTTTATGGCTTCGGTGCGGGGATTCTTTCCTGGGGCGTATTGGCGTTCGGCCTTGATTGGCTGAACGACGCAGTGGTTGGGCTGGCCGGTCTGTACGGCAGTGATTTCGCGCTGGCCGGAGTGCCAGTTGCCGACGGTCTGTCTCTCTTGCTTGGCGCGGTGCTGTTGGGGTATATCGGTGCATGGATTGCAGTCGCACGCCACCTGAGGGAGCTTGCGCCTAAGTAGTATCATTTTGCTCGTATTGACCTTTCAGCGTTTATGGGAACTTGTCTTTCGGTTTCCGGTCAATTTTCGCAGTGCTGAACTGCACGAGTTATGTAAGTCGGAGGTTTTTTCGTATGACCAATTCTTTGCAACCTGCATATGCTCTGGTCCCGGGTGCGAACCTGGAGGCCTATGTGCACACCGTGAACAGCATTCCATTGCTGACGCCGGAGCAGGAGCGCGAACTGGCCGAGAGTCTCTATTATGAGCAGGATTTGGGGGCGGCTCGGCAGATGGTGCTCGCCCACCTGCGTTTTGTTGTACATATCGCCCGTAGCTATTCCGGCTACGGTCTGGCTCAGGCTGACCTGATCCAGGAAGGCAACGTCGGCCTGATGAAGGCCGTGAAGCGCTTCAACCCGGAAATGGGTGTACGCCTGGTGTCCTTTGCGGTGCACTGGATCAAGGCGGAAATCCACGAGTTCATCCTGCGCAACTGGCGCATTGTGAAAGTCGCGACCACCAAGGCCCAGCGCAAGCTGTTCTTCAACTTGCGCAGCCAGAAGAAGCGTCTGGCGTGGCTGAACAACGAGGAAGTCCATCGTGTGGCGGAAAGCCTCGGTGTAGAGCCTCGGGAAGTGCGTGAGATGGAAAGTCGCCTGACCGGCCATGACATGGCCTTCGACCCGGCCGCGGAAGCGGACGACGACAGTGCATTCCAATCGCCGGCCAACTACCTGGAAGACCACCGGTACGACCCGGCCCGGCAACTGGAAGATGCTGACTGGAGCGACAACTCGAACCACAACCTGCACGAAGCGCTTGAAGTGCTGGACGACCGCAGTCGTGACATCCTCTACCAGCGCTGGCTGGCAGAAGAAAAAGCCACGCTGCACGACCTGGCGCAGAAGTACAACGTGTCGGCCGAGCGTATTCGTCAGCTCGAGAAGAGCGCGATGAACAAGCTCAAGTTGTCGATCGCCGCCTAACCGCAGCTCAAGCACAAAAAAACGCCCCGATCATTGATCGGGGCGTTTTTGTTTGAAGATCAAAAGATCGCAGCCTTCGGCAGCTCCTACAGGTGTACGCGCTCCCCTGTAGGAGCTGCCGAAGGCTGCGATCTTTTGCTGTTAAGCGTTATTGAGCCCAAGGCGCCCGTCGCGAATCGTTGAGCCCCACCAGATAGCTGTCACCGCCTAACTGACTCATCTGCTGCCGAATCCATCCGGCTCGCCGCGCGACATAGTTGGTCGGATGGCCGGCACTCCACACTCGTGGATTTGGCAATACGGCGGCCAGCAAACTCGCCTGCTGCCGAGACAGCGATTTAGCGCCGACACCAAAGTGATGCCTGGCTGCTGCTTCAGCGCCAAACACACCGTCATCCCACTCAACGCTGTTGAGGTAGACCTCAAGAATTCGCTGCTTGGGCCAGAACACTTCGATCAGCCCGGTAAACCAGGCTTCCAGGCCTTTGCGTAGCCAGCTGCGGCCGGACCACAGAAACAGATTCTTAGAGACCTGCTGACTCAGGGTGCTGGCGCCGCGAATCGATCCGCCGAGTTCGTTGTGGGCCAGTGCGGCCTGGATCGCGCCAAAGTCAAAACCCCAGTGCTCCGGGAATTTCTGATCCTCGCCCGCAATCACTGCGAGTTTCAGGTCATCGGAAATTTCATCCCAGGGTTTCCAAGTGCGTTGCAGGTCGATTGGCTCGCCGTCGAACCAGGATTCGACCTTGCGCTCGACCATCAGCGCGGTTCCCGGTGGCGGTACCACGCGAAAGATCAGCACCAGCAATACGCTGCCACCCGCGAACCAGAGCAGGGCCTTCGTGAATCGTCGCAAAAATAAACGCAGCATAGAGATGGCTTGGCCGAACCCGTTGAGCGGGCCATTATACAGACCCTGTGGATCGAGTCTGACTGGAGTTCTTCATGCTGCGTGGCTTTCTGATGCTGGCCGCTTTTTTCGGCTTCACCGGCGTTGCCCTTGGCGCGTTTGCCGCCCATGGCTTGAAAAGCCGTCTGACGCCCGAGTACTTGGCAATTTTCCACACCGGCGTGACTTACCAATTGGTGCACACCTTGGCTTTGCTGGGCGTTGCACTGCTGGCCACGCAGATTTCCGGTCGCCTGATCACGTGGGCGGGTGCATCGTTTGTCATTGGCATACTGCTGTTTTCCGGCAGTCTTTACCTGCTGACCATGACCGGCGTCAGCAAGCTTGGGATCATCACCCCCTTCGGCGGGCTGGCATTTCTGGTCGGCTGGTTCTGCCTGGGGCTTGCCGCCTGGCGGTTGAGCTGACCTTGTAGGAGCTGCCGCAGGCTGCGATCTTTTGATCTTGCTCTTTTAAAGACCAAAAGATCGCAGCCTGCGGCAGCTCCTACAGGATCGCATTTCAAGACGAATGGCTTGGGTCAGCCTGACCGATCGGGCTAGAATGCCAGCCCCTAAAAATGATGGCGGCATTCGGTATGCGCATTCAGTTGAACGGCGAATCCCTTGAACTGCCCGACGGTGAAACCGTTGCGGCCCTGCTGACCCGTCTGGAACTGACCGGACGCCGGGTGGCGGTCGAACTCAATCTGGATATCGTCCCGCGCAGCCAGCACGCTGACACCACGCTGAACGACGGCGATTCCGTCGAAGTGGTACACGCCATCGGCGGCGGCTAGTCGTCCGGCCCGCAAGGGCACAGAATTCTGCAAGAACCTCACCCCTACAGAGGATTTCCCATGAGCATCGTTCGTAGCGACAAGCCCTTCGTCCTGGCCGGTCGTACTTACCAGTCGCGTTTGCTGGTAGGCACCGGCAAGTACCGCGACATGGAAGAAACCCGCCTGGCCATCGAAGCCTCGGGTGCCGAGATCGTCACCTTCGCCGTGCGCCGCACCAACCTCGGCCAGAACCCGGGCGAACCGAACCTGCTCGAAGTCCTGTCGCCGGATCGCTATACCTTCCTGCCTAACACCGCTGGTTGCTTCGACGCTACCGAGGCTGTGCGCACCTGCCGCCTGGCCCGTGAGCTGCTCGGTGGTCACAACCTGGTGAAGCTGGAAGTGCTGGCGGATCAGAAAACCCTGTTCCCCAACGTGATCGAAACCCTAAAGGCCGCCGAAGTGCTGGTCAAGGAAGGTTTCGACGTGATGGTCTACACCAGCGATGATCCGATCATCGCCCGCCAATTGGCGGAAATCGGCGTTATCGCGGTGATGCCGCTGGCCGGTCTGATCGGCACAGGCCTTGGGATCTGCAACCCGTACAACCTGCAGATCATCCTCGAAGAAGCCAAGATCCCGGTGCTGGTGGACGCCGGTGTCGGTACCGCCTCCGACGCCACCATCGCCATGGAGCTGGGTTGCGAAGCGGTGCTGATGAACTCGGCCATCGCTCATGCCCAGCAGCCGATCATGATGGCTGAAGCCATGAAACACGCCATCGTTGCAGGTCGTTTGGCCTACCTCGCCGGCCGCATGCCGAAAAAACTCTATGCCAGCGCCTCCTCGCCGCTGGATGGTCTGATCAAGTAAGAGCCATTGATGACTGAATCAAACGAAACGCCTATCCAGCCGGAAGAAGGCGAAGAGCGCCAACACCGCCGCATCAAGAGCTTTGTGATGCGCGCCGGGCGCATGACCGAAGGCCAGCAAAAAGGTCTGGAGCAGGGCACGCCTCTGTTCGTCCTGCCGCTGGCCGATGCGCCGGTGGATTTCGACCAAGTGTTCGGTCGTTCGGCGCCGCGCTCGCTGGAAATCGGTTTCGGCATGGGCCATTCGCTGCTGGAAATGGCCGCTGCCTCGCCGGAACAGGATTTCATTGGCGTGGAAGTGCACCGTCCGGGTGTTGGCGCGCTGCTCAATGGCGTGCTCACTCAGGGCCTGACCAACCTGCGCGTCTACGATTGCGACGCGATCGAAGTGCTCAACCGCTGCGTGGCCGACAACAGCCTTGATCGCCTGATGCTGTTTTTCCCGGACCCGTGGCACAAGAGCCGCCACCACAAGCGCCGTATCGTTCAGGCGTCGTTCGCTGAACTGGTGCGCAGCAAGTTGAAGGTCGGCGGTGTGCTGCACATGGCCACCGATTGGGAACCGTACGCCGAGTACATGCTGGAAGTAATGAACGTTGCGCCGGGTTATCGCAACCTGGCCGAAGACGGCAAATGCGTCCCGCGCCCGACCGAGCGCCCGATCACCAAGTTCGAACGCCGCGGCGAACGTCTTGGGCATGGCGTGTGGGATTTGAAGTTCGAGAAACAGTCCTAAGCCGTAACGCAATAAAAACTGTGGGAGCGAGCTTGCTCGCGATGAGGCCCTAACATTCAACATCTATGTTGACTGTTACACCGCCATCGCGAGCAAGCTCGCTCCCACAGTTGTTTTCGGTTGTAGCTGAAGTCAGCGGCGGTCGGCGACGACACCGATGAGCACCAGCACCACCAACAACACCGGCGCCAGGCTGTAGTTGTTGAACTGGCTCAGGCCTTTGATGATCCACGGCGTGGCATAGATCAGCGCCACGCCGCTGCCGACCATGCACAACAGGGCCATCAGCGGGACGCGCAAGGCGCCGGCGATGCTGCCCAGACGTGCGTCGACCCAGCCTTTGATATCCGCGCCAAACAGCACTAGCAGACAGCCCACCAGTGCCAGAGCGATTTCAGACAGGTTGCTACGGCTCCAGCGGGACGCGGTGGCGAGCAGGTCGAGTATCAAATCCATTCGTTTTCCCTTAAGGCTGAAATCAGCTCAAAAATGTCTGCAGCAAGTCATTGAGAAAGAGTTGTCCGCGCTCGGTGGCCGCCAGACGTGACGGTTCGACCTGCAACAAGCCACTTTGTTCGGCGCCCCGGCGGCCTTCGGCGAGGCTTTCCAGGCTCAGCCCAGTGCGTTCCGGGTACAGTCGCGATTCCACGCCCTCGGTCAGGCGCAAGGCGTTCATCAGGAACTCGAACGGCAGTTCTTCATTGGTCAGGGCTTTCTCGCCAGCCTTGAAGCTTTTGGCCGGGTTGAGGTAGTCCTTCGGCAGACGGGTCTTCCAGGTACGGACGATGCGCCCGTCCGGGTGGCTGAGCTTGCCGTGAGCCCCGGCACCGATGCCGATGAAGTCGCCGAAACTCCAGTAATTGAGGTTATGCCGCGCCGGCCGGCCGGGCTGGGCATACGCCGAGACTTCGTATTGCGCGTAACCGTGCTCGGCCAACAGCGCCTGACCGGCCTCCTGAATGTCCCACAGCGTGTCGTCTTCCGGCAGCGTCGGCGGCTGGTTCCAGAACACCGTGTTCGGCTCCAGGGTCAGCTGATACCAGGACAAGTGGGTCGGCTTCAGGGCGATGGCCTGGCGCAGGTCGCTCAGGGCGTCGTCCAGGGACTGATCGGGTAAGCCGTGCATCAGGTCCAGATTGAAGTTGTCGAACCCGGCCTGACGGGCCATGCCGGCGGCACGTACCGCTTCGTCACCGTTGTGAATCCGCCCCAGGGCCTTGAGTTTCTCTTCCTGAAAGCTCTGGATGCCGATCGACAGGCGATTGATGCCCAGCGCCCGGTAGGCGACGAATTTCTCTTGCTCGAACGTCCCCGGATTGGCTTCCAGAGTGATTTCGATGTCGCTGGCGAACGGAATGCGCTGCTCGACGCCTTTGAGCAAGCGGCCCAACGCTTCGGCACTGAACAGGCTCGGGGTGCCGCCACCAAAGAAGATCGAACTCAGCTCACGGCCGTAAACCGCATGCAGGTCCTGATCGAGGTCGGCCAGCAGCGCGTCCACATATTCTTCTTCCGGCAACACCGGGCTGGCGGTGTGGGAATTGAAGTCGCAATAAGGGCATTTGCGCACACACCACGGGATATGGATGTACAGCGCCAGGGGCGGCAGTACAGGCAGCGCGGCCCGAGGCGATTGGGCGGCGCCGCCGAAGATCAGCGGCGACGCGGATGAGTCGTGGATCATTTCAGGCCCAGACGCTGGCGCAGCAGATCCATTGCACGGGCGCGGTGGCTGATGAGGTTTTTGTCGCTCGGGCTCAGCTCGGCGCTGGAGCAATCGCGCTCCGGCACCCAGAACAGCGGATCGTAACCAAAACCGTGTTCGCCGCAGGCCGCTGGCAGGATTCGTCCGTGCCACAAGCCTTCGCAGATAATCGGCAACGGATCGTCGGCATGACGCACCAGCGCCAGCACGCAGACGAACTGCGCACCGCGTTCGGCTTCCGGCACGTCCTTCAATACGTCGAGCAGTTTGGCGTTGTTCGCCGCATCGCCTTGGCCGTCGGCATAACGAGCCGAGTAGATACCCGGCGCACCGCCGAGGAAATCCACTGCCAACCCCGAATCGTCGGCCAGCGCCGGCAGGCCGGAGATGCGCGCGGCATTGCGTGCCTTGAGGATGGCATTTTCGACGAATGACAGGCCGGTTTCTTCAGGTTCGACGCTGCTGAACTCGCCGATCGAGCGCAGTTGCACCGACTCGCCGAGCATGGCCTGAAGTTCCTTGAGTTTGCCGGCGTTGTGGCTGGCCAGTACGAGTTGCGTGAAGTTGATCATTCGCCGGGGAAGAGCTCTTGGTTGAAATTGATGGTGTTGATTTTATCGCCGTTCTGCACCTTGATGTCGAAGGTGCGGACTTCTTGCTGATCGACCGGGAACTGGGCGATGTAGTAGATCGCGCCTTGCTCAGTGATCTGTTTGAACTTCAACGGTACGGTCTGGCTGGTCAGGTCCTTCACCGATCCGCTGACTTCAGCGGTCAATGGTTTGCCATCCTTGAGCACGGAGACGTTAATCACGCCCTGGTTCTTGCTTCGCGTCAGCCCGGCTGCTTTGGCGATATCCGGTGTCAGGAAGGTGGAGTTGAAGGTGTTGTAGTGCACCGTCACATCGCCAAATTTTTCCTGACGATCACCTTTGATGACGTCGGCGGCCATGGCGGTGACGCTCAGGCAGGCAGTAAGTACAAACAGCGCTAGACGACCCATGATCGTTCTCCTTGGAATGTCGTGGTCAGACCGCAATCTTGTGATCCTGCAGCCCGGGGCTGCTGACGCGGTAAATACCGATCTCACCTAACAGATTAGGCCATAGCTTACTGGCCCACCCGTGCCGATGCTGTTGATCCACGGCAAGGCGATCAATGACCTTCGCTTCACGTTCGCGACAAAGTTCTTCAAAGTCTTCGAAGGTGCAGAAGTGGATGTTCGGCGTGTTGTACCAGGTGTACGGCAGAAAATCGGACACCGGCATCCGGCCCTTGCTCGCCAGGTACCAGCGGCAGCGCCAGTGACCGAAGTTGGGGAAGGTGATGATGCACTGGCGACCGACGCGCAGCATTTCGTCGAGGATTCTGTCTGGGTAGTGCACGGCTTGCAGCGCCTGGGTCATGACCACGACGTCGAAGCTGTTGCTGGCAAAGTTGCCCAGGCCCTTGTCCAGGTCCTGCTCAATCACGTTGATGCCCTTGGCCACGCACTCGGCGATGTTGTCCGGGTCGTTTTCCAGGCCATAGCCGGTGACTTGCTTGTTATCGCGCAACCAGGTCAGCAGCTCACCGTCGCCGCAACCGAGGTCGAGCACGCGGCTACCGGCGGGGATCCATTCCTGGATGATTTCCAGATCAGCTCTCATGGCTTTCTCCCCAAGTGATAACGGCTCATATAAGCGGAATTCGGTTCATGTAGTTGCTGAACGCCTGCAGGTAGCGCGGGATCGGAATCAGGAAGGCGTCGTGGCCTTGTGGAGCATCGATCTCCAGGTAGCAGACGTCTTTCTTGGCCGCCATCAGCGCGTCCACCAGTTCCCGCGAGCGGGCAGGGGAGAAGCGCCAGTCGGTGGTGAAGGACATCACGCAGAACTTGGCCTGGGCATTGGCGAAGGTTTTCGCCAGGTCATCGTCGAAATTCGCCGCCGGATCGAAGTAGTCCAGCGCCTTGGTCATCAGCAGGTACGTGTTGGCGTCGAAGCGCCCGGAGAACTCTTCGCCTTGATAACGCAGGTAGCTTTCGACTTGGAACTCGACGCTGTGGAAGTCGTAGTTGAGCTTTTCGCTCTTGAGGCCCCGACCGAATTTCTCACCCATCGAGTCGTCGGACAGGTACGTGATGTGCCCGACCATCCGCGCCAGCATTAAGCCACGCTTGGGAATCACGCCGGCTTCCTGGAACGAACCGCCGTGGAATTCGGGGTCGGTGAGGATCGCCTGGCGCGCCACTTCGTTGAACGCGATGTTCTGCGCCGACAACTTGGGGGCCGAAGCGATGGCCAGGCAGTGGCGAATTCGATCTGGGTAGGTGATGCTCCACTGCATCGCCTGCATGCCACCGAGACTGCCGCCAATCACGGCGGCCCATTGGCCGATGCCGAGCAGGTCTGCCAGGCGCGCCTGGCTGTGAACCCAGTCTTCCACGGTCAACACCGGGAAGTCGGCGCCAAACGGCTTGCCGGTTTCCGGATTGATGCTGCTCGGGCCGGTGGAACCGTTGCAACCGCCGAGGTTGTTCAGGCTGACCACGAAGAATTTGTTGGTGTCGATCGGCTTGCCGGGGCCGATGCAGCTGTCCCACCAACCGGGTTTGCGGTCGTTGGGGCTGTGGAAGCCGGCAGCGTGATGATGACCGGACAAGGCGTGGCAGATCAGCACGGCGTTGCTCGCCGCGGCGTTCAGCGTGCCGTAGGTTTCGTAGATCAGGTCATACGCTGGGAGCGAACGGCCGCAGGCCAAGGCCAGCGGTTCGCTGAAGTGCGCCACTTGCGGCGTCACCAGACCAACAGAATCGGGGGGGAAGGCAGCTGGCATCGACCCTGCTCTCGTTGAAATGAGGCGTAAGTCTAAAGACCAGTGTGGCTAGCGGCAAGCAAAGGCCGGGGTGTTTGGAAAATGGGTGTTCGGCTGGAGATCGACCCCTCACCCTAACCCTCTCCCCAAAGGGGCGAGAGGACTGACCGAGTTGTTTTTTCGAGTTACATCGACCTGAAAGTCTGAGTCGAACTCAGGTTCTGAAAAGTCCCCGTTCTGCTCCCTTTCCCCCTCTCCCCACTGGGGAGAGGGCTGGGGTGAGGGGTGGCTTTATGAAGCGACACCCAATCAAAGCGAACGCTGCACCAAACCCGGCAAATCCGGCAGCTTCTTCGGCGAGCAAATCCGCACCCGCTTCTGCCGATTCAACTCCCCGCTAATCAAACTCACCTGGCTCTTGGACACCCCAAACGCCTTGGCCAGAAACGCCATCAAATACGCGTTGGCCTTGCCTTCAACCGGCGGTGCGGTCAGGCGAATCTTCAATCGATCCCCATGCAGCCCGCAGAAATCATCGCTGCGGGCCGCCGGTTGCAGGTGGCACTCCAGAATCAGGTCGTCACCGTCCCAGCGAAAGTAGCTCACCGGGTCAGATCAGCAGGCGCAGGATTTCCGGCATCATCGTCATGGCGGCGAGGTTGTTGATCACCAGCATGTCGATCAGCTTGAGCACCATGAACGCCAGGATCGGCGAGATATCCAGGCCGCCTAGGTTGGGCAGAATCTTGCGGAACGGCGCCAGGGCCGGTTCGCAGATCTGGTTCACCAGCTCGGCGCCAGGGTTATGGCTGCCCGGTGCGACCCACGACAGGATCACGCTGATGATCAGGGCAAAGAAGAAAATCTTCAGGAACAGTGCGGTCACGCCAATCAGCGACCAGATCAGCAATTGCAGCGGGTTGCCGGTGGTGCCGTAAGTCAGCAGCAGGGTCAGGGCCATCAATGCCAGTTGCACGAGGATCGCCAGCACAAGCGAGGACATGTCCAGGCCGAACATGCTCGGGATGATCCGGCGCAATGGCTTGAGCAGCGGCTGAGTGGCTTTCACGGCGAACTGGCACAGCGGGTTGTAGAAGTTCGCGCGTACCAGTTGCAGCACAAAGCGCAGCAGCACGATCAGCAGGTACAGGCTGCCGAGGGTTTGCAGCACGTAGACCGCTGCAGTGTTCAATCCAATCATGTAAGGCTCCTTATTGACCCAGTTGTTCGGCCATCTCGGCCGAGCGGTGCGCAGCGGCGCCGAGTGCTTTTTCTACCAGGGCTTCGAAGCCGCCGGCCTGGAACGACTTAATCGCCGCTTCCGTCGTGCCCGCAGGCGACGTCACGCGGCGACGCAGTTCCGCAGCGTCGACGTCACTGGCCACGGCCATGTGAGCAGCGCCCAAAGCGGTTTGCAGGGTCAGTTGTGCAGCGGTTTCCGGCGGCAGGCCAAGTTTCACGCCGGCGGCGGTCATGGCTTCGATCAGCAGGAAGAAGTACGCAGGGCCCGAGCCGGAAACGGCGGTGACGGCGTCCAGTTGCTGCTCTTCATCCAGCCACAGTGCGATGCCGACGGCGGACAGCAGTTCTTGTGCCTGTTGGCGTTGCTCGGTGTTCACTTCAGCCGTGGCGAACAAGCCGCTCACACCCTGGCGCAGCAACGCCGGGGTGTTGGGCATGCAACGCACGATCGGTTGGGCGCCGAGCCAGTTGTTCATGCTGGCGCAGGTGATGCCGGCCGCAATCGAGACCACCAGTTGATTCGGCTTGAGGTTTGGGCGAAGCGCTTCGCAGACGGCCTTCATCGCTTGAGGTTTGACCGCCAGTACGACGACGTCGGCGCCCTGGATGGCGTCGGCGTTGTCGGCGAACACGTCGATACCGTGTTCAGCGTTCACGCGAGCGCGGGTGTCAGCGCCCGGATCGCTGGCGCGGATCTGCGCGGCGTCCAGACCTTTGGCGCGCAGGCCGCCGATCAGGCTGGCGGCCATGTTGCCGGCACCGATAAAGGCAATACGAGTCTTGCTCATGTCAGGTCCTTATAAAGAGAGGAGTCAGCCATTGATCAGGGTTGACCATAGTCGCGGGCGCCGAACAGGGCCGTTCCGATGCGGACCCAGGTGGCGCCTTGGGCGATGGCCGACTCGAGGTCGTGGCTCATGCCCATGGAAAGTGTGTCGAGCGGCAGGTTCAGGCTGGCTTGCAGGCTTTGTACGGCAGCAAAAGCAGCATCCTGGGCGGCGCGATCGTCAGTCGGCTCGGGGATTGCCATCAGCCCACGCAGCTTGATGCGCGGCAGTTCGCTGATGGCATTGGCCAGGGCCGGCAGGTCGGCCGGGGTGCAGCCGGACTTGCTGGCTTCACCGCTGACGTTGACCTGGATGCAGATGTTCAGTGGAGGTAACTCGGCAGGACGTTGTTCGGACAGGCGTTGTGCGATTTTCAAACGATCCACGGAATGCACCCAGGCGAAGTGCTCGGCAATAGCGCGAGTCTTGTTCGATTGAATGGGGCCGATGAAGTGCCAGATCAAGGGCAGGTCGGCCAATTCGAGCTGTTTGCTCAGGGCTTCCTGCAGGTAGTTCTCGCCAAAGTCGCGCAGCCCCGCGGCATACGCTTCGCGCAGGGCTTCGGCGGGCTTGGTCTTGCTCACGGCCAGTAGCTGGACGCTGTCTTCGTCGCGCTTTGCGGCAAGGGCGGCAGCGCGGATGCGTGAACTAACCTGAGCAATGTTGTCTGCTATCGTGGACATCAAGAGGCGCCGGCGGCTGAAGGTTCGCGGCATTCTACTGGAATTGAGGAACGCTATGGATATCACTGAGCTGCTGGCTTTCAGCGCGAAACAGGGCGCGTCCGACTTGCATCTGTCTGCCGGCCTGCCACCGATGATTCGGGTCGACGGCGACGTGCGGCGTATCAACCTGCCAGCCCTGGACCACAAACAGGTGCAGGCGCTGATCTACGACATCATGAACGACACGCAGCGGGTGGACTTCGAAAAACACCTGGAGACCGACTTCTCCTTTGACGTGCCCGGCGTGGCGCGTTTTCGGGTTAACGCGTTCAACCACAATCGCGGTGCTGGCGCGGTGTTCCGGACCATTCCGTCCAAGGTCCTGAGCATGGACGACCTCGGTATGGGGGAAGTGTTTCGCAAGATTACCGAAGCGCCGCGGGGGCTGGTGCTGGTGACTGGTCCGACCGGTTCCGGCAAATCCACCACCCTGGCGGCGATGATCGATCACCTCAACAGCCATCGTCATCACCACATCCTCACCATCGAAGACCCGATCGAGTTCGTCCACGAGTCGCGCAAATGTTTGATCAACCAGCGTGAAGTCCATCGCGATACACGCAGCTTCGCCACGGCTCTACGCTCGGCCCTGCGAGAGGACCCGGACGTGATTCTGGTGGGGGAAATGCGGGACCTCGAGACCATTCGTCTGGCGTTGACCGCCGCCGAAACCGGTCACTTGGTGTTTGGCACGCTGCACACGACATCGGCGGCGAAAACCATCGACCGGGTGGTGGACGTGTTTCCGGGGGACGAGAAGTCGATGGTTCGTTCGATGCTGTCCGAGTCGTTACTGGCGGTGGTGTCGCAGACGTTGGTCAAGAAGATCGGCGGCGGGCGGATCGCGGCCCACGAAATCATGCTCGGCACGTCAGCGATCCGTAACCTGATCCGCGAAGACAAAGTGGCGCAGATGTACTCGTCGATTCAGACAGGGGGAAACCTGGGGATGCAGACGCTGGATATGTGCTTGAAGGAGCTGGTGACCAAGGGCTTGATCAGCCGTGAGCATGCGCGGGAGAAGGCGCGCACGCCAGATGGTTTTTGAGGCTTAAAAGCAAAAGATCGCAGCCTTCGGCAGCTCCTACAGGGAATGCATAGTCCCGTGTAGGAGCTGCCGAAGGCTGCGATCTTTTGATCTTGCTTCAAATCAGCGCTGAACAACCTGCAGAGTGTTCTTCTCTTTCGGCATAACCCGCTTGGCAACCACGTAGTGGCTTTCCCAGTAGGGTTTCTTCAGCGTGTCGATGGTCACCGACTTGCCACGACGGGGTGCGTGGATGAAGCGGTCGTTGCCCAGGTAGATGGCAACGTGATTGACCCGACGGCTCTTGATGTTGAAGAAAATCAGGTCGCCAGGCTTAAGATCCTTGCGATCGACTTTCTCCCCATGACCGCTGGCCATGGCGTTGGAGGTGCGCGGCAGGTCAAACGTGGCGTCATTAAACGCGTATTTTACCAGGCCGCTGCAGTCGAACCCTTTACTTGGGCTGCTGCCGCCCCAACGGTAGGGTGTACCGAGGACGTTTACGGCGCGGCTCAGCACGTTGCTGCTTTCCTTGCTCGCCATCGGCGGAACCAGGCTGCTTTTGCTGCTGCTCAACTGGGGAGCGCGTTTTACGGATTGTTTGTTTTTGCTCGAAGGAGCAGAAACATGGGATTTCTGGGTGTAACCATTAACGTTAGGAAGACGTTGCTCACGATTGGTGGCGTGGGCGGCCAGTGGCATCAAAAGGCAAATGGTTAGCCATGTCTTGAAAAATGGACGCATTAGGCAAGGCTCATATAAGTTAGCGCGCAACTTTATAACAGCTTTTTTGGCCCTTCCGAGGCCGTTGGTCGATTCAACTTTCGGGCAACGGAACCAAATAAGCAGAAAATTGACGCAATTGTCGGACAGAAGTCAGGTGCTATAAGGCTTTGACGGGACACAAGGTAGCAGATGCCATACGTCGGCCACCTGTAAAAAAGTCACAAAGAATTCAACAATATTTATCTATCGTGTGAAACGAGGACCTTCATGAACACCTATCAACAGTCCGATCCGCAACAAGATACCCACAGCAAAGTGATCGGTTACCTGCTGTGGATTTTGGGTTTTACCGGCGCTCATCGCTTCTATTACGGCAAGCCGGTGACCGGGACGATCTGGTTCTTCACCTTCGGTTTGATGGGTATCGGTTGGTTGATCGACGTGTTTCTGATCCCGGCCATGGATCGTGAAGCGGACCTGCGTTTTAACTCCGGACCCATTGAGTACAACGTTGCGTGGATTCTGCTGACGTTTCTTGGGGTGTTCGGTGTGCACCGGATGTATCAGGGGAAGTGGATCAGCGGGTTGCTGTACCTGGTGACGGGTGGGATGTTCTTTCTGGGAGTGCTGTATGACTTCTGGACGCTGAATGACCAGGTATCGATTCGCAATGCCCAGAGTAGATAACAGCAAAGATCAAAAGATCGCAGGCTTCGCCAGCTCCTACAGGGAAATGCATATTCCCGTGTAGGAGCTGCCGCAGGCTGCGATCTTTTCGTTTTTACGCCTGGTGGCTAATCCGTCCATCCACCAGGGTGTAACGCACCACGCCCGGCAGGCTGTGGCCAATGAACGGGCAGTTTTCGCCTTTGGACAGCCAGGTCTCACCGGCCACGGTCGACGCCGCCGGGTCGAACAGCACGATGTCCGCCGGTCCACCTACCGCCAGTTTGCCCGCTGGCAGGCGCAATGCCTCGGCAGGTCCTGTGCTCAAACGCGCCAACAGCGTTGGCAGGTCCAGCAAACCGTCTTCCACCAGCGTCATCGCCAACGGCAGCAGCAGCTCAACGCTGCTGATGCCCGGTTCGGTGGCCCCGAACGGCGCCAGTTTGGCGTCCCGCTCGTGGGGTTGGTGATGACTGGAGATGGCCGAGACCACACCCGATTTCACCGCTTCACGCAGGCCATCGCGGTCAGCGCGGGTGCGCAGCGGCGGCTGGACGTGATAGAGGCTGCTGAAGTCGATCAGCGCTTCGTCGGTCAGGATCAGCTGATACAGGGCGACATCGGCCGTCACCGGCAGGCCGCGAGCCTGGGCCTGAGCGATCAGGGCCACGCCACGTGCGCTGGTGAGCTGGCTGAAGTGCGCGCGCACGCCACTTTGCTCGACCAGCAGCAGATCCCGCGCGAGAGCCACGGTTTCGGCGGTTTCGGGAATGCCCGGCAAACCAAGGAAACTGGCGGTCGGGCCTTCGTGGGCCAAGCCACCTTCGGCCAGGTCATGGTCCTGAGAGTTGAAAATCACCGTCAGGTCGAATGTTGCGGCGTATTCCAGCGCCCGGCACAGCGTGCGGGTGTTGCGGAAGCTGTCCAGGCCGTTGCCGAAGGCCACGCAACCGGCATCGCGCAAGGCGACCAGTTCGGCCAGCTGTTCGCCGTCCAGGCCTTTGCTCAGGGCGCCGATCGGGAAAACCTTGGTGTTGCCGGCCTCACGGGCCCGGTCGAGGATCAGTTCAGCCACGGCCGAGGTGTCCAGCACCGGTTTGGTTTTCGGCGGGCAGCACAGGCTGGTGACGCCACCGGCTGCGGCGGCGCGGGTTTCGCTGGCGATTGAACCTTTACGGCTGTAGCCCGGTTCGCGCAGGGCGACGTTCAGGTCAACCAGCCCAGGGGCGGCCACCAGGCCTTTCCCGTCGAGGGTGTCGACGGCGACAAAACCGGCTGGCGCGGCGCCAAGGGCAATGATCTTGCAGGCTTCAATATGAATATCGGTAACTTGATCCAGGCCGCTGGCCGGATCGATGACGCGGGCGCCGAGAATGCTGAGCTTCACTGGGCGTTCTCCTGCTCGAATTGGCGCTGGGCAGTCTGCCCACTCATGGCCATGGACAACACGGCCATACGAATCGCAATACCGTAGGTGACCTGGTTGAGGATCACCGAGTGCGGGCCGTCGGCCACCGCCGACTCAATCTCCACGCCGCGGTTGATCGGCCCCGGGTGCATGACGATGCAATCCGGTTTGGCCCCGGCCAGGCGCGCGGTGGTCAGGCCGAACAGGCGGTAGAATTCGCCTTCGCTCGGCAGCAGGCCGCCAGTCATGCGCTCACGCTGCAGGCGCAGCATGATCACCACGTCGACATCTTTCAGGCCTTCGGTCATGTCGGTGTAGACCTTCACGCCGTATTGCTCGATGCCGATCGGCAGCAGGGTTTTCGGCGCGATCACGCGGATGTCCGGGCAGCCGAGGGTTTTCAGCGCCAGCATGTTCGAGCGCGCCACCCGCGAGTGCAGGATGTCGCCGACGATGGCTACGGAAAGGTTTTCGAAGCCGCCCTTGTGCCGACGGATGGTGAGCATGTCGAGCATTCCCTGGGTCGGGTGGGCGTGACGGCCGTCGCCGCCGTTGATGATCGCCACTTGCGGGCAGACATGTTCGGCGATGAAGTGCGCCGCGCCGGAATCACCGTGACGCACGACGAACATGTCAGCGGCCATGGCTTCCAGGTTGCGCAGGGTGTCGAGCAGGGTTTCGCCCTTGCTTGCCGACGACGTGGACACGTTCAGGGTGATCACGTCCGCCGACAGCCGCTGGGCCGCCAGTTCGAAGGTGGTGCGGGTGCGGGTGGAGTTCTCGAAGAACACGTTGCACACGGTCTTGCCGCGCAGCAACGGGACTTTCTTCACCGCCCGGGCGCCGACTTCGAGGAACGAGTCGGCGGTGTCGAGGATTTCCGTCAGCAGCTCGCGGCGCAAACCGTCGAGCGAGAGGAAGTGGCGTAGCTGGCCCTGATCATTGAGCTGCAGCGGGCGCTTGGTTTCTAGAGGCGTCATCGCGAGGGGGACTCTCAATAGGGCGAATTAAAGGGCGAGGTCTTGCAGTTCGAGCTTGAGCTCCGGGCCGGACAGTTTCACTCGTTCGTGGGCTGCCAGCGACAGGGTCGCGCCGACCACATTCGGGCGGATCGGCAGCTCGCCGGCGTCCAGGTCCAGCAGGCACACCAATGTCACGCTGGCCGGGCGGCCGTAGTCGAACAGCTCATTGAGGGCGGCGCGGATGGTCCGGCCGCTCATCAGCACGTCATCGATCAGCACCAGGTGTTGGCCTTCGATCTCGAACGGCAGCGCGGACGGGCGCACTTGTGGGTGCAGGCCGTTCTGGCTGAAGTCGTCGCGGTAGAAGGAGACGTCCAGGGTGCCGAGGGGCGAATCGCTGCCCAGTTCATCGAGCAACGCCTGGGCGACCCAGACGCCGCCGGTACGAATGCCGATGTAGCGCGGTTCGCTGATGCCACGTTTGGCCAGATAGGCGTCAAGCCGGGTCGCCATCTGGCTGATCAGTTCAACGGGATTGGGCAGGCTCATGGTTGCTCCTTCTTGGGCCCGAGCCGGTGCGTGCGTGGGTTGGCTCGGGTTGTAGCTAAGAGAGACGCTTGCAGCGGCTCTTCAGGATTCGAACAGTGCGGTGTTTTCGTCGAGCCAGCCTTGCAGCAGCAGGGCGGCGGCGATGGCGTCCACCGGATTGTCGCGGTAGCTGCCCTTTTGTCCGCCACGATCACGTCGTTCACCCTTGGCTTCGAAGGTGGTCAGGCGCTCATCGTGGGTATAGAAGGGCAGGTTGTAGCGGCCGTTGAGGCGGCGGGCGAATTTCTCGGCGCGCAGGCACATGTCGCTCGGCGTGCCGTCCATGTTCAAGGGCAGGCCAACCACCACGGCATCGGGTTTCCACTCTTTAATCAGGGCTTCGACCTGATTCCAGTCGGGAATACCGTTTTGTGCCTTCAAGGTACACAGCTCGCGGGCCTGGCCGGTAATCACCTGGCCGACCGCAACGCCGATCTGTTTGGTGCCGTAATCGAAACCCAAAATCAGGCGCAGGGCCATCAGGCGTGTCCCGCCTGGCTGGTCAGCAGGCTGAGATTGACGCCCAGGTGCTTGGCCGCTGCTTCCAGGCGCAGTTCGCTGCTGGTGTTGAACAAAATATCGGCATCGAACGGGCAGGTCAGCCAGGCATTCTGGGCCAGTTCGGCTTCCAACTGCCCGGCTTCCCAGCCAGCGTATCCGAGGGCGATCAGGCTTCTCGCCGGACCGACGCCGTCGGCGATGGCGAACAGCACGTCCTGGGAGGTCGACAGGGCCAGTTTCTCATCGAGCTCAACGGTGGCCTGATAACTCTGCCCCGAGGGGTGCAGAACAAAACCACGATCGGTCTGCACCGGGCCGCCGATGAAGATCGGCACATGCTGGCAGAGCACCGGCGGTTCGATGTCGGGGCGCAGTTGTTCGAGGATATCGGCCAGGTTGAGGTCTTGCGGACGATTGACCACCAGGCCCATGGCACCATTGGCCGTGTGCTCGACGATGTAGGTCAAGGTGTGCGCAAAGTTCGGGTCGACCATGTGAGGCATGGCGATCAGGAATTGATGCTTGAGGTAGCTGGGGCTGACGTTCTTCATGAGCGCTAGTGTGGCGTTGGAGGGGCAAACTGACAAGCTGAAGCAAGTCAAAAGATCGCAGCCTTCGGCAGCTCCTACCTTGGAATGTGGCACCTGTAGGAGCTGCCGAAGGCTGCGATCTTTTGATTCTCCGGCTAATTACTGGACAACCGGTCCCCGCGAGCAAACTTCCAGGTCCGGATGATTTCCAGACGGTCGATATCCGACAAATCCCCGGTAAACGGTGAAAACGGCGCCGCCAGCCGCACGATGCGCTGCGCCGCCTGATCGAGCAGCGGTTGTCCGGATGACTCCAGCACCAGCACTTCAAAGAGCGAACCGTCACGGTTGATCGAAACCATCAGGCGCAAATTGCCGTAGATCTGCTTGCGTCGCGCTTCGTCGGGGTAATTCAGGTTACCGATGCGCTCGACCTTCTTGCGCCACTCGTCCTTATACCAGGCGCCCTTGTCGCGCATGGTCGACGCGGCGCTCAGGCGATGGATGCGCGGGCGCTTGGCATACAACTGTTGTTCGTTGGCCAGTTCCGCTTCCAGGCTGGCGATGTCGCTGGACAGCTGTTCACTGTCGAACGTCGGCGCGGCGACTGCGGGTTTGTTGACGGGCTTGGGTTCTTCGGTTTTGGCCGGGGCCTTTTTCGGCTTGGGCGCGACGGTCGTCACGGCGGCCTTCGGTGCGGCCTCCTGCACTTGAGGCTTGGCTGCCGGCGGTGGCGTGACTTTCTGCACTTTGTTGTCTTGGAAAGGCGCGACCTCGGTGGTCTTGGGAATTGCCTTTTTATCCAGGGTGCCGCTGCCTTGCTGATTCTCTTGAGCGAGGAAATCGGCTTTCTCAGGCTTCTTTTCGCTTTTGAAAGTGGCGAGGGTGATTTCCAGGGTTTTGCTGATTTGCTTGGGTTCGACCATCGTAAAGCCGACGCCCAACAGCAAGGCCAGGTGAATCAGCGCCGCTAGAAACAGGGTAAAACCGAGGCGATCGGCCGGTCGCACGCCACGATGGGCGAGTTCAGCGGGCAGATCGGACGGGAGCGTCATGACAAAAAAACCAACATCGCGTTTTTCACAGGCCGCGGATGATAACGCAATGTTGGTCGTTTCTTGGCTGTTCTATATCAACGGGCCTTGAGCTTCTGATCGATGGCATCCATCAGCAGGCCGCCGATGTCGGTGCCAAACGCGTTATCAATCTCGCGAATGCAGGTCGGGCTGGTGACGTTGATTTCCGTCAAATGCTCGCCGATGACGTCGAGGCCGACGAACAGCAGGCCTTTTTCGCGCAGGGTCGGGCCGACTTGGGCGGCGATCCAGCGATCTTTCTCGGTCAGCGGTCGGGCTTCGCCACGGCCACCGGCGGCGAGGTTGCCACGGGTTTCACCGGCGGCCGGAATTCGCGCCAGGCAGTAATCCACCGGTTCGCCGTCGATCATCAGGATGCGCTTGTCGCCATCAACGATCGCCGGCAGGTAACCCTGGATCATGATCTGCTGTTCGCCATGCAGGGTCAGGGTTTCGAGGATCACCGACAGGTTCGGGTGGCCAGCGGTGTGACGGAAAATCGATGAACCTCCCATGCCATCCAGCGGCTTGAGGATCACATCGCCGTGGTGATCGGCGAATTCGCGCAGTACGTCCGGGCGACGGCTGACGATGGTCGGCGGCGTGCACTGCGGGAACAGCGTGGCGAACAGCTTCTCGTTGCAGTCACGCAGGCTTTGCGGCTTGTTGACCACCAGCACGCCAGCGCGTTCGGCTTGCTCCAGCAGGTAAGTGGAGTAAACGAATTCCATGTCGAACGGCGGATCCTTGCGCATCAGGATCACGTCCAGATCGCTCAGCAGCGCGTCGGTCTCGGCTTCGAGTTCGAACCATTTTTCCGGGTTGGCGAAGACTTTCAGCGGCCGCATCCGCGCCCGCGCTTCGCCTTCGGCCTGGTACAAATCGCCCTGTTCCATATAGAACAGTTCCCAGCCGCGCTTCTGTGCGGCCAGCAGCATGGCCAGCGAGCTATCCTTTTTATAGGAGATGCCGGCGATAGGGTCCATGACAATCCCGACGCGAACGCTCATGGGTTTTTCCTCGAAATTGGGTGGGTCGCAGTGACCTGCAAAAGTGGCGTCAGAGTGGCGCTGAGTGTGTTCCCGGTCAAGGAAAAACCACTGCCAGGGTTGGCCGATAGATTGGTTTTGGAGACTGTGCTAAAAAGGCTGCCATATCGCGCTGGCCCTTGAACATCAAGGGTTTCGAG
This sequence comes from Pseudomonas sp. LBUM1647, assembly GCF_059716175.1. NCBI lineage: Bacteria > Pseudomonadati > Pseudomonadota > Gammaproteobacteria > Pseudomonadales > Pseudomonadaceae > Pseudomonas > Pseudomonas sp. LBUM1647. Next base: position 6,435,591 of record NZ_CP166809.1, on the reverse strand, counting down.
CCTCCGGTTATCGGAAATGGACAATTTGATTCGCAAAGGCGACGGCAGAGCATTTATGGAACAGCATTCCAGCGCCTTGAAGGTCATGGTGATCGACGATTCGAAAACGATTCGCCGCACCGCCGAAACGCTGTTGAAGAACGTGGGTTGTGAAGTGATCACGGCCATCGATGGTTTCGATGCCCTGGCCAAGATTGCCGACAATCACCCCGGCATCATCTTTGTCGACATCATGATGCCGCGTCTGGATGGTTATCAGACCTGCGCTTTAATCAAGAACAACAGTGCGTTCAAGTCCACGCCAGTGATTATGCTGTCGTCCAAGGACGGGCTGTTCGACAAGGCCAAGGGGCGCATCGTCGGCTCCGACCAGTTTTTGACCAAGCCTTTCAGCAAGGAAGAACTGCTGAACGCGATCCAGGCCCATGTACCGGGCTTCGCCGCTGTTTTGCCGCAGTAGGACACGCACAGTGACGCTCGGCCAGCGGGCCCGGCGTCGACAAGAATGGGGAAGACCATGGCACGTATTCTGATCGTCGATGATTCGCCGACCGAAATGTACAAACTGACCGGCATGCTGGAAAAGCACGGTCATGAAGTGTTGAAAGCCGAAAACGGCGCCGACGGCGTGGCCCTGGCCCGTCAGGAAAAACCCGACGCCGTGCTGATGGACATCGTCATGCCCGGCCTCAACGGTTTTCAGGCGACCCGTCAGCTGACCAAAGACCCGGAAACCGGGCACATCCCGGTGATCATCATCACCACCAAGGATCAGGAAACCGACAAGGTCTGGGGCACGCGCCAGGGCGCCAAGGACTACCTGACCAAACCGGTCGACGAAGAGACCCTGATCAAGACCCTGAACAACGTGCTGGCCGGTTGATCGTCCGGCCATGACCGAGTCGCTGACGGCTTTTGAACTGCTGCTGCAGATCGACCAGCGTTGTCGTCTGCTGGCGGCGGACTTGCCGTCCCAGCCGACCCGACAAGACAGCTGGAGCGGCATCGGCTTCCGTCTGGGCGAGCACTGGTACGTTGCGCCCATGGGCGAAGTCAGCGAAGTGTTGCACGAGCCGCGGTTCACCCAGTTGCCGGGGGTCAGGCCCTGGGTCAAGGGCGTGGCCAACCTGCGCGGGCGTCTGTTGCCGATCATCGACTTGTGCGGCTTCTTTTCTGGTAAAGAGCCTGGGCATGAGCTGTCAACAGTGCGCAAGCAGCGCCGGGTCTTGGTGGTGGAGCATAACGACGTGTTTACCGGGTTGATGGTCGATGAAGTCTTCGGCTTGCAGCACTTTGCCCAGGACAGTCTTGAGCCGGTAGATACCTTGAGCGGTCCGATTGCACCGTTCATCAAAGGCCGGTTTCAGCGTGAGCAGACCTGGCAGGTGTTCAGCCCGTTTGCGTTGGTGCAGTCCCAAAGCTTCATGCACGTCGCTGTGTAAACGCGACCCCCTGTGGGAGCGAGCTTGCTCGCGATGACGGACTCACAGCCAACATTGATGTCGACTGATACACCGCTATCGCGAGCAAGCTCGCTCCCACAGGTTCTTCGGCAATCTTTAAGGGTGTTGGTTACCGATGATAAAAGCAAAAACAGGTAAGCCAGAAGGGTCGCGCAGCCGGTCACAGATCATCGCGCTGTTCATCGCGCTGATCGTCTTCATCATGCTGCTGTTCGCCAACTTCGCGTACCTCAACACCCAGGCCACGTACGACAAACAGTACATCGGCCACGCCGGTGAGCTGCGCGTGTTGTCCCAGCGCATTGCCAAGAACGCCACCGAAGCGGCTGCCGGCAAGGCGGCGGCGTTCAAACTGCTGAGCGATGCGCGCAATGACTTTGCCCAACGCTGGGGCTATCTGAAGAAAGGCGACCCCGCCACCGGCCTGCCGCCGGCGCCGTCCACCGTGCGCCCGGAAATGCGCGCCGTGCAACTGGACTGGGAACGCTTGCTGAAAAACACCGACGCGATCCTCTCCAGCGAACAGACCGTGCTGTCGCTGCACCAAGTCGCCGCGACCCTGGCCGAAACCGTGCCGCAGTTGCAGGTCGAGTACGAAAAAGTCGTCGAAACGCTCCTCCAGCGCGGTGCCCCGGCCGCGCAGGTGGCCATGGCGCAGCGTCAGTCGCTGTTGGCTGAGCGGATTCTCGGTGCGGTGAACACCGTGCTGTCCGGTGATGAAAACTCGCAGCAGGCCGCCGACGCCTTCGGTCGCGATGCGGCGCGATTCGGCCAGGTGCTCAACGGCATGCTCCAGGGCAATCCGTCACTGAAAGTCAGTCAGGTTGAAGACCGCGATGCTCGCGCGCGGTTGATCGAGATTTCCGAGCTGTTCGAATTCGTCTCGGGTTCGGTGGATGAAATCCTCGAAACCTCGCCGGAGCTGTTCAAGGTCCGTGAATCGGCCACCAATATTTTCACCCTGTCGCAGACCCTGCTCGAGGAAGCCTCGCACCTGGCCGGCGGTTTCGAAAACCTGGCCGGCGGGCGCAATACCGACACCATTGGCGGCTACGTGCTGGGGCTGTTGGCACTGATGTCAATCATCCTCATTGGTCTGGTGATGGTCCGGGAAACCAATCGTCAACTGCGCGAAACGGCCGAGAAGAACGAGCGTAACCAGAACGCGATCATGCGCCTGCTCGACGAGATCGAAGACCTGGCGGACGGTGACCTGACCGTAACCGCCTCTGTGACCGAAGATTTCACCGGCACCATCGCCGACTCGATCAATTACTCCGTGGACCAATTGCGCGATCTGGTGGCGACCATCAACCTCACCGCAGGTCAGGTCGCTGCTGCCGTGCAGGAAACCCAGGCCACCGCCATGCACCTGGCCCAGGCTTCAGAGCATCAGGCGCAGCAGATTGCCGAAGCTTCCACCGCGATCAACGACATGGCTGAGTCCATCGATCAGGTCTCGGCCAACGCCGCCGAATCCTCTGCGGTGGCCGAACGCTCGGTGGAAATCGCCAACAAGGGCAATGAGGTGGTGCACAACACCATCCACGGCATGGACAATATTCGCGAGCAGATTCAAGACACCGCCAAGCGCATCAAACGCCTCGGCGAGTCCTCTCAGGAAATCGGCGACATTGTCAGCCTGATCGATGACATTGCCGATCAGACCAACATCCTCGCGCTCAACGCGGCGATCCAGGCCTCCATGGCCGGTGATGCCGGGCGCGGTTTTGCGGTGGTCGCCGATGAAGTCCAGCGGCTGGCCGAGCGCTCGTCCGCCGCGACCCGGCAGATCGAAATCCTGGTGCGGGCGATTCAGACCGACACCAACGAAGCAGTGATTTCCATGGAGCAGACCACCACCGAAGTGGTGCGCGGCGCTCGTCTGGCGCAGGATGCCGGGGTGGCCCTGGAAGAAATCGAAGGCGTGTCGAAGACCCTCGCCGCGTTGATCCAGAGTATTTCCAACGCAGCGCAGCAACAGACGTCCTCGGCCGGTCAGATTTCCCTGACGATGAACGTGATCCAGCAGATCACCACGCAGACCTCGTCCGGCTCCACCGCCACCGCCGAGAGCATTGGCAACCTGGCGAAAATGGCCAGCCAGCTGCGGCGTTCGGTATCCGGTTTCACCTTGCCGGCCGCCAAGGCGCAGGCTGTGGATAAAGTGTGATGCGCCTTGAGGCGCGCGAATTATGAGTGGAGTGGTTATGGGTGATCGGCACGACTATGTGGCCCTCGAGTGGGTCAAAGGCGAGATTGCCGAAACGCTGAAAGTGGCTCACCAGGCGATTGAAACGTTGCTTGATGACCCGCAGGCGACGCACGCCCTCAGTGAATGCCTGGCATGCGTCCATCAGGTTCACGGCAGTTTGCAGATGGTCGAGTTCTACGGCGCGGCGCTGCTCGCCGAAGAGATGGAACATCTGACCATCGCCTTGCAACAGAACCGCGTCAGTCATCGCGATGAGACGCTCCACCTGTTGCTGCAAGCCCTTGGGCAGTTGCCGATTTACCTTGATCGGGTGCAAGGTGCGCGCCGCGACCTGCCTCTGGTCGTGTTGCCGCTGATTAACGATCTGCGCAGCGCCCGTGGCGAAAGCCTGTTGTCGGAAACCAGCCTGTTCAGCCCGCAATTGCCGGACCTGCCGCCCCTGGACGAAGCGTCGCTGGCGCTGCTGGAGCCGGCGGATCTACCCAATGTGCTGCGCAAGTTGCGGCAGATGTTGCAGATGGCCCTGGTCGGATTGCTGCGTGAGCAGGACGGCGAAACCAATCTCGGTTACCTGACCAAGGTTTTTGCGCGCCTCGAAGGGCTGTGCGGCAACGCACCCTTGAGCCCGTTGTGGCAAGTCGCCTCGGCGCTGGTCGAAGGCATGCGCGGCGGCTCGATCGCCAACAGTCCGGCGTTGCGCAGCCTATTCAAAGACGCCGACAAAGAGCTCAAGCGCCTGCTCGAACAGGGCATAACCGGAATCAATCAGCCGGCGCCGCTGGAGTTGCTCAAGAGTTTGCTGTTCTACATTGCCAAGGCCGAACATCCCACCGGGCAGATGCTGACCATGAAAGATCGCTACGGACTGGACGACGCGCTACCTGACAGCGCGATGGTCGACGAAGAACGAGCGCGGCTGGCCGGTCCCGACCGCGATGCCATGCGCTCGGTGTTGGCCGCTTTGTGTGAAGAGCTGGTGCGGGTCAAGGAACGCCTGGACCTGTTCGTGCGCAGCGACCGCCAACACACCTCGGACCTCGAAAGCCTGCTGGCGCCCCTGCGGCAAATCGCCGACACCCTGGCGGTGCTCGGTTTCGGCCAGCCACGCAAGGTCATCATCGATCAACTGGCGGTGGTGCTGAGCCTGGCCCAGGGCCAGCGTGAGCCCAACGACGCGATCCTGATGGACGTCGCCGGTGCCTTGCTCTACGTCGAAGCGACGCTGGCCGGCATGGTCGGCACCGTCGAGCCGGAAAGCCAGGAAGAAAGCCGCCTGCCGACCACCGACCTGACCCAGATCCATCAGATCGTGATCAAGGAAGCGCGCATCTGCCTGCAACAGGCCAAGGACATGATCGTCGACTACATCGACGCCGACTGGGACCGTCAGCACTTGCAGCCATTGCCGGCCTTGCTGACCCAAGTGCGCGGTGCGCTGGCGATGATTCCGTTGAGCCGTGCGGCGAGCCTGATCGAAACGTGCAACCACTTCATCCGCGAGCACCTGCTGCTCGATCCGGATCATCCCGGCTGGCAGGAACTGGACAGCCTGGCCGACGTCATCACCAGCATCGAGTATTACCTGGAGCGCCTCAGCGACGACCCCGAAGCGCCGGGCGAAAAGTTGCTCGACGTCGCGGAAAAAAGCCTGGCCTCACTCGGCTTTTTCCCCGAGCAGCAGGTGCCGGTGCTTGAAGATGTGCTCAGCCCGAGTGAAGCGCAGGTCATGCAGGATCTGCAGGAACTGGACGACCCTGAGACCGTCAAGTCACTGGCCGATGTATTGGCCAGCCCTGTGTCCTCCGTCAATCCGCCCGCCCTGACGACCCCGGGAAGCCTGTTGCCGCCGCCCGCCGGTGAAGAACCGGTGGACGATGAGCTGCGGGAAGTGTTCCTCGAAGAAACCGATGAAGTCTTGGAAATCCTCCGGGAGTACCTGCCGCGCTGGTCGGCTAACCCCGACGATAAACCTGCCTTGAGTGAATTGCGCCGGGCATTCCACACCTTGAAAGGCAGTGGCCGGATGGTCCGTGCGCTGGTGCTGGGCGAGCTGGCGTGGGCGGTGGAAAACCTGCTCAACCGCGTGCTGGAACGCAGCGTTGCGCCAGGGGCAGCGGTGCAACAATTGCTTCGCGATGCCCTGGACCTGCTGCCGAAGCTGGTGGCCGAATTTGCCGCCAATGCCCAGCGCCAATGCAACCAGGTCGACCAATTGGCTGCTCGCGCCCATGCGCTCGCCAAGGGCGATACGCCTGTCAGCGATGAAGATACCCAAGATGTGGCGGCCCTCGATCCACTGTTGCTGGAGATCTTCCGCAAGGAAGCCGAGACCCATCTCGCCAGCCTCAACCGTTTCCTCGATAAAGCCGCCGAGCACGTGCCGTTGCAGGCCAGCGACGAGTTGCAGCGGGCGCTGCACACGCTCAAGGGCAGCGCCTCTATGGCTGGCGTATTGCCGATCGCCGAGCTGGCAAAACCGCTGGATCATCTGGCCCGGGAGTACAAGGCGCACCTGATCGCCCTCGACCTGGACGAAGTCGAACTGCTGCTCGAAGCCGAAGGCTTGTTCCGTCTCGGCTTGCGACAGCTCAAGCGTGATCCACTGGCGCAGATTCCCGGCGCCCGCTCATTGATCGAGCGAACCCAGGCGTTGCTGGCCGAGCGGCTGGAAACGCTCCTGAGTACACCGAATACCGGGTTGCGCATCAAGCGTGATCCGCAACTGATCAACAACTTCCTCGCCAAAGGCATGGACATCCTGCTGGACGCCGAAAGCCTGTTGCAACGCTGGCAGCAACATCCCGGCGAGCGTCAGGAACTCAGCGCATTGCTGGACGAATTGACCACCCTAGGCGAAGGCGCGCACCTGGCTGATCTGCATCCGGTGGACGAACTCTGCGAAGCCTTGCTCGATCTCTACGGCGCGGTGGAAGAAAGCAGTCTGGCGGTCAGCGAGGCGTTCTTCCATGAGGCGCAAAGTGCCCATGAAGCGCTGATCAACATGCTCGACGAACTGGCCGCCGGCCAGGAAGTCAGCCCGCAACCGGAACGCATTCGGGCCTTGCGCGGATTGCTGGATGAGAGCCTGGATCCGTCGGCGATGGGGCTGATTCGCAGCGATGGCAGCCGCACGTTGAGCATTCGGGAACTGGGCAGTGCCACGGCCGAACTCGAACAGACCGCGACCCAGGTTGAGCTGGACGATGAGATCGTTTCGATCTTCCTCGAAGAGGCGGTGGATATCCTCGAGAGCGCCGGTCAGGCCTTGCAACGCTGGCTGAGCGACCCGGACAACGCCGCGCCGCTGTTGTCGTTGCAGCGAGATTTGCACACCCTCAAGGGTGGTGCGCGGATGGCCGAGGTCGAACCGGTCGGTGAGCTGGCCCATGAACTGGAAAGCCTTTACGAAGGTCTGGTGGACCGCCGTTACACCTACAGCGAAGCCTTGGCGCACCTGCTGCAACACAGCCATGACCGACTCGCGCAGCTGCTTGATCAGTTGCAGAACCAGCGGCCATTGGGCGATCCGGGTGAGCTGATCGAGGCCATTCGCGAGTTTCGCCAGGGCAACGCCAGCGCTGTTGAAACGGTCGAACCGGCACGGGCCGATGATTCACCAGGGCATGATCCGGAGCTTCTGGAGATCTTCCTCGAGGAAGGTTTCGACATCATCGAAAACTCCGGCGCGGCGCTGGTGCGCTGGCAGGCCGAGCCGTCGAATCGCCAGGAAGTGGAAACTCTGCTGCGTGATTTGCACACCCTCAAGGGTGGCGCGCGGATGGTGGAAATCGCGCCGATTGGCGACCTCGCCCATGAGCTGGAATTCCTCTACGAAGGCCTATCCGCTGGCGTGTTGCAACCCACCGCCGCGTTGTTCGGCTTGTTGCAAAGCAGCCACGACCGACTGGCGCAGATGCTCGACGCGACCCGTGCCGGTCAGCCATTGCCGCCCGCCGATCAACTGATCGACGCGATCAAGAACTTCAGTCATCCGGCCGTGCCCGAAGCACCGGCACCGGCCGTGGTGTCCGCAACGCCGAAAGTCGAGACGCCGGCACCGCAGGCCGATGCCGGCGCAGACATGGTCAAGGTCTCGGCAGAACTGCTCGACGATCTGGTCAACCTGGCCGGCGAAACGTCGATCTTCCGTGGCCGGATCGAACAACAGGTCAACGATGCACGTGTGACTCTGAGCGAAATGGAAACCACCATCGAGCGCATGCGCGACCAGTTGCGTCGTCTCGACACGGAAACCCAAGGGCGGATTCTCAGCCGCCAGCAAGTCGAAGGCGAACGCCTGGGCTACGAAGAATTCGATCCGCTGGAAATGGACCGCCACTCACAGTTGCAGCAACTGTCGCGCGCGCTGTTCGAATCCGCCTCCGACTTGCTCGACCTCAAGGAAACCCTCGACCGACGCAATCAGGACGCGGAAAACCTGCTGCAACAGCAGGGCCGCATCAACACCGAATTGCAGGAAGGCCTGATGCGCACGCGCATGGTGCCGTTCGAGCGGATGCTGCCGCGCTTGAAGCGGATCGTCCGGCAGGTCTCCAGCGAACTGGGCAAGGACGTGGAATTCATCGTCGGCAATGCCGAAGGCGAGATGGACCGCAACGTTCTCGAACGTATGGCCGCGCCGTTGGAACACATGCTGCGCAACGCCGTGGATCATGGCCTGGAATCCGCCGAGGTGCGTATCGCGGCGGGTAAACCGGCTCAGGGTCGAATCACCCTCGACCTGTCGCGAGAGGGCGGCGACATCATTTTCGACATCCGCGACGACGGTGCCGGCGTGCCGCTGGACGCGGTGCGGCGCAAGGCGATCAAACGCGGGTTGCTGGCCTCGGACAGCGACATCAGCGACCGCGATGTGCTGCAATTCATCCTGCAACCGGGGTTCTCCACCGCTGAGAAAATCACCCAGATTTCCGGACGCGGCGTCGGCATGGACGTGGTGCACGAAGAAGTCCGGCAACTCGGCGGCAGCATGAGCATCGACTCTGTGCCGGGGCAGGGCGTGCACTTCCGGATTCGCCTGCCGTTTACCGTGTCGGTTAACCGGGCGCTGATGGTGCAGTGCTTTGATGATCAGTACGCGATCCCGCTGAACACCATCGATGGCATCGTTCGCGTGCTGCCCAACGAGCTTGAAGGGCATTACCGGCTCGATCCGCCGACCTACAAATACGCCGGGCAACACTATGAACTGTGCTACCTCGGTGAACTGCTGAAAACCAGCCACCGTCCGAAACTGCTGGGCCAAAGCCTACCGCTGCCGGTATTGCTGGTGCAGTGCAACGAGCGGCACATCGCGGTGCAAGTCGACTCCATGGCTGGCACTCGCGAGATCGTGGTCAAAAGCCTCGGCCCACAATTTGCGGCGGTGCAGGGGTTGTCCGGGGCCACGATTCTCGGCGATGGGCGGGTGGTGCTGATTCTCGATTTGCTGGCGCCGATCCGCGCAATGCAGGCCCGTGTGCCGCAACAGTCAGCGACTCAGGAGGCGGAGGTCGAACCGCATAAACCGCTGCTGGTGCTGGTGGTCGATGACTCGGTCACCGTGCGCAAGGTCACCAGCCGTCTGCTGGAACGCCATGGCATGAACGTGCTGACCGCGAAGGACGGTGTCGACGCCATGTTACTGCTTGAAGACCACATGCCTGACCTGATGCTGCTGGACATCGAGATGCCGCGCATGGACGGTTTTGAAGTCGCGACCCAGGTACGCGCCGACGAACGTCTGCAGCACCTGCCGATCATCATGATCACCTCCCGCACCGGGCAGAAACACCGCGACCGCGCCATGGCCATCGGCGTCAACGACTACCTTGGCAAGCCGTACCAGGAATCGGTGCTGCTCGAAAGCATCGCCCTGTGGAGCAAAACCCATGCTTGAGCACCGCACCAGCAACCTCACCGGCCTGTTGCTGCCCTTGGCCGACCGCAACCTGATCCTGCCCAATGTCGCTGTGGCGGAGCTCATTGATTACCAACCCAGCGCCTTCGACCTCGACACTCCGCCGTGGTACCTCGGGCGGGTAACGTGGCGGAATCGGCAGATTCCGTTGCTCAGTTTCGAGTCGGCGTGCGGCCAAAAAATCGTCATCGGTGAGCGGGCGCGGATTGTCATCCTCAATGCTCTCGGTGGGCGGCCCGATTTGAAATTCATCGCCTTGCTGGTGCAGGGGATTCCGCGGTCTTACAAGCTTGATAGTCAGTTGAGCTATGTGGATGTGCCGTTGTGCTCGCTGGAACAGGCTGCGGTGCAGGTGGGGGAGCAAGTGGCCAAGGTGCCTGATTTGTTGGGGTTGGAGGAGTTACTCGTAAGTGCCGGGTTGATCTGACTGGCCCCATCGCGAGCAAGCTCGCTCCCACATTGGATCTCCGTCGTACACAAAAACCCTGTGGGAGCGAGCTTGCTCGCGATGGCGGCCTTCAATTCATCACAGCCCTGGCTGCTAAACCCCGGCCTGAGCCTTCATCTGCGCCGTCTCATGATGATCCAGCGCCCGCTCCACCAACAACTGCACGCCATCTGCCATCCGGCTGAGTGCCAAGGCTACAGAGCGGCGTGAGCCTTCCACATCGTCCGCCAGATCGGCAGCAATGGCGCTGATGGACAGCAGGTCTTCGGAGGCATTGGCCAGAAGGGCTTCGGTGTCGATGTCGGGGGAGACGCTGAAGAGGTGATGTTTGCGGCGCTTGCCCGGTTTTTCATGGGGTGGGAAGTAGTAGGAAAAGACGCGGTCGGCGGCTTCCTTGAGTTTCTCGGCTTCGAGGGATGCTTCGGAACCGGTGTCGGTTTCCGGCGGGTTGGGAGTTGGTTTGAACATGGCAAAGATCCTTGTAGTGATGGAGCTGCCGTTTTTCGTTTTCCAGACGAAAAGGGTGGCAGCTGTACGCGGACTGGAAAAACCGAGAAAGGATCAAACCCGGCAGACCCGAAGGTCTCCCACGCACAGCCGCCATGACTTAGAACTACGAAGCAAAAAAAGCGCCGCATTATGTCATGTGCATTGATCCTGTTCTTCGGGTTTTCCAGACCCGATCGCTGAATTGGCAGCGACCCCCAAACGATAAAGATCAACGCAAAACCGCACCAGTCAGCGGGTTCCGGCATTGCTGTAGGCAGCGACGCCAGACTGCGTAGCCTCACACCGTTCCTGCGGACAAATGTTTAAACACAAAACCTCAGACTGTCGGACCTTCCGACAAGCCCCCTCGCCACAAAGGTTTCTGCAATCAGGTTGAAGATTCCCAAAAAGGGACCTATCGTTCCTTTTTTGGGACTTATCGGTCGTTGCCGTGAAAAACCTGTCACTGAGCGAAGCCTTGTTCACCACCACCCAGCAAAAAGTGCTGGGCCTGTTGTTTGGCAAACCCGACCGAAGTTTTTACGCCAACGAGATCGCCCGCTGGGCTCAAGTGGGTAAAGGCAGCCTTATGCGCGAGCTGGATCGGTTGCAGCGGGCAGGCGTACTGACCATGACCCGTCAGGGCAACCAGACCCACTATCAAGCCAATCCCGACTGCCCGATCTATGCGGAACTGCTGGGCATCGCCCGCAAAACCTTTGGTATTGCCGAGCCTCTGCGCCAAGCGCTCCAACCCTTTGCCGAACAGATCACCTGGGCATTTGTGTATGGCTCTATCGCCAAGGATCAGGCAAACGCATCCAGTGACATTGATCTCATGCTGATCGGCGAGGGCCTGCACTACAGTGAAGTGATGGAGCGGCTTATACCGACGGAGGAGCAGTTGGGCCGCGTCCTCAACCCGACGCTCTACACCCCCGACGACTGGGCCGCAAAACTGGCGGCTGAAAATAGTTTTGTCGTGCGGGTAGCGCAGCAGGACAAGATCAACCTGATGGGGGGAAACCCTTTGGAGTCCAAGGATGGGCAGCAACGAGAACCTGGAAAACCTGTTACGTAGCGGTGGACTGAAAGCTGAGCCGCCGGATCGCAAGGAATGCGAAGGGCTCATGCGTTCGGCTGTGGATCGATTGAAAGACGCGCAAACGTCTTCGCTTTCCTTCGCGAGTCGTTTCGACCTGGCTTACAACGCTGCCCATGCCCTTGCACTGACGGCTCTTCGCTTGAGCGGCTACCGTTCAGACAAGCGGTATCTGGTGTTTCAGTGCCTGATTCATACAGCTGATATTGGCAAAGTACAGGTTCGGCTATTCGCCCTGTGTCATGAGCGACGAAACCTGGCGGAGTACGAAGGCTATATGGATGAAGATCCGGCGTTGTTGGCGCAACTATTGGAAAGCACCATGCAGCTCCTGATTCGCGTACAGCAGCAGATGACCGGAGTGTAATGCTCCGTCATCGAAAACTGCGGGGATTGTTCTGGCCTCTTCGCGAGCAAGCCCGCTCCCACAGGGGTATGCATTCCAATGTGGGAGCGGGCTTGCTCGCGAAGAGGCCGGAACAGTCACCGCACGTCTTCACCAACCATTAGCCTCACCGTAACGATTCACCGCTCTGCTTGATTGATGCCCCCCACCCAACGCTCCTAAGGTGACTCCCACGACAGCGAACCCGTGGAGTGGTCATGACAACAACAATATCCCCCGACTCGCGATGGACGCGGCGGCGCAGCGAAAAGCAGCGGCGTCTCGAGCTGGTACGGGGTCTCGCCGACGGTGTGGTCCTGCCCACCGACAAAATCGTTGCGGCGCTGGAGGCCTTGATCCTGCCCGGCGACCGTGTGGTGCTGGAGGGCAACAACCAGAAGCAAGCGGATTTCCTGTCCCGCTCCCTGGCCAAGGCTGACCCAGCGAAGCTGCATGACCTGCACATGATCATGCCCAGCGTCGGACGCTCCGAGCACCTGGACCTGTTTGAACGCGGCATCGCCCGCAAGCTCGACTTCTCTTTCGCCGGCACCCAGAGCCTGCGCATCAGCCAGCTACTGGAAGACGGCCTGCTGGAAATCGGTGCGATCCATACCTACATCGAGCTCTATGCGCGACTGGTGGTCGACCTGATTCCCAACGTCGTGCTCTCGGCCGGTTTCATGGCCGACCGTGCCGGCAACATCTACACCGGCCCGAGCACCGAAGACACGCCCGCATTGATCGAACCGGCCGCCTTCAGCGACGGCATCGTCATCGTCCAGGTCAATCAACTGGTGGACGATGTCAGCGAGTTGCCCCGCGTCGACATCCCTGCCTCCTGGGTGGATTTCGTGGTGGTGGCCGACAAGCCGTTCTATATCGAGCCGCTGTTCACCCGCGACCCGCGCCACATCAAGCCTGTGCACGTGTTGATGGCGATGATGGCGATCCGCGGGATCTACGAAAAACACAACGTTCAGTCCCTGAACCACGGCATCGGTTTCAACACCGCCGCCATCGAATTGATCCTGCCGACCTACGGCGAATCCCTCGGCCTGAAAGGCAAGATCTGCCGCAACTGGACGCTCAATCCTCACCCCACCTTGATCCCGGCCATCGAAAGCGGTTGGGTCGAAAGCGTGCATTGCTTCGGCACCGAACTGGGCATGGAAAACTACATCGCCGCTCGGCCCGACGTGTTCTTTACCGGCCGCGATGGCTCTCTGCGTTCCAACCGGATGTTCTGCCAACTGGCCGGGCAATACGCGGTGGACCTGTTCATTGGCGCGACGCTGCAAGTCGACGGCGACGGCCATTCCTCCACCGTGACGCGCGGACGACTCGCAGGTTTCGGTGGTGCGCCGAACATGGGCCACGACCCGCGCGGCCGTCGCCACGGCACCCCAGCCTGGCTCGACATGCGCCATGACGATGCGCCCGAAGCGCTGCTGGAGCGGGGCAAGAAACTCGTGGTGCAAATGGTCGAGACCTTCCAGGAGGGCGGCAAACCCACCTTCGTCGAAACCCTCGACGCGGTGGAAGTGGCGAGGAAAAGCGGCATGCCGCTGGCGCCGATCATGATCTACGGCGACGACGTCACCCACCTGCTGACCGAAGAAGGCATCGCCTATTTGTACAAGGCCCGCTCCCTTGAAGAGCGGCAGGCGATGATCGCCGCCGTCGCCGGAGTCACCGTCATCGGTTTGCGCCACAACCCGAAAGACACCGCACGCATGCGCCGCGAAGGACTGATCGCCTTGCCCGAAGACCTCGGCATCCGCCGCACCGACGCCACCCGCGAATTGCTGGCGGCCAAAAGCGTGGCCGATCTGGTCGAGTGGTCCGGTGGCCTCTACAACCCGCCCGCCAAGTTCAGGAGCTGGTAATGCACGCATTTAACCTGCAACCGAAAACCCTGTCCCTGGCTGAGCGGCTGGCGGATCTGGCCGTGGACGCACTGATCGACGAAGCGGACCTGTCGCCGAAACCGGCGCTGGTCGACCGTCGTGGCAATGGCGCGCACACCGATTTGCACCTCGGGCTGATGCACGCTTCGGCGCTGTCCCTGTGGCCTGCGTTCAAGGAAATGGCGGAGGCCGCCATCGCGTTTGGTGAAGTCGGCCTGCCGCTGCGCGAAGCCATTGGCCTGATCGGTCGTGAAGGCGAGGAAGTGATGCTCGCCACCACCAACGGTGTGAATACTCATCGCGGGGCAATTTGGGCGTTGGGCCTGTTGGTCGCTGCTGCCGCGTTGGAATCCACGAATACCAAGGCAAGCGCCGTGACTTTGCGTGCTGCACGTCTGGCATTGCTCGACGACCGTTACGCGCCGCGTCCTCTGAGCCACGGTGCGCAAGTCGCCCAGCGTTACGGCGCACGCGGTGCCCGTGAAGAAGCCCAGCTCGGCTTCCCAGCAGTGATTCAACGTGCGCTGCCGCAACTCAAACGCAGCCGCGCCGCCGGTCATGGCGAGCAGAACGCTCGGCTCGATGCCTTGCTGGCGATCATGACGAATCTGGCCGACACCTGCGTGCTCTACCGCGCCGGCGAACAAGGCCTGCAGACCATGCAACTCGGCGCCCAAGCCGTGCTCGATGCGGGCGGCAGTGCCAGCCTCGCCGGTCGCCGCCGTTTGCATGAGCTTGACCAACAACTCATCGCGTTGAATGCCTCGCCCGGTGGTGCTGCTGACTTGCTCGCCGCCTGCCTGTTCATCGACCGCATCGAGTCTGGCGACGGCCTCATCCAGGGAGCTTTCTGATGGAAACCTTATCTTTTGAATTCCCCGCCGGGCAGCCGCCACGCGGCCGGACGCTGGTGGGCTGTGTCGGCTCGGGCGATCTGGAAGTGCTGATCGAACCCGGACAGGCCGGCAAGCTCACGATCAAGGTGCAGACCTCGGTCAATGGCAGCGAACAACGCTGGCAACATCTGTTCGCGCGGATGTTCGACGGTCAGACACCGCTGGCGATGGCGATCGATATCCACGATTTCGGCGCCACACCGGGCGTGGTGCGCTTGCGTCTGGAACAAGGCTTTGAGGAGATCGGCCATGACTGATCTCCTCAACAAACACAGCTTCGTCGAACTCGGCGCCCGGCAACGGGCGAAAGCCTTGCTCGATGCCGGCACCTTCCGCGAACTGCTCGACCCATTTCAGCGCGTCATGTCGCCATGGCTTTCGCGCCAGGGTGTGGTGCCGCAAGCGGATGACGGCGTGGTGATCGCCAAGGGCAGCATCGGCGGTTTGCCGGTGGTGATCGCCGCCATCGAAGGTGCATTTCAGGGTGGCAGCCTCGGTGAGGTCGGCGGGGCGAAGATTGCCGGTGCGCTGGAGCTGGCGGCCGAAGACAACCGCAACGGCATTCCGACCCGCGCCGTGTTGCTGTTGGAAACCGGTGGCGTGCGTTTGCAGGAAGCCAACCTCGGGCTGGCGGCGATTGCCGATATTCATGCGGCGATTGTCGATCTGCGGCAGTACCAGCCAGTGGTTGGTGTGGTCGCGGGCAGCGTTGGTTGCTTTGGCGGGATGTCGATTGCCGCCGGGTTGTGCAGCTATTTGCTGGTAACTCAGGAAGCGCGGCTTGGCCTGAACGGTCCGCAAGTGATCGAACAGGAAGCCGGGCTTGAGGAATACGACTCCCGTGATCGTCCCTTCATCTGGAGCCTGACCGGTGGCGAGCAACGTTTCGCCAGTGGTCTGGTGGATCGTTTTGTCGCTGACGACGTGGCGCAGGTTCAGCAGCAGGTCAGTGAATTGCTCAAGCAAGGTTTGCCGGAACAGCAACGCAGCCGTCAGGCCGAATGGTTCCTGCAACGGTTGGCCCGTCTGGACGCCGAGCCGCAAATCGAGCCGTCGACGGTTCGCGATCTGTATCAAGGAGAGCGCTCATGAATTCGTATTCCCTGAGAGGTTTGAACTGGTTCAATGCCTTGAGTGCGGGCGCGAAACCGGTTGATGGTTTGCCCGCTTCGTTGAAAGTCGCTGATGGTGTGTTGGGCGACCAACCTGTTCGGTTTATCGCGGTGGTGGCTGATCCCGATAACCGTTTCGTCCGTGCCCGCAATGGCGAGGTCGGTTTGCTGGAAGGTTGGGGGCTGGCCAAAGCCGTGGATGAAGTCATCGCAGCTGACCTGGATAAACCGCAGAAACGCGCCTTGATCGCCATCGTCGATGTGCCGAGTCAGGCCTACGGTCGGCGCGAAGAAGCGCTCGGCATTCATCAGGCATTGGCCGGTGCAGCGGACAGTTATGCTCGCGCCCGACTGGCCGGCCATGCCGTGATCGGGTTGCTGGTGGGCAAGGCGATGTCCGGGGCGTTTCTCGCTCATGGGTATCAGGCCAATCGGCTGATCGCCCTGCGCGATCCGGGCGTGATGGTTCACGCGATGGGCAAGGCTTCGGCGGCGCGGGTGACGTTGCGCAGCGTCGAAGAACTCGAAGCACTGGCCGCCAGCGTGCCGCCGATGGCGTACGACATCGACAGTTACGCGAGCCTTGGACTGCTTTGGGAAACCTTGTCGGTGGAACAGATCGAGCAGCCGACGGCGGCGGATCTGTCGCGGGTGACTGAATGCCTGACCCAGGCGATTGGCGATGTCGCCGCCAGTGGTCGAGACCTGAGCAGCCGCTTGGGCGCGAGCAACCGCGCGGCGTCGAGTCAGGTTCGCCAATTGCTGAGAGAGCAGTGGTGAACACGCTTCTGGCCCACGACCTGCTCTGGGGGATGACTCCGGAGCAGTTGCCTGCGGATGCACCTTCGTGGGTGATCGAGTCGATCAGTGCGGGTCAACCGGTGGTGGTTCGGCGTGCGTTGAGCACGGCGGATCACATCGCGGTCGGCGTGCGTGGACGGTTGCGTGAGCAGCGTTATGCAGCGGTGATGTCGGTCGATGCAATCCAGCGTCAAGTCCGGCCGGAAGCGCTTTGCCATGTCTCGATTGATCGGGATTTACCGGCAGTGCGCGCCCTCAATCAACTGCGGCCGATGCTCGATTCCTGTGAGTGGGTTTGGGGTGTCAGCGGCAGCGCCGGGTTTGAATTGGCCAGCGGTTTTCAGGCATTGCATGAGGGCAGCGATCTCGACTTGATCTTGCGCGCACCGCAAGCGATGGACCGTGCTCAAGCGCAATCATTTGTGAAGCTACTTGATGCCGCTGTATGTCCGGTGGACATGCAGTTGCAGACTCCATTCGGTGCAGTCGCCTTGCGCGAATGGGCCAGCTCTGCGCGTCGGGTTTTGCTGAAAAATGCGAGTCAGGCTGTTCTGGTGATTGATCCGTGGAATCCACAGGAGCAAGCAGCGTGAGCAGTTTGCTGGTGTTCCCAGGCCAGGGCGCGCAGCAGCCGGGCATGCTCCATCGTCTGCCTCGCGAGACGGTCATCGAGGCGAGTGAAGTCCTCGGGGAAGACGCTTTTCTTCTGGACTCTGCCGAAGCACTGAAGTCGACAAGAGCGGTTCAGCTCTGCCTGTTGATCGCCGGTGTCGCGGCTTCACGCCAGTTGTTAATGACGGCGGATTACGTGGCGGGATTGTCCATCGGTGCTTACCCGGCAGCGGTGGTCGCGGGCGCGTTGAGCTTCAGCGATGCGCTGCATCTGGTCAGCCTGCGCGGTGAATTGATGCAGCAGGCTTATCCACAAGGCTATGGCATGACCGCGATCATCGGTCTGGACCTGGCCACGGTGGAAGAGTTGCTGGCGCAGGTTCACAGCGATGCCACGCCGGTTTACCTGGCCAACATCAACGCCGATAACCAGGTGGTCATTGCCGGCAGCGATGGCGCGATGAATGCGGTCGCCGAGTTGGCGAAAGGTCGCGGTGCAGGTCTGGCCAAACGTCTGGCCGTCAGCGTGCCGTCCCACTGCCCGCTGCTGGAAGCACCTGCGAAAACCCTGGCCGAAGCCTTCGCCAAGGTGCAGCTGAAAACACCGACGCTGGGCTACCTGAGCGGCAGTCGCGCCCGGCCCGTTATCAACACTGAAGCCTTGCACGACGACCTGGCATTCAACATGTGCCGCGTGGTGGATTGGCGCGGCACGGTACAAAGCGCCTACGAGCGTGGCGTACGTCTACAGATCGAACTGCCGCCCGGTGCGGTGCTGACCGGGCTGGCGCGCCGGGTGTTCGAGCAGGGCACCGTGATTGCCTTCGACGGTGCGCGGCTCGATACCTTGCAGGCGCTGTTGCGTGAGGAGGGAAGCCGCCAACTCTAAAACACCGACTCAGGCCTTCGAACAACAAAAACAACATTCGACGATGCACTTTGAGGACGACAACAATGATTATTTACGGTGTGGCACTGTTGGCGATTTGTACGCTGGCAGGGGTGATCGTGGGCGACATGCTTGGCGTGTTGCTGGGTGTGAAATCCAACGTTGGCGGCGTCGGGATCGCGATGATCCTGTTGATCTGCGCGCGGTTATGGATGCAAAAACGCGGCGGCATGACCAAGGATTGCGAGATGGGCGTCGGTTTCTGGGGCGCCATGTACATTCCGGTCGTGGTCGCGATGGCCGCGCAACAGAACGTCGTCACCGCCCTGCACGGCGGTCCGGTGGCGGTGCTGGCGGCGATCGGCTCGGTGGTGATCTGCGGTTGCACCATTGCCCTGATCAGCCGGACTCACAAAGGCGAACCATTGCCCGATGAACCGGCGGAAATAACGCCGGTCGGCACGCCAGTAGGAGGTCGCTGATATGTGGGAACTCATTGAGAAGGGTCTGGCCAATAACAGTCTGGTTACGGCGTTCGCGTTCGTCGGCGTGATCATGTGGGTGTCGGTGGTGCTGTCCAAGCGCCTGACGTTCGGACGGATTCACGGTTCGGCGATTGCCATCGTCATCGGGCTTGTTCTGGCCTGGGTCGGCGGCACCATGACCGGCGGGCAAAAAGGCCTGGCGGATCTGACGCTGTTTTCCGGCATCGGTCTGATGGGCGGCGCGATGCTGCGCGACTTTGCGATCGTCGCCACGGCATTCGAAGTGCAAGCCACCGAAGCGAAAAAGGCCGGTTTGATCGGCGTGATTGCGCTGCTGCTGGGCACGATCCTGCCGTTCATTGTCGGGGCGAGCATGGCCTGGGCGTTCGGTTATCGCGATGCGATCAGCATGACCACCATTGGCGCGGGTGCGGTGACGTACATCGTCGGGCCGGTGACGGGCGCAGCGATTGGCGCGAGTTCGGATGTGGTGGCGTTGTCGATTGCCACCGGGTTGATCAAGGCGATTTTTGTGATGGTTGGCACACCGATGGCGGCACGCTGGATGGGGCTGGATAACCCGCGCTCGGCGATGGTGTTTGGTGGGTTGGCTGGCACCGTCAGCGGTGTGACGGCCGGGTTGGCAGCGACGGATCGGCGGTTGGTGCCTTATGGGGCGTTGACGGCGACGTTCCATACCGGGCTTGGGTGCTTGCTTGGGCCTTCGTTGTTGTACTTCATTGTTCGCGGGATTGTGGGTTAAGCCGCTACATCTCTATTGAATGTACCGACGCCATCGCGAGCAGGCTCACTCCTACAGGGAAATGCATTCCAGGGTAGGAGTGAGCCTGCTCGCGATAGGGGCGCCGCGGTATCAGGTTTGGCGATTGGCATACATCCGACACTCTGCCAACAACGCCAACAGATTCGGATCGCGCTCCTTGGCCTTCAAAAACACTACGCCGATGTGCTGCTGCAACCGATACCGTTCCTGCAACGGAATCAGCTTCACCCGATTCTCATACACCGCCGCAATCCTCCCCGGCAGCAGCGCATAACCCACGCCCGAGCTGACCATGCTCAGCAGGGTGAAAATGTCGTTGACCTGCATCGCCACCTTCGGTTCGAACCCCGCCTGCTTGAACACCCGATTACCGTCCTGGTGCGTGGCAAAGCCTTGGGTCAGCGTAATGAACGTCTCGTCGCGCACTTCGGCAAGGTCGACTTCGGTCCGTTGGGCAAACTTCGAATCAGCCGGCGTGGCCAGAAACATGTCATCGGAAAACAGGTGGATTTGCGCGCAATCCGGATCATTCACGCTCTCGTCCAGCGATACCAGGATCGCGTCGACTTCCATGTTCTTGAGCTTGTACAGCAGGTCGAAGTTCGAGCCGAGGATCAGGTCGATGTTGAGCTCGCTACGGCGGATTTTCAGCCCCATGATCAGCTGCGGCACCGTCTTCACCGTCAATGAATACAGCGAACCAAGCTTGAAGCGCTCGGCAGAGAACCCGGCGGCTTCGCGGGTCAGGCGCACGGTTTCGACCACGTCCTGAATCAACTTCTGCGCCCGTTCTTCCAGCACATAAGCGCTTTCGAGTGGGGTCAGGTTGCGACCTTCGTGTTTGAATAGCGGGCAACGCAGGGCGCTTTCCAGGGAGTGAATAGCGCGGTGCACGCTGACGTTGCTGGTTTGCAACTCGGCAGCGGCGCGGGCCAGGTTGCCGGTGCGCATGAAGGCCAGGAACACCTCGAGTTTTTTCAGGGTCAACTCTTCATCGATCAGCATGGGCCAGACTCTTATTCGAATCGTTCGATTGTGCCCAATTGGCTGACGTTTGGCTCGATGGCTTTTGTAGGAGCTGCCGAAGGCTGCGATCTTTTGATCTTCAGCATCCTAAGATCAAGATCAAAAGATCGCAGCCTCGTTTCACTCGACAGCTCCTACACAGCTCCTACAGGGGCTTTGTGTTAATGAATCTTGAGGTGAGCAACACATGTATCACGGGGAAAGATTGAACGCCTGGACGCATCTGGTCGGGGCGGTGGCAGCGGTGGTCGGGGTGGTGTGGATGCTGGTGATTGCCAGCATGGACGGCAGCCCGTGGAAGATCGTCAGCGTGGCGATTTACGGGTTCACCTTGCTGGTGCTTTACAGCGCATCGACCGTTTACCACAGCGTGCGCGGGCGCAAGAAAGCGATCATGCAGAAGGTCGATCACTTTTCGATCTACCTGTTGATTGCCGGCAGCTACACGCCATTCTGTCTCGTGACGCTACGCGGGCCGTGGGGCTGGACCTTGTTCGGGATTGTCTGGGGATTGGCGCTGATTGGCATCCTGCAAGAAATCAAACCGCGCTCGGAAGCGCGGATTCTATCGATCGTGATCTACGCGGTGATGGGCTGGATCGTGCTGGTGGCGGTCAAACCGTTGCTGGCGGCGTTGGGCAGTACAGGTTTTGCCTGGCTGGCGTCGGGCGGCGTGCTGTACACCGTGGGCATTGTCTTTTTTGCGCTGGACAGTCGTTTGCGCCATGCCCACGGGATCTGGCATCTGTTCGTGATCGCCGGGAGTTTGCTGCACTTCGTGGCGATTCTGTTTTATGTCTTGTAGACCGCACTGCAGCTATTGCAAAACCTGTGGGAGCGGGTGATCCAGTTGCGCCTGCGCCCGTCGGCTGAAGACTTGCAACAAGTCGCTCAAAGTGTGGGGCGGCGGTTCGTCGGCGCGGGTCACCGCGTACAGGGTGATCGGTAGTGCTGGTGCCAGAGGTCGAATCGCCGTGGTGGCGGGGGACGCGCCGAGCGCGGTAAACGGATCGATCACCGCCAGCCCGGCACCGGATTCAACCATCGCCCGCGCCAGCGAATAGGTCTGCACGGCGATGCGAACCCGTGGCGGCGGATCGACCGCCTCAAGGTAGCTGTCGAGCCTGGCCGCCAGCGGGTCGGCGCTGGACAGGCCGATCAGCGGCGCGCCGGCCAGTTCGCTCAATGGCAACGGTTGGCTCAAGGCGTCGTCGGTCCAATAACCCAACGGCGCCAGTGCCACCAAAACCCCGCAGGCCAACACCTGCGCCTTTAGGCCCGGATGATCCGGCGGCTGCAAGGTCAGCGCGACATCCACTTCGCGCATCAACAAATTCTGCATCAGCTCACGGCTGTGGGCGCTGGACAGTTCGCAGACGATGTCCGGGTAACGTTGCGTCCACTCGTTGATGGCCGGCGGCAGCAGCGACAGGGCCAGCGCCGGGATCGCGCCGATCCGTACGCTGTGACCCGGCTCACGACGCAGACTCTGGGCCAGACGCCGCACGCCTTGCAGGCTTTCGGTGACCTTGTCGACTTCGCGCTCAAGCTCCAGCGCTTCGGGCGTGGCCTGCAATTTACCGCGCACTCGCAGGAATAACGGAAAGCCCAGTTGCTGCTCGGCGTGTTGCAGCACTTTGCTCACCGCCGGCTGCGATACGTGCAGCAACTGCGCGGCGCCACTGACCGAACCGGCCTGGCGAATGGCCTGGAATATCTCAATGTGTCGCAGTCGCATGGCAAGTCCATAACCTTTGTTTATGGGTCAGGCATCTTTATGCATTGTTCAACGGCTGTCACCTGGTCCTAACCTGAAGCCTGTTTCAACAACGGTTAAGGACAGACATGGCTCAGCGGGTTTGCATCATCGGTGGTGGCGTCATCGGGCTGACGACGGCTTACGCACTGGTGCGCGACGGCATCGACGTGACGCTGATCGAGGCCCGGGACTCGCTGGGCAGCGAGACCAGTTTCGCCAACGGTGGCCAGTTGTCCTACCGCTACGTCGCGCCACTGGCCGATGCCGGCGTACCGTTGCAGGCGCTTGGCTGGATGTTGCGCGGTGACTCGCCGCTGAAACTGCGTCCGCGCCTGGACCCGGCGCAATGGCGCTGGATGGCATCCTTTCTGGCGGCCTGCCGGCGTTCGGTGAATCAGCGCAACGGCGCGCACCTGCTGCGTCTGGCGCTGCTGAGCCAGTCCACGCTGCAAGGCTGGCGCGACGAAGACCGTCTCGACGGTTTCGACTGGCGGCGCAACGGCAAACTGGTGACGTTTCGTGAAGCCGCGAGTTTCGAGCATGCTCGCCATGGTCTGGCCGATCCGCAACAGCAGCAAGTGTTGTCCCAAGCCGAATGTGCACAGTTGGAACCTGCACTCGCTGAGGCACCGTTTGTGGGCGCGATTTATACCCCCGACGAGGAGGTCGCCGATTGCCATGGTTTCTGCCAGCAACTGCTGGCTCGGCTCCAGGCGTCGGGGCGTTGCGAGTTTTTGCTCGGTCGCAAGGTCACCGGCATTCGCCACGCGGACGGCGCGGTGCAGGCCGTAGAAATGGGTTCGCAGGTGCTGCCGGTCGAGCAACTGGTAATTGCTGCCGGTCATCGCAGTCCGGCGCTGGCGCTGCCCGGCATGAACCTGCCGCTGTATCCGCTCAAGGGCTACAGCCTGACCTTGCCCATCCGCGCCAAACATCGCGCGCCTGAGCTGAGCATCACCGATTACAACCGCAAGATCGTTTACGCCCGCATCGGTGAACAACTGCGCGTGGCGGCGATGGTCGACATTGTCGGTTTCGACCCGGCGCTCGACCCCAAACGCCTGGCGCTGATCAAGCGCCAGGCGCAGGAAACCTTGCCCAATGCCGGCGATTACGCCGCCGCCATAGAATGGGCCGGCATGCGCCCCGCCACCCCCAGCGGCGTGCCGTTGATCGGCGCCACGGCGTACCGCAATCTCTGGCTCAACCTCGGCCATGGCGCCCTGGGTTTTACCCTGGCCTGTGGCAGCGCCCGGTTGCTCAGCGAGTTGATCGCCCGGCGCACACCTTCAATTGAAATGCACGGCCTCGCCCCCCGCGTCGCCTGACTTGAAAAGGAAAAACCGATGAGCATTAACCGTATCAACAGCAACAGCCGGCTCTCTGGCGCGGTGACCTTTGGCGATCTGGTGTTTCTCTCGGGACAGGTTCCGGGTGACAGCACCGACGTCACCGGCCAAACCGCCGAAGTGCTGGCGAAGATCGACGCGTTGTTGGCCGAAGCTGGCAGCGACAAGGATCATCTGCTCAACGCGACCATTTACCTGAACGACATTGGCCGCGACTTTGCCGCCATGAACGAGGTCTGGTCGCAGTGGATGTCACCGGGCAAAGCGCCGACCCGCACTACTTTGCAGGCGCTACTGGCCCGGCCAGAGGTGCTGGTGGAAATCACCGTGATCGCCGCCCGCCGCTAATCGCTTAACCCACAACGGAGAATAACAATGCAAAAAATCACGTTGATCGGCTGCACCCTCGGCCTGCTGCTCGCCAGTCCGGTCCAGGCCAACGAAGCGCCACTGACCGGCACGCTGAACAAGGTTGCCAATGCCAAGAGCATCACGCTGGGCTATCGCGACGCATCGGTGCCGTTCTCCTATGTGGGTGATCACACGGGGCAGCCGATGGGCTATTCGGTGGACCTGGCGAGCAAGATTGTCGAGCGAATCAAGCAAAAGCTTGAGCTGCCGGATCTGCAGGTGAAGTACAACCTGGTGACCTCGCAAACGCGCATTCCGCTGGTGCAGAACGGCACGGTCGACCTTGAGTGCGGCTCCACCGGCGTGACGGCCGAGCGCATGCAGCAAGTGGCATTTTCCTACGGGTTTATCTACGTGAAGGGGCAGTTGCTCACGGCGAAGGACAGCGGCATCAAAAGCTTCGCCGACCTGCGCGGCAAGAACGTCGTGACCACTGCCGGCACCACCAATGAGCGGTTTCTGAAGAGCTACAACGTCGATAACAAGATCGATATGTTCGTGATCAGCGCCAAGGACCACGGCGAAGCGTTCCAGATGCTGCAGTCGGGTCGGGCGGCGGCGTTCTATATGGATGACGCGCTGCTTTACGGTGAGCGTGCCAAGGCCCGAGATCCGCATAACTGGGTCGTGGTGGGTGAGGAGCAATCGCGGGAAATCTACAGCTGCATGGTGCGCAAGGGTGATCCGCAGTTTCTCGAGTTGGTGAACTCGACGCTTGCCGATCTGTACAGCTCGGGGGAAATCAACGGCATCTACAACCGCTGGTTCCAGCAGCCGATCCCGCCCAAAGGCTTGAACCTGGAATTTCCGATGACCAGCGAGTTGAAAGCAATCATCGCCAAACCGGTGAGTGATCCGGTGCAATAAGATCAAAAGATCGCAGCCTGCGGCAGCTCCTACAGTTGAAACGCGATCTCTGTAGGAGCTGCCGAAGGCTGCGATCTTTTAAATCTTAGAAATCGCCCCACAGTTGTTGGGCCACCGCCAGTGCCACGACGGGCGCGGTTTCGGTGCGCAATACGCGAGGGCCGAGGCGCGCGGCGTGAAAGCCGCCAGCCTTGGCCTGCTCGACTTCAGCGTCGGACAACCCGCCTTCCGGGCCGATCAAAAACGCCAGCGTCGCCGGTTTCGCATGACTCACCAACGGCTCGGCCACCGGATGCAGCACCAACTTCAATTCTGCCTGGGTCTGCTTCAACCAATCCGCCAACAGCAGCGGCGGATGAATCACCGGCACCCGTGAACGCCCGCACTGTTCGCAAGCGCTGATCGCAACCTGGCGCCAGTGCATCAGGCGTTTGTCGGCGCGTTCATCCTTCAGCCGGACTTCACAGCGATCACTGAAGATCGGGGTGATTTCAGTGACGCCCAGTTCAGTGGCTTTCTGAATCGCCCAATCCATCCGCTCGCCACGGGACAAGCCCTGGCCGAGATGGATCGACAATGGCGACTCGACTTGCCCGGCAAAGCTTTCATCGATCTGCACGACAACGCGCTTCTTGCCGACCTCCACCAGCGTGGCGCGAAACTCATGGCCCGAACCGTCGAACAGTTGCAGCGCATCACCCTCGGCCATGCGCAGCACACGGCTGATGTAATGGGCCTGGGCCTCGGGCAACTCGTGTTCGCCAGTGCTCAAGGGGGCGTCGATAAAGAAGCGGGACAGTCTCATGCTGGGTCTCTGTAAAAAGTCGAATGTAGCGGCGTGCGCAATCAGCCTTTGTGGCGAGGGGATTTATCCCCGTTAGGCTGCGAAGCGGCCCCAAAGATGGGACTGCTGCGCAGTCCAACGGGGATAAATCCCCTCGCCACAGATAAACCCCTCACCACAGGGAACTGCGTCGGTCTTTAGCCCGGATCACGGAAGCCCGGGTGAAAGTCTTTCGGCACCGAAACACTGACGCTATCGCGAGTCGCGATGTCGATGCCTTCGCTGGCCACTTCAGCCAGAAAGTCGATCTGTTCAGGCGTGATCACGTACGGCGGCAGGAAGTACACCACGCTGCCCAACGGTCGAAGTAAAGCACCACGCTCCAACGCATGCTGGAACACTTTCAAGCCGCGACGTTCCTGCCACGGATAAGCTTCCTTGGTGGCCTTGTCCTTGACCATCTCGATGGCCAGCACCATGCCGGTCTGGCGCACTTCCGAAACGTTCGGGTGATCGGCCAGATGCGCGGTGGCGCTGGCCATGCGCTGAGCCAGCGCCTTGTTGTTCTCGATGACGTTGTCTTCTTCGAAGATATCCAAAGTCGCCAAGGCTGCCGCGCACGCCAGCGGATTGCCGGTGTAGCTGTGGGAATGCAGGAAGGCGCGCAGGGTCGGGTAGTCGTCGTAGAAAGCGCTGTACACGTCTTCGGTGGTCACGCAGGCCGCCAACGGCAGGTAACCGCCGGTCAGGGCCTTGGACAGGCAGAGGAAGTCCGGGCGGATGCCGGCCTGTTCGCAGGCGAACATCGTCCCGGTGCGACCGAAGCCGACGGCAATTTCGTCGTGGATCAGGTGCACGCCATAGCGGTCGCAGGCTTCGCGCAGCAGTTTCAGGTACACCGGGTGGTACATGCGCATGCCGCCGGCGCCCTGGATCAGCGGCTCGACGATGACTGCCGCGACGGTGTCGTGGTTCTCGGCCAGGGTCTGTTCCATGGCAGCGAACATGTTGCGCGAATGTTCTTCCCAGCTCATGCCTTCCGGGCGCAGGTAGCAATCGGGACTCGGCACCTTGATGGTGTCCAGCAACAGGGCCTTGTAGGTTTCGGTGAACAGCGGCACGTCGCCCACCGACATCGCTGCCATGGTTTCGCCGTGGTAGCTGTTGGTCAGGGTGACGAAGCGCTTCTTGTTCGGCTGGCCGCGGTTGAGCCAATAGTGAAAGCTCATTTTCAGCGCGACTTCGATGCAGGACGAACCGTTATCGGCGTAGAAGCATCGGGTCAGGCCTTCCGGCGTCATCTTCACCAGACGCTCGGACAACTCGATGACTGGCTGATGACTGAAACCAGCGAGGATCACGTGTTCCAGCTGATCGACCTGATCCTTGATGCGCTGGTTGATCCGCGGGTTGGCGTGGCCAAACACGTTGACCCACCAGGAGCTGACGGCGTCGAGGTAGCGTTTGCCTTCGAAGTCTTCCAGCCAGACGCCTTCACCGCGTTTGATCGGGATCAGCGGCAGCTGTTCGTGGTCTTTCATCTGGGTGCAGGGATGCCATAACACCGCGAGATCGCGTTGCATCCACTGATTATTCAGGCCCATTTTCAGTCTCCTCGAGGCGGCTCGCGACATGCGCGGGCAAACAATCGCGCAAGCCTATGCAATGCGTGACGTGGGGACAACCCATTGTGTCGATTGAGCTACTTTGTATAGGTGGATAGACGTCGCTGGCGGCCTTTTGATGGCTGACGTATTCTTCGCGGTTCTTTGAGTCGTCTGACTCGTAAAACCGCTATTTCCTACGTGTATTTCCGGAGTTCGCTGAATGTCTGCTGGTTGGCTGCGCGCCTGTGCGCTGGTGATGTTAGGGCTGTTCAGCGTTTCTGCGCTGGCCAAGGATAAAACGGCGATCGTGATCGGAGGAGGGCTGTCTGGCCTCACCGCGGCTTACGAACTGCAAAACAAGGGCTGGCAGGTCACCCTGCTGGAAGCCAAACCGAGCATGGGCGGTCGCTCCGGCATGGCCACCAGTGAGTGGATCGGCAACGACAAGACCCAACCGGTTCTGAACAAGTACGTTTCGACCTTCAAGCTGAGCACCACGCCGGCCCCAGAGTTCGTGCGGACCCCGGGCTACCTGATTGACGGTGAGTATTTCACTGCCGCCGATCTGGCCACCAAGCAACCGGCCACCGCCGAAGCGCTCAAGCGCTACGAAAAGACTGTGGACGATCTGGCGCGCTCGATCGAAGACCCGCAGAACCCGGCGGCCAACAGCACACTGTTCGCCCTGGACCAGATCAACGTGGCCAATTGGCTCGACCGTCTGAATCTGCCGGCCACGGCACGTCAGTTGGTGAATCAGCAGATTCGTACCCGTTATGACGAACCGTCGCGCCTGTCGCTGCTGTACTTCGCACAGCAAAGCCGCGTCTACCGTGGCGTTGCCGACCGTGACCTGCGCGCCTCGCGTCTGCCTGGCGGCAGCCCGGTGCTGGCACAGGCCTTCGTCAAACAACTGAAAACCATCAAGACCAGCTCTCCGGTCTCGGCGATCACCCAGGACAAGGACGGCGTGACCGTCAAAGTCGGCAGCGTTGGCTACCAGGCTGATTACGTCGTTGTGGCTGTGCCACTGCGCGCACTGAACAAGATTCAAATGACTCCGTCGCTGGATGCCCAGCACATGGGCGCGATCAAAGGCACCAACTACGGTTGGCGCGACCAGATCATGCTGAAATTCAAGACGCCCGTGTGGGAAAGCAAGGCGCGGATGACCGGCGAGATCTACAGCAACACCGGTCTGGGTATGTTGTGGGTTGAGCCGGCACTGAAGGGCGGCGCCAACGTGGTGATCAACCTGTCCGGCGACAACGCGCGCGTGATGCAGGCCTTCGGCGACAAGCAGATGGTCGATCAGGTGCTGATCCGTCTGCACGCCTTTTATCCACAGGCGCGCGGTTCGTTCACCGGTTACGAAATTCGCCGTTACAGCACCGACCCATCGATGGGCGGCGCTTACCTGGCGTTCGGTCCTGGCCAGATCAGCAAGTACTGGCGCCTGTGGGAACGTCCGATTCAGCGTGTGGCCTTTGCCGGCGAACACACTGACACCTTGTACCCGGGCACGCTGGAAGGCGCATTGCGCACCGGTCAGCGGGCAGCCAGTCAGGTAGAAGACCTGGCGGCCGGCAAGTCGTTTGAACCAGCGAAAGTTGTTCCAGCAGCGACCGTTGCGGCGGCCGGTGCGGTGGCGGCGAAGAAAGGCAACTTCTTCACCAACCTGTTCGGTGGTTCTGACGACAAACCGGCACCGGTCAAGGCGCCAGAGCCCGTGGCTCCGGTTGCTCCGGCACCGGCTCCAACTCCTGCGCCGGCCCCAGCACCGGTAGAAGCGCCGAAACCAGCGGCCCCGGTGAAAGTCGAACCGGCCAAAAAAGCCCCGGCGAAAAAGCCTGCTGCCAAAACCGAGGCCAAAAAGGCTCCGGCAAAAGCCCCGGCGAAGAAAGCTGAACCGGCGAAGAAACCAGCGGCAAAACCCGCTGCGACCCCGGCGACGGATACCAAAGCGCAGTAAGCTTTGGGATTAAAGAAACGCGGCAGAAATGCCGCGTTTTTTTATGCCCGAAGAAAACCAATATCAAGAATCGAATAAACCTAATGGCGGAGGTGTTCTTTAGTTGGACTTCATTTTTTCTTACACATTGGTCTTTAATCTTTCCTTAACTCACCTATTTCAGACTCTTGATCGTATTTCTCGATATTTCAAAGCGAAATTTTCCGCTTTAATTCGATAGGTAACTCGATAGTCTTGGTCGCAGTTCTCACAGGATTTGGGCAATGCAGCTACGTAACTCTTCTTCGCGCTACGGTTGGGTCAGCATTTTCATGCACTGGGGTGTGGCGCTGGTGGTCTTCGGTCTGTTTGCGTTGGGCTTGTGGATGGTCGGTCTCGACTACTACAGCGTCTGGCGCAAAGACGCGCCCGACTTGCACAAGAGCATTGGCCTGGTGTTGTTAGCCGCCATGGTTCTACGGGTGCTGTGGCGTTTTATCAGCCCGTCGCCACCCGCACTTGAAAGCTATAGCCGCATGACGCGCCTTGGCGCCAAGTTCGGCCATTCGTTCCTGTATCTCAGTCTGTTTGCTGTGATGATTGCCGGTTACCTGATTTCCACCGCAGAAGGTGTCGGGATTCCGGTGTTTGGCCTGTTTGAAGTTCCTGCACTGGTTTCCGGACTACCGGATCAGGCAGACACCGCCGGTGTGATTCATCTGTATCTGGCGTGGGTGCTGGTCATTTTTTCCGGTCTCCATGCGTTGGCAGCACTGAAACACCACTTTATCGATCGTGATGCGACCCTCACTCGAATGCTGGGCCGCAAAGCTTGAAGTTCAACCTCGACTCCAAAGGAATAGAAAGCATGTTGAAAAAGACTCTCGCCGCTCTGGCAATCGGTTCTGCTCTGCTGTCCGCCAACGTGATGGCGGCCGACTACGTCGTCGACAAGGAAGGCCAGCACGCCTTCGTTGACTTCAAGATCAGCCACCTGGGCTACAGCTTCATCACCGGTACCTTCAAGGATATCGACGGCAAGTTCAGCTTCGACGCTGCCAAGCCAGAAGACAGCAAGATCGAGTTCAACGTGAACACCGCCAGCGTGTTCACCAACAACGCCGAGCGCGACAAGCACATTGCCAGCGGTGATTTCCTGAACGCGAGCAAATTCGCTAAAGCCACGTTTGTTTCCACCAGCGTCAAATCCACCGGCAAAAACGCCGCTGGCAAAGACACTGCTGACGTGAGCGGTAATCTGACTCTGGCGGGCGTGACCAAGCCGATCGTGGTCAAGGCCACTTTCCTGGGTGAAGGCAAGGATCCGTGGGGCGGCTACCGTGCCGGCTTCGAAGGCACCACCAACCTCAAGCGCTCCGACTTCGGCAAGCAGAAAGACCTGGGCCCACAGTCCGACGCGGTCGAGCTGTACGTGACGTTTGAAGGGGTCAAAGCGAAGTAATGCTGAGACCGTAGGAGCTGCCGCAGGCTGCGATCTTTTAAGATCAAAAGATCGCAGGCTTCGCCAGCTCCTACGAAGGCAGTTCGCAGCACAAACAAAAATGCCCCTGATCTCGCGATCAGGGGCATTTTTTATGGCTGCGTTAAATCAGCGATTGCGGGTCAGCAACGCTGGTTTCTCGCCGCGAGGACGGCCTGGCAGTTGATCAAGTTGCTCAGGAGTCGGGAAACGATCGGTTTTCGACTCCTTGTGAATGATCTTCGGTGCCGGGCCGCGCGGGTTTTGCACGGCCGGTTCCGAACGCGGCTGGTCGTCGGTGCGGGCCGGGCGGCGGTTGCGGGACTCTTCGCGACGGGCCTGGCCGTCACGTGGAGCACCGTTGCGTGGGCCGCTGCGCTTGGCCGGCGGAGTGCCGGTGGTGGCGCCATCGCTGCTGCGCGGACCGCTTTGGCGACCCTGGGGCTTGCCGCCGCCGCCGGTGCGCGGAGCACCTGCAACTGCGCCAGCTGCGGCACCTTGTGCCGGAGCACCCGGACGGCGACCACGGCCTTGAGCCGGTTTGGCTTGAGGAACGTAGTCGACGCGGTTACCGAAGTTATCGATATCGTCGTCCAGGAACTCGTCCGGAGCACGGTCTGCGGCAGCAGCGCGTGGTGCTGGACGCTGTTGCTCGCGAGCCGGAGTGCCTTCGCGGGGCTTGTGTTCACGCGCCGGGCGATCACCACGGCCAGTGGCTGCAGGTTTTTCCTTGCCGCCCTTGTCCTTGCCCTTGTCTTTACGACCGCCACCACCGCCGGTGCCGTTCGGACCGTCGCCGCGCGGGCCACGTGGGTTGCGCGGGTTACGCACATCCGGACGCTCGCGGACTTCAGGCTTCTCGGCTTCTACAGCGCTGGAATCGAAGCCCATCAGGTTGCCGTCGGCAATTTTCTGTTTGGTCATGCGTTCGATGCTTTTCAGCAGCTTTTCTTCGTCCGGAGCGACCAGCGAGATCGCTTCGCCCGAACGACCGGCACGGCCGGTACGACCGATACGGTGAACGTAATCTTCGTCGACGTTTGGCAATTCGAAGTTGACCACGTGTGGCAACTGATCGATATCCAGGCCGCGAGCGGCGATGTCGGTGGCGACCAGGATGCGCACTTCGCCGGCCTTGAAGTCGGCCAGGGCTTTGGTGCGAGCGTTCTGGCTCTTGTTACCGTGGATCGCAACGGCGCTGAGGCCGTGTTTGTCCAGGTACTCGGCCAGACGGTTGGCGCCGTGCTTGGTGCGGGTGAACACCAGAACCTGTTCCCAGGCGCCAGCGGTGATCAGATGCGCCAGCAACGAACGCTTGTGGCTGGCGGCCAGACGGAATACGCGCTGTTCGATACGCTCGACCGTGGTGTTCGGCGGCGTGACTTCGATGCGTTCCGGGTTGTGCAGCAGCTTGCCGGCGAGGTCGGTGATGTCTTTGGAGAAAGTCGCCGAGAACAGCAGGTTCTGGCGTTTGCTCGGCAGACGGGCGAGGACCTTTTTCACGTCATGGACAAAGCCCATGTCGAGCATGCGGTCGGCTTCGTCCAGCACGAGGATTTCCACGTGGGACAAATCGACGCTGCCTTGACCAGCCAGGTCGAGCAGGCGGCCGGGGCAGGCCACCAGCACATCAACACCGCGGGACATGGCCTGAACCTGTGGGTTCATGCCGACGCCGCCGAAGATGCAGGCGCTGACGAACTTCAGGTCACGAGCATAGACCTTGAAGCTCTCGTGTACTTGAGCCGCGAGTTCGCGGGTAGGGGTCAGGACCAGTACGCGCGGTTGGCGCGGGCCGTGACGCTGGGATTTGTCCGGGTGACCGTTGGGGAACAACCGCTCCAGAATCGGAAGGGCGAAGCCGCCGGTTTTACCAGTACCTGTCTGAGCCGCGACCATCAGGTCGCGACCTTGCAACACGGCGGGAATGGCCCGCTGTTGCACCGGAGTAGGCTCGGTATAGCCCGCTGCCTCGATGGCGCGGACTAAAGCCTCGGAGAGACCGAGGGAAGCAAAGGACATGAGTAATCCTGTTTTAGTTAGGGCTTGGCCCAATGGGAGTCTTGCCTGGCGCGAATGGCGTTTAAGAGGAACGCAATCCCGTCCGGTCCTGCTGGGTTTCGAAGGCTCGTCTGGAGTGCTCGCGCGGGCTGAAAAGCTGCGCTGTAGCGGGGTCGAGATGCCTTGAACGATTCCGAGCGTCCGGGCGTGAGCCTGGCGGGAAGGCCGGAGTATAACAGAGCAATCACTGCGCGCCGCTTTCCTGCTGCTCAACGGTTTTTCCGTTGGCGGCGGTGGCTCTGGTGGTTTTTACCTCGGCCGCCGGGTCGGCGCCATAACGGGCGCTCAGTTCAGCGTACGCAGGCTCGCGCTTGAAGCGTTTGAGTTCGGCGCCGAAGCGCTGCACCAACAAGTCCATGCCGGCGTTGCGGCGTACTGCCAGGAACTGGCTCTGGTGGCTGATGACGGTCGGGTTCTCGGTAATCTTGTCGCGGATGCCCAATTCGTCGAGTAAGTGCTGTCCAACCCTGCGATCAGTGATCAGCAGGTCGATCCGCCCGCGCACCAGTTTGCCGAAGTTGGCTTCATGGGTCGGCGCCGGTTCGCGAGTGAACAGGGTCGATTCGCTGAAGTCCTGGCTGTACAGATAGCCTGGGGAGGTGCCTATGGTCAGACCTTTCAGGTCGGCCAGGGTGCGAAAAGGGTGGGGCCGCTCATTGGCGTAGAACATCACGAACTCCACTTCCGAGAGCGGCTCGCCGGGGTAGAGCAGGGTGGCGTCGCGCTCATCGCTGTGGAAGATGTCCAGTGCGCCGTCTGCCTGGCCCGTTTCGAGCATCGACAGGCAGCGTTTCCACGGCAGGAACTGCCATTCCACTTCGATGCCCAGGCGTTTGAAGACGATGGCCGTGGTTTCGTAGTCCAGCCCCAGGGATTTGCCGTTTTCCTCATACACGTACGGCGCCCAGGGTTCGGTGACAATGCGCAGCTTCTCGCCCCGAGCGGCGAAGCTCAGGCAAGTAAAAAGAAACACGGTCAGTAACTGCGCGATCAAAGGCATGGCTTGAGATTACGACGAGAAACCGGAAAGAGCCAGAAACGGGATCCAGAAGCTCTAACTCAGTGTGTGCTGCACAATAAAAGGGCGTTAAAAACAAAAGATCGCAGCCTGCGGCAGCTCCTACAGGGATTAAACACGCCCGATGTAGGAGCTGGCGAAGCCTGCGATCTCTTGATCTTGCTTTAACGGCTTTTAGCGCGGCAACTTCAGATTGTTCCACACCGCCAGGCTCGGTTCGGCCTGGTTCAGGGTGTAGAAGTGCAACCCTGGAGCGCCACCCTGCAGCAGGCGTTCGCACATCTCGGTGATGACTTGCTCACCAAAGCCTTGAATGCTTTGGGTGTCGTCGCCGTAGGCTTCCAGCTGCTTGCGGATCCAGCGCGGGATTTCCGCACCGCAGGCATCGGAGAAGCGCGCCAGCTTGCTGTAGTTGGTGATCGGCATGATCCCCGGAACGATCGGGATGTTCACGCCCATCGCCCGTACACGCTCGACGAAGTAGAAGTAGCTGTCGGCGTTGAAGAAGTACTGGGTGATCGCACTGTTGGCGCCAGCGTTGGCCTTGCGCACGAAGTTGGTCAGATCGTCTTCGAAATTGCGCGCTTGTGGGTGCATTTCCGGGTAGGCGGCGACTTCGATGTGGAAATGATCGCCGGTTTCTTCACGAATGAATTCAACCAGGTCATTGGCGTGACGCATTTCACCACTGGCCATGCCCATGCCCGAAGGCAGGTCACCGCGCAGGGCAACGATACGGGTGATGCCGGCTGCCTTGTATTGGGTCAGCAGGCCGCGCAAGTCGTCCTTGCTGTCGCCAACGCAGGACAAATGCGGTGCGGCAGGTACTTTGACTTCGCTTTCGAGCTGCAACACGGTGTTGAGGGTGCGATCACGGGTCGAACCACCAGCGCCATAGGTGCAGGAGAAGAAATCGGGGTTATACGTGGCCAGCTGACGGGCAGTGGCGATCAGTTTTTCATGCCCAGCGTCGGTCTTCGTAGGGAAGAACTCGAAGCTGTAGCGACGGTCTTGGGACATGGTCATATCCTTGGAAACACGTAAGCCGGACGCTGATCCCCCGTAGGAGCTGCCGCAGGCTGCGATCTTTTAAAGATCAAAAGATCGCAGGCTTCGCCATCTCCTACAAAGGACGGTCAGTCAGCGCCAATCAGTAGCGGTAAGCGTGCGGCTTGAACGGACCTTCAACGGTCACGCCGATGTAGTCGGCCTGGGTCTTGGTCAGTTGAGTCACCACGCCGCCGAAACCGCGGACCATTTCCAGGGCCACTTCTTCGTCGAGTTTCTTCGGCAGCACTTCAACGGTCAGGCGCTCGGCTTTCTGGACTGGCGACAGGTCGGCGTACTTCTGGCCGAACAGGAAGATCTGGGCCAGAACCTGGTTGGCGAACGAGCCGTCCATGATGCGGCTTGGGTGGCCGGTTGCGTTACCCAGGTTAACCAGACGGCCTTCGGCCAGCAGGATCAGGTAGTCGTCGTTCTGGGCGTCGAACGCGCCAGGACCGGTACGGTGGATTTTGTGAACCTGTGGCTTCACTTCTTCCCATGCCCAGTTCTTGCGCATGAAAGCGGTGTCGATTTCGTTGTCGAAGTGGCCGATGTTGCAGACAACAGCGCGCTTCTTCAGGGCTTTGAGCATGTTTGCGTCGCAAACGTTGACGTTACCGGTGGTGGTCACGATCAGGTCGATCTTGCCCAGCAGCGCTTTGTCGATGCTTGCTTCAGTGCCGTTGTTGATACCGTCGATGAACGGCGAAACCAGCTCGTAACCGTCCATGCAGGCTTGCATGGCGCAGATCGGGTCAACTTCGGAGACTTTAACGATCATGCCTTCCTGACGCAGGGACTGGGCCGAACCCTTGCCCACGTCACCGTAACCGATGACCAGCGCTTGCTTGCCGGACAACAGGTGGTCGGTACCACGCTTGATCGCATCGTTCAGGCTGTGACGGCAGCCGTACTTGTTGTCGTTCTTGCTCTTGGTGACCGAGTCGTTGACGTTGATGGCCGGGATTTTCAGCTCGCCCTTGGCCAGCATGTCCAACAGGCGGTGAACGCCAGTGGTGGTTTCTTCGGTAACGCCGTGGACGCGGTCCAGGATCGCCGGGTATTTCTTGTGCAGCAGCTCGGTCAGGTCGCCGCCGTCGTCGAGGATCATGTTGGCATCCCAAGGCGCGCCATCTTTGAGGATGGTTTGCTCCAGGCACCACTCGTACTCTTCTTCAGTTTCGCCTTTCCAGGCGAAAACCGGGATACCGGCAGCGGCGATAGCGGCAGCGGCCTGGTCTTGAGTCGAGAAAATGTTGCAGGACGACCAACGCACTTCGGCACCCAGGGCAACCAGGGTTTCGATCAGCACGGCAGTCTGAATGGTCATGTGGATGCAGCCGAGGATTTTCGCGCCTTTGAGCGGCTGCTCACCGGCGTACTTGCGACGAAGACCCATCAGGGCCGGCATTTCGGATTCGGCGATGATGGTTTCGCGACGGCCCCAGGCAGCCAGGGACATGTCGGCAACTTTGTAATCGTTAAAATCTGCAGGCGTGATAACAGCGCTCATGATGAGCCTCCATTCGTAATGTATGCGAATGGGCGCCGTTGTGCGTTTAGTGTCTGACCGATAGCGGTCAAGCAACGCCCCATCCGAGCCTGACAGGTCGAACCTGCTGCAGCGCCCCTCGGACAGGTGGCGGGAAAACGGTATCAATTGAAGATGACCGTTTTGAAACGGTGGCGATTATAGCCGTGTGAGCGATACTTCCAAAGCGTTTCTGTTGGTCAATGTCTGAACGGTAATCGAGGCCATAGCCGATGCTTGATAGAGCTCTAGGTCGGGCTCTGCCATGATGGCCGGCATCAATCGGCAAGACGGTCAGGAGTGAATATGAATTTCCACACCCGCAAATGGGTAAAACCCGAAGACCTCAACCCCAACGGCACGCTGTTCGGCGGCAGCCTGTTGCGCTGGCTCGACGAAGAAGCGGCGATCTATGCCATCGTCCAGCTGGGCAATCAGCGTGTGGTCACCAAGTACATTTCCGAGATCAACTTCGTCAGCGCCTCGCGCCAGGGCGACATCATTGAACTGGGCATCACCGCCACCGAATTCGGTCGCACCTCCATCACCCTCAAGTGTGAAGTGCGTAACAAGATCACCCGCAAGAGCATCCTGACGGTGGATAAGATTGTCTTCGTCAATCTGGGTGAAGACGGATTGCCTGCACCGCACGGCCAAACCGAGATCAAGTACGTCAAAGACCAGTTCAAGGACGACGGCATCAGCGAGTAATGCGAGCGCGTAGGAGCTGCCGAAGGCTGCGATCTTTTGACCTTGATCCTGGCGTCGTCACTGTCCGCTGAAAATCAGGATCAAAAGATCGCAGCCTTCGGCAGCTCCTACAGAACGGACCCTGACCCTGCGTGTCGTACCTACATGACACGCCACTGGTTCCGGAGCTTTATGGACACGCAAAAAGATGGCAAGACCCCGAACCTCTCGCCTGAAGAACAGCACGACGTCGACAAGAGCCAGCCGCCGCGGGCGGCGGTGCTGCACGAAATCATCCGCACCCAGGGCGATCAGGAGCTCGAACGCAGTGTCGCTGCCTTGTGGTGGTCGGCGCTGGCCGCCGGCCTGACCATGGGCCTGTCGCTGATGGCCATGGGGCTGCTCAATTCCCGTTTGCCGGACGGCGAAGGCTTCAAGGTGATTGCCAGTTTCGGTTACTGCGCAGGCTTTCTCGCGGTGATCCTCGCCCGTCAGCAATTGTTCACTGAGAACACCCTGACGGCGGTGCTGCCGATCATGACCAAACCCACACTGAACAATTTCGGTCGGTTGCTACGCCTGTGGTCGGTGGTGCTGGTGGGCAACCTCTGCGGCACGTTACTGGTGGCCTATGTGATGCTGAATCTGCCGATTTTTGACAGCAAGACCGATCTGGCCTTCTTAGATATCGGGCGCAAGATCATGGAGAACGACGCTAGCCAGATGTTCGCCAAAGGCATTGTGTCGGGCTGGATGATCGCCACCATGGTCTGGATGATTCCGTCCATGGAGAGCGCGAAGATGTGGATCATCATCCTCATCACCTACCTCATGGCGCTGGGGGATTTCACCCACATCGTGGTCGGTTCGGCGGAGGTCTCGTATCTGGTATTTGCCGGCGAGTTGCCGTGGAAGGATTTCTGGCTGGTGTTCGCCGGGCCGACGCTGGCGGGGAACATCATCGGCGGCAGCTTCATCTTCGCGCTGATCAGCCATGCGCAGATTCGCAGCGAGAGCGGCCCGCCGAAGAAGTCTACGGATCAAGGCCCGGAGCCCGACCCGCAGAAGACCAAGAAATGATCAGTGATGCTCGGCCTGTGCCGCTGGCGCAGGCTCGTCCTTGGTCACGTGCTTGACCAGTTTGCCGATGCTCAACCCCTGCAACAGGATCGACGCAGCGACAAGTTCAAGCATCCGGGGTCCTTTGGATGGGGAGGTAGATAGAAAGGGATTTCAGGGTTGGGCAGTCACACCGCGTCAACTTCTTCGCGAGCAATCGAGCGTCGACCGGCTGCTCCCACATTTAGTCGCCAGTGAACACAGACTTTGCGCACGGCGAGATCCAATGTGGGAGCAGCCGGTCGACGCTCGATTGCTCGCGATAGCGGTGTCAGCAGCAATGCAGTTAATTCAGTCGGACACATTGACCGCAGCAACACCGCGACGTTGCAGATAGATGTAGAAAAGCGCCGTCAGCACGGTCAAGCCACTGACCAGCGCGCCGGTCCACGGCAAG
The DNA here is from genome assembly GCF_059716175.1 of Pseudomonas sp. LBUM1647. Taxonomy (NCBI): domain Bacteria; kingdom Pseudomonadati; phylum Pseudomonadota; class Gammaproteobacteria; order Pseudomonadales; family Pseudomonadaceae; genus Pseudomonas; species Pseudomonas sp. LBUM1647. Next base: position 6,396,983 of record NZ_CP166809.1, on the reverse strand, counting down.
TCCGCCAGATCCGCACCGCTGGCGACCACCAACCCGCCAATCCACGCACCGGCCGCGTTGCCAAGGTTGAACGCGCTCTGGTTCAGCGTTGAACCCAGATTCGGCGCTTCATGGGCCTGATCGATGATCAGCAATTGCAAAATCGGACACAGGGCAAACGCGAAGATGCCCCACAACACCAGCGTGATCGCTGCCGGGATCACTGAGTGACTGGTCTGTGTGAACGCGGCCAGCACGACCAGTACGGCCAGCGCCATGCCCACCAGCGACGGCAGCAATCGACTGTCAGCCAGGCGACCGCCGAGCATGCTGCCCGCGGTCAGTCCGACCCCGAATAGCAGCAGCATGATGGTGACGCCATGCGGGCTGACGCCAGTGATGTCTTGCAGGATGGGGGCAATGTAAGTGAAGACGCTGAACAGGCTGGTCGACGCCAGCACGCTCATGCCCAGCGCCAGCAACACATTGACTTTACCCAGTACTTTGAACTCGCTGGCGAGGTTGGCCTTGTCCATGGCGATGTCCTTCGGCAACCAGACCCACTGCGCGATCGCGGCAATCACGCCGATCACTGACACCGCCCAGAACGTCGAGCGCCAGCCGGCGTACTGCCCGAGTGCGGTGCCCAAAGGCACGCCCAGCACGTTGGCCAGGGTCAGGCCGGTGAACATCATGGCAATCGCCTGGGCGCGTTTGTTCGGTGCCACCAAGCCGGCGGCAACCACCGAACCGATGCCGAAGAACGCACCGTGGCAGAGCGCGGTGACCACTCGTGCGGCCATCAGCGTGGCGTAGTTCGGCGCCAATGCGCAAAGAATGTTGCCGAGGATGAACATCAACGTCATGCCCAGCAGCGTGGCTTTGCGCGGCATGTTGGCGGTGCCGACCGCGAGGATCGGTGCACCGAACACCACGCCCAGGGCGTAACCGGTGATCAGCAGGCCCGCGTGGGGGATGCTGACGGCGAGGTCGCGGGCGACATCGGGCAGCAAGCCCATGATGACGAATTCAGTGGTGCCGATGCCGAACGCGGCAACAGCGAGGGCAAGCAAGGCGAGTGGCATGCGCAAGGTCTCTGTCGGTAGTCTTGACGCTCTGATCAGGCATACGCATGCCGACGCCCGTTCTCGACGAGAGCGGACGGTGGCAGAAATTATTGGAATTAGTCTGTGCGCAACTGAGTGCGGCGTGGTCGCTTGCAGTATAAACAGCTGCTGACATATGGCGAATCAATTATCTCCCCGGTCAATGTAGGAGCTGCCGAAGGCTGCGATCTTTTGATGTTGATTTTTTAAGATCAAAAGATCGCAGCCTTCGGCAGCTCCTACAGGGGGGCGGTCAAAAAAAGGAGTGTGCCGTGCTTCCAACAGCACTGGTGTTAGTAGCGGCGCTGTTGCACGCGGCGTGGAATACCCTGATCAAATTCAGTGCGGAACGACTGCTGGTGGTGGCCTGCATGGACAGCGTGGCGATGTTGTTTGTTGTTGTGATGTTGCCGTTCGTGAGCTTGCCGCCTATAGAAATCTGGCCGTGGATTCTGGCGTCGGCGGCGTTTGAATTGCTCTATCGCTATTTGCTGATCCAGGCCTATAGGGTCGGTGATCTCGGGCTGGTCTATCCGCTGATGCGTGGCTTGTCGCCGCTGGTGGTGCTGGCACTGACGCTGATCTTTGCCGGGGAAGTGCTGACGAACCAGCAGATCTTCGGGATTTTGCTGATCCCGTTCGGCATGCTGTGCCTGCTCTGGCAGGGCGGCGGCGGTGCGCGTTTGCCATGGTCGATGCTGCCGGTGGTGGCGTTGATCGGCCTGTGCATCGGCTGCTACACCTTCATCGATGGCCAGGCGTTGCGGCGCTGGTCGCATCCGCTGGATTACCTGGTGTGGGTCACGTTGCTCAGCGCCTGGCCGTTCCCGTTACTGGCGCTGGTGCGTAAGCGACCGGCCTTCATGTTGTTCTGGCGTGAACAGTGGCGACTGGGGTTGGCGGTCGGGTTTTGCGTGTTGTTCAGCTACGCTCTGGTGCTGTGGGCCATGCAGCTGGGCTCGATTGCCGAAGCGGCGGCATTGCGCGAGATCAGCGTGATTCTGGTGGTGCTGTTCGGCATGCGTTACCTGAAAGAACCTTTCGGCAGACCACGGCTCTTGGCTTGTGGGCTGGTGCTGATCGGCATGCTGGTGATGAAGTTTTGACTGGAGCTCGACTCTTGAAACTTGAAGAAGGGATTGCGTTATGACGGTTGCTCTGTGGTGCATTTTGATCGCGATTTTCCTGCCCTATATCTGCACGGGCATCGCCAGGGTCAGTGGCGGGTTCAGGCCGAAAGACAACCATGACCCCCGTGACTTTCTCGAGTCACTGAATGGTTTTGGCCGACGCGCGTATGCGGCGCATCTGAACAGTTTTGAAGTGACTCCCGCGTTCGCGGCGGCGGTGATCGTCGCGCACCTGGCCGGCAATGCCGAGCTGGTGACGATCAATGTGCTGTCGGTGTTGTTCATCACCAGTCGGCTGCTGTACATCATTTGCTACTTGGCGGACTGGGCGATTTTGCGGTCGCTGATGTGGTTGGTGGGGGTGGGGTTGATCGTCAGTTTCTTTGTGGTTTCTGTTTAAGAGCAAGATCAAGAGATCGCAGGCTTCGCCAGTTCCTACGCTCATCCGCGATTTTGCGGCGAGCCTGCGATCTTTTGACTTTAAAGCTTGTCGGTCACCTGAGGCACTTGAGGCAGGGCTGCGCCTTTAGGCCAGAGCATCCAGATTTGCCCCTGCTGTTTCATGTCGCCAGCCAATTGCCCGGCCGCCTCGCCCGTGCCCCAGAACAGGTCTGCTCGGACTTCGCCGGCAATTGCGCCGCCGGTGTCCTGGGCGGCAACCGGGCGTACCAGTGCGGTACCGTCCGGTTTAGTAGTCGATAACCACAACAGACTGCCCAGCGGAATCACTTTGCGATCCACCGCCGCGCTGTAGCCGGCGGTCAGCGGTACGTTCAACGAGCCGCGAGGTCCTTCGTTACTGTCCGGATTGCGGGTGAAGAATACGTAGCTGGGGTTGCTGCCCAGCAGTTCCGGAATGCGCGTCGGATTGGCCTTGGCCCAATTGCTGATGGCGCCCATGGTCACTTCTTCTTTTTTCAGCTCGCCCTGGTCCACCAGCCAGCGGCCGATCGGTCGATACGGGTGACCGTTCTGGTCGGCATACGCAATGCGTAACTGTCGGCCATCATCGAGCTGGATACGACCCGAACCCTGGATTTGCAGGAATTGCAGGTTCATCGGATCGGTCAGCCAGGCAACAACCGGTGCCTTGACCCCTTTGGTTTCAATCGTGGCCGCATCGTCGTAAGGCTTGAGCACGCGACCTTCGAGTCGTCCGCGCAGGCGTTTGCCTTTGAGTTCCGGATAAATGCTGTCCAGAGAGACGATGATCATGTCCTCGGGAACACCGTACACCGGGATGTTTGCCACTTCGGTCTGGGTCAGGCTGCCGGGGTAGACCGGCTCGTAATAGCCGGTGATCAAGCCGTTGGGATTGTCATTGGCAGCGCGCAGGCCGTAGACGTCGAGGTTCTGCTTGAGGAAGCCACGAATGTCGCTGGCGGTTTGCGGCACGTTGGCGGCAGCCGCACACGTCGTGCCCCACACCGGGTCGGCTTTGAGTCGGGTGCAGGCGCTGCGCCACGAACCGAAGCCGGCGACCAGGTCGTTGTCGGACACCGTCGGAAGTGCTTCCCATGTGGCGCTGGAGTAGGTCGCCAGGGCATGGGTTTTCGGTTGGTTGTTGTCGCCACCTGTGCAGCCCGCAAGCACGGCCACCATCGGAAGGGTCCAGGCGAGGTTGTGACGCCATGCCTTGAAACGGCTGTTCATGGAGTAATTCCTTTGTCGGTTGCCTGAGTGCTCCATGCGCTCAAACAACCCGTATTGATAATAGGGCTATTGGTCTTTGCCGATGACGCGAGGATACTGGCCGCCGTTCCCGTGACCTGAAGCCACCATGACTCTTAAAAGACTTTCTGTTGTATTGCTGGCCTTCCTGACGTTATCCGCCTGCGGTGGTGTCGATCCCAACTCGCCGCTGGGCCAGCGCAAGGCGATCTTCAAGCAAATGCTCAAGACCGGCGAAGACCTGGGCGGTATGTTGCGTGGTCGCATCCCGTTTGACGGTCCGAAATTCGCTGACGGTGCCGTGAAGCTCGATGCGTTGTCCCGTGAACCCTGGAAACATTTTCCGCAGGTGCGCGAAGAAGATCACACCAGCGCCAAGAGCGATGTCTGGCAGAAACAGGAACACTTCCAGGACATGGCCCGCACCCTTGAAGTCGCCACCGGTGAATTGGTGATTGCCAGCAAGGTCCAGCCTTACAAGGCCAGCAACCTTGGGCCAGCGGTGCAGAAGGTCGAAGATGCTTGCAGTGCTTGCCATAAAGAGTTTCGGGATCATTGAGTCCTGAACTGATCCTTACTTATCCAGCTCATCGAGTGCGTCCTGCAGTTCCTTGCGGGACTCGGCGAGTTTGTCTTTGCGCTTGTTGATCTTCTCGGCGTCGCCTTTCTTCATGGCCTTGTCGAGGTCAGCCTGACGCGTGCTGACTTCGTGCTTGGCGTCGAGCACCTTGTTCTCCCGTTCTTTCTTCAGGGAAGCATCGGTGCAATGAGCAGTGACTTCGCTCAGGGCCGTTTCAAGGCCTGCCTGCTGATCGGCGTTACCGTGAGACTTGGCCAGTTCAATCTGGTTGATGAGGCCCTGCTTCTTTGCGGCGCAGCCGGTCAGGCCCGGAGCTTCTTCGGCGGCCATTAGTGGAGCGGCCAGCACGCTGCAAAGGGTCAACAGGGCGAGCGGTGAAAGAAGTTTCATAAATGCTCCATGTGAAAAAGCGATCGGGTCGATGTGGCGATGGGGTGTTTGAGCCCAGCGGCACCATTGGGTTCCCGGGTTGGTGGGCATCGCCGGCCGCTAAAAACCGTCAATCCCCGCAAGACGTAATGTTTCACTCAAGACCAGGACCTGCGGGTCGCGGAAAAATGCGCTCAATTGCGCTGCGCGTCCCGGGCCGATGCCGGCTTCTGCCTGCCATTGTTCGATATTTCGTTGTGCCAGTTCCTGCCATGAATCGGCAAGCCGCGCCTGGCCGGTCGGCGGCAAACCCAGGGCTTTGAGCCAGCGAGCGAAAGGGCGCTGTCGGGCACTGTTGAAACTGTTCAAAAGACGAGCGCTGCTGCGTTCGCCGAAGCCGTCAATGTTAGCAAGCTCTTGAGCATCGAGGGTCAACCAATCCAGCAGGCCATTCAGACGGCCTGTTTCGAAAAGTTTCTCCCAAGTGCCAGGACCGACATGGGGCAACGCCAGGCCCTGCTTGCCGCTGAGCCAGGTCAGTCGGGCGAGGAATTGGCTTTCGCACCCCGGTGTCGGCTGCCAGCAACTCAAATGATGAAAGTCCTCCGCCAGCGGTACGCTCAATTCAGCGCGTTGGGTGCTGCGCAGCATGACACCGTCAAGCCTGGGAATGGTCAGGCCTGCCAGGCTGATGGCGACCTGATCTCCGGGCCGGATATCCAGTGTTTCCCAGCGTTGCAGCGAGCTCACACTGACTCGCTTGATCTGCCGGTCATCGAGCATGACCGGTGTCAGTTCCAGTACCGGGGTGATTCGTCCGGTCCGTCCAATCTTGAAGTGGACCTTGCGCACCTCGGCCAGGGCCTGGGCAAATGGGTATTTCCAGGCGACGCTCCAAAAAGGCGGTTTAGCCTGCCAGCGTTCGGCGGGTGGGCGCTGATCCTGGCGCAAGACGATGCCGTCGCTGGTGAAGGGCAGGGGCGAGCGATACCAGTGATCGCGCCAGCGTTCTGCGTCGGCAAATGCCGTGATCGAGTGGCTGTAAGGTGCAATGCTCGGGAAACCCAACTCATCCAGGACTGCGATGCGGGTGGGCAAACGGACCGGGCCTTGGGGCCAGTCCCAGACAAACAGGCCGATCCCGGCGGCTTGCTCAATGCTTAACTTTTTGCGGGCCATCAAACCGGCCACTGTGGCGCGTGCATTGAGGCTGCCGGCACGGGCCTGTACGTGGTCGGTCAGGCGCCAATAGAGCTCACCTTGCAGCAGCAGGTCCAGCGGCTCTGGCAATTGTTGGGGGATGGCGGCGATCTGGCGCGCCGAAGCCGTCCAGTCCTGGCCATTTATTCCGTCACCGCGGCTGATAGCTTGAGTCAGCAGGCCTTTGCGGTAGATCAGCGTCACTGCCACGCCGTCGATCTTGGGCTGAATCCAGACATCGCTCCGTCCTTTTAGCCAGGCTTCGACGGCGCGACCATCGCGGAGTTTTTCCAGGCCCGTGTGGGCGATGGGATGAGGCATCGTACCGCCCGCAGTACGCAGGGGTTCCGCGGATTTTTCCAGGTCGAAACAGGTGCGCCATTCGGTCAGTCGTGCACGGGATTGATCATAGAGTTCATCGGCGACCAATGAGCGGCCGCCCCGGTGATAGCTGTCGTCCCAGAGGTCGATTTGTTTCTGCAGTGACGTGATTTCGTCCAGGGCGCGTGCGGGTGGCCAGTCGGGGCACTCGGCAGCGTTTGAACTCAGGCAAAGAAAGGTCAGGAAAAAACAGAAAAACAGGCGCAGAAGCATCGTGAGCGTCCTTGCTCAGGGAGAATGCTTTCAAGGTTAGTCAGCTTTCGGGCGTCGGTAGCGAGGATGTTTTTCGGTGTATTTCGAGAGAAAGGAAGATCAAGAGATCGCAGCCTCGTTTCACTCGACAGCTCCTACAGGGATTTGTGTAGGAGCTGTCGAGTGAAACGAGGCTGCGATCTTTCGATTTTCGCGCAATAAAAAACCCCGCACGGCGAACCGTGCGGGGCTTTTGGTACCGCCGGGGAACTCTTACAGGCCGGCAGCAGCGCGCAAGGAATCGGCGCGGTCGGTCTTTTCCCAGGTGAAGGTGGTGAAAGTGTCGTCGCCCACAGTCTTGGTTGCCGGGGTACGACCGAAGTGGCCGTACGCAGCGGTTTCCTGGTACATCGGGTGCAGCAGGTCGAGCATGGTGGTGATTGCGTATGGACGCAGGTCGAACACTTCGCGGACCAGTTTGACGATTTTGTCGTCGCTGATCTTGCCGGTGCCGAAGGTGTTCAGCGAGATCGACGTCGGCTGAGCAACACCGATCGCGTAGGAAACCTGAATCTCGCAACGCTCGGCCAGGCCGGCCGCCACGATGTTTTTGGCCACGTAACGACCCGCGTAGGCAGCCGAACGGTCAACCTTCGATGGATCTTTACCGGAGAACGCACCGCCGCCGTGACGGGCCATGCCGCCGTAGCTGTCAACGATGATCTTGCGACCGGTCAGGCCACAGTCGCCTACCGGGCCGCCGATGATGAACTGGCCAGTCGGGTTGATGTGGAACTGGGTGTCTTTGGACAGCAGCTCGGCAGGCAGTACGTGCTTGACGATCAGCTCCATCACGCCTTCGCGCAAGTCTTTGTAGGACACGTCAGGGTTGTGCTGAGTCGACAGTACAACGGCGTCGATACCGACAACCTTGCCGCCTTCGTAACGGCAAGTCACTTGCGACTTGGCATCCGGGCGCAGCCAAGGCAGCAGGCCGGATTTACGGGCTTCGGCCTGACGCTGAACCAGCTGGTGCGAGAAGGTGATCGGTGCTGGCATCAGCACGTCGGTTTCGTTGCTGGCGTAGCCGAACATCAGGCCCTGGTCGCCGGCGCCCTGATCTTCAGGCTTGGCACGGTCGACACCCTGGTTGATGTCAGGGGACTGCTTGCCGATGATGTTCATCACGCCGCAAGTGGCGCCGTCGAAGCCGACATCGGAGCTGTTGTAGCCGATGTCCAGAATCACGTTACGCACGATCTCTTCCAGATCGACCCAGGCCGACGTGGTGACTTCACCTGCGATGATTGCAACGCCGGTTTTTACCAGTGTCTCGACCGCTACACGGGCGAATTTGTCTTCAGCAATGATGGCGTCCAGCACAGCATCGGAAATCTGGTCGGCGATTTTGTCCGGATGCCCTTCGGACACGGACTCGGAGGTGAAGAGGGAGTATTCGCTCATCTCGATTTTTTCCTGAATTTACCGATGGTGAGTGTCGCCAGCCGGTCGCTGAAAATGGCGGACCTGGATCTGGAAACCATTACGTAAACCTACATAGAGGCTTTCCCCGGGAACGAGTCCCGCAGCGGTGGCCCAACGGGCCAAATCGTCCTGTTCAAACCCCAACCAGAGATCACCGCAGGCCTCCCTGGCCCAACTCTGGTTGTGGCTACATAACTCTGTCACGAGCAGGCTACCGCCCGGTTGCAGCAAGTCGGCCATGTGCTTGAGTGCTTCGGCCGGCGCGGCGAAATGGTGCAGCACCATGTTCAGTACAACGCAGTCAGCCTTGAGGCGGACACCGTTCAATGCATCGGCCAGTTGCAGGCTGACGTTAGCCAGCGTTTCACGTTCGCAAACCTGGCGCGCCAGTTCGAGCATCGCCGGACTGTTGTCCAGCGCCGTGACCTGGGTGAAGCGGCGCGCCAGTTCCGGCAGAAATGCGCCGTCGCCGGGGCCGACTTCGATGGCCGTGGCGCCTTCGCTGAAACTCAGCTTGTCGAGCAAGGCCACCACGCTTTCGCGGTATTGCGGCAGACCGGCGATCAAGTCTTGCTGGGCGCGAAACTTCTCCGCGACCCGTGAGAAAAAGTCCTGGCTGGCCGCCGCTCGTTGCCCATGGACCTGACCGATCCGCGACTGCACCTCGGCAGGCAGGGTCAGGTTGTCCACTTCTTCCAGTAGCGCGGCATGCAGCTTGCCACCCAGCAGGTCGGTGTGGGGCAGGGCGCGACGGTAGAAAATCGCGTTGCCTTCACGGCGCGTCGCCACCAGATCGGCCTGGGCCAATACCTTGAGGTGATGACTCATGCCGGACTGGCCGATGCCAAAGATCTGCGCCAGCTCCAGTACGCCAAACGAATCATTGGCCAGCGCGCGCAATACATTCAGCCGCAGAGGATCGCCGCCGGCCTTGCACAGGGCCGCCAGCTCATCGCAATCGTCATGTCGAATGGAAGGCACACGTAAATTCATAAGGCCAGCAGTCTAGTGACGGTCAGAAAACACCGCAAGAGCAATATCAAAAAGTTTTGATATTGCTCGATAGATGGCACTTCTCGGGGAAAGGGTCACTCTACAAATCGTCAGCGGAAAGGTTTCACCAGGCGAATGCGACTTTATCCACCGGAAAAACGCCTTCAGATGACTATCTGTCATTGCCCCGAGGCGGGTGGGTGAGGGAAAATGCTCGCCTTTTTTCCGTTTCGTTTTATTCAGCCCCCAGGAGAACAGCGATGCCCAGCCGTCGTGAGCGTGCCAACGCCATTCGTGCCCTCAGCATGGATGCCGTGCAAAAAGCCAACAGCGGCCATCCCGGTGCCCCTATGGGTATGGCGGATATCGCCGAAGTACTTTGGCGTGACTACCTGAAGCACAACCCGAGCAATCCATCGTTCGCCGACCGTGACCGCTTCGTGCTGTCCAACGGTCACGGCTCGATGTTGATCTACTCGCTGCTGCACCTGACCGGCTATGACCTGTCGATCGATGACCTGAAGAACTTCCGCCAACTGCACAGCCGCACCCCGGGTCACCCGGAATTGGGCTACACCCCAGGCGTTGAAACCACCACCGGTCCACTGGGCCAAGGCCTGGCCAACGCCGTTGGTTTTGCCCTGGCAGAAAAAGTCCTGGCGGCGCAGTTCAACCGTCCGGGCCACAACGTTGTCGACCACCACACCTACGTGTTCCTGGGTGATGGCTGCATGATGGAAGGCATTTCCCACGAAGTCGGCTCCCTGGCCGGTACTTTGGGCCTGGGCAAGCTGATCGCCTTCTACGACGACAACGGCATCTCCATCGACGGCGAAGTCGAAGGCTGGTTCACCGACGACACGCCTAAGCGTTTCGAAGCCTACAACTGGCAGGTCATCCGCAACGTCGACGGTCACGATCCTGAAGAGATCAAGATCGCGATCGACACTGCGCGCAAAAGCGATCAGCCAACCCTGATCTGCTGCAAGACCACCATCGGTTTCGGTTCGCCGAACAAGCAAGGCAAGGAAGACTGCCACGGCGCCCCACTGGGTGACGCGGAAATCGCTCTGACCCGTGCTGCGCTGAAATGGAACCACGGTCCGTTCGAAATCCCGGCCAACATTTATGCCGAGTGGGACGCCAAGGAAGCCGGTCGCGCGGCCGAAGCCGAGTGGGATCAGCGTTTCGCTGCCTACTCTGCTGCTTTCCCTGAGTTGGCCAACGAGCTGATTCGTCGTCTGAGCGGCGACCTGCCGGAAGACTTCGCTGAAAAAGCCTCGGCTTATATTGCTGAAGTCGCCGCCAAGGGCGAAACCATCGCCAGCCGTAAAGCCAGCCAGAATGCACTGAATGCCTACGGCCCGCTGCTGCCTGAACTGCTGGGCGGCTCGGCTGACCTGGCCGGTTCCAACCTGACCCTGTGGAAAGGTTGCAAAGGTGTTTCGGCTGAAGACGCCAGCGGCAACTACATGTACTACGGCGTTCGCGAGTTCGGCATGAGCGCGATCATGAACGGCGTGGCCTTGCATGGCGGTCTGGTGCCTTACGGCGCGACCTTCCTGATGTTCATGGAATATGCCCGCAACGCCGTGCGCATGGCCTCGCTGATGAAGCAGCGTGTCGTGTTCGTCTACACCCACGACTCCATCGGTCTGGGCGAAGACGGCCCGACTCACCAGCCGATCGAGCAACTGACCAGCTTGCGCAGCACGCCGAACCTCGACACCTGGCGCCCAGCCGATGCCGTTGAATCGGCGGTGTGCTGGAAGCTGGCTCTGGAACGCAAGGACGGCCCTTCGGCGCTGATCTTCTCGCGTCAGAACCTGCAGCACCAAACCCGCAATGCGTTCCAGATCGCCGACATCGCCCGTGGCGGTTACGTGTTGAAGGATTGCGACGGCGAGCCTGAGCTGATCCTGATCTCCACCGGTTCCGAAGTGGGTCTGGCGGTTCAGGCCTACGACAAGCTGACCGAGCAAGGTCGTAAGGTGCGTGTTGTTTCGATGCCTTGCACCAGCGTGTTCGATGCTCAGGACGCCGGTTACAAGCAAGCAGTTCTGCCGTTGCAGGTCAGCGCCCGTATCGCCATCGAAGCCGCCCACGCGGACTACTGGTACAAGTACGTGGGCCTGGAAGGCCGCGTGATCGGCATGACCACCTACGGCGAGTCGGCGCCTGCGCCTGCCTTGTTCGAAGAGTTCGGCTTCACCCTGGAAAACATCCTGGGTCAGGCTGAAGAGCTGCTGGAAGACTAAAACACGACGCGGCGGTTTCATGACCGCCGCGGTCCCTGTAGGAGCTGCCGAGAGAAACGAGGCTGCGATCTTTTAATCTTGTTTTTTTAAGATCAGGATCAAAAGATCGCAGCCTCGTTTCACTCGACAGCTCCTACCAGCACCTACAAGGGATTGTGTTGTTAACAAGAATTCGTCTGCCCGCGTCTATCGAGAACCCCATGCCTCAACCGCGTCCTTACAAAGTTGCACTCAACGGCTACGGCCGGATTGGTCGTTGTGTCTTGCGTGCGTTGTTTGAGCGAGGCGATAAGGCCGGGTTTGAAATTGTTGCGATCAACGATCTGGCTGATATGGCCAGCATCGAATACCTGACACGCTTCGACTCCACTCACGGGCGTTTTCCCGGGGAAGTGAAGGTCGACGGCGATTGTCTGCATATTAATGGCGACTGCGTGAAGGTCCTGCGCAGTGCCACCCCCGAAGGCATCGATTGGGCGTCGCTGGGCGTCGATCTGGTGCTGGAGTGCTCCGGCGCTTACCACACTCGTGAAGACGGCCAGCGTTTCCTCGACGCCGGTGCGCCGCGCGTGCTGTTTTCCCAGCCGATGGCCAGCGAGGCAGATGTCGACGCCACCATCGTCTACGGCGTGAACCAGGATTGCCTGACCGGTGATGAGTTGCTGGTGTCCAACGCGTCCTGTACCACCAACTGCGGTGTGCCGCTGTTGCGCCTGCTGGATCAGGCCATTGGTCTGGAATACGTGTCGATCACCACCATTCACTCGGCGATGAACGATCAGCCGGTGATCGACGCCTATCATCACGAAGACTTGCGCCGCACCCGTTCGGCGTTTCAGTCGGTGATTCCGGTGTCCACTGGTCTGGCGCGTGGCATCGAACGCCTGTTACCGGAACTTGCCGGGAGAATTCAGGCCAAAGCCGTGCGGGTGCCGACGGTTAACGTGTCTTGCCTCGACATTACAATGCAGACCGTGAGCGACACCGACGCCACCGAGGTCAACCGGATTTTGCGCGAGGCTGCCACCAGCGGCCCGCTCAAAGGCCTTCTGGCCTACACCGAGTTGCCTCACGCCAGTTGTGATTTCAACCATGACCCACATTCGGCCATCGTCGATGCCAGTCAGACTCGAGTTTCCGGCCCACGGCTGGTGAACATCCTGGCCTGGTTCGACAACGAATGGGGTTTTGCCAACCGAATGCTGGACGTTGCAGAACACTATCTGCAAGCAGCTGCCTCTCCAAAACAGTAGGAAATGCGACCCATGACCGTGTTGAAGATGACCGACCTCGATCTGCAAGGTAAGCGCGTACTGATCCGCGAAGACCTCAACGTCCCAGTCAAGGACGGTGTTGTCACCAGCGATGCGCGAATCCTGGCCTCGCTGCCGACCATCAAGCTGGCCCTGGAAAAAGGCGCGGCCGTGATGGTCTGCTCGCACCTTGGCCGTCCGACCGAAGGCGAGTTCTCGGCCGAGAACAGCCTCAAGCCAGTCGCTGACTACCTGAGCAAGGCTCTGGGCCGTGAAGTGCCGCTGGTGGCCGATTACCTGGGCGGCGTTGACGTGAAGGCCGGCGACATCGTGCTGTTCGAAAACGTGCGCTTCAACAAGGGCGAGAAAAAGAACGCTGACGAACTGGCCCAGCAATACGCCGCCCTGTGCGACGTGTTTGTGATGGACGCCTTCGGCACCGCTCACCGCGCCGAGGGTTCGACCCATGGCGTGGCCAAGTTCGCCAAAGTCGCGGCCGCTGGCCCGTTACTGGCCGCCGAACTGGACGCACTGGGCAAAGCCCTCGGCGCCCCGGCCCAGCCAATGGCGGCGATTGTTGCCGGCTCCAAGGTCTCGACCAAACTCGACGTGCTGAACAGCCTGAGCCAGATCTGCAACCAGCTGATCGTCGGCGGCGGCATTGCCAACACCTTCCTGGCCGCTGCCGGTCACCCGGTCGGCAAGTCCCTGTACGAGCCGGACCTGCTGGACACCGCTCGCGCCATCGCCGCCAAGGTCAGCGTGCCGCTGCCGGTCGACGTCGTGGTTGCCAAGGAATTCGCTGAAAGCGCCACTGCTACCGTCAAGCTGATCGCTGATGTGGCTGCAGACGACATGATTCTGGACATCGGTCCACAGACCGCGGCGAATTTCGCCGAGCTGCTGAAGTCGTCCAAGACCATCCTGTGGAACGGCCCGGTGGGCGTGTTCGAATTCGACCAGTTCGGTAACGGCACCAAAGTCCTGGCCCAGGCCATCGCCGAAAGCTCGGCATTCTCCATCGCTGGCGGCGGCGACACCCTGGCCGCCATCGATAAATATGGCGTTGGCGATCAGATCTCCTACATTTCTACCGGTGGCGGTGCGTTCCTCGAGTTCGTCGAAGGCAAGGTGCTGCCGGCCGTTGAAGTCTTGGAAAGCCGGGCCAAGGCCTGAGGCCGCCCATTTGACCAGGCAAAGGAGTGTTCAGATGGTCAAAACATTAGCGCTGTTGATGATCGCGGGGTCGCTGGCAGCTTGCGGGAGTAACCCGAAAGCCCCGAAGGTACCCGAGACGCCTGAACAGGACAAAGGTTGCTACCAGGCCGACTGGCAGGCCGAAACCAACCCGGTGATCAACAAGCGTTCCGGGCCTGATGGCCTGGACAAATACGAGACACAGACTTCGGCCAAGGAACATGGTTGCCCTTGAGGGGTCTGACACTTTACTCAGGGCTGGCGGCGTGCGCCGTCAGTCGAGGAACATGGATGAAAGGTTTTATCGCCGTTGCGGCGCTGGCTCTGCTGGCAGGTTGCGCTAATTTGAACCTGTTCAAGCCTGCCGAATCGACGGACAGCTGGACCACCTGGACCTGCGACAGTCAGGCCAAAGTGCTCTGGCGCTACACCGACGACAGCCGCAAGGAAGTCGACGTTCGCCTGGGCGGTGCCGATCAGGTCTACCGCTTGAAGCATGAGCCGGGCGCCGAAGGTTCGCTGTACAGCAACGACATGCTGGCGTTTCACATAAAAGGTGAGGAAGGCCTGGTGTACTGGGTCGCCACCAATGATTTGATTGGCCGCGGTTGTAAAGCGCAGTAATTGATACACCACAGATCCAATGTGGGAGCGGGCTTGCTCGCGAAGGCGGCGGGTCAGCTTGTATAAATGTTGAATGTTAAACCGCATTCGCGAGCAAGTCGGATCGCCGCACCGCCGCTCCCACAAGGCTTCTGTGAAGTACTGAAGATTTAAGTAATACCGAATTCGCAGCCCGGGCCAACCCCCGATCTGCAATAACTTGAATAGCCGCCGCCGCTACGGCAGGCTGGCACGATTAACGACCCTCAACCGGGAGATACACACACAATGGCACTTATCAGCATGCGCCAGATGCTGGACCACGCAGCCGAGTTCGGCTACGGCGTTCCAGCCTTCAACGTCAACAACCTTGAGCAGATGCGCGCCATCATGGAAGCCGCTGACAAGACTGACTCCCCGGTGATCGTCCAGGCTTCGGCCGGTGCTCGCAAATACGCAGGCGCCCCGTTCCTGCGTCACCTGATCCTGGCGGCAATCGAAGAATTCCCGCACATCCCGGTGTGCATGCACCAGGACCACGGCACCAGCCCTGACGTCTGCCAGCGCTCCATCCAACTGGGCTTCAGCTCGGTGATGATGGACGGTTCCCTGGGCGAAGACGGCAAGACCCCGACCGACTACGACTACAACGTCCGTGTCACCCAACAAACCGTGGCCCTGGCTCACGCCTGTGGCGTATCGGTAGAAGGCGAGCTGGGCTGCCTGGGTTCACTGGAAACCGGCATGGCCGGTGAAGAAGATGGTATCGGGGCCGAAGGCGTTCTGGATCACAGCCAAATGCTGACCGACCCGGAAGAAGCCGCTGACTTCGTCAAACGCACTCAGGTCGACGCCCTGGCCATCGCCATCGGCACCAGCCACGGCGCGTACAAGTTCACCAAGCCGCCTACCGGCGACGTGCTGGCCATCGACCGCATCAAAGAGATTCACAAGCGCATCCCGAACACCCACCTGGTGATGCACGGTTCGTCTTCGGTTCCGCAAGACTGGCTGGCGATCATCAACCAGTACGGCGGCGACATCAAAGAAACCTACGGCGTACCGGTTGAAGAAATCGTCGAAGGCATCAAGCACGGCGTGCGCAAGGTCAACATCGACACCGACCTGCGCCTGGCATCCACCGGTGCGATGCGTCGCCTGATGGCCACCAACCCTAGCGAGTTTGATCCGCGTAAATTCTTCGGCGCGACCGTGACGGCGATGCGTGATGTGTGTATTGCACGTTATGAAGCGTTTGGTACGGCGGGTAATGCTTCGAAGATCAAACCGATCTCGTTGGAAGCGATGTACCAGCGTTACCTGAAAGGTGAGTTGAACGCCAAGGTCAACTAAGCCTTCAGCGTTATTACCGGTATTAAAAAACCCGCAGCGATGCGGGTTTTTTATTGCCTGAAAATTGACTACTGACTCTTGGGCGTTTCAAACCCGCGCTGCTCAATCACCCGAAACACATCGCTTACATCCTGGATCATGATCCGGGCGATGTTAGTGACGGTGTTGATGTCGTTCTCGGCGTAGTCGGGGAGGCTGGTACAGGCCATGAGGTGCAGGTATTTGAGGACGGCGTTGAGGCGTTCGCTGACACAGTTGTGGAGTTCGCGCAGTCGGGCGTCGCTGTTGATGAGCAGGACGGGGTAGTCAGTAGCGAATTGGGACATGGGAGTGAAGCGGCGGGGCGGATTGTTCATTGTCATAAGTAAATCGTCCTCGTATCTAAAAGGAGAGCTACTCGTACCGTGAGGGCTGCGAAACCCTATCGCCGACTGCTGGCAGCGACGGGGCGAACTATAAGCGGCGACTTTGGTGGCTGCAACCGGGGTGCAGGACCGCGCGCGGTCATTGTGGCGAGGGGGCTTGTCGGAACGCCGCATCGCCCCGTTCGGCGGCGCAGCCGTCGTAAATCGGGCGGTGCGGTGTGTCAGCAGGAATGCGGTGGCAGGGTCTGGGGATGCTTCGCATCCCAACGGGGGGCAAGCCCCTTCGTCACAGGGGGAGTGGTCCTACGAGTTTTGCGGACGCCAGGATTTTGTAGCAGCTGTCGAGCCTGCGAGGCCGTGGTGAGGGGATTTATCCCCGTTCGGCGGCGAAGCCGTCGTAATCCATTGGACGCGGTGTGGGTGGAAAAACAGGGGCCGCTTCGCAGCCCAACGGGGCGGTGCGACGTTTCGATAAATCCCCTCACCACACCTCGCAGGCTCGGCAGCTGCTACAGAGGTCGAGTGTTCTTGGGAGCGTTATTTGTCGTGATCAATATCCAGCTTGCTGAACGTCACTTTCCCGCCTTCGCTGGTGTACCCGGTGTGGTCCTGCACATAAACACCGGCCTTGAAGTACAGCGGCTTGACGCTCCAGGTCTTACTGATGTCGGTGTCCCATTGGTAGCCTGCAGCGCTAATGCCCAATGCCCCCTTGGGGCTGAGGTGGATGAGGTAGGAAAACTCCCGGTCAAGTTTCACCCCGGTGGCGATGGTGATGACCCGACCGTCCCCGTCATCAGGGTGCATACGCACCTTGGCGACGATGTTGCCCGTTTGAGTGCTGGTCTTGTACTGATACTCGAGCTTCACCAACGGTTTCTGGCTTTCATAGGCGTGGATCTGGCCAATAACGATCTTGCCCGAGCTCGGTACCTGATTCACCGCCAGGGTGGCGCGCAGGGTATTGTCGGCGTCCCCGTAGAGCCAGTTTTTCAGGGTGCCATTGCTGTAGGTTTCGCGAAGTTCGGTGCGGGGATACTTTGCGTTTTCAGTTTTGGAACCGGTGACCGGGGACCAGAAAAACAAGGTGCCGGTGTCGGAGTGGAAGTATTGGTCCTTGAAGCCCTTCACCAGTTTTGGCGTATCAACGGTGTAAGGCGGATTGCCGACAGGAACACTCAGGTTCCAGGTTGCGAGATCGATCATAGACAAAAGCTTCCACGGATTTTTTACTGCACGCACGTGCCAGAAGCTCTAGCACGCACCTTGGAGGGCGGTCTTTATAAGCGCAGAAGGCATGTTTGTTAATGCCCGTCTGGCAGATGGTTGACGCCAACATCCTGTCGAAATGCCATCTTTCCCGGTTTCAGGGGCCTGTGGCGCCGACCGTTAGTCGGCAAATGGACGATTTGGTTAAATGATGGCGTACTGATAGCTTCTGCTTTTGCGGAACCCGGTCTAGAGTGAAGGCTTGGTATTTGTCCGGTTTTCACGAGAAACCGGCCTGACGTCCCGCATAAGAGAAGCAGCATGGAATGCGCGCAACCCACGCCAGCTGAAGGCAACTCAATTCTTTTAATCGTCGATGATTATCCTGAAAACCTGATCAGCATGCGCGCGTTGTTGCAGCGCCAGGATTGGCAGGTCATGACCGCCGCCTCGGGCTTCGAGGCGCTTAGCCTGTTACTTGAGCACGATGTCGACCTGGTACTGCTGGATGTGCAGATGCCGGGCATGGACGGTTTTGAAGTGGCACGGCTGATGCGCGGTAGCCAACGCACCCGCCTCACGCCGATCATTTTTCTAACCGCCACCGAACAGTCCCAGGACGCCGTGATCAAGGGCTATGCCAGTGGTGCGGTGGATTACCTGTTCAAACCGTTCGACCCGCAAATTCTCAAGCCCAAAGTCCAGGCGCTGCTCGAGCATCAGCGCAATCGCCGTGCGTTGCAGCGCCTGAGCCACGATCTGGAGGTCGCACGCGCGTTTAATGCCTCGGTGCTCGACAATGCCGCCGAAGGCATCCTGGTGGTCGGTGAGGACGGTCTGATCCGCTTTGCCAATCCGGCGATGTCGCGGCTGCTCAATGCCACGGTGCAAGACCTGCAAGGCAAAGAGTTCCTGGATTTCCTGCAAAATCCGCACATCCCGATCTGGGCTGACTCCGAGCTGTTCGCCGGTTACAAGCGCGGTGAAACCCTGCGCCTGCACGATGCATTGCTGCGTACGGCGCCCGGCCAGCAGGTGCCCGTGGCGCTGTCCTGCGCACCGTTGCCCAGCGAACAACAGGCGATGGTGGTGACGGTGCTGGACATGTCGGTGGTGCGCCATCTGCATCAGCAACTGGAGTTCCAGGCGGTCACTGATCCATTGACCGGGTTGCTCAATCGTCGCGGTTTTTACCAGACGGCGGAAAACCTGCTGTTGCGTGGCGACCGCTCCGACAGCGCCTGGGTGCTGCTGTATCTGGACCTCGACGGCTTCAAACGGGTTAATGATTCCCTCGGTCACGATGCCGGCGACCGGGTGCTGCGGTGGGTGTCCGAGCAGTTGAAGGCCTGTCTGCGGCCCTTCGACATTCTGGCGCGCATGGGCGGTGATGAGTTCACCGCGTTGCTGGATCTGGAATTCCCCGAGCAAGCGGCGAAGATTGCCGAGAAGCTGATTGAGCGGGTGTCGATCTGTCAGCAGATCGATGGTCTGGATATCGCGTTGGGCGCCAGCATCGGCATTGCGACGTACCCGGATTGCGGTTCCAATCTCGACGGCTTGTTACGTGCGTCAGACATCGCCATGTACGAAGCCAAGCGCGCCGGCCGTCAGCAATATCGTTTCTACGATCACGAAATGAACGGCCGGGCACGCTCGCGGCTGATGCTAGAAGAAAGTGTGCGCGCGGCGATCGAGAACCGTGATTTCAATTTGGTATATCAACCTCAGGTGGCCATTGCCAGCGGGCAGATTCGCGGGTTCGAAGCGCTGATCCGCTGGCAGCACCCGAGCGTTGGCGATGTACCGCCGGGGCTGTTTTTGCCATTGCTGGAAGAGGCGCGGTTGATCAGTCGCTTGGGCAGCTGGATCTATCAACAAGGGGCGAGCCAGCGAAAAGCCTGGGAATCCTTGTTTGCCGATGACCTGGTGCTGGGCGTCAGTTTGAGCAGTACGCAATTCGGCATGCCCAATCTGGTCACTGAGTTGCGCCAGGTACTGGAGCGACATGGTTTGCAGGCGCGCCATCTGGAGGTCGAGGTCACTGAAGAAGCCTTGATGCAAAACCCCGAGGAAACCCGCAAACAGCTGCGCCTGCTGCGTAACCTGGGTGTGCGAGTGGCCCTGGATGACTTTGGTTCCGGGCCGTGTTCGCTGTCTCATCTGCGGGATCTGGAGTTGGACACGCTCAAGTTCGACCGGCATTTGATTTCCCGGCTTCCGGAGTCCTCACGGGATGCGGCACTGGTGCGCAGTGTGATCGACCTGTGCAAGGAGTACGGGATGCTGGTGATTGCCGAAGGGGTGGAAACCGTTGCGCAATATCAGTGGCTGCAAGCCAATGGTTGCGAGTACGTGCAAGGGTTTCTGGTCGCTCGGCCGATGATGGCCGAGGACGTCGGCGACTTTGTGCAGCCGTTCGACTGGAGCACGCTGACCGGCTGAATTCGCTACACTGGCGACCTTTTCGTGAATCGTGTTGCCGCCCCAATGACCGCGTTGAAATACCTCCAGGCCTATCCCGCCGCGCTGCAGGACCAAGTGCGCCAGCTGATCGCCGACGGTCGGCTGGGCGACTACCTGAGCCAGCGTTACCCGGAAAAACACCGGGTACAGAGCGACAAGGCGTTGTACACCTATACGTTGGACCTCAAGCAGGAATACCTGCGTAACGCTCCGGCCATCGATAAGGTGTTGTTCGACAACCGCCTCGACCTGACCCATCGCGCCCTCGGATTGCACACCGCGATATCCCGGGTGCAGGGCGGCAAGCTCAAGGCCAAGAAAGAAATTCGTGTTGCTTCATTGTTCAAGGATGCACCTGCCGAGTTTCTGAAAATGATCGTGGTGCATGAACTGGCGCACTTCAAAGAGTCGGATCACAACAAGGCGTTCTACAAGCTTTGCGAACACATGTTGCCGGGGTATCACCAGGTGGAGTTCGATGTGCGGGTGTACCTGACGTGGCGGGATATGCAATAGAGATCAAAATATCGCAACCGGGAGTGTTTAGATGGATGTAAGCAAGACCAAGAGCAGCTTCTATCGTCGGTTGTACGTGGCGTACCTGATTGATAGCGGGTTGGCCAGTAGCGTCCCGGCGCTGACCGAAGTGACCGGCATGCCCCGGCGCACGGCTCAGGACACCATCGCGGCCTTGGCGGATCTGGACATTGTTTGCGAGTTCGAGCAGGAAGACGGTGCGCGCAATCATGCCGGGCGCTATCGGATTCGCGAGTGGGGGGCGATTGATCGGGGGTGGATCGAGCGCAATCTTCGGCAGATCAAAGCGGTGTTGGAATATCCTTGAGCTGACGCGGTGACTGAACTGACGTCATCGCGAGCAAGCTCGCTCCCACAGTAGATCTTCGTTGCGCCGCGGATCAGTGTGGGAGCGAGCTTGCTCGCGATAGGGCCCTCAGGAACGGCGCATCCCGATATGAGGAATGTCATCCTCCAGAAATTCCTCACCCGCCACCACAAATCCGTATTTAGCGTAATACCCCTGCAAATGCGCCTGTGCCGAGAGATAGATCGGTACTTCAGGCCAGCGCTTTTCAGCCTGTTTCAACGCCTGTGCCATCAACTCATGCCCAAGCCCGGCACCGCGCGCTTGAGGGGCGATGATCACCCGCCCGATGACCACGTCGCCACCCTGTAATTCCGGGTCGAGCAACCGCAGGTACGCCACCAGCCGATCCCCGTCCCAAGCCATTAAATGGCAGGTGTCACCTTCCAGATCCTGGCCGTCGACGTCCTGATAGACGCATTTCTGCTCAACGACAAACACCTCTGCACGTAGCTGCAGAATGGCGTACAGCTGCTCTTTGCCCAGATCGCTGTGGTGTTTGCAGACCCAATCGATTGTCATCTTCACACTCCTTGAACATCGTCGCTCCGATACTAAGCGCCCAGGCGAAAGATGTCTTTATGGCAGAGAAATCTGTGACAAAGGCCAAAATGCCATCATTCATTTCGCGCGGCCTTGTCATGTTTGTGTAATCTGAGATGAAGCGCTGTGCAGTGGCTTCGATGAGCTAATGTTAGTACCTGGGTTTGGCAGTACGGGGGCCTTGGAGTTTTGGCTGAAAACACGTCGGGCGTCCCGCCCGCTAAGGATTTTCTAGCATGCCGCGATTGCATCGAGCCTTTGCTTTGATTGGATTGCTGTTGCTGACTCAAGGCGCGGCAGCGGAAAAGCTGCGATTGGTAGCCGATGTCTGGCCACCCTTTACCGACGCCACGCTGGTCAACGGTGGGTTGGCCACGGACATCGTCAGCACAGCGCTGGCCCGGGCCGGTTATGCCAGTGACTTTGAACAAGTGCCTTGGGCGCGAGCCTTGCTGGGGGTTGGCGAGGGTCGATACGACGTGTTGGTCAACGCCTGGTACACCGACGATCGTACGAAGTTTGGCCAGTTTTCCGGCGAATACCTGCTCAACCGGGTGCGCTTTCTCAAGCGCAAAGACACACCGATCGAATACAACAACCTGCAACAACTGCATACCTACCCGATAGCGGTGGTGCGCGGTTACGCCTATTCGCCGGAGTTCGATGACGACGTGTCGCTGCAGAAAGTCCCGGTGCACAGCTTTTCCATGGCGGTGCGCATGGTCGCCGCCGACCGGGTCAAATTGACGCTGGAAGACGAATACGTCGCGCGTTACTACCTGGCCCGGGAATCATCCAAGGTGCGCAATGCCGTGGAGTTTTTGCCCAAGCCAATGAGCGAGAACAGCCTGCATATCCTGGTCAGCCTGAAGAACCCCAGGCATGAACAGATCGTCGCCGGTTTCGACCGCGAGATCGCGGCGATGAAAGTGGATGGCAGTTATCAGCGGTTGATGAAGCTACATGGGATGTGAGCTTTATGGTGTAGCTGATGGCCTCATCGCGAGCAAGCTCGCTCCCACATTTGATCTGCAGTGGGTACAGATTTTGTGTACGACAGAGATCTAATGTGGGAGCGAGCTTGCTCGCGAAGAGGCCGGCCCAGCCACCGCACCTCTCAATCCTCACTCGTTTCCTTGATGAGGTGCGCTGCCAACGTCCGCAATGGCCCAAGCTGACGGCAGATCAACGCCAACTGCGTCTGCACCAACCGCTGCCCTTCATCGATTTCATCCGGCATCTGCTCAAGCTCATTGGCCAGAGCTTCTTCCTCATCGCTCTGAATCGCAATCGGCAGTTTGCTCGCCAACCCTTGGGCAATTTCATCGATGCTGGCGGCCAGTCTCACGCCGGCACCGTCGATCAAATGCTCGCGCACGTCGGGTGGTAGCTGGGTTTCCCGGTGTGCGCCCAGTCCGGACAAATAACTGAGCAAGGTGTGCGACAGCACCAGGAAGCGGAAACCGACATCCGCTTCCTTACGGAAATGCCCCGGTTCCATCAGCATGTTGGCGAGCGTCGTCGACAGTGCCGCGTCGGCGTTGTGCGCATTGCGTCGGGCCAGGCGATACGCCAGGTCGTCGCTTTTGCCGACGGCGTATTGCTGCATGATCTGGCGCAGGTAAATGCTGTTGCACGTGAGGGTGTTGGCCAACACTTTATTCAGGCGTCGGCCCTGCCAGTCCGGCAGGAACAGGAACACCGCCAGACCGGCGATCAGGCTGCCCAGCAAGGTATCGAACAACCGCGGCAGGAACAGCCCGTAACCATCCCCAACCTGGTTGAAGCAGAACAGCACCATCAAGGTGATCGCAGCCGTTGCCAAGGTGTAGCGGGTGGTGCGGTTGATAAAGAACACCACACCGGCGGCGATCGCAAAGCATGACTGGACCAAGGGATTCGGAAACAGATCGAACAGCGCCCAGGCCACGGTCAGGCCGATGGCGGTGCCGATGATCCGCTGGCCGAGTTTGCGGCGGGTGGCGCCGTAGTTTGGCTGGCAGACAAACAGCGTGGTGAGGATGATCCAGTAACCCTGAGACGGGTGGATCAAATGCACCATCCCGTAGCCGATGCTCAGGGCCAGGGGCAAACGCAGTGCGTGACGGAACAGCAATGACGTCGGTGTCAGCTGCGTGCGCAAACGAATCCACACATCTTTGAGGCTACGGGGCGAACGGTCGAGCAGGCTGCTGTCGGTGGCGTCGGCCAGGGCATCGGGGTTGCTGGCGTCGCTGAGCAAACGATCGAGCGTGCCGAGGTTGGCCGACAGGGCCCGCAACGACCGCAGCAATCCGCGCCACGCCGGGTTGCTCTGAATGCGCAGGTGTTCGAGGGAGGCGTGCAGGTCGCTCAGGGCTTCGGCGAAGCTGGCGTCATAGATGAACGGCTGGCGCATCTGAATCGACTCGGCCAGCGCCCGGCAGGCCTTGCCTTGCTGGCGCAGCAGGCGCTGGCAGCGGAACATCACGTCGCTGTGAAAGAAGGCATCGGCGAGGGCGTTGTAAGGGTAGTGCGAGGAACTGGCGCGCTCGTGGATGTCCTGAGCGAGGAAGTACAGCTTCAGGTAACGGCTGAGTTTCGAGCCCGGTCGACCGTTGCCGACCCGGTGCAGGATGATTTCCTTGGCAGCGTTCAGTGCTGCCACGACACGACCGTTTTGCTGCGCCAGCTCCAGTCGACGCGCTTCCACGTCCATCTGCCGAATCGGCTCGAACAGCGACGATTTCAACTTCAGGTAGTAACCCAACTCGCGGAACAATCGCGCCAGGCTTTGCTGCACCGGCTGATTGGAAAACATCGCCTGCCACAGCACCGAGAGCAAACCGTACCAGGCCGCACCGGCCACCAGCAGCACCGGCTCATGCCAGAAATCGGTGACCGCGCCGCCGCGCTGGTCCACGCCGATCATGGTGTAGACCGACAGAATCAACGTCGCCGAGGCAATCGCGCCATAGCGTTCGCCCAAGGCGCCGAGCATGGTCAGGCCGAAACTGGCCAGGGCCAGGGCGATGACAAAAACGACGGGGTAGGGGAAGAGCAGTTCGACGGAGAGGGCGGCGACGCTGAAGCACACCAGCGTCACGGCCAGTGCGTTAAGGCGGCCTTGCCAACTGTCGTCGGTCTCGGCCAGGGCGCTGGCGATGATCCCGAGGAACAGCGGGATCAGCAGCCCCATTTCATCCTTGTACCAACACAGCGCCATGCTGCCGGTCAGGGCGATGAACACCCGCACGCTGTAGCTGAATTTATCCAGCGCCCAGAGGCGACGCAGAGACTGACTAAAGGGGGTCGATGACATGAAGTGCGAGGGCCTTCCGAGGCAATGACGCTAAATTGAGCCAGTAATGACGCCGACGCAATGGCGCCGATCACATCTGACAGCAAAATCTGTTCCTTCCCTGTTCTTACACTGCAACGCAATCCCGGTAGGAGCTGCCGCAGGCTGCGATCTTTTGACTTTGCTTTTCAGATCAAAAGATCGCAGCCTCGTTTCACTCGGCAGCTCCTACAGGGATTGCGTTTGGGGGATTAGACGTACTGCGCAGCGGCGTAACCCGAGGCCCAGGCCCACTGGAAGTTGAAACCACCCAGATGCCCGGTCACGTCGAGCACTTCGCCGATGAAATACAGGCCGGGGCTTTTCAGCGATTCCATGGTCTTGGACGACACCTCGTTGGTATCGACGCCGCCCAGGGTCACTTCAGCGGTGCGATAACCTTCAGTGCCGGCCGGAACCACTTTCCAGCTCGCCAGTTTTTCGGCGATGTCGGCAATTTCTGCGTGGGTGTACTGCTTCATCGGTTTGGAAACGAACCAGTTGTCTGCCAGCAGGTTGGCCATCTTCTTGGTGAAGATTTCCCCGAGCAGGGTTTTCAGCTCGCTGTTCGGACGTTCGGCTTGCTGCTGTTGCAGCCAGGTCGGCACGTCATGATCCGGCATCAGATTGATCTCCACCGTGTCGCCGGATTCCCAGAACGAAGAAATCTGCAAAATCGCCGGACCACTGAGGCCGCGGTGGGTGAACAGGATGTTCTCGCGGAAACTCTGGTCGTTGCAGCTCACCAGGCAATCCACCGACGTACCGGACAGCTCGGTGCAAAGCTCTTTGAGCTGATCGGTGATGGTGAACGGCACCAGCCCGGCGCGGGTCGGCAGCAAGTCGTGGCCGAACTGTTTGGCCACCTGATAGCCGAAACCGGTCGCACCTAGCGTCGGGATCGACAAGCCGCCCGTGGCGATCACTAACGATTCGCAAGTGATCTGATCGAGGGTGGTTTGCAGCAGGTAGCCGCTTTCCATTTTCTCGATGTGCTGGATCGAGGTGTCCAGGTGCAGGCTGACGCCGACTTGATCGCACTCGTTGAGCAGCATTTCAAGGATGTCGCTGGATTTGTTATCGCAGAACAACTGGCCGAGTTTTTTCTCGTGGTACGGCACGCCGTGTTTGGCGACCATGCCGATGAAATCCCACTGGGTGTAGCGCGCCAGGGCGGATTTGCAGAAGTGTTCGTTCTGCGAGAGAAAATTGCCCGGTTCGGTGTACATGTTGGTGAAATTACAGCGGCCACCGCCCGACATCAGGATTTTCTTGCCGGCCTTATTGGCATGGTCGAGCAACATCACCTTGCGCCCGCGCCCGGCGGCAGTCAGCGCACACATCAAACCTGCGGCGCCAGCGCCAATGATCACGACTTCGGTAGAGCGCAAAACGGTGTCCTCAAAAGAAACCTGTAGGAGCTGTGTAGGAGCTGTCGAGTGAAACGAGGCTGCGATCTTTTGATCTTGTTTTTAAAAAAGCAAAGTCAAAAGATCGCAGCCTCGTTTCACTCGACAGCTCCTACACAGCTCCTACAGGGGAGTTGCGTTTATTTACAGGATACGAACGCGCAGCGAACGGCCTTTGATCTTGCCGTCATTCAGGCGCTGCAAGGCTTGCTTGGCGATCCCGCGTTCCACAGCCACATAGGCCTGGAAGTCGAAAATCGCGATCTTGCCAACCTGAGCGCCCGGAATGCCCGCATCGCCCGTCAGTGCGCCAAGAATGTCGCCCGGACGCACCTTGTCTTTACGGCCAGCGCCGATGACCAGCGTGCTCATCACCGGCAGCAGCGGTGCGCCGCCCTGGGATTTGAGGTTGTCCAGCTGATCCCAGCTCAACGGCGACTTCTGCAGTTGCTCGATGGCTTGGGCGCGGTGGGCTTCGGACGGTGCGACCAGGCTGATCGCAATACCTTTTTCACCGGCGCGGCCTGTACGGCCGACACGGTGAATGTGGATTTCCGAATCACGGGCCAGTTCGACGTTGATCACCATGTCCAGCGCATCGATGTCCAGACCGCGAGCGGCGACGTCAGTGGCGACCAGCACCGAGGTGCTGCGGTTGGCGAACATGGCCAGTACCTGGTCACGGTCACGCTGTTCCAGATCGCCATGCAGGCCGACGGCGGAGATGCCTTTGGAGGTCAGGTGATCGACGGTTTCCTGAACCTGCTGCTTGGTGAAGCAGAAGGCGACACAGGATGCCGGACGATGATGCGCGAGGACTTTGACCACGGCGTCCATGCGCTCTTCCGGGGAAATCTCGTAGAAGCGCTGCTCGATCTGCGTGTCGTCGTGGAACGCCTCGGCCTTCACGATCTGAGGGGTGCGCATGAATTTCGCCGCCAACTGCTTGATACCCGTCGGGTACGTGGCGGAGAACAGCAGGGTCTGACGACGCTCCGGGGTCTGGGCAATGATTTCTTCGATGGAGTCGTAGAAACCCATGTCGAGCATGCGGTCGGCTTCGTCGAGGATCAGCGTGTTCAGGCCATGGAGCACCAGCGAACCTTTGCGCAAATGCTGCTGAAGGCGACCCGGGGTGCCGACGATGATGTGCGCGCCATGCTCCAGAGAGCCGATCTGCGGGCCGAAGGACACGCCGCCACACAGAGTCAGGACCTTGATGTTGTCTTCGGAACGGGCCAGACGACGGATTTCCTTGGCGACCTGGTCAGCCAGCTCACGCGTCGGGCAAATGACCAGCGCCTGGCAACCGAAGAAGCGCGGATTGATCGGGTTCAACAGGCCGATACCGAAGGCGGCGGTCTTGCCGCTGCCGGT
Source organism: Pseudomonas sp. LBUM1647 (assembly GCF_059716175.1). Taxonomy (NCBI): domain Bacteria; kingdom Pseudomonadati; phylum Pseudomonadota; class Gammaproteobacteria; order Pseudomonadales; family Pseudomonadaceae; genus Pseudomonas; species Pseudomonas sp. LBUM1647. The sequence goes on along the minus strand of NZ_CP166809.1, from coordinate 6,369,662 downwards.
CTTGGCCTGGGCGATCAGGTCCATCCCCTTGAGGATCACCGGCAAGCTTTGCGCCTGGATCGGCGTCATCTGGGCATAACCGAGGGAGTCGAGGTTAGCCAGCATGGCGGCGGACAGCGGCAAAGTATTAAAAGCGGTGGCGATGGTGGTCACGGGACTGGCCTGCAAAACAAAATGTCGCGCAGTGTACCAGCCCGGTGGCCATTCGCCCTAAGGCTCTATGTGCTCTTCCGGACGTTTGACGCGCCGTCCGTCTTCCTTTGAGAGCTGGGAGAAGATGGTTGCAGCCAGCATTGCCATGATTCCGACCGTCACAAAGGTCAGCTGGAACGCGCCCAAAACCGTGTCCACGCCGTCATTGCCGACTTCTGCCGTGAACCCGCCGAGCAAGGCGCCGGCACAGGCAACACCCAGGCTCAGGGATAATTGCGCGACCACCGACAGCAGGCTGTTGCCGCTACTGGCGCTGGCGTCGTCTAGGTCGATCAGGGTTACGGTGTTCATTGCGGTGAACTGCAAGGAGTTGATCGCCCCCAGAATCGACAGCATCACCAACAGCAGCCAGTACGGCGTTTGCTCGCTGACCAGGCCCATGCTTGCCAGCATCAGCCCCAGCGCCAACGTGTTGCCGGTGAGCACGATGCGATAGCCCAAACGTTCGATCAGTGGTCGCGCCACCGACTTGGCGACCATTGCTGCCGCCGCCAGTGGCAGCATGCTCATCCCGGCTTGGGACGGCGAATAACCCAGCGCCACTTGCAGCAGCAATGGAACGAGAAACGGCAGGGCGCCGCTGCCCAGTCGAGCGAAGAGGTTGCCGAGGATGCCCACGGCAAACGTCCGGGTCTTGAACAGCGATGGCGCGAACAGCGGATTTTCGATGTGCCCGGCCCGCAACCAGTACGCCGCCAGACAGGCCATGCCGCCGAATAGCAGCAACATCACGCGCAAGTGCGGCAGGTGCAATTCGCCGAGGCCTTCCATGGCGATGGTGATCAGCACCATCGCCGCACCAAACAGCAGGAAGCCGAGGCTGTCGAAGCGGGTGCGTTCGGTGCCGCGCAGGTCGGGGATGAATTTCCACACGGCGTAACAACCGACGGCGCCCACCGGCAGGTTGATCAGGAAGATCCAGTGCCAGGTCAGGTATTCCACCATCCAGCCGCCCATGGTCGGGCCGATCAACGGGCCGAGCAATCCGGGAATGGTGATGAAACCCATGATCCGCACGAGCTCCGAGCGCGGGTAGGCGCGCAGTACCACCAATCGCCCGACGGGCAGCATCAGTGCACCGCCCAGACCCTGAATCACCCGTGCGCCAATCAGCAGGCTCAGGGTGCTCGACAGTGCGCAGAGCAACGAGCCGAGGCTGAACAGCAGGATCGCGCCGAAGAAGATTTTCTTGGTGCCGAAACGGTCGGCGATCCAGCCTGAGGCAGGGATCAGTAGGGCGACGGTGAGCATGTAGGCGATGATCACGCCCTGCATGCGCAAGGGGTCTTCGGCCAGGTCTCGGGCCATGGCGGGCAGGGCGGTGTTGAGGATGGTCCCGTCGAGGGATTGCATGAAGAACGCGATGGCGACGACCCACGGCACCCAGCGGGCGGTGACAGCGTCGAGAGGCGGGCGGTTGGGCATGGGACCTCTTCGTCAGGTAGCTCGGTCTCTGTGGCGAGGGGGCTTGCCCCCGTTGGGCTGCGCAGCGGCCCCAAAACCAGCAAACGCGATTCATCAGACACACTGCATTTGCCGGGACTACGACTGCTTCGCAGCCGAACGGGGGCAAGCCCCCTCGCCACAGGTTTTGTATTTTACAGGGTCAGCGTAAGTCGGTTGATCAGCGCCCCTGGCAACAACGCCGACGCCGTGGCCCGCTGGCTGTAGGTGCTGGCCGACAACATCAGCTCGCGCTCCTCGGTCAACGCTTCCAGCTGCGATCCCAGCAAACTGTAGGCACTGTCATCAAAGCGCATGGTGCTCACCGGCGCCTGAATCTCGCCGTTCTCGACCCAGAAGGTCGCAAACCGCGTCATGCCGGTCAGGCGTGCCGCCGGCTGATCGGAGTAGTTCAGGTACCACAGGTTGCTGATGTACAAGCCCGTGCCCAATTGCTTGAGAATCTCTGCATCAGGCAACGTACCGGCGGCCATGTTCACTGCGCTCGGCATTTCACCGCCGCTGGCGCCGTTGGCGGTCAGGCCGTACTCGGCCGCACTGCGTGAACTGACCATCTGTGCGCCGGCCTTGCCGTTGACGATCAACTCAAGATCGCTGCGCGGATAACCTTCGCCAGAGAATGCCGGGCTCAAAGAACCGCTGACCTTTTCATCGACCGACACCAGCGGGCTGAACGAACTATCGCCCGCGTAAAGCTTCTGCAGCGGGCTGTTTTTGCTGGCAATCGACTGCGCCGAGAAACCGCCCCAGCCCAGCATGTCCATGATTTCTCCCAGGGCTGCCGGCGCCAGATAGGCGCGGTACTGACCGGGCGCCAGGGTGTGTTGCGGTCTGCCGAGAAACGCCAACTGCTCGCGTGCCTGCGCAAAGCGCTTGGCAAACCCTTCGCTGTTCCAGTCGTGCCCGGCGTAACTGGCTTTCACCGCTTGGCCGTTTTCATGCACCAGACTGAAATCGAAGTTGAAGCTGTTGGCCTGATGCCAGCCGAACGCGCCCGAAGAACTGGCAAAGCCGCGACTGATCGGCCCAGCGGCGTAGAAACCGACCAGATCCAACCCTTCGGCGGCCTGGGTGATTTCAGCGACCACTTGCTCGGTATCCGGTAGCGGATGCGCCTGAACGTTCTTGTTTTGCCAGCCGTTGTGGTTGAGCAGCAGGTACGGATCCTGCGGCAGCAGCGGCAAGGTTTCGCGCAACTGTTGCAGACCTTCGGCCAGACGCTGAACGTCGACTTCAGCATCACCGGAAAGGGTAATGTTCAGGTCGGCGTGGCGCCCCTCGTTGATCAGTTTGAAACCGACGCTCGCCTGCTGCACTTGACCGGCCTGACGGACCTTGGCGTGGTTGAAGCGCACGAAGGCCGAGGATTCGGCGGCGTAGCTGAGGGTGAATTGTTCCGGCTCACGAATCGCATCGCGGAGCCAATTGACCAAGGCCTTGAACGCATCGGCCTGACTTTTTGCAGTACTCATCAGGCATCTCCCCCAAACACATCAACGTTGCTGAACACACAGGCCGGCGAGGCATGGCCGACGCGGATCACCTGGTTCGGCTCGCCTTTGCCGCAGTTCGGCGTGCCCAGGACCTTCACGGTGTTCGTATCGCCGACGGCGCTGAGGCTTTTCCAGAACTGCGCGGAAATCGCCCGGTAGTTCGGGTTCTTGACCACGCCTTTGAGTTCGCCGTTTTCAATCAACTGGGCCCATTCGCAACCGAACTGGAATTTGTTGCGCGCATCGTCGATGGACCAAGAACGATTGGTCGACATCATGATGCCGTGTTCGATGTTGCCGATCAGTTGCTCCAGCGGTTGATCGCCGGGCTCGATGTTCAGGTTGGCCATGCGGTCGATCGGTGGCCGGTTCCAGCCGCAGGCGCGGCTGTTAGCGACGCCATCCATGCCGGCACGGAATTGCGACAGCGCACCGCCCAGTGGACGCAGCAGCAAACCTTCTTTGATCAGAAACTGTTTGCTTGCGGCGGTGCCGTCGTCGTCATGCCCGTAGCTGGCGAGTTGTTCGGGGATGTCCGGGTCGAAGGTCACGTTGAGCAGTTTGGAGCCGTATTGCAGGTGGCCGAAGTCTTCTGCCTTGACGAAGCTGGTGCCGGCGTAATTGCGCTCGTCACCGAGGATGCGGTCTAGCTCCAACGGGTGACCGATGGACTCGTGGATCTGCAGCATCATTTGGTCCGGCATCAACAGCAGGTCACGCGGGCCTTTCGGGGTGTTGGGTGCCAGCAGCAATTGCAGCGCCTGATCGGCGACTTTCGGGCCGGCGCCGACCAGGCCACAGCGGCTGATCACATCAAAGCCGCCTTGTTGGCCGAAATTTTCGCGACCCAGGGTACGGGTCTGGCTGTCATTGCCGTCGTAGGCGGTGACGTCCACGCTCGGGTAGACGAACCGCTGGGCCTGGCGCAGTTCGGCGCCGGCGCTGTTGAGGTAGATCTGCTCGACGTTAGTGATGCCTATGCTCACCTGCCAGTTCACCAGTCGCTCGTCCTTGGGCACGGACGCGGATTCGGCGCCGAGCAGTTGGTAGCAATCGCTCAGGGACGGGAAGGGCTGGTCCAGGCTCGGCGAAAAGTAATCGGCGCGGTCGCTGGAGACGGCTTGCTCGCGCAGGTCAAGCAGGGCGTGGGGCTTGAGTCGGCGGGCTTGCTGCTCGGCCTTCTCCAGTGCGGCTTGCAGGCCTCGTTGCGACAGATCGTTGGTCGCCGCGTAGGCTTCGACGCCGTTGACCCGAACGGTCAGCATCGCGCCTTCGTCACGGCTCAGGCTGGGAGGTTCGGCGATATTCTTGCGCACCGACAGGTACTGGCCGGACTCGCGCACATAACGCAGCGAAAAGAATTCAGCGCCCGTGCGCAAGGCAGCGAAGCGCTGCTTGAGCTGGGGATGGAAATCGAACATTCGGGAACCTCCTTGGTATGGAGTGGCGGTGTATCGATGTTGCGAGGGGGGTGAAACGTTTGCGTGGCGCTAGATTAGGCCGGCGTGGGGGGTAGGATCAAGCGCGGAGCGGTGTAGGAAGGGATAACCGGGAGATGTGGGGCGTATGGTCGGGCCCCATCGCGAGCAGGCTCGCTCCCACATTTGATCTTGGGTGTTCACAGAATCTGTGTTCACTGAAGATCCCTGTGGGAGCGAGCCTGCTCGCGATTGGCCGTGACGCGGTGTAACTGTCTTACTGCGCGGTAAGGCTCACATCCCGCAACGGCTTGCCACGCACCGGCGCATCGCCGGCCACGAAATAGGCAGCCTTGCTACGCGGCAATGGCTGGCGACCACGGATCTTGTCGGCGATTTTCTCGGCGATCATGATCGTCGGTGCGTTCAGGTTGCCGGTGGTGATGATCGGCATGATTGAGGCATCGACCACACGCAGGCTCTGCATGCCGTGCACACGACCTTCAGCGTCAACCACGGCCATTTCGTCGGTGCCCATCTTGCACGAGCAGGACGGGTGGAACGCGGTTTCGGCGTGTTCGCGGATGAACTTGTCGAGCTGCTCGTCGGTTTGCACGTCGATGCCCGGGCTGATTTCGCGGCCACGGAACGCGTCCAGTGCCGGCTGTTGCATGATTTCACGGGTCAGGCGGATGCCGTCACGGAATTCCTGCCAGTCCTGCTCGGTGGCCATGTAGTTGAACAGGATGCTCGGGTACTCGCGCGGATCCTTCGACTTGGCCTGGATGCGACCGCGGCTCGGCGAACGCATGGAACCCATGTGCGCCTGGAAACCGTGCTCTTTCACACCGTTGCTGCCGTTGTAGTTAATCGCGACCGGCAGGAAGTGGTACTGGATATTCGGCCAATCGAATTCTTCGCGGGTACGGATGAAACCGCCGGCTTCGAACTGGTTGCTGGCGCCGATACCGGTGCCGTTGAACAGCCACTCGGCACCGATGGCCGGCTGGTTGTACCAGAGCAGCGACGGGTACAGCGAGACCGGTTGGGTGCACGCGTATTGCAGGTACAACTCGAGGTGATCCTGCAGGTTTTCGCCGACGCCCGGCAGGTCGTGGACCACCGGGATGTCGAGTTTTTTCAGCAGCTCGGCCGGGCCGACGCCGGAACGCTGCAGAATCTGCGGCGAAGCGATGGCGCCGGAGCACAGCAGCACTTCTTTGCGGGCGCGGGCTTCAACGCGCTCTTCAGCGGCGCCGATCAAGTAACGCACGCCGACCGCACGCTTGCCTTCGAACAGGATCTTGTCGGTCAGGGCGTGGGTGACGATGGTTAGGGTCGAGCGTTTCTTGGCGATGTCCAGGTAACCGCGAGCGGTGCTGGCGCGACGGCCGTTCGGCGTCACGGTACGGTCCATCGGACCGAAACCTTCCTGCTGGTAACCGTTGAGGTCGTCGGTGCGCGGGTAACCTGCTTGCACGCCGGCTTCAACCATCGCGTGGAACAGCGGGTTGTTGCCGGCTTTCGGCGTGGTCACGCTGACCGGACCTTCGCCACCGTGATAGTCGTTCGGGCCGATGTCGCGGGTTTCAGCCTTGCGGAAATACGGCAGGCAGTTCAGGTAGTCCCAGTCTTCAAGACCTGGCAGTTTGGCCCAGTTGTCGTAGTCCATCGCGTTGCCGCGGATGTAGCACATGCCGTTGATCAGCGAAGAACCGCCCAGGCCCTTGCCGCGACCGCATTCCATCCGGCGACCGTCCATGTGTGGCTCTGGATCGGTTTCGTAGCCCCAGTTGTAGCGACGGCCTTGCAGCGGGAACGCCAAAGCGGCCGGCATTTGCGTGCGGAAGTCGAGACGGTAGTCCGGGCCGCCTGCTTCGAGCAGCAGGACGGTGACGCCTTCGTCTTCAGTCAGACGGGTCGCCAGGGTGTTACCGGCCGAGCCGGCACCGATGATGATGTAATCGAATTCTTGGGACATTAAATGCACCCTCTTTGAAGTTGGTCAGGTCACGGGTCGCCTGGACGCCGCGCAACCTGTGGCGAGGGGATTCATCCCCGTCCGGCTGTGCAGCAGTCGTAAAATCAGCGACTGGTTCTATCTGAAGAATCGCGGTGTCTGGATAGGGGCTGCTGCGCGGCCCAACGGGGATAAATCCCCTCGCCACAGATAAATCCCCTCACCACAATGGTGTTCACTCCAGACTTCGCGGGTCTTAGAAAACCGAGGCGTAATCGCCCAGTTCGACCTGTACCGATTTGATGCGTGTGAAGTTGTTCAGCGAGCTGATGCCGTTTTCACGGCCCACGCCCGATTGCTTGTAGCCGCCGACCGGCATCTTGGCGTCGGATTCGCCCCAGGCGTTGATCCAGCAGATACCGGCTTCCAGTTGATGAATCACGCGGTGAGCGCGGTTCAGGTCTTTGGTGACAACGCCAGCGGCCAGGCCGAAGTCGGTGTCATTGGCGCGACGGATCACTTCTTCTTCGGTTTCGTAAGTCAGGATGCTCATCACCGGGCCGAAGATTTCTTCGCGAACGATGGTCATCTCGTCGGTGCAGTCGGTGAACACGGTCGGTGCCACGAACGCGCCTTTGGCGAAGTCGCCTTCGGTCAGACGGCTGCCGCCGCACAGCACGCGAGCGCCTTCTTCCTTACCTTTGGCGATGTAACCCAGCACGCTTTCCATGTGGGCGAAGCTGACCAGCGGTCCGAAGTTGGTGTTCTCGTCTTCCGGGTTGCCGACGCGGATGCGCGCAACGCGCTCAACGATCTTGGCTTCGAACGCGGCTTTCAGGTGGCTCGGCACGAACACGCGAGTGCCGTTGGTGCAGACCTGACCGGAGCTGTAGAAGTTGGCCATCATCGCGGTGTCGGCGGCGCGATCGAGGTCGGCGTCGTCGAAGATGATCAGCGGGGATTTGCCGCCCAGTTCCATGGTCACGTCTTTCAGCGAAGACGCGGAAGCGCTGGCCATCACCTTCTTGCCGGTGTCGGTGCCGCCGGTGAAGGAGATTTTTTCGATGCGTGGGTGTTCGGTCAGCCAGGTGCCGACTTCACGGCCGCTGCCGGTCAGGACGTTGAACACGCCAGCCGGAACACCGGCTTCGGTGTAGATCTCGGCCAGTTTCAGCGTGGTCAGGGAAGTGACTTCGCTTGGCTTGAAGATCATCGCGTTACCGGCCGCCAGGGCAGGTGCGGATTTCCACAGGGCGATCTGGATCGGATAGTTCCACGCGCCGATACCGGCCACGACGCCCAGCGGCTCGCGACGGGTGTAGACGAACGAAGTGGTGCGCAGCGGGATCTGCTCGCCTTCGATGGCCGGCACCAGACCTGCGTAGTACTCCAGCACGTCAGCGCCGGTGACGATGTCGACGTACTTGGTTTCGGAGAACGACTTACCGGTGTCCAGTGTTTCCAGGGCAGCCAGTTCATCGTTGCGCTCGCGCAGGATGTCGACGGCACGACGCAGGATGCGCGAACGCTCCATGGCGGTCATTGCAGCCCAGATTTTCTGGCCCTTTTCGGCGCTGACCACCGCGCGCTCAACGTCTGACTGGGTCGCACGCTGTACGGTTGCGAGGACTTCACCGTTAGCCGGGTTGATGGCTTCGAAGGTGGCGTCGCTGCTGGCGTCACTGTAGCCGCCATCGATGTAGAGTTTTTGCAGTTCGAAACGGGCCATATAGTCCTCGCAAGAGCATAAGTTGGTTGGCGGTAACCACTGGGCGTGCCTTATAGCTTGGGCAACGCTGGTCAGTGGCGGTTCAGGGGCTGAGCGATTATGTGTGCTCTAACTCACCTGCTTGGCCAGTTGGAAATCCATGTATTCGTAAGCGATTTGGTGCGCTTGCTCGGTGTCGAAAGCATCTCCCGACAGCGCGCCGCGCAACCACAAACCGTCAATGAGGGCTGCCAGACCGCGGGCTGCACTGCGCGCGTCATCGAGCGGCAATACACGGCGGAACTGGCAGCACAGGTTGGAATACAGACGGTGATCGTTGATCCGCTGCAACCTGTGCAAAGACGGGTGGTGCATGCTGGTGGCCCAAAAGGCCAGCCAGGTTTTCATTGCCGGGCCATTGACCTGGCTGGCGTCGAAGTTGCCTTCGATAATCACCTGGAGGTGGGCCCGTGGGCTGCTGTCCTCCAGCGCCTGACGGCGCGCGGTGACGTTCTCGCTGAGGACACTCATCAGATACTGCGCCGTGGCAGCGATCAGGCCGTTCTTGTCCTGAAAATAGTGACTGATGATGCCATTCGAGACACCGGCCAAACGGGCGATCAGCGCAATGCTGGCGTCCCCCATTCCGACCTGATCTACCGCCTGCAATGTGGCTTCGATCAACTGCTGGCGGCGGATGGGTTGCATACCGACCTTGGGCATCTTGCACATCTCCTTAGGCCTTCCGGTGGACGTGAAACGTCTATCGGATTGAGGGCCAGTCTATTTTGTTTTGATTGAACGTTCAATCAACAAAGAATAAGATCTGCGACAATTCGTCGCTGCCTACAGGTTTTTCCTACACGTAGTTGGCGGAAAAACGACGTCTGAAAACGCTCGAAACCCCCGCGCACTGGCGCTCCCGGGCTTCGGGCTTTTTTCGGGGTGTCTTTATATCACCCGCCGGTCGGCTGCCAACTAACCGATTAGTCGGGTACCGCGTTGCCTTGTGTTCTTCTCTCGCACTGCCTGGAGCATCTGTGCCATGAGTTCTGCCTCTCTTATAAAGACCCCACCCGAGAAGGTGACGGTCAACGGTTGGGTGTTCTACACCTCTACCGCGTTGATCCTGTTGTTGACCGCCATTCTGATCATCGCCCCGCAAGAGGCCGGCAGATTGCTTGGTATTGCCCAGGCCTGGTTGTCCCGCAGCTTCGGCTGGTACTACATGGTGGTGATCGCCGCTTACCTGGTCTTCGTGGTCGGCCTGGCGTTTTCGTCCTACGGCAAGCTCAAACTGGGCAGCAAGGACGACACCCCGGACTTCAGCTACGGCGCCTGGGCGGGGATGCTGTTCTCGTCGGGTATCGGCATTTCGCTGCTGTACTTCGGTGCCTCCGAGCCGCTGGACCACTACTTCAATCCACCGGAAGGCGTGGCCGCCAGCAACATGGCTGCCCGTCAGGCGGTGCAACTGACCTTCCTGCACTGGGGCCTGCACGGCTGGGCGATCTACGCATTGGTCGGCCTGGCCGTTGCTTATTTTGCCTACCGTCATAACCAGCCGCTGGCGTTGCGTTCTGCGCTGTATCCGCTGGTCGGCGAGCGTTGGGTCAAAGGCGCGGCCGGTCATGCGGTGGACGGCTTCGGCATGTTCGTGACCCTGCTGGGTCTGGTGACGAACCTGGGGATTGGTTCGCTGCAAGTGTCGTCGGGGCTTGAAAACCTGTTCGGCATGGAACACAGCAACACCAACCTGCTGATCGTGATCATCGTGATGAGCACCGTGGCGACCATCGCGGCTGTGTCTGGCGTGGAAAACGGTATTCGCCGTCTGTCCAACCTGAACATCGTGCTGTTCAGCGGCCTGCTGATTTTTGTCCTGTTGTTCGGCCCGACCTTGCACCTGCTCAATGGCTTCGTGCAAAACATCGGCGACTACCTGAACGGCGTGGTGCTGAAGACCTTCGACCTCTATGTGTACGAAGGCGACAGTGAGAAGTCCGACCGCTGGTTGGGCCTGTGGACCTTGTTCTACTGGGCTTGGTGGATTTCCTGGGCCCCATTCGTCGGCATGTTCATTGCGCGTATTTCCCGTGGTCGCACGGTGCGCGAACTGGTGGCCGGCGTGCTGCTGATTCCACTGGGTTTCACCCTGGCGTGGCTGTCGATCTTCGGTAACTCGGCCCTGGACCTGGTGATGAACCATGGGGCAGTGGAGCTCGGCAAGACGGCGCTGGAACAGCCGTCCATGGCGATCTACCAATTGCTTGAGCATTACCCGGCGTCGAAGATTGTGATCGGCGTGTCGATCTTTGTCGGTTTCGTGCTGTTCCTGACCCCGGCGGATTCCGGCGCGGTGATGATGGCGAACCTTTCGTGCAAGGGCGGCAACGTCGACGAAGACGCTCCGCACTGGCTGCGGATCTTCTGGTCGGCGGTGATCACGCTGGTGACCATCGGCCTGCTGTTCGCCGGTAACTTCGAAGCCATGCAAACCATGGTGGTGCTGGCCGGTCTGCCGTTCTCGGTGGTGCTGGTGTTCTTCATGTTCGGCTTGCACAAGGCGATGCGCCAGGACGTGCAGATCGAACAGGAGCAAGCGGAGCTCGCAGCCCGCGGTCGTCGTGGTTTCAGCGAGCGTTTGACGCAGCTGGACTTGCAGCCGAATCAGTCGATTGTTCAGCGTTTCATGGACAAGCAAGTCAGCCCGGCGCTGGAAGATGCGGCTGTGCAATTGCGCACTCAGGGTCTGGATGTGCAGACGTTGCTGGGCAAATCGAAACGCTGCATGGGCGTGCGGATCGAGATGGAAGAGGGCAACCCTTTTGTCTACGAAGTAAGCCTGGACGGCTATCTGGCAGCGGCGAGCGACACGGTTTCGGCTGAAAGTGCTGATGAACCGCGTGCACGTTACTACCGCGCCGAGGTGTACCTGCACAACGGCAGCCAGGACTACGACTTGATGGGCTTCACTCAGGATCAGATCACCCGTGACGTGCTCGATCAGTTTGAAAGCCATCGGCAACTCCTTGGCCGTGTCTATAGCTGAGACTTGAGGTGATGCGGTGCAAGTAGCTGCACCGCAGATCCATTGTGGCGAGGGGATTTATCCCCGTTCGGCTGCGCAGCAGTCGTAAAACCTGCCAACGCGATCTCCCGAAATACCGCTGTGCCTGGTTTTGGGGCCGCTTCGCTGCCCAACGGGGATAAATCCCCTCGCCACATTTGTCAGCGTTCCGAGCCTGATGTCTGCACTAACAAAAACGCCGCGATCCTCTCGCGGCGTTTTTGTGTGTGTTGCCTTACCCCAGATTCTTGCCGAGCAGTGCGTGATACAGCTCACTATCCCCGAGAATCCCGACCACCTTGTTGTTGTCGTGCAGCACCAGTTTGTTGCCCGTCTGATAACGAATCTGCAGCGCTTCGCGCATGCCGATGTTCGAATCCACTACCGTTGGCCGACGACCCAACCCTTCAACCGCTTGACCCGGCACCCAGTTCTGCAGATCCAGGCTCGCGCCGTTCTGGCGAGCGCCCTTGATGGTGTTGCCTTCCGCCAGGTCCAGCCACGAATCACCGCCCGGATCCAGACACACCGAACCGTTGATGCGTTTGCAGTTGTCGAGGGTGCGCATCAGGCTGCGACCGCACAGTACGTTCAGCGGGTTGGTGTGGGCCACGAAGGTCCGCACGTAATCGTCCGCAGGGTTCAACACGATCTCTTCCGGCACGCTGTACTGAACAATGCGGCCGTCTTTCATGATTGCGATACGGCTGCCGAGCTTCAGGGCTTCATCGAGGTCGTGGCTCACGAACACGATGGTTTTGTTCAGCTTGCTTTGCAGTTCCAGCAGTTCGTCTTGCAGGCCTTGGCGGATCAGCGGGTCAAGGGCCGAGAACGGTTCGTCCATCAGCAGAATGTCGGCATCCATCGCCAGCGCGCGGGCCAGGCCCACACGTTGCTGCATACCACCGGAGAGCTCGTCCGGCTTCTTGTTGCGCCACTGGGTCAGGCCCACCAGCTCAAGTTTTTCATCGACCAGTTTTTTCCGTTCTTTCTCCGGACGACCCTGCATTTCCAGACCGAAGCTGATGTTCTCGCGAACGGTCAGCCAAGGCATCAGGGCGAACTTCTGGAACACCATCGCAATGCGCTTGGTGCGCATCATTTTCAGTTCCGCCGGGGTGCAGGAAGCGATGTCGATCTGCTTGCCTTCGTGCTCGACGAACAACTTGCCGCGGCTGACGGTGTTGAGGCCGTTGATGCAGCGCAGCAAGCTGGACTTGCCTGAGCCGGACAGGCCCATCAGTACACAGATTTCACCCTTTTCGACGTCCAGGCTGGCCTTTTCTACGCCAACAATCTGCCCGGTCTTTTTCAGGATCTGGTCACGGGTCATGCCTTGGTCGAGGAGTTTCAAGGCCTCGCGCGGGTCTTTGGAGAAGATTACGTCGACGTCTTCGAAGCGAATAATGCTCATGCGTCACCCCCTACTTTAGCGTCGGGTTGTTTGCAGATACGGTCGAGCATGATCGCCAGCAGTACGATCGCCAGGCCGGCTTCGAAGCCCAGGGCGATATCAGCAGTGTTCAGTGCGTTGACCACGGGTTTGCCCAGGCCGTCGGCGCCCACCAGTGCCGCGATCACCACCATCGACAGCGACAGCATGATGCACTGGGTGATACCGGCCGCGATGCTTGGCATGGCGTAAGGCAGTTCGATGCGCGCGAGCAGTTGACGGCGCGAGCAGCCAAAGGCTTTGCCGGCATCCATCAATTCTGCGGGAACATCACGGATACCCAGGTAGGTCAGGCGGATAGGCGCGGCAATCGCGAACACCACCGTGGAGATCAGACCCGGGACCACACCCAGACCGAAGAGGGTCAGGGTAGGAATGAGGTACACGAAGGTCGGCACGGTCTGCATCAGATCGAGCACCGGACGCATCAGTGTGTAAAACATCGGTTTATGCGCGGCGACAATGCCCAACGGCACGCCGATGACCACGCAGACCAGGGTGGCGAACAACACCTGGGCAAGGGTTTCCATGGTTTCCTGCCAGTACCCCAGATTGAGGATCAGCAGGAAGGAGGCGATGACAAAAACGGTCAGGCCCCACTTTCGTTGAATGAAGTGTGCCAGTAGCGCGATGAGGCCGATCAATGCCAGCGGGTTGAACCAGGTCAGCGCAAAAGTCACGCCGTGGATCATCGTTTCCAGTGACACGGCGATTGCGTCGAAGGTGCTGGCGCCGTTTTGCGTCAACCATTCAACGAAGCCCGCGATGTACTGGCCTAAAGGTATTTTCTGATCAATCAGCATGGTAGTGAACGTCCGCATGCAAGGAATAAACAGCCCAGGCGAGCACGCTCGCCCGGCGTAAGCGATTTACTGCGCGAGCTTGGCTTTCACGGCCTCCAGGCCTGGTTTACCGTCAATGGTGGTCACGCCAGCGAGCCAGGTATCGAGGACCTGTGGATTCTTTTTCAGCCAGGCCTTGGCGGCCGCGTCAGGCTTCATTTTGTCGTCCAGGACGTTGCCCATCAGGGTGCTTTCCATGTTCAGCGTGAACTGCAGGTTTTTCAGCAACTGACCGACGTTGCTGCATTCCTGCGCATAGCCCTTGCGGGTGTTGGTGTAGATGGTTGCCTGGCCGAAGTTCGGGCCGAAATAGTCGTCGCCGCCGGTCAGGTACTTCATCTTGAAACGCGTGTTCATCGGGTGTGGTTCCCAGCCCAGGAACACCACGGCGGTGTTGCGGCGCTGGGCGCGATCGACTTGCGAGAGCATGCCTGCCTCGCTGGACTCGACCACCTTGAAGCCGGCGTCTTTCAAGCCGAAGGCGTTCTTGTCGATCATGCTCTGGATCAGGCGGTTGCCGTCGTTGCCTGGTTCGATGCCATAGATCTTGCCGTCGAGTTCTTTCTTGAACTTGGCGATGTCGGCGAAATCTTTCAGACCCTTGTTATACAACTCTTCGGGGACGGCGAGTGTGTATTTTGCGTTTTCCAGGTTGGCGCGCAGGGTCTCCACGGTGCCGGCATCGCGGTAGGCCTTGATGTCGTTTTCCATGGTCGGCATCCAGTTACCCAGGAACACGTCCATGTTCTTGCCGTCGGCCAGGGACTTGTAGGTCACCGGAACGGAAATCATCGTGGTTTTGGTCTTGTAGCCGAGCGCATCGAGAACGACGCTGGTGGTGGCGGTGGTGACGGTAATGTCAGTCCAGCCGACATCGGAGAAGTTTACGGTGCTGCACTGAGCGGGTTCTGCGGCTTGAGCCAGTAACGGCAGACTCAGCATGGCGGCCAACAACAACGACGGGGAACCTTTCATGGATGGACTCCTTGGTGTTTTTTTTGGCAGTGTTCCGACTGGACCACCGCACTTATAGGTTGCGGTTGGATGGCGTTTTGGAGACATCTCTACCACGGCGCCTTGCAATCGAGTCGATACGATCATGTACCAGTGAAAATCTGACGCCTACAGGGTGCGTCGTAACCAGTACAGGGATGGTCGCATCCAGTGTCGGTGACGTCGTTTACAGCTTTTTTCAGCCCCCTTTGCCCCTCCGATCCGCAAAAAAACGGCGAAAACGCAGCGTCAAAGCCTCGCGGCGTTGGTGGGCATGAGTGCGTCGGTGTGAGACGTCGAACGACATGACAAAAGCCTGATGATGCGGCCATCTCGGCGGATTGCAGCTTGAGCGTAGCAGCTCCGTCACTGGGCGCTTTTGCGTCTGGAGTTGGCACATCCAGGAGTTCGGCAGTAATGGCTATCAGTGTTTTCGACCTGTTCAAAATCGGCATCGGCCCTTCCAGTTCGCACACCGTGGGACCAATGCGCGCCGCGGCGCTGTTCGTGCAAGGTTTGCGTGAGCAGGGTCTTTTGGAACAAGTACGGCGCGTCGAAGTTCAGCTTTATGGTTCGTTGTCGGCCACCGGCATCGGTCACGGCAGCGACAACGCAGTGATCATGGGCCTGATGGGCGAGTGGCCGGACGCGATCGATCCGTCGCAAATCGGCATTCGCATCGAAACCCTGCGCGAAACCCACACGCTGTTGCTCGACGGTCGTTTGTCGGTCCCGTTCATCTGGGCCCGGGACATGCGCCTGATCGACGAGAACCTGCCATTCCACCCCAACGCCATGACGCTGATCGTCGAAGGTGATGACGGCGAGCTGCATCGCGACACCTACTATTCCATCGGCGGCGGTTTTGTCGTTGATGAGGCACAGGCTTCAAGCGGCGTGGTCGATCTGGACCGCACCGTGCTGCCGTACGATTTCTCCACCGCCGTCGAGCTGCTCAGTCTCTGCCAGAAGCACAACCTGCGCGTCGCCGAATTGATGATGGCCAACGAGAAGGTCTGGCGCAGCGAAGAGGAAATCCGCGCTGGCCTGATGACACTCTGGCGCGCTATGCAGGATTGCGTCGATCAGGGCCTCAAGCACGAAGGCATCTTGCCCGGCGGCCTGAATGTGCGCCGGCGCGCGGCCAAGTTGCACCGTAGCTTGCAAGAGCTGGGAAAACCCAACGTCATCGGCTCGACCTTGAGCGCGATGGAGTGGGTCAACCTGTTCGCCCTGGCGGTCAACGAAGAGAACGCCGCCGGTGGGCGCATGGTGACGGCACCGACCAATGGCGCGGCGGGGATCATTCCGGCGGTGCTGCACTACTTTATGAAGTTCAGCGAGGTGGTGACTGACGCCAACGTAGTCGACTATTTCCTCAGTGCGGCGGCGGTAGGGATTCTGTGCAAGAAAAACGCTTCTATTTCCGGTGCCGAAGTCGGTTGCCAGGGCGAAGTCGGTTCGGCCTGCGCCATGGCGGCGGCCGGGCTGGCGGAGATTCTGGGTGCGACACCGGAGCAACTGTGTAACGCGGCGGAAATTGGCCTGGAACACAACCTCGGCCTGACCTGCGACCCGGTGGGTGGGCTGGTGCAAGTACCGTGCATCGAGCGCAATGCGATTGCCGCGGTGAAAGCCATCAACGCAGCGCAGATGGCGCTGCGTGGCGACGGTCAGCACTTTATCTCGCTGGATCGGGTGATCCGCACCATGCGTGATACCGGTGCCGATATGCATGACAAATATAAAGAGACATCGCGGGGTGGGTTGGCGGTTAGCGCGGTGGAGTGCTGATACCGAGTTGACCCCGTTCGCGGGCAAGCCTCGCTCCTACAGAATCACGCGATCCCTGTAGGAGCGAGGCTTGCCCGCGAAGGCGTCAGACCAGTCAAAACTGCGCGCTAAGTGAACACCGGAATCAAAACGCGCCACGTTTTGGAGCGTCGCTTACAGATAAGCGACTGGCCCGAGATCCGGGATCCAAGTTGGCCATTACCGCCTGTCACCTGTGCTTGTGGTGACACTCTCCCTCAGGTCGCTGTAGCCCTGTTCCCACAAGTGCTACCGATTTGCTCACGCCCAACGGGGCAGAGCGCCTCCCGCCGATAATGGCACTTATAACCCCCACTTGCGGCACGGCTTATATAGACGCGGCGCGACGTCGTTTTCAGGAGTTATTGAACGGCCATTCAACTTTAGGCATGGCATTTGCTCTGTCATTACAAAGCCCGTCTCCCACGCGAGAACGATGGCAATAACAAGAGCCTCCGCCTGAGGCCATCACCCGCTTTGTGTGAGGAGATACCGCGATGACGACGTTCAACTCCGGGGCCCAACCCCAGAACCGTGCGCCTCAATCCATCGGCTTTTTGCTGCTGGACAATTTCACGCTTATTTCTCTGGCCTCCGCAGTAGAACCCCTGCGCATGGCCAACCAATTGTCCGGTCGTGAGCTGTATCGCTGGACCACGATCACAGTCGACGGTGGTCAGGTCTGGGCCAGTGACGGTCTGCAGATCACCCCCGACTGCTCCATGCACAAAGCACCTGCCATGGACACCATCATTGTCTGCGGCGGTATCGGCATCCAGCGCACTGTTACCCGTGAACACGTTTCGTGGCTGCAAAGCCAGGCGCGTCAGTCGCGCCGTCTCGGTGCGGTCTGCACCGGCAGCTGGGCCCTGGCGTGCGCCGGCCTGCTGGACGGTTTCGATTGCAGCGTGCACTGGGAATGCCTGGCCTCGATGCAGGAAGCTTTCCCGCGTGTGGCCATGAGTACGCGTTTGTTCACCCTCGACCGTAACCGTTTCACCAGCTCCGGCGGCACCGCGCCGCTGGACATGATGCTGCACCTGATCAGCCGCGATCACGGTCGTGAACTGTCCGCCGCGATCTCGGAGATGTTTGTCTACGAGCGCATCCGCAACGAGCAGGATCACCAGCGTGTGCCGCTCAAGCACATGCTCGGCACCAACCAGCCGAAGTTGCAGGAAATCGTCGCGCTGATGGAGGCCAACCTCGAAGAGCCGATCGACCTCGACGAACTGGCGGTGTACGTCGCCGTGTCGCGTCGTCAGCTGGAGCGGCTGTTCCAGAAATACCTGCACTGCTCGCCGTCGCGTTACTACCTGAAACTGCGCTTGATCCGCGCCCGGCAGCTGCTCAAGCAAACGCCGATGTCGATCATCGAAGTGGCATCGGTGTGTGGCTTCGTGTCTACGCCGCACTTCTCCAAGTGCTACCGCGAATACTTCGGCATTCCGCCGCGTGACGAACGCGTAGGTTCCAACACCACCCAACAAGTGGCGATGATGCCGCTGCCGCAAGCACTGGTGCTGTCACCGTTGTCCGGGCCGTTGTCGGCGCTGAGTCAGGCGCGTAACGAATCGACGTTCGCCAGCGTAAGGCTCTAGACCGGGTTGGATTCATCGCGAGCAGGCTCGCTCCCACATTGACCGAGTTCTCTCAGGGGAATGCGGTCAACTGTGGGAGCGAGCTTGCTCCGGGCGGCGTTCCGACGATGGGTTCTATCAGGCGCTACGGCTCTGTTGATATTCAGCCAACGCGGGCAGCAATTGCCTATCGATGGCCTGGCGCACGGCCGGCAGAATGGTCGCGCTGCTGGTGTACATCTGCTTGACCATCGTGCGCAGTTCCGTTGCCCGTTCGTTGTTCAAACCCCGTACCGCGCATTCGCAGGCCTGTTCAGCGGTTGCACCAGGGGGCACAGCGAATCCTAACGCCTTGAGCTGGCCCAACAGGTCTTCCTGGTCTATCAAATCGGCGTACATCATGACGCAATCCTTCTTCAGGGAACGGTGTCGTGGCTCGATTCTCGTAGGGGTGCGGAGTGGCGGCAAGGACGATTTGTCGCAATGGCCGCAATACCTATGAACAGGTCGTTTTCGGCTAACTTGCGCAGGAGGAGAGTGGGCACACTGGGATCAGCTGGCTTCACGAAGGTTTGGTCACCCTCGCGCAACGGCTCCTCAACAGTACCCACCTCTGCCCCGATCCTGTCACGGCTTGATCGGGGTTTTTTTTGCCTTGCTGAAAGCAAAAGATCGCAGCCTTCGGCAGCTCCTACAGGTACAGCGTACCCCGTCATTTCACGGGTGCACACAACCACTGTAGGAGCTGCCGAAGGCTGCGATCTTTTGGCGGTTTAACGCTGAAGAACGAGGATGCGCGACAACAATTCATCCCGATCGACATAGCACCCCTGGAAATGCCGGGCACCAGTGGCGGGGTCGAAGGCGTTGCGGGCGTGGAGGGTGCGGCGGTTGTCGAAACACCACATTTCGCCGGGGTTTAACCGTGTCATCACGCGGAACCGTGTTTCGCGAGTCATCGCAATAAAGCGGCGGTAGGCGTGATAGAGAGCGGGCATCTGCTCGACCGACGCATCGAACGGACCGCGCAGGAAATTCGCCATGCGAATTTCCGAAACCTGCCCAAAGGCATCCAGCGCGATGATCGGAGCGAGACGGCGGTAGTCGCTGTGGCGGTCTTTGTTGCGGAACTCCACAGGTATTTCGCAGAGGCTCTTGAACGCCTCGGGATCTTCATGGCGCAAGGCTTCGGCAATGGCAAAACCGTCGACGAAAATACTCTCGCCACCGTCAGCGTCATTGACCAGGCAATGCAGAAATTGCAGCCCCGGTTGCAACTCCCGGGTCGGCAAATCGCTGTGCAGCGGCAGGTTGAAAGCGGTGTAGGCATTGCTGTCGGCATCGGCCTTGGATTGCACGTTGAACAGCACGCCAAAATTGCTCTCGCGGATGAAAGAAATCCGCTGGGCGATCAACTTCAACGAGCCCGGCTCGGTGGGCACGCCGCGCACCTGGGTCAGGCCGGTATCGCGCACGGCCAGCAGCCATTGCAGCAGGGCGTCGTTGTCGTTCATCAACGCCTGGTAGTCGAATACCGGCAGCGTCAGGTCGCTGTTCCAGAGCTGGCTTTTGGGCTTGGCGGCCCGGCGCTCGGCGCGGGACTCATCGTCGTAAGCATGGGCCCGTAACCAGCCAGGATCGAAGCGGCTGAGATGGCCGTCCTGCCAGTCGACACGCAGGCAGCCTTCGGCATCAATGCTGACGTCCGAGGGCTTCAGGTTTTCGGCGACGTCGACGATTTCCAGCACTTGCTCGCGGGTTACGGTGTAGACGCACAGCGGGCACGGACAGTTGTCCCGCAGCCACTGATGATGAAACGGGCTGACACGGTCATCGGCCCACTTCACTTGAATTCGGTCCGCCAGGGTGTGTACGGCGGTCAACGCGCTGATCAACGGGTAGGTACGGAAGTCGGCAAAAGCGGCGGCGGTGTTCAATGGCGATCTCCTTGTTATTTTTTAGGGGGTAACGCGATCACTCGGCCAATGTAGTCGGGGGCGGGAAGGTCGGTTTGCTCGGCGACGATGGCTTGAAGCTTGCTCAAAGTGTCTTCGCTGAACGGTGCGGAGCGCGGTCCGGCGAGGTCGACGTGCAACAGCATTTGCTCGTTACCCGCCAGCTCCTTCTCATCTCCGACCAGATGCAGGCTGTGATAGAGGTGCAGGCGTTTGCTGTCGTGGCCGATGATTTGGGTGTGCACTTCGACGTCGGCGTCGAGCTTCACTTCGTGCAGGTAATTGAGGTGCAGTTCGAGGGTGAACAGCGAATTGCCGCTGGCTTCGCGGTTGTTGCTGTCCATGCCCAGGCGATCCATCAGCGCATCGGTGGCGTAGCTGAAGATGAGCAGGTAGAAGGCGTCGCGCAGGTGGCCGTTGTAGTCGACCCAGTCGGGGATGATTTTGGTTTGGTAGGTGGTTAGGGTGGGCATGATTGGGGTTCCGGGAGGTGGGAATGTTTATGGTTCAAGATCCACCCCTCACCCCAGCCCTCTCCCCATAGGGGAGAGGGGGAAAGGGGGCCGATCTCCATGCTTTTCAAAGCCTGAGTTCGACTCAGTTCTTTCAGGTCGATGTCGCTCTAAGTACACCTCGGTCAGTTCCCTCTACCCTCTGGGGAGAGGGTTAGGGTGAGGGGGCGATCTCCAGCCGATCACTATCAGTCGGCAAACGCCATCCCATGCTTCTCTTTGGTGGTTTTCACCGCCTCCAAAACCGCCAGCAAGCAATCATCACGATAGCGCTCCAACGCCGAAATGCTGTGCGTGCCCAACTGATCACTAGTGCCATCCACCACATCATCAATCAACTTGTCTGTCAGCTCCGGCGCCGGCAAATACGTCCACGGCAACTGCAACGCCGGCCCGAATTGCGCCATGAAGTGCCGCATGCCCGCATCGCCACCCGCCAGGGTATACGTCAAGAACGTGCCCATGAACGACCAGCGAAGACCCGCGCCAAAGCGAATCGCATCATCGATTTCACCAGTGGTCGCCACACCGTCGTTGACCAGGTGCAGCGCCTCACGCCACAGCGCTTCGAGCAAGCGGTCGGCGATAAAACCGGGTACTTCCTTGCGCACATGCAGCGGACGCATGCCTAAGGATTCATAGACTTTCATTGCCGCTTGAACAGCTTCCGGCGCGGTGTTTTTGCCGCCAACCACTTCCACCAAGGGCAGCAGGTAAACCGGGTTGAACGGGTGGCCGACCACGCAGCGTTCAGGGTGTGTCGAACTCTCGTAGAACTCGCTTGGCAACAGGCCGGAAGTACTGGAACCGATCAAGGCATTGGGCTTGGCCGCCGCGCTGATTTTGCTGTGCAGTTCCAGTTTCAGGTCCAGACGCTCAGGGGCGCTTTCCTGAATGAAATCCGCGTCGCGAACGCACTCTTCAATGGTGGCGACAAAGCGCAGCCGATCCTGCGATGCACCCGGCGCAAGGCCCTGCTTCTCCAAAGCACCCCAGGCATTGGCGACGCGTTTGCGCAGCGCGGCTTCGGCACCGGGCGCCGGGTCCCAGGCCACCACGTCGAGGCCGTGGGCGAGGGCGCGGGACACCCAACCGCTGCCGATGACACCGCTGCCCAAGGCGGCGAAGGTTTTGATTTCAGTGATAAAGCTCATGGCGACGTCCTAAAAGAATTCGGTGATCCCTTGTGGGAGCGGGCTTGTGTGGCGAGGGGATTTATCCCCGCTGGGTCGCGAAGCGGCCCTAAACCTGTGACTGCGGTGTTTCAGATAAACCGCATTCACCGAGTTTGCGACTGCTTCGCAGCCGAACGGGGATAAATCCCCTCACCACACCCGCTCCCACAGGTGAGGTGTAGGTTCGGGTTAACCGCGCTTGGTCAGGCCCATTTTTGCCCGGCCTTCCGCCGGCGTCAGAACACGGGCGCCGAGACGGCTGAGGATTTCCGAGGCGCGTTCGACCAGTTGGCCGTTGGTCGCCAGTACGCCTTTGTCCAGCCAGATGTTGTCTTCCAGGCCGACCCGCACGTTGCCGCCAAGTAGCACCGCTTGCGCAGCCATCGGCATTTGCATGCGACCGATGCCGAACCCGGCCCAGACCGCATTGGCAGGCAGGTTGTCGACCATGGCTTTCATGGTGGTGGTGTCGGCCGGCGCGCCCCACGGGATGCCCAGGCAGAGTTGGAACAGCGGGTCGTCGAGCAGGCCTTCCTTGATCATCTGCTTGGCGAACCACAGGTGACCGGTGTCGAAGATTTCCAGCTCGGCCTTCACGCCCAGCTCTTGAATGCGTTTGGCGCCAGCGCGTAGCTGGGCCGGGGTGGACACGTAGATGGTGTCGCCGTCGCCGAAGTTCAGGGTGCCGCAATCGAGGGTGCAGATTTCCGGCAGCAGTTCTTCAACGTGAGCCAGACGGGTCAGCGGGCCGACCAGGTCGGTGTTCGGGCCGAACTCCATCGGGTTCTCGCCAGCGCCGATTTCCAGGTCGCCGCCCATGCCGGCGGTGAGGTTGACGATGATGTCGACGTCCGCCTCGCGGATGCGCTCCATCACTTCGCGATACAGCGCGACATCACGGCTGAATTTGCCGGTTTCGGGGTTGCGAACGTGGCAGTGAACGACGGTGGCGCCAGCCTTGGCAGCTTCCACGGCGGCAGCGGCGATTTGTTTCGGGGTGACCGGCACGTGTGGGCTTTTGCTGGTCGTGTCGCCAGCACCGGTGAGTGCGCAGGTGATGATGACGTCGTGGTTCATGAGGCGGGTTCCTTGCAGGCGTGATGATTCCGTTCGCAGCCCGGTCGGGCTGCGAGTCGGTGGTTCAATCGGGTTTATTTGGTGGTCAGTTGCAGGTTTTCAGCAGCGGGTTTGCCATCGAAGGTGGTCACGCCTTCGAGCCAGCGTTGCTTGTCTTGCGGGTGATCTTTCAGCCATTGCTTGGCCGACTCGAAAGCGTCCTTGTGATCCAGCAGCGGTTGCATCATCCGGCTCTCGTCTTCGGCGGTGTAGGTCAGGTTGCTCAGCAACTTGCCGATGTTCGGGCATTGCTCGGCGTATTTCGGCGCGGTGACGGTCCAGACCGTGGCCATGCCTTCGTTCGGGCCCAGAGCGTCGTCGCTGCCGGTGAGGTAGGTCATCTGCACGTTGACGTTCATCGGATGCGGCGCCCAGCCGAAGAACACCACAGCCTCTTTGCGTCGCACGGCGCGATCCACCGCCGCGAGCATGCCGGCCTCACTGGACTCGACCAACTGGAACTTGCCGAGGCCAAACTGGTTCTTGGCGATCATCGCCTTGATCTGGGTGTTGGCGCCCGAACCTGGCTCGATGCCGTAAATCTTGCCGCCCAGTTCTTTTTCAAACTTGGCGATGTCGGCGAAGGTTTTGAGGCCCTTGTCGGCGAGGTAAGTCGGTACCGCGAGCGTGGCGCGGGCGTCTTTCAGGCTTGGCGCCTCAAGCACCTTGACCTGATTGGCCGAGACGAACGGGGTAATGGTCTGGGTCATCAGCGGGTTCCAGTAGCCCAGGAACAAGTCCAGGCGCTGGTCGCGGATCCCGGCGAAGATGATTTGCTGGGAAGCGCTGGTTTGTTTGGTGTTGTAGCCGAGGCCATCGAGCAGGACTTGGGTCATGGCGCTGGTCGCGATCACGTCGGTCCAGTTCACGACGCCCATGCGTACGTTCTGGCATGAAGCAGGTTCGGCCGCCATGACGCTGGCGCTCAGGAAAGCGGTACCGCTGAGTGCAAGAACACAGCTGCTGATCAGTCGTTTCATCTCAGGTTCCTCGGCAGTTCATTATTGTGGGTCCGGGCGTCTTCGTGCGCCGGTGATGCCAAGTTACGCAGCTTGAGGCCCGCTAAAGCGCACTGCGGCGACCAGCTCTTGCACTGCAGCGACCTGCGCTCTTGAATGCCTCTCGCAAGTGGCGTATCAACGTCCACACGCTTCCCGCCCTCTCGTTACCTGTCAGTCGAGTGCGCTCCATGTCCCAGGATTTCTACTTCTTGTTGATGCCGGGTTTCTCGGCCATCGGTTTCATCTCGGCCATCGAGCCGTTGCGGGTCGCCAATCGCTTTCGTGGTGAGCTCTACCGCTGGCATGTGCTCAGCGCGGACGGCGGCGCGGTGCTGGCCAGCAACGGCATGTCGGTCAACGCCGATGCGGCGCTGGAACCGCTGAAAAAAGGGGCGACCTTATTGGTGATCGCGGGCTTCGAACCGCTGAAATTCGCCACGCCCGCGCTGGAACACTGGCTGCGCCGCCTGGACAACGAAGGCGTGACCCTCGGCGCCATCGACACCGGCAGTTTCGTCCTCGCCGAAGCCGGCCTGCTCGACGGCCATCGCCTGACCCTGCACTGGGAAGCCATCGACGCGTTCAAGGAGTCCTATCCGCAGCTCAGCGTTACCCAGGAGCTGTTCGAGATCGATCGTCGACGCATTACCTCCGCCGGCGGCACTGCGTCCATCGACCTGATGCTCGACCTCATCAGCCAGGCCCACGGTCCGGAACTGGCGATCCAGGTCAGCGAACAATTCGTGCTCGGCCGCATCCGCCCGCGCAAAGACCACCAGCGCATGGAAGTCGCCACGCGTTATGGCATCAGTAATAAGAAACTGGTGCATGTGATTGGGGAGATGGAGCAGCACAGCGAACCGCCGCTGAGCACGCTGGAATTGGCCGAATCGATCAAGGTCACGCGACGGCAGTTGGAGCGATTGTTCCGCCTGCACCTGAACGACACGCCGAGCAATTTCTACCTGCGCTTGCGGCTGGAGAAGGCGCGGCAGCTGTTGCGCCAGACTGATATGAGCGTGCTGGAGGTAAGCATTGCTTGCGGGTTTGAATCACCGTCGTATTTCACCCGCAGCTATCGGGCGAAGTTTGAACGGTGTCCGCGGGAGGACAGGCGTACCGCGAAGGCATGATCGTTCCCACGCTCTGCGTGGGAATGCCGCCAGGGACGCTCTGCGTCCGCTTCAAGATGTGACGCGGAGCGTCACGGGATGCATTACCACGCGGAGCGTGGGAACGATCGGTGGAGGACGTTACTTCTTCATCAGCGCTGAGCAGGCCGCTTTAAACGCTTCATGC
This sequence comes from Pseudomonas sp. LBUM1647, assembly GCF_059716175.1. Classification (NCBI taxonomy): domain Bacteria; kingdom Pseudomonadati; phylum Pseudomonadota; class Gammaproteobacteria; order Pseudomonadales; family Pseudomonadaceae; genus Pseudomonas; species Pseudomonas sp. LBUM1647. Next base: position 6,344,598 of record NZ_CP166809.1, on the reverse strand, counting down.
TGATACTTGTTTAGCGTCCCCGGCAGTGCAAAATCGAACTTCTTGTTCTGCGCATTAATCGTCTGTGGCGACAGCAGCGTGACCTCGCAATTTTCCAACAGCTGGAAAACACCCTCGATTTTGAACGTGGTCGGCCCACCGGCGAACTCGCCTTTCTTGCTGCGTTTCTTGATCGCGATCCGATCGATGGAGTTCTCGCGCACAAACGATGCCACTTGAGCGGCAAAGACTTTGACGTTCGCGGCTTCGTCGTCATCGTCGAGGGCGATTTTCTTGGTGGCCAGGGCGACGTGGCTCAGCGCCTGACCGTCGAGAGAGGCCACGGCGATGATGGCTTCGCTGCCTTTGATTTCGATGCCGCAGATTTTCATTTGAATTCCTTAACTGGCTGATGGCGTGCAGCTTACAGCTCAAGCTGATCGGCGTTGATGCCAAAAGCCGCGGCAATTTTCTCACGGGTCGCCTTGCGAGGCTTGGCGACGGTCTCCTGCTGGGCAAAGGCCGGTTGGGAGATACCCATGCGTTTGGCCACTTCATCCTGAGTAAGGTTCAGATGTTCGCGCCAGGCGCGAATTGGCGTTGCGCCGTCGACGATACGGCTGACAACTTCATGGGGAATCAGATCGGGCTCAATCTTCTGCGCCACATATTGCGCGTAGGGAATGACCACAAAAGCGGGATTCCCATCTGCGTCATTGATGATCTGAACGTCAGTAGGTGCATTCATCGTGTTTTTGGTCTCTCGAATATAAGTCTTTTATAAGATTAAGAATCTTTACTTATATTTCGCTGTCGGCCAATTAACGAAGCATGTCGGGATGTTGCCCGACCACAACATCACTCCTGCCCAATCGACTCCAAAAACTCCGACCGCTCATCGCTCATCCGCGCCACGCAATCATTCTGCGCAATCGTGAATGCCTTGCTACCGCTCGTCGCCGGAAACGCCTCAACCGCGCAATCCGCTTCCCGGGTCTTCAGCCATTGCTGTTGTGCGGCCTTGAGCTTGGCGGTGATGTCGGTCAGTTGCGCCGGGTTCTTGCCGTAGAGCGATTGCATGCGCTCGGTCAGGGTTTGGTAGTTGTCTTTCAGCAGGTCTTCGGCGGTGGTTTTGCTGTAGACCGAGCATTCCAGGGTCTGGACCTCGTTTTCGACTTTGTCGCAGGGGTTATCGTCGGACTCTTCAGCCGCGTGTACACCGGTCGCTATCAGTGCCAAAGCCAGGAAGATCGATTTCATTGCGTCGCCGCCCCTTATTCAGTGAAACATCCAGTAATGGCGCGAATTCTGGCCCATGCGCAGGCCCTTGAACAGGTGGCCCATGACGTCCGGCGACGACCCTTTGTCGCGGATTGACGCTTTCGGCAAACCCCCTGTCGTTTTTGCACCCGGCTGCCCCCTCCCTCAGGCATATGCTGGCCCCAAAGCGCCGGCACACGATTCGGCGCACGAATCGCTAATAGGGGACAGCCTGATGAGCCCAGCCGAATTGCACGCCGACAGCATCGTTATCGACGGTCTGATTATTGCCAAATGGAACCGTGAGCTGTTCGAAGACATGCGCAAGGGCGGTCTGACCGCGGCCAACTGCACCGTGTCGGTGTGGGAGGGCTTCCAGGCCACCGTCAACAATATCGCCGCCAGCCAGAAGCTGATCCGCGAAAACAGCGACCTGGTGATTCCAGTGCGCACCACCGCCGATATCCGCAAGGCAAAAGAGCAGGGCAAGACCGGCATCCTGTTCGGCTTCCAGAATGCCCACGCTTTTGAAGACCAGATCGGCTATGTCGAGGTCTTCAAGCAGCTGGGCGTCGGTATTGTGCAGATGTGCTACAACACCCAAAACCTCGTTGGCACCGGTTGCTACGAGCGTGATGGCGGCCTGTCGGGTTTCGGTCGTGAAATCGTTGCCGAGATGAACCGCGTCGGCGTCATGTGCGACCTGTCCCACGTGGGTTCGAAAACCTCCGAAGAAGTTATCCTCGAATCGAAGAAACCGGTCTGCTACTCCCATTGCCTGCCGTCGGGTCTGAAAATTCACCCGCGCAACAAATCCGATGAAGAACTGAAGTTCATCGCCGATCACGGCGGTTTCGTCGGCGTGACCATGTTCGCGCCGTTCCTGGCCAAGGGCATCGATTCGACCATCGACGATTACGCCGAAGCCATCGAATACACCATGAACATCGTCGGCGAAGACGCCATCGGTATCGGCACCGACTTCACCCAGGGCCATGGCCAGGACTTCTTCGAATACCTGACCCATGACAAGGGCTACGCCCGCCGCCTGACCAGCTTCGGCAAGATCATCAACCCGCTGGGCATCCGCACCGTCGGCGAGTTCCCGAACCTGACCGAAACACTGCTCAAGCGCGGTCATTCCGAGCGCGTGGTCCGCAAGATCATGGGTGAGAACTGGGTCAACGTCCTCAAGGACGTCTGGGGCGAGTAAGCCACAGCAAATCTGAATCCTTTCCCCCGGCCGTCCGCGCCGGGGGCAACACCAAAATTTTTCTGGAGTTAAGTTTCCATGGCCAAGATCGCCCCGCAATTGCCAATCGAAGTCGACAGCGAAACCGGTGTCTGGACCTCCGACGCCCTGCCAATGCTGTACGTACCGCGTCACTTCTTCGTCAACAACCACATGGGCATCGAGGAAGTGCTGGGCGCCGACGCCTACGCCGAAATCCTCTACAAAGCCGGCTACAAGTCCGCTTGGCACTGGTGTGAAAAAGAAGCTGAATGCCACGGCCTGGAAGGCGTTGCGGTGTTCGAGCACTACATGAAGCGCCTGTCGCAGCGCGGCTGGGGCCTGTTCAAGATCCAGGACATCGACCTCGACAAAGGCACCGCCAGCGTCAAGCTCGAACACTCGGCGTTTGTCTACGTGTACGGCAAAGTCGGGCGCAAGGTCGACTACATGTTCACTGGCTGGTTTGCCGGTGCCATGGACCAGATTCTGCAAGCTCGCGGCAGCAAGATTCGCACCGTTGCCGAACAGGTTTACGGTGGCTCCGAAGAAGGCCACGACGACGGCCTGTTCACCGTCAAGCCGTTGTAAGTCGAGGAACCCGCCATGGCTTTCGAAGCAATGTTCCAGCCGATCCAGATCGGCAAACTGACCATCCGCAACCGCGTGCTCAGCACCGCGCACGCCGAGGTCTATGCCACCGACGGCGGCATGACCACCGACCGGTACGTCAAGTATTACGAAGAGAAAGCCAAGGGCGGGATCGGCCTGGCGATTTGCGGCGGTTCCTCCAGTGTGGCCATCGACAGCCCGCAAGGCTGGTGGAAGTCGGTCAACCTGGCCGACGACCGGATCATTCCACACTTCCAGAACCTGGCCGATGCCATGCACAAGCATGGCGCCAAGATCATGATCCAGATTACCCACATGGGCCGACGCTCGCGTTGGGACGGCGAGCATTGGCCAACCCTGCTGTCGCCGTCGGGTATCCGTGAACCGGTGCACCGTGCGACCTGCAAAACCATCGAGCCGGAAGAAATCTGGCGGGTGATCGGCAACTACGCCAGCGCTGCGGCGCGTGCCAAGGCCGGTGGCCTGGACGGCGTCGAACTGTCCGCCGTGCACCAGCACATGATCGACCAGTTCTGGAGCCCGCGGGTCAACAAACGTACCGACGAATGGGGCGGCAGCTTCGAGAACCGCATGCGTTTCGGCCTGGAAGTGATCAAGGCTGTGCGGGCTGAAGTCGGCCCGGATTTCTGCGTCGGCATCCGTCTGTGCGGTGACGAATTCCACCCGGACGGCTTGTCCCACGAGGACATGAAGCAGATCGCCAAGTACTACGACGACACCGGCATGATCGACTTCATCGGCGTGGTGGGTTCGGGTTGCGACACCCACAACACCCTGGCCAACGTTATCCCGAACATGAGTTATCCACCGGAGCCATTCCTGCATTTGGCCGCCGGTATCAAGGAAGTGGTGAAGGCCCCGATTCTGCATGCGCAGAACATCAAGGACCCGAACCAGGCGACCCGGATTCTGGAAGGCGGTTACGTCGACATGGTCGGCATGACCCGCGCCCACATCGCCGACCCGCACCTGATCGCCAAGATCAAAATGGGTCAGGTCGACCAGATCAAACAATGCGTCGGCGCCAACTACTGCATCGACCGTCAGTACCAGGGTCTGGACGTGTTGTGCATCCAGAACGCCGCGACCTCCCGTGAATACATGGGCGTGCCGCACATCATCGAGAAGTCGACCGGTGTGAAGCGCAAGGTTGTGGTGGTGGGTGCCGGCCCTGCCGGGATGGAAGCGGCTCGCGTGTCCGCCGAACGTGGCCACGACGTGACCCTGTTCGAGAAAAAAGAATTCATTGGCGGGCAGATCACCACGGCCTCGAAAGCCCCGCAACGGGACCAGATCGCCGGTATCACCCGCTGGTTCCAGCTTGAGCTGGCGCGTTTGAAAGTCGACCTGCGCCTGGGCGTGGCGGCGGATGCGGCAACCATTCTCGACCTGCGTCCGGACGTGGTGGTGCTCGCCGTCGGCGGCCATCCATTCCTGGAGCAGAACGAGCATTGGGGCGCGGCTGAAGGTCTGGTGGTCAGCAGCTGGGACATCCTCGATGGCAAGGTCGCACCGGGCAAAAACGTGCTGGTCTACGACACCATTTGCGAGTTCACCGGGATGTCGACGGCCGACTTCCTCGCCGACAAGGGCAGCCAGGTCGAGATCGTCACCGACGACATCAAACCGGGCGTGGCGATTGGCGGCACCTCGTTCCCGACCTACTACCGCAGCATGTACCCCAAAGAAGTGATCATGACCGGGGACATGATGCTGGAGAAGGTCTATCGCGAAGGCGACAAGCTGGTGGCGGTGCTGGAAAACGAATACACCGGCGCCAAAGAGGAGCGGGTGGTGGACCAGGTCGTCGTCGAAAACGGCGTGCGTCCGGACGAAGAAATCTACTACGCCCTGAAGGAAGGCTCGCGCAACAAAGGCCAGATGGACATCGAAGCCCTGTTCGCGATCAAGCCGCAACCTTCGCTGAGCCAGCCGGGCGACGGCTACTTGCTGTTCCGCATCGGCGACTGCGTGGCGCAGCGCAACACCCACGCGGCGATCTATGACGCGTTGCGGTTGTGCAAGGATTTCTAAGCCACTGACGCATCCCCTGTGTAGGAGCTGCCGAAGGCTGCAATCTTTTGACTTTGTTTTTTAAGATCCAGATCAAAAGATCGCAGCCTTCGGCAGCTCCTACATCGACCGCGTTTCTCCAAGATGTTTTGGTGGGAGCTTCACCATGTTGAACACCCTTCTTCCAATCCTGTTGTTCGCTGCCCTGGGCCTCGCTGTCCTGGGCGCGTTGCGGCGGGTGGCTATGTGGCGCCGAGGCCGGGCTTCGAAAGTCGACCTGATCGGCGGCCTGTTCGCCATGCCTAAACGCTACATGGTCGATTTGCACCATGTCGTCGCGCGGGACAAATACATCGCCAACACTCACGTCGCCACGGCTGGCGGTGCGGTGGCGTCGATTGTGCTGGCGATCCTGGTTCACGGTTTCGGCCTGCACAATCGCATTCTCGGTGTTGCCCTGTTGATTGCCTCGGCGGTGATGTTCGTCGGTGCGATTTTCATGTTCCTGCGTCGTCGCAACCCACCGGCTCGCCTTTCCAAAGGGCCGTGGATGCGTCTGCCGAAAAGCCTGTTGGCGTTCTCTGCGAGCTTCTTCCTGTTGACCCTGCCGGTCGCCGGCATCCTTCCGGAAAACTTCGGCGGGTGGGTGGTGGCTGCGATCCTCGGCGTCGGTGTGCTGTGGGGCGTTAGCGAACTGTTCTTCGGCATGACCTGGGGCGGGCCGATGAAACACGCCTTCGCCGGCGCCCTGCACCTGGCCTGGCACCGTCGCGCCGAGCGTTTTGGTGGCGGCCGTTCCACCGGTTTGAAACCGCTGGACCTGAACGATCCAAACGCGCCACTGGGCGTGGAAAAACCCAAGGATTTCACCTGGAACCAACTGCTCGGCTTCGACGCTTGCGTGCAGTGCGGTAAGTGCGAAGCCGCGTGCCCGGCGTTCGCTGCCGGCCAGCCGCTGAACCCGAAAAAACTGATTCAAGACATGGTCGTTGGCCTGGCCGGTGGCACCGACGCCAAATTCGCCGGCAGCCCGTATCCGGGCAAAGCGATTGGCGAGCACGCCGGCAATCCGCATCAACCGATCGTCAACGGTCTGGTGGACGCGGAAACCCTGTGGTCCTGCACCACCTGCCGCGCTTGCGTCGAGGAGTGCCCGATGATGATCGAGCACGTCGATGCCATCGTCGACATGCGCCGCCATCTGACCCTGGAAAAAGGCGCGACCCCGAACAAGGGCGCTGAAGTCCTGGAAAACCTGATCGCCACCGACAACCCTGGCGGTTTCGCCCCGGGCGGGCGGATGAACTGGGCGGCGGACTTGAACCTCAATCTGATGAGCGAGAAGAAGTCGGTCGACGTGCTGTTCTGGGTCGGCGACGGTGCCTTCGACATGCGCAACCAGCGCACCTTGCGCGCCTTCGTCAAAGTGCTGAAAGCGGCCAAGGTCGACTTCGCGGTACTGGGCCTGGAAGAACGCGACAGCGGCGACGTGGCCCGACGTCTGGGCGACGAAGCGACTTTCCAGCTGTTGGCCAAACGCAACATCCAGACCCTGGCCAAATACAGCTTCAACCGCATCGTCACCTGCGACCCGCACAGCTTCCACGTGCTGAAAAACGAGTACGGCGCCTTCGACGGCAACTACCTCGTGCAGCACCACAGCACCTACATGGCGGAAATCATTGGCGCTGGTGCCCTGAACCTCGGCCAGCACAAAGGCAGCAGCGTGACTTATCACGACCCGTGCTACCTCGGCCGCTACAACGGCGAATACGAAGCACCGCGTGAAGTGCTGCGCGCCCTGGGCATCGAGATCAAGGAAATGCAACGCTCCGGTTTCCGCTCCCGCTGCTGCGGCGGTGGCGGCGGTGCGCCGATCACCGACATCCCGGGCAAGCAACGGATCCCCGACATGCGCATGGAAGACATCCGCGAAACCGGCGCCGAACTGGTGGCCGTGGGTTGTCCACAGTGCACCGCGATGCTCGAAGGCGTGGTCGAACCCCGGCCGCTGATCAAGGACATCGCCGAACTGGTGGCGGACGCGTTGCTCGAAGACGCTGCCCCGAGCAAGCCGACCAAACCGGCCCAACGTGAACCTGCGGAGGCCCACTGATGAGCGACATTATCCGCCGCGACCCACGCGCCGAATGGATCGCCCGCAACCGTCTGCACCCGCTGCACGCGGCCATGCAACCGGCGCAACACAGCTGGATGGGGCCTAACGGCGTCATCCGCAAGAATCCCCATGGCATCGGTTTTATCGGTCCCAACGGCATCAAGCGAATCGACCGCAGCGGCGCTCAACAGGGCGGGGCGAGCAAACGCTCGGCCGCGGTTGAAGTCCAGTTGCCACTGCATCAAGTGCCTGCACCTGCGTTTTACATCAGCGTGGTGCCGGACATGGTCGGCGGCCGCTTGAGCAGTCACGACCGCGACTTGCTTGGCCTGGCTCATCAGTTGGCCGGCAACGACGGCGCGGTGTTGGCCGTGGTCTTCGGCGAACACAAGGAAAACGCCTTCACCACCGCGGGTGTCGATCGCTTGCTGGTGCTGGATGGCGACGAATTCAACGGTTATGCACCGGAACAAAGAGTCCAGGGCCTGCGGGCTGTGGATAACCAGTTCAACCCGCGTCATTGGCTGCTGCCGGACAGCCGCAGTGGCGGTGGCGAACTCGGTCGTCGCTTTGCTGCTGCGCTGGGCGAACGCCCGGCCACGCGGGTCTGGCAGGTCAAGGATCAGGAATGCATCGGCCGCGCCGGTGCGGGCTTGCAAGACCTTGCGCGTCCGGTCGCTCGCTTGATTCTGGCTGCCGTCGAATGCGCAGAACCGGTCAGCGAAACCCGTCACGAAGCCTTGTCGGTGGAGTTATCCACAGCGGTGGCGCGCAGTCTCTCGCGTATCGAGGATTTGGGCGCGGTGGCGGTGGACCCGGCGGCGATTCCGATGGCCGAAGCCGAATTCATCTTCTCCGGCGGCAACGGGGTCAAGGACTGGGGACTTTTCCACAGGACGGCCGAAGCGTTGGGCGCTACCGAAGGCGCGTCCCGTGTGGCAGTGGACGATGGCTTCATGGCGCGCGACCGTCAGGTCGGTGCGTCCGGCACCTGGGTCACCGCACGGGTCTACGTGGCCGTGGGGATTTCCGGGGCGATCCAGCACCTGCAAGGCATCGGTGCCTGCGACAAGGTGGTGGCGATCAATCTCGACTCTGGCTGCGACATGATCAAACGGGCCGACCTGTCGGTGATCGGCGAGAGTGCCGAGATTCTTCAAGCCTTGATCGATGTGGTAGAGGCTTACCGCAACGAAGCCAAGCGCGATGCGGCTTAAGGAAAGGAAAGGGTTATGAGCACGAAAATCATCAGCCTGGTGTCCATCGGCGCCCACCCGACCTCCGGCCGGCCACGTCGCGCGGAACAGGATGCGCGGGCGGTGGAACTGGGCCTGCAACTCGCTGGGGATAACCTGCAAGTGCTGCATGCCGGCGACGTCGCAGAACCTGCACTACGCGCCTATTTGGGCATGGGCCTGGAACAGTTGCATGTGCTTGAACAACCTTCAGGCGCCGATGCACTGCCGGCGTTAACCGCCTATTTGCGTGATGCCGGTGCACAAGTCGTGCTGACCGGCAGCCAGGCAGAAACCGGCGAAGGCTCGGGCATGCTGCCGTTCTTGCTGGCCGAAAGCCTGGGCTGGCCGCTGGTCGTGGGGCTGGCTCAAGTTGAATCCATTGACGGTAATTCAGCGCTGGTGCTGCAAGCCTTGCCCCGTGGTCAACGGCGTCGCCTGAAAGTGCGGCTGCCGTTTCTCGCGACTGTGGATAACGCTGCTCCGAAACCTCGGCAGAGCGCCTACGGCCCGGCTCGACGCGGGGTGTTGCAGGCGGATGAAGTCGAAGTGATCGACGATGAACTGCTGGCGGTCGCCACCCTGCAACCGGCCAAGCCACGGCCTAAACGCTTGAAGGTGATCAAGGCCAAGAGCGGCGCGGACCGGATGAAAGCTGCGACGGCCAAGGCCAGTGGTGGTGGCGGGCAGGTGCTAAAAGGGTTGAGTGCCGAGGCGGGGGCTGAGGCGATTCTCAAGTTACTGATCGAAGAAGGCGTGGTCCGCTAACGAATAACCAATACAGATCTAATGTGGGAGCGAGCCTGCTCGCGAAGAGGTCGTCATATCCAACATCAATGTGACTGACAGATCGCATTCGTCGGATCGCCGCCCGGAGCAGGTTCGCTCCCTCAAGGGAAAATAAATGACCGTTGAATTTCGTTCGGCCCTGCGCGCGGATGCGCGGGAGATTGCTCGTTTGTTTCAGATTTCGTCAGAAGGTGCTGCGGATTACATCTGGAGCCAACTGGCGCAACCCGGTCAGGATTTACTGGACGTGGGTGCCAGTCGGTATGCCCGTGAAGACGTGGATTTTTCCTGGCAGAACTGCCTCATTGCCGAGGCACGGGGAAACGTCATTGGCATGATGCACAGCTACGTGATGCGTCACGATCCGCTGGCGGCGCCTGTGACCGATCCGGTGCTGGCGCCCTACGCCAAAATGGAAATCCCCGACACCCTCTATATTTCCAGCCTGGCGCTTCATGAAGGCTGGCGAAACCAGGGCCTGGGCAAGCAATTCCTCGCCTACGCTTACGACCGTGCCAACCAGCTGGGGCTCAATGGCTTGAGCCTGATCGACTACGCGGTGAACACCGGCGCCCGTCGGTTTTATGAGCGACATGGCTTTCGTATCGTCGATACCTGCCAGATCACTCCCCATCCGATGATTCGGGTCACGGGTGAGGCGTATCTGATGTATCGGCCCTGATGAGCTACATTTTTCTATGAGCTGGCTTTCCATGAGCAGGGCGGGGTGGCAGCAGCGCTAATTCCTCAAACTCGTTTTCAAGCATGGGTTGAACATGGGAGCGGTCAGTCGACGTGAGACATGTCTGATCTGTGGCGTGATGCTTGTTGTGTTTTTTCTGGTTGTAACCACGAGTTCGATAGCTGATACCAGAAAGGAAGATCCGGATTTTTATAAATGGCTGGAGTCTGAACAGGGACAAAAAGCCACCCTGGTGCAGCTGAAACAGCAATGCGACAAGGTGCTGGATGCTGAAAAAAACCTGAATTGTTCAGTGTCCGTTTTCGCCCGAATGTTCGAGGCCAAAACCGCAAACCAGCTTCCCGACTACTATCTGGCGATCAAGCGTCGTCATGCTCAGGCAATCGCGAATGACCCTGAGCTCAACGCGATGTTTTCCATGTTCGGCAGCGAGTCCCTTGCGACACTGCGGGCGGTCGGCGATTTTTCGGTAACAAGAGCGAAGCGCCACGAAGTACTTGTGATCCATCCTTACGCCAGCGACGGTCACGTGACTGACGAGGTGCTGCCCTACCTCGATGTCAAAGCGGCCAATGGTGTCTCGTCACGCTTCATTCTGGACACCGGCGCACCGCAAACCCGGGTCAACCACGAAACCGCGAAGCTGATGGGAGTCAGGTTATTAACCGACTCTCACTATGGCTACAGCACGTTTTATGGTGAACGTGACCTGTCTGCCAAACTCGGGATCTTTGAGTCTTTAAAGATAGGCTCAAGCGAGTTCAGAAACGTCCTGGTGTTTGTCAGCGACCGGGATAACTTACTGGGGCTTGATCTGATCGGTAAGTTGGGGCGTTTGAAGGTCACGAAAAGATCCCTGAAGGTTAACGCCGAACCTCCCGCGCGATGTGATTCGCAAATTACCTATGCGCGTATCGATATCAATCAAAGACTGACCATTGCCGCACGCCTGGATCGTCGGGCCACGCCGGCGATTATTGACACCGGCAATGTTGATTACCTGACGTCGTCCTCGCCGGGCAACTCACCCATTCATGTCACCGATAAGCCGCGTTCCCAAACCTTCAAGGGTGAATTGAGCCTGTCGGGCCATATCCAACGGATCACCTACAACTACTACCCGGACTTTACGATTCCTCCGTCGTTGTTGCTGGGTCAGTACGTGCCTTCGCTTTTGCTTGGGTGGGGTGCATTCAATGACTTTGAGTTGAATCTGGATATCGACTCGGGCTGGTCGTGTTTCAACAGGACCTGATCCCGGTTACCCACAATCCCTGTTAGCGCTTCTGTGGATAACATGTTCGCCCTTTGCTACACCCCATACAAATCAAGCCCTGCAACCCTTCGTACAAAAAACAACCAGCCTAACTTACGGTTTTTTCAGGCTTTTTCCAGAGGATAACTTTGTACGCGAACCAATACTTGCCCCCAATCTCTGTTAGCGCATCTGTGGATAAGATGTTCGCTGTCCTCTACAGACCATATAAAACGGGCTTATCAGGCTTGTGGTCAAAAAACGATCAAATCGTCGTTTTAGACCGATAAACCTCACGCAAACCCCGATTTATCGCGGCTTCCAACGGTTTTCCACAGATCCGCCCAAGTTGCCCCCAAAGTCTGTTGGCGCTTCTGTGGATAAGGTGTTCGCCATCCTCTGCAAGCCACGTATAACGTGCCTTTCAAGCTTTCGATCAAAAAACAACCAATCGCTGCTAAAAACCCTGCTTCTGGATAAGTCACGGATTTTCTTCAGTTTCTGTGGAGAAAGTTTTCACTGAATCCACACTTGTCCCCATTAGCTGTGGGCGAAGGTGTGGATAAGTTGTTTGCTGAAGGCTGGGAACCACGCTGCATATAGTCCTGAACGCAATAGATCATATTTCGTACAGTTCTAAGGTGTGGAGGGAATAGTCGAGGGAGGGGATGAAAGGTAGACCGCCATCGCGAGCAAGCTCGCTCCCACAGTTGGCCGAGTCGTTCACAAAATGTGTGTACGCCTCAAACCACTGTGGGAGCGAGCTTGCTCGCGATGCTTTTGCTTTTAGCCTTGAACCGGAACCCCTTTGAGGTAAGGCGCAGGTTCCGCGCCCAGATTGTTCAGCAATCGCTCGCTGTACCAATCCACAAAGTTCACCACGCCAAACTCATAGGTCTTGGAGTAAGGGCCTGGCTGGTAAGCCGTGGAGTTGATGCCGCGCTGGTTCTCTTCGGCCAGGCGACGGTCCTGGTCGTTGGTCGCATCCCAGACCTTGCGCATGCGTTCCACGTCGTAATCCACGCCTTCGACCGCATCCTTGTGCACGATCCACTTGGTGGTGACCATGGTTTCCTGGGCGCTGATCGGCCACACGGTGAACACGATGATGTGGTCGCCCATGCAGTGGTTCCAGGAGTGCGGCAGGTGCAGGATGCGCATCGAGCCCAGGTCCGGGTTTTTGATCCGGCCCATGAGTTTGGCGCAGCCCTGTTTGCCGTCCAGGGTCATTGACACGGTGCCTTTGAGCAGCGGCATGCGCACGATACGGTTACGCAGGCCGAAGCTGGCGTGGGCGTAAGGGATCTTCTCGGCTTCCCAGGCAGCGGCGGAGGCGGCGACGTGGTCCTTGAAGGCCTGATCGGCACGCGGGTCGGTGACGTCGTCCCATTCCAGCAGGGTTTTCAGCAGTTCCGGGTGCGACGCGTTGCAGTGGTAGCACTCGCGGTTGTTTTCCAGCACCAGTTTCCAGTTGGCTTTTTCGAACAAAGTGGTCTGGATCGCCACCTTGGTGTTCTCCATGTCGTACGGTTCCATGTAATGGTTCAGCGTCGACAGGAAGTCATCAATGGCTGGCGGATTTTCCGACAGGCTGATGAAGATGTAGCCGCCGGCAGTCTTCACGTTCACCGGTTTCAGGCCGTATTGCTTCATGTCGAAGTCGGCGCCCATCTCGGTGCCGGCGAACAGCAGGCGACCGTCCAGCTCATAAGTCCACTGGTGGTAGTGGCAGACCAGTTTGGCGACCTTGCCTTTTTCACTAGTGCACAGCCGCGAACCACGGTGACGGCAGACGTTGTGGAACGCATGCACCACGCCTTCGGCGCCGCGAATCACGATGATCGGGTTCTTGCCGACTTGCAGGGTCAGGTAGTTGCCCTTGGTCGGGATCTCGCAGGTCATGCCGGCGATCAGCCACTCTTTCTGGAAGATTTCCTGCATGTCGATATCAAACAGCCGCTCGTCAGAGTAAAACGGCTGCGGCAGCGAGAACGTGCGCTCGCGCTCTTGCAGCATCTGCGCGGTGGCCTTGCGTGCGGGTTCCAGCGGATCGCCCAGGCTGATTTTTGCGGTGACGTCCATCGTGTGTTTCCTCATGGCCCTCTACGTGGCCGCGAAAGTGGCTGATCAGGTTTGCTACGCAAGGTGTAAAGATTGTGTCTTGGTATGGAGCGAGTGTGGGGCCGCTGTTGCCCGGAACCTTATCCATGGGCGACATGGCCCAATCTGTTCCCGACGCGCAACCCCCGGTAGTTGCGGGCTGGTCGCGATAAGTATGTGAATGTCGCAGATAGGTAAATGGGTGGTTCGCACGTTACGCAGAATCGCCAACATAAGGCCGACCATCGGCGGTGGAGAACAGCATGTCCAACAGCTTCCTGAATCCGGTAACTACCCAGACCTGGGCCAATGGTCGACACATCGTCCGTTGCGTCAAAGTCATCCAGGAAACCTGGGATGTGCGCACCTTCTGCTTCATGGCCGACCAGCCGATCCTGTTCTTCTTCAAGCCGGGGCAGTTTGTCACCCTGGAGCTGGAAATCGAAGGCGTGCCGATCATGCGCTCCTACACCATTTCCAGCTCGCCATCGGTGCCGTACAGCTTTTCCGTGACCATCAAGCGTGTGCCGGGCGGCAAAGTGTCGAACTGGCTGCATGACACGCTGCACGAAGGCCAGGAGCTGGCCGTGCACGGGCCGGTCGGGTTGTTCAACGCCATGGACTTCACCGCGCCGAAGGTGTTGTACCTCAGCGGTGGCGTCGGTATCACGCCGGTCATGTCGATGGCTCGCTGGTTCTACGACACCAACGGCAACGTCGACATGGTGTTTATCCACAGCGCCCGTTCGCCCAAAGACATCATTTACCACCGCGAGCTGGAACACATGGCGTCGCGGATCGATAACTTCAGCCTGCACCTGATCTGCGAGAAGCATGGTCTGGGCGAGCCGTGGGCCGGTTATCGCGGCTACCTGAACCACAAGATGCTCGAACTGATGGCGCCGGACTTCATGGAGCGCGAAGTCTTCTGCTGTGGCCCGACGCCGTATATGAACGCGGTCAAGCGCATGCTGGAAGCGGTCGGCTTCGACATGACGCGTTATCACGAGGAGTCGTTCGGCGCTACGCCACCGGAAGCCCGTGCCGATGCGGTGGAACAAGCCGAAATCGCCGCAGACGCACCGGACATCGACGTCGCGGACCTGCACCAGGTGGAATTCACCGCGTCCGGGAAAAGCATTCGTGTGGCGCCGGGGGAAACCGTGCATGCGGCGGCTGCCAAGTTGGGTCTGTTGATTCCGAAGGCCTGCGGGATGGGGATCTGCGGGACGTGCAAGGTGATGAAGCTGGGTGGCGAGGTCGAGATGGACCACAACGGCGGGATCACCGAGGAAGACGAAGCCGAAGGGTTCATTCTTTCGTGCTGCAGCGTGCCGAAGGGCGACGTGCGTATCGAGTTTTGATAGTTGCACAATGAACCTGTAGGAGCTGTCGAGTGCAACGAGGCTGCGATCATTTAAGATCAAAAGATCGTCCGAACGCGGCCCGAACCTTCGGCAGCTCCTACAGGTCAATCGACAAACAGATCCGTTATCAGTTTGTCGGTGGAGTCCGGTTCAAACCGATACCCCTCGAAATCCGTCATCCCGTTTTCCCTCAAAACCTCCTCATCAATCAGCAACCGCCCGGTAATGCTGCGACCACTGCTGTCCAGAATTGCGTAAGCAGCATCGGCCATGATCGCGGGCGTTCGTGCGTGTTTGAACGACTCGCGTGACCCCAGCTGAAACTCGATGGCGGCGGTGGCGATCATCGTCTGCGGCCACAGGGAATTGACGCTGATGCCATAACTGGCAAATTCCTCACTCATGCCCAGGGTCAGCATGCTCATGCCGTATTTGGTCACCGTGTAGGGGCTGTATTGGGCGAACCATTTCGTCGCCAGGTTCAACGGTGGCGACAGGTTAAGAATGTGACCATTGGTTTTTTTCAGATAGGGCAGGGCAGCCTGACTGCATAGCAGCACGGCGCGGGTGTTGATCTGGTGCATCAGGTCGAAGCGCTTGAGCTCGATGTGTTGAACACCGGTCAGCTTGATCGCGCCGGCATTGTTGATCAGCGCATCAATGCCGCCGAAATGTTCGTGGGCTTGGGCCAGCGCCTCGCGTACCGCGAGTTCATCACGCACATCCACCTGCAACGGCAGCGCCTTGCCGCCCGCGTCTTCGACTTCCTTCGCCACGCTGAAAATCGTGCCCGGCAGTTTGGGGTGGGGATCGGCGCTTTTGGCGGCAATCACAATGTTGGCCCCATCCCGTGCGGCGCGTAGCGCAATTTCGCGACCGATCCCGCGACTGGCGCCGGTGATGAACAGGGTTTTGCCTTGTAAAGACATGCGTGCGCTCCTGATTATTGTTATGTGAGCGAAGGCTCGACAAACAATGTAGACGATGGAGCTGACGCAAGCGGAAAGTGGGGGAGCGAACCTTGTGGCGAGGGGATTTATCGGAATGCCGCACCACCCCGTTCGGCGGCGTAGCCGTCGTAAAGTCCGCGACCTCATTTCGTCTGACAGATCGCGGTGAATGGTTTTGGGGCCGCTTCGCGGCCCAACGGGGATAAATCCCCTCGCCACAGGGGATCGGGTTGCTGCTTAGCGGGACATCACTTCGCGAATATCCGCCGCCAATTCCCGTACGCGTTCTTCTTCGGTGTCCCACGAGCACATGAAGCGTGCGCCGCCGTTGCCGATGAAGGTGTAGAAGCGCCAGCCCTTGGCCGTCAGTGCCGCGATCGCCGGTTCCGACAGTTGCAGGAATACGCCGTTGGCCTGCACTGGGAACATCAGTTCCACGCCTGGAATGTCGCTCACCAGTTCAGCCAGCAACTGCGCGCAGTGGTTGGCGTGGCGGGCGTATTTGAGCCAGGCGTCGTTTTCCAGAATCCCGACCCAAGGCGCCGACAGGAAGCGCATCTTTGAAGCAAGCTGCCCGGCCTGTTTGCAGCGGTAGTCGAAGTCTTCGGCCAGTTTGTGGTTGAAGAACAGAATCGCTTCCCCCACCGCCATGCCGTTTTTCGTGCCGCCGAAGCACAACACGTCGACGCCGGCCTTCCACGTCAGGTCTGCCGGCGTGCAGCCGAGGAATGCGCAGGCGTTGGAGAAGCGCGCGCCGTCCATGTGCAGGTTCAGGCCCAGTTCTTTGCACGTGGCGCTGATGGCGCGGATTTCTTCCGGGGTGTAGACGCTGCCGACTTCGGTCGCCTGAGTCAGGGTCACGACGCGCGGTTTCGGGTAGTGGATGTCCTGGCGCTTGAGCGCGATTTCGCGGATCGATTCCGGGGTCAGCTTGCCGTTTTCAGTGCGGGCGACGAGCAGCTTGGAACCGTTGGAAAAGAATTCCGGTGCGCCGCATTCGTCGGTTTCGACGTGGGCGGTTTCCGAGCAGATTACGCTGTGGTAACTCTGGCACAGCGACGACAGGGCCAGGGAGTTGGCCGCGGTGCCGTTGAAGGCGAAGAACACTTCGCAGTCGGTTTCGAACAGTTTGCGGAAATCGTCGGACGCGCGTGCGGTCCATTCGTCGTCGCCATAGGCGCGTTGGTGGCCGTGGTTGGCCTGTTCCATGGCAGCCCAGGCTTCAGGGCAGATACCGGAATAGTTGTCGCTGGCGAATTGTTGGCTCTTATCAGTCATGGCCCTGCTTTCCGTGGTCGAGACGCTTATGGTGAAGAGCCTCGTGGTCAATGATGGTGCGCACTTTACCGAAGATCATCCGGAGAGCACACGCGATGCGTCTGACAGAAAAATACGAAGACGACGGGCAATTATGCACATGACGCCAAGGGATGGGGCACTCGATCTGCTCAAGTGGCTGGCGCTGTTTAGCATGGTGCTCGATCACCTGCGATATGTCGGTTATTCCGTCGATATTCTGTATGTTCCGGGCAGGCTGGCCTTTCCGTGGTTCTGTCTGGCGATGGCCGCAAACCTGGCGCGGGCCCGCGCCGTGACGACCGACGGCCAGTGGCGTTATATGGGCTGGTTGCTGCTGTTTAGCGCCATCAGCGAAATTCCCTACCGGATGTACATTCCCGATCCCGACACCTTGAACGTGCTGCCCACGTTGGTGCTGGGATTGCTGGTGGCGCGTGGCTGGCAGGACCGAACCCTGCAAACGCGACTGTTGGCGGCCGGCGCCTTGCTGCTGGCGGCGCTGTTCCCGGAGCGACTGATGTTCGGCTTCTTCGGCGTGTTGTTGCCGCTGGCGACGTTGCTGGTGATCGGGCGGCCCTGGTACTTCAGCCTGTTGCCGGGATTGGTCTGTCTGGCAGCCAATCAGTGGCCAGTGCTGTATTCCGCCGCGCAGTTTCACAACAGTGAAGCCATCCTCGGCATCGCCGCTTGTCTGATCGCGCCATTGCTGGGGTTGGTCTTGTTGCGACATGCCGGGCGGTTCAAACCCCCACCGCCGATGCGTCGCTGGGCGTACGCGCTGTACCCGTTGCACTTTCTACTGCTGCTCGCAGTACGACAGACAATCGCCTAACCCCTGTGGGAGCGAGCTTGCTCGCGATGGCGGTGGGTCAGGCAACATCAATGCTGACTGTAACGGCCTCATCGCGAGCAAGCTCGCTCCCACAGGGTTCTCTGCTGATTTGAGGAATGTGTTCGGCATGCCATTTCCCGCCATGTCGTAAACGCACCTTTGCGTGGCGTCCGTAGGCATTTGGCCTGTCTGCGCCGGTCATACCATCGCATTCAAAGGGCACTGTCGAAACACCAGTGCCTTACCGAGACGAATGGCGCATAGATGCCGCTGGGAGAGACGCGATGTTCAGCAAGCAAGACCAGATCAAGGGTTACGACGATGCACTGCTGGCGGCGATGAATGCCGAGGAGCAACGCCAGGAAGATCACATCGAGCTGATCGCGTCAGAGAACTACACCAGCAAACGCGTCATGGAAGCGCAAGGCAGTGGCCTGACCAACAAATACGCCGAAGGTTATCCGGGCAAGCGCTACTACGGTGGCTGCGAGCACGTCGACAAGGTTGAAGCGCTGGCCATCGAACGCGCCAAGCAACTGTTCGGTGCCGACTATGCCAACGTGCAGCCGCACTCCGGCAGCCAGGCCAACGCCGCGGTATTCCTTGCGCTGCTGCAGGCCGGCGACACCGTGCTGGGCATGAGCCTGGCCCACGGCGGTCACTTGACCCACGGCGCCAAAGTCAGCTTCTCCGGCAAGCTCTATAACGCTGTGCAGTACGGCATCGACACCGCCACCGGCCTGATCGATTACGACGAAGTCGAGCGCATGGCGGTCGAGCACAAGCCAAAAATGATCATCGCCGGGTTCTCCGCTTACTCGAAGACCCTGGACTTCCCGCGCTTCCGTCAGATCGCTGACAAAGTCGGCGCTTATCTGTTTGTCGACATGGCTCACGTAGCCGGTTTGGTCGCTGCCGGTCTGTACCCGAACCCGCTGCCGTACGCCGACGTGGTCACCACCACCACCCACAAAACCCTGCGCGGTCCACGTGGTGGCTTGATCCTGGCCAAGGCCAACGAAGAGCTGGAAAAGAAATTCAACGCTGCCGTATTCCCCGGCGGTCAGGGCGGCCCGTTGATGCACGTGATCGCCGGTAAAGCGGTGTGCTTCAAGGAAGCGTTGGAGCCTGGTTTCAAGGCTTACCAGCAACAAGTGATCGACAACGCCCAGGCCATGGCCGGCGTATTTATCAAACGCGGCTACGATGTAGTGTCCGGCGGCACCGACAACCACCTGTTCCTGGTCAGCCTGATCCGTCAGGGCCTCACCGGCAAAGAGGCGGATGCAGCACTCGGTCGCGCCCACATCACTGTGAACAAGAACGCTGTCCCGAACGATCCACAGTCGCCATTCGTGACCTCCGGCCTGCGCATCGGCACCCCGGCGGTGACCACTCGCGGCTTCAAGGTTACCCAGTGCGTCACGCTTGCCGGCTGGATCTGCGACATCCTCGACAACCTCGGCGACGCCGATGTCGAGGCCAATGTTGCCCAGCAAGTTTCGGCCCTGTGCGCGGACTTCCCGGTTTATCGCTGAGCGCGGTTTTGGAGTAAATGACTATGCAACGCTACTCGGGCTTCGGCCTCTTCAAACACTCCCTCAGCCATCACGAAAACTGGCAGAAAATGTGGCGCACGCCGACCCCTAAAAAGGTCTATGACGTGGTCATCGTCGGCGGTGGCGGGCATGGTCTGGCGACTGCCTACTACCTGGCCAAAGAGCACGGCATCACTAACGTGGCCGTGGTCGAGAAAGGCTGGCTGGGCGGCGGTAACACCGCGCGTAACACCACCATCGTTCGCTCCAACTACCTGTGGGACGAGTCGGCGCACCTGTACGAACACGCGATGAAACTGTGGGAAGGCCTGTCCCAGGACCTGAACTACAACGTGATGTTCTCCCAGCGTGGCGTTTACAACCTGTGCCACACCCTGCAGGACATTCGTGATTCCGAGCGTCGGGTCAGCGCCAACCGCCTCAACGGCGTGGACGGCGAACTGCTCGATGCCAAACAAGTGGCTGACGAGATTCCGTACCTCGACTGCTCGAAGAACACTCGCTACCCGGTGATGGGCGCCACCGTTCAGCGTCGCGGCGGCGTAGCCCGTCACGATGCCGTGGCCTGGGGCTTTGCCCGTGCCGCTGACGCACTGGGCGTGGACCTGATTCAACAGACCGAAGTGATCGGCTTCCGCAAGGAAAACGGCGTGTGCATCGGTGTTGAAACCAACAAAGGCTTCATCGGCGCCAAACGCGTCGGTGTAGTGACCGCCGGTAACTCGGGGCACATGGCCAAACTCGCCGGTTTCCGTCTGCCGATCGAATCCCACCCGCTGCAAGCGCTGGTGTCCGAGCCGATCAAACCGATTATCGACAGCGTGATCATGTCCAACGCCGTACACGGTTACATCAGCCAGTCCGACAAGGGCGACCTGGTGATCGGCGCCGGTATCGACGGCTACAACGGCTACGGCCAGCGTGGTTCGTACCCGGTGATCGAGCACACCATTCAGGCCATCGTCGAGATGTTCCCAGTCTTGTCCCGCGTGCGCATGAACCGGCAGTGGGGCGGCATCGTCGACACCACGCCGGACGCATGCCCGATCATTTCGAAAACCCCGGTGCCGAACATGTTCTTCAACTGCGGTTGGGGCACCGGTGGCTTCAAGGCAACACCTGGCTCGGGCAACGTATTTGCCGCGAGTCTGGCCAAGGGTGAAATGCACCCATTGGCTGCACCTTTCTCCATCGACCGTTTCCACAACGGTGCGTTGATCGATGAACACGGCGCTGCTGCGGTTGCCCACTAACAGGAGAAATCCCCATGTTGCATATCTTCTGTCCTCACTGCGGCGAACTGCGCTCCGAAGAGGAATTCCACGCATCCGGCCAGGCGCACATCCCGCGCCCTCTGGATCCGACCAACTGCACCGACGAGGAGTGGGGCGACTACATGTTCTTCCGCGATAACCCTCGCGGTCTGCACCACGAGCTGTGGGATCACGTCGCCGGTTGCCGTCAGTATTTCAACGCCACCCGTGACACCGTGACCTACGAGATTCTCGAAACCTACAAGATCGGCACCAAGCCACAATTCACCGACAAGACCGATAGCCCGAAAGCGGCCGCCACGGCTCTGGGAGAGAAGGTATGAGCCAGATCAATCGCCTGTCCAACGGCGGACGGATCGACCGCAACAAAGTGCTGAGCTTCACCTTCAACGGCCAGACCTACAAAGGCTTTGAGGGCGATTCCCTGGCCGCGGCCTTGCTGGCCAACGGTGTCGACATCATCGGTCGCAGCTTCAAGTATTCCCGTCCGCGCGGCATCTTCGCCGCCGGTGCCGAAGAGCCGAACGCCGTGCTGCAGATCGGCGCGACCGAAGCCACGCAGATCCCGAACGTACGCGCCACGCAACAAGCGTTGTATCAAGGTTTGGTCGCCACCAGCACCAACGGCTGGCCGAGCGTGAACAACGACATGATGGGGATTCTCGGCAAGGTCGGCGGCAAGCTGATGCCGCCGGGCTTCTACTACAAAACATTCATGTACCCGCAATCGTTCTGGATGACTTACGAGAAGTACATTCGTAAGGCAGCAGGCCTTGGCCGCTCGCCAACCGAGAACGATCCGGACACCTACGACTACATGAACCAGCACTGCGACGTGCTGATCGTCGGCGGTGGCCCTGCTGGCCTGGCCGCTGCGCTGGCGGCTGCCCGCAGCGGTGCGCGCGTAATTCTCGCCGATGAACAGGAAGAGTTCGGCGGCAGCCTGCTCGACTCCCGCGAAAGCCTCGACGGCAAGCCTGCCAGCGAGTGGGTCGCCAGCGTCATCGCCGAGCTCAAGGACACCCCGGACGTGCTGCTGTTGCCGCGCGCCACGGTCAACGGCTACCACGACCATAACTTCCTGACTATTCACGAGCGCCTGACCGATCACCTCGGCGACCGCGCCCCGATTGGCCAGGTCCGTCAGCGCATCCACCGGGTTCGCGCCAAGCGTGTAGTGCTGGCGACCGGCGCTCACGAGCGTCCGCTGGTTTACGGCAACAACGACGTGCCGGGCAACATGCTCTCCGGCGCTGTGTCGACTTACGTGCGTCGTTACGGCGTGGCACCGGGCAAAAAACTGGTGCTGTCGACCAACAACGATCACGCCTATCGCGTTGCTCTGGACTGGCTCGACGCCAGCCTGCAAGTCGTGGCCATTGCCGATGCCCGCAGCAATCCGCGCGGTGCGCTGGTTGAAGAAGCGCGCGCCAAAGGCATCCGCATCCTGACCGGCAGCGCCGTGATCGAGACGCGTGGCAGCAAGCACGTGACCGCCGCTCGCGTTGCTGCGATCGATGTCAAAGCGCACACCGTGACCAGTCCTGGTGAGTGGCTTGAATGCGACCTGGTTGCCAGCTCCGGCGGTTACAGCCCGGTGGTTCACCTGGCGTCGCACTTGGGTGGCAAGCCGATCTGGCGTGAAGACATCCTCGGTTTCGTACCGGGCGAAGCTCCGCAGAAACGCGTGTGTGTCGGTGGCATCAATGGCGTTTACGGCCTTGGCGATTCCCTGGCCGATGGTTTTGAAGGCGGCGCTCGCGCAGCCAGCGAAGCCGGTTTCAGCGTGGTTGAAGGCACCTTGCCGAAAGCCCTGAGCCGTCTGGAAGAGCCAACACTGGCGCTGTTCCAGGTGCCGCACGAAAAGAACACCGCACGTGCGCCGAAGCAATTCGTCGACCTGCAAAACGACGTCACCGCCGCCGCCATCGAACTGGCGACCCGCGAAGGCTTCGAGTCAGTCGAGCACGTCAAACGCTACACCGCACTGGGCTTTGGTACTGACCAGGGCAAGCTCGGCAACGTCAACGGTCTGGCCATCGCCGCCCGTTCGCTGAACGTGACCATCCCGCAGATGGGCACCACCATGTTCCGCCCGAACTACACGCCGGTCACCTTCGGCGCCGTGGCCGGTCGTCACTGTGGGCATATCTTCGAGCCGGTTCGTTTCACCGCGCTGCATCACTGGCACGTGAAGAACGGCGCCGAGTTCGAAGACGTCGGTCAGTGGAAGCGTCCTTGGTACTTCCCGAAAAACGGTGAAGGCCTGCACGCCGCCGTGAAACGCGAATGCAAAGCCGTGCGCGACAGCGTCGGCCTGCTGGACGCTTCGACCCTGGGCAAGATCGACATCCAGGGCCCGGATTCGCGCGAGTTCCTCAACCGCATCTACACCAACGCCTGGACCAAGCTCGACGTGGGCAAGGCCCGTTACGGCCTGATGTGCAAAGAAGACGGCATGGTGTTCGACGACGGCGTAACTGCATGTCTCGCCGACAACCATTTCGTGATGACCACCACCACCGGCGGCGCTGCACGCGTGCTGCAATGGCTGGAAATCTACCACCAGACTGAATGGCCAGACCTGAAGGTGTACTTCACTTCCGTGACGGATCACTGGGCAACCATGACCCTGTCCGGGCCGAACAGCCGCAAGCTGCTCAGCGAAGTCACCGACATCGACCTGATCAACGAAGCCTTCCCGTTCATGACCTGGAAAGAAGGCCTGGTCGGCGGTGTGCCGGCGCGGGTGTTCCGGATTTCGTTTACCGGCGAACTGTCGTACGAAGTCAACGTGCAAGCCGACTACGCCATGGGCGTGCTCGAGAAAATCGTCGAGGCCGGCAAGCAGTACAACCTGACCCCGTACGGCACTGAAACCATGCACGTGCTGCGGGCCGAGAAGGGCTTCATCATCGTTGGGCAGGACACCGACGGCTCGATGACTCCGGATGACCTGAACATGGGCTGGTGTGTCGGTCGCACCAAACCGTTCTCGTGGATTGGCCAGCGTGGCATGAACCGCGAAGACTGCGTGCGTGATCAGCGCAAACAGTTGGTCGGTCTGAAGCCGATCGATCCGACCAAATGGCTGCCGGAAGGGGCGCAACTGGTGTTCAACACCAAGCAAGCGATTCCGATGACGATGGTCGGTCACGTCACCTCCAGCTACTTGCACAACTCCCTCGGCTATTCGTTTGCCATGGGTGTGGTCAAGGGCGGCTTGAAGCGTATCGGTGAGCGCGTGTTCGCACCGCTGGCCGATGGCAGCGTGATCGAGGCGGAAATCGTTTCTTCGGTGTTCTTCGATCCAAAGGGTGATCGCCAGAACATTTAACTGCTTCGGCTCCTGTGGGGTGCCTGCTGCCGCCATCGCGAGCAAGCTCGCTCCCACAGGATTGAAGTCGCTCGAGAAATTTGTGTCAGGCATCAATCCACTGTGGGAGCGAGCTTGCTCGCGATGGCGGCAGACCAGCCACCACAAGGTATTGAACCAACAGAATTCAGGAACAGGTGCTTTATGACCGCAGCCAATGTTTACCAACAACGCCCAACCACTGGGGCCAAGGCCGAGTCGTCGCTGCATCACGCAGGCCTGCCAAGCCTGGTGGGCAAGGGCCGCAAAAGCGCCGGCGTGATCGTGCGTGAGAAAAAACTCCTCGGCCACCTGACCATTCGTGGCGATGGCCACGATGCCGCGTTCGCTGCCGGTGTGCACAAAGCTCTCGGTATCGAATTGCCGGGCGCGCTGACCGTCGTCGTCAAAGGCGAAACCAGCCTGCAATGGATGGGGCCGGATGAATGGCTGCTGATCGTGCCGACCGGTGAAGAATTCGCCGCCGAGCAAAACCTGCGTGAAGCGCTGGGCGACCTGCACATCGCGATCACCAACGTCAGCGGCGGCCAGCAGCTCCTCGAACTGAGCGGCCCGAACGTGCGCCAGGTGCTGATGAAGTCCACCAGCTATGACGTGCACCCCAACAGCTTCCCGGTCGGCAAGGCAGTCGGCACCGTGTTTGCCAAGTCGCAATTGGTGATCCGCCATACCGCTGAGGACACTTGGGAACTGCTGATTCGTCGCAGCTTCTCGGATTACTGGTGGTTGTGGTTGCAGGATGCTGCGGCCGAATACGGCCTGAGCGTTCAGGCCTGACCCAGTGTTGTGTCAAGACTGCTTTTGTGGCGAGGGGATTTATCCCCGTTCGGCTGCGAAGCAGTCGTGAACCTGAACCCGTATTCTTTCTGAAGGAATGCGGTTGCTGATTTTGGGGCCGCTTCGCGGCCCAACGGGGATAAATCCCCTCGCCACAGGGTCCTCTGTGACCACCCAATTTGCAGCAGGAGTCACCGCACTATGAGCCGCGCCCCAGACACATGGATTCTGACCGCCGACTGCCCAAGCGTCCTCGGCACCGTGGATGCGGTGACCCGCTTTCTGTTCGAGCAGGGCTGCTACGTCACCGAGCACCACTCCTTCGATGATCGGCTCTCGGGCCGTTTCTTCATTCGCGTGGAATTCCGTCAACCGGACGGCTTCGACGAACAAGCGTTCCGCGCCGGCCTCGAAGAGCGTGGTAAAGCCTTCGGCATGATCTTCGAACTGACCGCGCCGAACTATCGGCCAAAAGTGGTGATCATGGTCTCCAAGGCCGATCACTGCCTCAACGATTTGCTCTACCGCCAGCGCATCGGCCAGTTGTCGATGGACGTGGCCGCCGTGGTCTCCAATCACCCGGACCTCAAGCCTTTGGCGGACTGGCACCAGATTCCGTACTACCACTTCCCCCTCGACCCGAACGACAAACCGTCGCAAGAGCGTCAGGTCTGGCAGGTGATCGAAGAGTCCGGCGCCGAACTGGTGATCCTTGCCCGCTACATGCAAGTCCTGTCGCCAGAGCTGTGCCGCAAACTCGACGGCAAGGCGATCAACATCCATCACTCCCTGCTGCCGGGTTTCAAGGGCGCAAAGCCTTATCACCAGGCCTACAACAAGGGCGTGAAACTGGTGGGCGCCACGGCGCACTACATCAACAACGACCTGGACGAAGGCCCGATTATCGCCCAGGGCGTAGAGGCTGTGGACCACAGTCACTACCCCGAAGATTTGATAGCCAAGGGGCGGGATATCGAAGGGCTGACCCTGGCGCGGGCGGTTGGATATCACATTGAGCGACGCGTGTTTTTGAACGCCAATCGCACCGTCGTTCTTTAGATCGCTATCGCGAGCAAGCTCGCTCCCACAGGGTTTTGTGTGGTTCGCAGACCTTGTGTACGCCCCGATCCACTGTGGGAGCGAGCTTGCTCGCGATGGCGGCACAACAGACAACGCAAAAAGACACAGGCAATAACCCGAGCAATCAACGCGCCGCCGATTCATGGCGACGCGACCGCTACATAAAAACAACAGCGAGGTGAAAGCATGTCTGGCAATCGTGGTGTGGTGTATCTCGGCAATGGCAAAGTCGAAATACAGAAAATCGACTATCCGAAAATGCAGGACCCGCGCGGCAGGAAGATTAACCACGCTGTCATCCTGCGTGTGGTTTCCACCAACATCTGTGGTTCCGACCAGCACATGGTGCGCGGTCGTACCACGGCTCAAACCGGCCTGGTACTGGGTCACGAAATCACCGGTGAAGTGATCGAGAAGGGCAGCGACGTCGAAAACCTGCAAATCGGCGACCTGGTGTCGGTGCCGTTCAACGTCGCTTGCGGGCGCTGCCGTTCCTGCAAGGAAATGCACACCGGTGTTTGCCTGAGCGTTAACCCGGCGCGTCCGGGCGGTGCTTACGGTTATGTCGACATGGGCGACTGGACCGGCGGCCAGGCTGAATACGCGATGGTGCCGTATGCCGACTTCAACCTGCTGAAACTTCCGGATCGCGATCGCGCGATGGAAAAAATCCGCGACCTGACTTGCCTCTCCGACATCCTGCCGACCGGCTACCACGGCGCAGTGACGGCCGGCGTTGGCCCGGGAAGCACCGTGTACATCGCCGGTGCCGGTCCTGTCGGTCTGGCCGCTGCCGCTTCCGCTCGCCTGTTGGGCGCGGCCGTGGTGATCATCGGTGACGTCAACACCGTCCGCCTGGCGCACGCCAAGGCTCAGGGTTTCGAAATTGCCGACCTGTCCCTGGACACCCCGCTGCACGAACAGATCGCTGCACTGCTGGGCGAGCCAGAAGTGGATTGCGCCGTCGACGCCGTGGGCTTCGAAGCGCGTGGTCACGGCCATGACGGCGTGAAACACGAAGCTCCGGCTACCGTGCTCAACTCGCTGATGGGCGTGGTTCGGGTTGCTGGCAAGATCGGTATCCCAGGCTTGTACGTGACTGAAGATCCGGGTGCAGTCGATGCAGCCGCTAAAATGGGCAGCCTGAGCATTCGCTTCGGTCTGGGCTGGGCCAAATCCCACAGCTTCCACACCGGCCAGACGCCAGTGATGAAGTACAACCGCCAGCTGATGCAGGCGATCATGTGGGACCGTATCCACATTGCCGACATTGTGGGTGTTGAGGTGATCAGTCTGGATGACGCGCCACGTGGTTATGGCGAGTTTGATGCGGGCGTACCGAAGAAGTTTGTGATTGATCCGCACAAGTTGTTTAGTGCGGCGTAAGGCTTCAGGCAAAACAAAACGGCGACCCTGGGTCGCCGTTTTTTTAGATCAAAAGATCGCAGCCTTCGGCAGCTCCTACAGGCTTGCGCGGTCGGCGTAGGAGCTGCCGAAGGCTGCGATCTTTTGATCTTATGCTTTCAGAGTGCCGCCAACGCCCCTTGATACAACACAGGCCCCGTGGGTTGCCCCGTCGGCGAACCCCCCTTCGGCTCAAGACTCACCGCCAACGCAATCGGCTTGCCGATCAACGTCTTCTGCGCATCGCTCAGCTCTACGCGCCCCTTACCGTCAGCCGGAATCACACCAAGGGAAATCGGCTTGCCATCCGCCGGAATCGCCCACAACTCCAGACTTCGCCCCGGATCAACCGCCGCCAGCGTCAGCGGCTCAACGTTCAAATAATCTTCATGCGCTTCAACCTTCAGCGCCGGTTGCGCGTCGGCCGTCAGCAGTGTGGCGCTGTAACGCGCGCTGTCGCGGTTATAAATAACACCCAACGTCACGGCGATCACCAGCGAGCAAACCGCCGCCGTCACTCGTAACCAGCTCCAGAACGGACGTTTTTCCGGCAGGTGCAGCACTTGCGGTTCTATGCGCGCCGTAATTCCCTGCCACACCCGCTCCGGCACCGGCTGCTCGGGCAGCGCTTCGGTCAGACTCGCGAGGCTTTCTTGCCATTGCGCCAATTCTGCACGAAGCGCCGCGTCTTCCAGCAACAACTGTTCAAAACGCCGACGAGCAGCAGAAGGCATCAAGCCAATGGCGTAATCGGCGGCGAGGGCGCGGCGCAGGGTCGGGGTTTGATAGTTCATGATTCAAGGCACCTGCGCAGTCGCTCCATACCGCGGCGGATCCAGGATTTCACCGAACCCAGCGGCGCGGCCAGGTGTTCGGCGAGCTCAGAGCAGGACAACCCCTGAAAGTAAGCCACGGTGATCGATTGACGCTGCATGCCGTCGAGGCTTTCCAGGCAGCGGTTCAAGGCGTTGGCCTCACGGGCACTGCTGAGTTGTTCGTGGGCCGAAGGGCTTTCATCCACCAGCGTCTGTTCTTCAAGGTCGCTTAACGGCCGGTCGCGGTGTTTGCGTAACTGGTCGATGGCCTGATGACGGGTGATGTTGATCATCCAGGTCAGCGGTGCCGACAGATGCGCCTCGTAGCGCGAGGCGTTGTTCCAGATGCGCACGAAGCTTTCCTGCAGCACTTCTTCAGCCAGATCCGGCCGCCCCATGAAACGCAGCGCTACGCCATGCAGCCGTGGGCCGACGCTGCGGTAAAGCGTCTCGAAAGCGCGGCGGTCGCCCAGTGAACACTGGGCCAGAAGCTGCCTGAGCTGATCGGCGTCGGCGATGGGTATGGGAGTTCTCCAGGCAATCGAGGTGGGCTGCGTGAGGTGCCGGTTGCAGGCAGAGGTTAGTTCACGGTGCGCCGTTGTTCCATTCATGGGCGGTCACCTCGGAAAACCGCCGACCCCGAAGCGCGGGGTCGGCGGTATCCTTCAGCTTTTCGGCATCAGTACTTTGTCGATGACCTGAATCACGCCGTTGGACTGGTACACGTCATAGGTGGTGATGTCGGCGACGTCACCTTTTTCATCCTTGATCGTGATGTTGTGCGGGCCGTTCATCATCGCCCACAGCTTGCCGCCTGCGACGGTGGTCAGTTCGGCTTTGCCGCCACCGGCCTTGATCTTCTCGGCCAGGGTCATCATGTCGAGTTTTCCGGCGACGACGTGGTAGGTGAGGACGTGAGTCAGGGTCGCCTTGTTGGCGGGTTTGAGCAGGGTATCGACAGTGCCGGCCGGCAGGGCGGCGAAGGCCGAGTTGACCGGGGCGAACACGGTGAACGGACCTTTGCCCTTGAGGGTATCCACCAGCCCAGCGGCTTTCACGGCGGCGACCAGGGTAGTGTGGTCGGCGGAGTTCACCGCGTTATCGATGATGTCTTTGCTCGGCATCATGCTCTGGCCGCCGACGATGACCGCGTGGCTCGTGTCTGCCGCTTGCACGGTGTTCAGGGCGAATCCGCCGCCAAGGGCCAGGGTCAGCAGGCTGGCAATCAACGGCGTTTTGATCGACGTGCGTTTCATGGTGATGATCCTCGTGCAGGGAATCGGCCAGGAATGTCTGTCCGTGCTTGATATACGCGGGCGAGGCCAGACTGGATGCAGCGCGACTGCATTCTTTTTTGATGTGGACCTGTAGGAGCTGGCGAAGCCTGCGATCTTTTGATCTTCAGCGCATTCAATTCCGCCAACAATCAGGATCAAAAGATCGCAGGCTTCGCCAGCTCCTACAGAATCCGCGACAAACTCACTGGGCTGGGAACAATCCCCCGGGATGCCAGTCCAACACACGGTTTTTCGCCGTCCATTGCCGGGCGGTTTTCATGGCACATGAGGATGTCTGGATGAAGATTTCACGCAGTTTTGCACTGGCTTCGCTGATGTGTCTGGCGGCCAGCCCGGTCTTTGCTCAGTTCAGCCTGAACGATGCGGCCAATGCCATTTCCGGCATGAAGGGCGATAACGCCGCCGCATCGGCCGCGCCGACCTCGCAGACGGCCGGTCTGCTGAGTGCGCTCAGCCAATTGAACGTGACGCCACAACAAGCCGTGGGCGGCACCGGGGCGATGCTCGGTCTGGCGAAGAATCAATTGAGTTCGACCGACTATTCAGAGTTGGCCAAAAGCGTACCGGGGATCGACAAATTGTCCGGCGGTGGCGAACTGGGCGCCCTCAGCGGTTTGCTCGGCTCGTCTGGTAAGGCGGCAGGTCTGGACAATGCCTTGGGCAATGTGAAGAACACCAATGACCTGAACAACGCTTTCAGCGCATTGGGCATGGACAGCGGCATGATCGGCCAGTTTGCCCCGGTGCTTCTGCAATACCTCGGTCAGCAGGGCGTTGGTGGTTCGCTGCTGGAAAACCTGGGCGGGATCTGGGGCGCAGGCACCGGCAGTTGATCAGCGGCGCTCGGCGCGCAATGCGTCGATGCGCTGGTCCTTCTCGATCCAGAGCTGGTTGACCCAGTTCTGGATGATTTCGCGAAACTGCGGATCATTTTCGTAATCGCCCTGCCACAGCGCCGGGTCGAGTTCGCGGGTCTTGATGTCGATGATGACCCTCGACACGTTGCCGCTGATCAAATCCCAGAACCCCGGAATTGTCTGCTGCGGATACACCACCGTCACATCGAGAACGGCGTCCAGCTGTTCGCCCATTGCCGCCAGTACAAACGCCACGCCGCCAGCCTTGGGCTTGAGCAGGTGGGTGAAAGGTGATTGCTGCTGGGCACTTTTCGCCGCGGTATAGCGTGTGCCTTCCAGGTAATTGACCACCGTCACCGGCTGACGCTTGTACAACTCGCAGGCCGCTTTGGTGATCTCCAGATCCTTGCCGGCCAGCTCAGGGTGCTTCGCCAGAAACGCTTTGGTGTAGCGTTTCATGAACGGGTAGTCCAGCGCCCACCACGCCAGTCCCAGGAACGGCACCCAGATCAGCTCTTTCTTGAGGAAGAACTTGAAGAACGGTGTGCGTCGGTTCAGCGTTTGGATCAGCGCCGGGATATCCACCCAGGATTGATGGTTGCTGATCACCAGGTACGACGTGTCGACCCGCAGGTCATCGCCGCCACGGATGTCCCATTGCGTGGGGATGCACAGGCGGAAAATCAGCTTGTCGATTTCGGCCCAGGTCTCGGCGATCCCCATCACCGTCCATGACGCGTAATCACGCAAGCGCCCGGGCAGGACCAGTTTGAGCAAGGCGAACACCATCAGCGGCCCGAACAGGACCAGGGTGTTGAGCAACAGCAGCAGGGTAACGAAACAGCCGGTGAGCAGGCGGCGCATATATAACTCTTGAAAGCATTTTGGCGCGCAATGATAAGCAGCTTCGGACGGCAGGCCAAATCGGCGACGACGAATGTTTCACCTTTAAACCGCTATGCTGGAGGTCGGCTGAAAAGATCGCAGCCTTCGGCAGCTCCTACAAAAGCACGCCGTACACCAAGGAGCTGCCGAAGGCTGCGATCTTTTGATCTTTGGTTTTGCAGACGCCGAACGAATTCAAAGGCAACGGTCTAAAATTCCGCTGCCCACTCCTCAAGGAAGCCCATTACGTGAAATCCCTCCTTGCACTGCTTTCCCTCGTGGCCCTGCCGGTCCTGGCTGCTGAGCCGACCCTGTACGGGCGCTACGAATACATCGCGCTGCCGGAAATCGGTGGCGAAGTCCTCAAGGCCAAGATGGACACCGGTGCCCTGACCGCGTCGCTGTCGGCCAAAGACATCGAAACCTTTGCCCGCGATGGCGACGAGTGGGTGCGCTTTCGCCTCGCCACCAAAGGCGCGAGCAACAAGGTCTATGAACACAAGGTCGCGCGGATCAGCAAGATCAAGACCCGCTCTGAAGAAGACGAGGATGACAACGAAGCGGTCGAACCCACCAAGCGTCCGGTGGTCGATCTGGAACTGTGCCTGGGCAACGTTAAGCGCACCGTGGAGGTCAACCTTACCGACCGCAGCAGCTTCAACTACCCTTTGTTGATCGGTGCCAAAGCCTTGCGTGAGTTCGGCGCGGCGGTGAACCCGGCACGGCGCTTTACGGCGGACAAACCCGACTGCTGATTTCAAGTGGTCTCATTGACGTGACGTGAGCCTTGGGGCACCGTTCGCCCACTTAACTCCCGGGCTCGGACGCCATGCCTCATATCCTGATTGTCGAAGACGAAGCGGCGATTGCCGACACCCTGATTTTCGCCTTGCAGGGCGAGGGCTTCACCACCACCTGGCTGAGCCTTGGCGCCGCTGCGCTTGAGCATCAGCGCCAGACCCCGGCCGACCTGATCATTCTCGACATTGGTCTGCCGGACATCAGCGGCTTCGAGACCTGCAAGCAATTGCGGCGTTTCAGCGAAGTGCCGGTGATCTTCCTCAGCGCCCGTGATGCGGAAATCGATCGCGTCGTGGGCCTGGAAATCGGTGCCGACGATTACGTGGTCAAGCCGTTCAGCCCACGGGAAGTGGCGGCGCGGGTCCGGGCGATTCTCAAGCGCATGGCGCCGCGAGCGACCGCCGAGGTGGCATCGGTGCTGTTTCGCATTGACAGCGAACGGGTGCAGATCAGCTATCGCGGTCAGCTGCTAACCCTGACCCGCCATGAATTCCGTCTGCTGCAATGCCTGCTGGACCAACCCGAACGCGTCTTCAGCCGCGAGCAGCTGCTCGATGCGCTGGGCGTCGCCGCCGATGCCGGGTACGAGCGCAGCATCGACAGCCACATCAAAAGCTTGCGCGCCAAATTACGCCAGGTGAAAGCCGACGCGGAACCGATCCAGACCCATCGCGGCCTCGGCTACAGCTACAGCCCGGGGCGTAGCTGATGCCTCTGGGGATCCGGATTTTTCTGGTCTATGTGCTGTTTATCGGCCTGACCGGTTACTTCGTGCTGAACACCGTGATGGAAGAAATCCGTCCCGGTGTGCGCCAGTCCACCGAAGAAACGCTGGTCGACACCGCCAACCTGATGGCCGAAATCCTGCGCGACGACTTCAAGGCCGGCACCCTGAATCAGAACCGCTGGCCCGAGCTGCTCAAGGCTTATGGCGAACGGCAACCGAAGGCGAACATCTGGGGCTTGCCGAAGAATCAAGTCAACCACCGTATCTACGTCACCGATGCCAAGGGTGTTGTGGTACTGGACTCCAGCGGTGTGGCAGTGGGGCAGGATTACTCGCGCTGGAACGACGTTTTACTGACCCTGCGAGGCGAATACGGCGCTCGCTCCAGCCGCAGCGATCCGGACGATCCGAACTCCTCAGTGATGCACGTCGGCGCCCCGATTCGCGACAACGGCCAGATCATCGGCGTGGTTACCGTGGCCAAACCCAACAGCTCGTTGCAGCCATACGTTGACCGCACCGAACGGCGATTGCTTGCCTGGGGCGCCGGGTTGATCGGCCTCGGTCTGCTGTTCGGTGCGTTGTTGTCCTGGTGGTTGAGCGCGGCGTTGCGACGATTGACTGCTTATGCACAGGCCGTGAGTGAAGGCCGGCGGGTCGAGGTTCCGCACTACCGTGGTGGCGAGCTGGAGCAACTGGCGACAGCGGTGGAGCAGATGCGCACGCAGCTCGAAGGCAAAGCCTACGTCGAGCGTTACGTGCACACATTGACGCACGAACTGAAAAGCCCACTGGCGGCGATTCGCGGCGCGGCGGAGTTGCTGCAAGGCGAGATGCCGCTGGCTCAGCAGCAGCGTTTTGTCAGCAACATCGACAGCGAAAGTGCGCGGATGCAGCAGTTGATCGAGCGCCTGTTGAATCTGGCCCAGGTCGAGCAACGCCAAGGGCTGGAAGAGCGGGTGGCGGTGCCGCTGGCGAAGTTGGTGGATGAATTGCTGAGCGCTCAGGCGGCGCGCATCGAAGGCAAGCAGTTGCGCGTGGAACAAACCATTGCAGCGGACCTGGTGCTGACCGGTGAACCGTTTCTGTTGCGTCAGGCGCTGGGCAATCTGCTGGAGAACGCTTTGGATTTCACCCCGGCTCAGGGCTTGCTGCGATTCAGCGCCGAACGCATTGGGGAGCAAATTGAGTTCAGGCTGTTCAATCAGGCCGAGGCCATTCCCGACTATGCGTTGCCGCGACTGAGCGAGCGCTTCTATTCACTGCCGCGACCGGACAGCGGGCGCAAGAGCACGGGGTTGGGGCTCAACTTCGTTGAGGAAGTGATGAAGCTGCATGGCGGGGTGATGAGTATTGGTAACGTCGACGGTGGCATTCAAGTGAGTTTGCGTTTGCCTTCAGACCGTTAAAGATCGCAGCCTTCGGCAGCTCCTACAGGGGAACGCGTAAATTCTGTAGGAGCTGCCGAAGGCTCGGGCCGCGTTCGGACGATCTTTTTCTCAACTCCACACAAACCCCACATTCCCCCCATAAATCTCCCACACACAGATCCCAGACTCTCCCCATCCAAACAGGGAGAGTCCCATGAACCGCAGCCTGACTATAAAACTCGGGGCAATTGCCCTTCTGATTCTGTTGTTGCTGATCCCGCTCCTGATGATCAACGGCGTGATCCAGGATCGCCAGCAACTGCGCGATGGTGTCCTCGAAGACATCGCCCGCAGTTCCAGCTACAGCCAGCAACTGAGCGGGCCGCTGATGGTGGTGCCGTATCGCAAAGTGGTGCGCACCTGGAAGCTCAACGAGAAAACCAACGAGCGTTACCAGGAAGTGGGTGAAGAACGCGGCCGTTTGTATTTCCTCCCGGAGCGTTTCGAACTCGACGGCCAGGTCCAGACGGAACTGCGTTCCCGGGGCATTTATGAGGCGCGTCTGTTTCATGCGGACAACCGCATCAGCGGGCATTTTTCGGTCCCTGCTCAATTGGGTATCAAGGAGGATTTCGCCGATTACCAGTTCGATCAGCCATTTTTGGCGGTCGGGATCAGCGACATCCGCGGCATCGAAAATGCCCTGAAACTCGAGCTCAAT
Organism: Pseudomonas sp. LBUM1647; assembly: GCF_059716175.1. NCBI lineage: Bacteria > Pseudomonadati > Pseudomonadota > Gammaproteobacteria > Pseudomonadales > Pseudomonadaceae > Pseudomonas > Pseudomonas sp. LBUM1647. The sequence goes on along the minus strand of NZ_CP166809.1, from coordinate 6,309,889 downwards.
GGTTTGAAACTGGACTTCGTGCCGGGTAGCCAGGTGGGCTGGTTGGGGGAGGGCGTGCATGTCACCCTGCCGGCGCTCGACGCGAAGCAAGCCACAGAACTGGCCTTCGGTTTCGACCTGCGTCTGCAAGGCACTGGCCAGTTGCAGATTCTTCCGGTGGGCAAAACCAGCAAAGTATCACTGGCCGCCAATTGGCCGCATCCGAGTTTCATCGGCAACTACCTGCCGGCCCAGCGTGAAGTCAGTGATCAGGGTTTCACCGCCCATTGGCAGACCTCGTTTTTCTCCACCAATTTGCAAGAGGCCTTGAGCAGTTGCGTGTCCGGCGGCGGTTGCGAAGCCTATACCGGCCGCAGTTTCGGCGTGAGTTTCATCGACCCGGTGGATCAGTACCTGAAGAGTGATCGGGCCATCAAATATGCGTTGCTGTTTATCGTCCTGACCTTCGCCGGTTTCTTCCTCTTCGAAGTGCTGAAAAGCCTGGCGGTACACCCGGTGCAATACGCGCTGGTGGGCGTGGCCCTGGCGTTTTTCTACCTGCTGTTGCTGTCGCTGTCCGAGCACATCGGCTTTGCCCTGGCGTACCTGTTGTCGGCGGGCAGCTGTGTGTTGTTGATCGGTTTTTATGTCTGCCATGTGCTGCGCAGCGTGCGTCACGGCTTGAGTTTTTCGGCGGGATTGGCGGCGTTGTATGGCTTGCTCTATGGCTTGCTCAGTGCAGAGGATTACGCGTTGTTGATGGGGTCGCTGCTGTTGTTCGGGTTGTTGGGCGTGTTTATGGTGCTGACCCGCAAGCTGGATTGGTATGGGATTGGGCCGAAGTCGGCCAAGCCGTTGGCGTTTGATATCGGGGTGGTGGAATGAGCCGGTCGTTGGGGTTGCGTGAGGATCAGTGGGAGGGGGAAAAGTTGGCGGCGTTGATTTACGGGTTGTTTCCCGAAAGATCAAAAGATCGCAGCCTGCGGCAGCTCCTACAGGAGTACGCGTTCGGCGTAGGAGCTGCCGTAGGCTGCGATCTTCTGAGGCCGGCATGGCCGGCCAAAGATCAGATCTTCGGCATAGTCGCCAGCATCGAAGGCCGCTGACTCACCTCAAAGTACCAGTTCGCCAGCTTCGGATTCGTCGTGCGCCATTCCAGATCCGGATGGCGCAAATCGAGGTAACCCAACGCACAGGCAACACTGATCGCCGCCACATCGAAATGGCTGGCCAGCTCGGCAATCGCGTCCGCTTCCAGCAATGCCAGGCCACGACGAATCTTCTCGCGCTGGCCATCGAGCCATTCATCCCAGTGTTTTTCCGGGGCACGCAGGGCGACCTCATAACGAATCAGCACCGCAGCGTCCATGATCCCGTCGGCCAGGGAGGCCAGGGTCAGGCGCCGCCAGCGGGCCGAGCCGTCGCGCGGTATCAGCGGGTTGCCGACGTGCTGGTGGTCGAGGTAATCGAGGATCACCCGGCTGTCATGGATGACGTTGCCATCGGCCAGGCGCAAGGCCGGGATTTTACCCAGCGGGTTGTCTTCGTTGAGTATCAGGTCCGGGCTGACCGGTGTGAGCACGCAGTTTTGCAGCGCCACGCGGTCCTGTTGACCGGTTTCGTGCAGCAGCACCATGACTTTGCGAACGAAGGGCGACAACGGGTTGTGGAACAGGGTCATGCTGGGGGCGGACATGGCAGCGTCTCGGTGTGGGACAGTGCTGGGCAGCATAGCGCGTGGATCACGCAACTTGTAGGAGCGAAGCTTGCTCGCGATGGGATCACCGCGGTCTGACTGAATGACCGCGTCGATCCCATCGCGAGCAAGCTTCGCTCCCACAGGTTCGGTGTTGTTACCGGCGTTGCAGCAGGCCGCGCAGGGCGAGGGCGGCGGGAACGCCCAGGCCAAGCCAGCTCAGGGCGTCCCACACGCCATCCCCCAGCAACGCGGCAAACAACCCCGCCGCACTGAGCAGGGCGATAACCGTGGGGGTGGAGAAGACCTTCCAGAAATTCGACTGCCGCGGCCTCATGCTGGACTCTCCGCGTTCTCGGGCACGGGTTTCGCAGCCTTGCGCCGTACCACCCACAGGTAAACCCCGCTACCGAGGACGATGATGGTCAGCCCATCCAGGGTCGCCCAGAGGATCTTCATCGGCATGCCGCCGTAATCACCGAAGTGCAACGGTTGCGACATGCCCATGGCGTCCATGTACCACGGGCGTTCGGCCACGGCGGTGACTTGCAGCGTGCTGGCGTCGATCAGCACCGGTGTCAGCAGGTGCGAGGTCAGGTGAGTGCTGCCTTTCATGAACACCGCGTAATGGTGTTCGCTGGAGAAACGTGTGCCGGGGAAGGCGATGAAGTCCGGCTGCATGCCCGGTGCGACTTCCTTGGCGATGTCGAGCAAGCGGGTCGCGGGCGCCAGTTGTGTCAGTGGCGGCGCATCGCGGTACGGTGCGACCATCGCGCTCAGGCTGTCGTTGCGCCACGCGGCGATCAACAGGTCGGCGCAAGCGCTGATGACGCCGGTGACGCCGACCACCAAGGCCCAGGTCAGGGTTACCACGCCGATCAAATTGTGCAGATCGAGCCAGCGCAGGCGGGTGGATTTGTCTTGGCGCACGGTGGCGAATTTCAGACGCCGCATGAACGGCAGGTACAGCACCGTCCCGGAGACAATCGCTACCACGAACAGAATGCCCATGAACGCCAGCAGCAACTTGCCCGGCAGACCGGCGAACATGTCCACGTGCAGGCGCAACATGATCATCATGAAGCCGCCGTTGGCCGACGGCATCTCCAGCGCTTCACCGGTGCGGGCGTCGAGCATGAAGGTGTGAGACGAATTCGGTTCAGTGCCGGCGGTGGCCGCCATGATCGTGATCGCGGCGTTGGGCTCGTCTTCGTCAAAGCCGAAATACTGCATGACTTCGCCGGGACGATGCTTTTCAGCCGCCTGCACCAACTGCTGCAAATTCTGCTGCGGGGTGTCCGCCGGCATTGCCTTCAATTCAGCGGCATCGCCCAGCAGGTGGTCGATCTCGTGATGGAAGATCAACGGGAGGCCGGTCAGCGCGAGCATCAGCAGGAACACGGTGCAGATCAGGCTGGTCCAGGTATGGACGAAGGACCAGCGGCGAATTGTTTTGCTTTTCATTTCATAGCCTTCAGAAATACCAAAGCCGTCCATGTCGGACGGCTCGGGACTTGGGCGTGTCAGGTCAGACCATTACCACTTGTAAGTGGCACTGGCGACGACGCTGCGTTGGTCGCCGTAGTAGCAGTAGAAACTGTCGCAGGTGGAGATGTAGTCCTTGTCGAACAGGTTGGTGGCGTTCAGGGCCAGGGAGGCGCCTTTGAGACTGTTGTCCAGACGGCCCAGGTCGTAATGAACCGCGGCGTCGAACACGGTGTAGGCGTCAGCCTTGCCGAGCGAGGTATTGCCTTGGTCGCCGTAGGTGTTGCCGGTGTAGCGAGCGCCGGCGCCGATGCCGAAACCGTCCAGCACGCCGTTGTGCCAGGTGTAATCGGTCCACAGGGACGCCTGCTGGTTAGGCATCAGTTGCAGGCGATTGCCTTTGAAATCGCCTTTCTGCACTTCGGATTTGGCCAGGGTATAAGCGGCGATCACCTTGAGGTTCTCGGTCACGTCGGAGACGGCTTCCAGTTCCAGACCTTTGACTTTCACTTCACCGGTCTGGCTGGTGACCGAAACGTTGTTCGAGTTGGTCGTGGTGACGGAGACGTTTTTCTGGGTCAGGTCGTAGACCGCAGCGGTCAGCAGGGTGCTGCTGCCAGGCGGTTGGTACTTGATGCCCAGTTCCCACTGCTTGCCTTCAGTCGGCTTGAACGAATCGGTCGGCGATGCCGTGGCGTTGCTGGTCGGCTGGAACGACTCAGCGTAGGACAAGTAGGGCACGAAGCCCGAGTCGAACACGTAGCTGATCGCCGCGTTGCCGCTGAAGTTCTTGTCGCGCTCGGTGTTGGTGGCATCGCCTTTGTTGAAGAACTTGGTGCCGGTGTGGACCCAGTCTTCACGACCACCCAACGTCAGACGCCATTGGTCGAGGGCCATTTGGTCCTGAACGTACAGGCCGGTCTGGTAGGTCTTCTGGTTGTAGTCATAAAACGCCGCCGAACGCGGCGGACGAACGATGGGTTGGCCATAGATCGGGTTGTTGACGTTGGTGGTCAGACCGTCGCCGAAGATCGAGGTGTAGTTGTTGTTGGTGCGCTGATGATCGAGGCCGATCAGCAGGGTGTGACGGATGTCGCCGGTTGCGAAGTCGCCCTGGAAGTTGTTGTCCACGGCGAACTGGCTGATGTCCTCGTCGACACTGGTGCTCGAGCGACCAACGTTGCCCTCGGCATCGACCTGGGTGAATGGGTAGGCGCCGGGAGTGAGGGCCTGGAAGGACAGGTCCGATTTGGTGTACCGCAGGTTCTGCTTGAACTGCCAGACATCGTTCAAACGATGTTCAAAGGCATAGCCCAGCGCGTAGTAGGTGCGGTCGTAGAATTCCCAGTCCGGGTCGCCGAGGTTCTTGTGATGGGAAATCTTGCCGAGCGGCGAATGGATCTTGGTGCCCTGCACCGGCAGGAACTGGCTGGTGATGCCGGTATCGTCACGAGTGAACTGGGTGAGCAGGGTGAACTTGGTGTCTTCGTCGATGTTCCAGGTCAGGCTCGGTGCGATGTTGTAGCGCTTGTTGTCGACGTGGTCGATCTGCGTGCCGCTGTCGCGCACCACACCGCTCAGACCGTAGAGAAACTGGCCTTCGTCATCGATCTTGCCGGTGCTGGCGAAGTTGATCTGGCGATGGTTGTCGCTGCCGTATTGCACCTGGATTTCGCTGCTCGACTCGGCGCTGGGACGACGGCTGACCATGTCCAGCAAGCCGCCTGGCGGGGTCTGGCCGTAAACCGACGAGGCCGGGCCGCGCAGCAGGGCGAGTCGGTCGAGGTTCCAGGTTTCCTGTTTCGGGTTGGCGTACACGCCTTTTGGCAGTGGCAGGCCATCGAGGAACTGCGTCGGTTCGAAACCCCGTACGCGCAGCCAGTCGGCGCGGGTGTCGCTGCCGTAGCTGCTGGCGACGATGCCGGGCATGTAGCGCACGGCGTCATCGAGGCTGTGCACATTGCGGTCGTCCATTTGCTCACGAGTAGCCACCGAAATCGAACGCGGCACTTCGACCAGTGCGGTATCGGTCTTGGTACCGGCGGCAGTGCGGGTCGCCAGGTAACCTTGCACCGGTCCCCAGGCACTTTCGGTGTTTTCCACGCCAATGACGGCGGTTTCCGGCAGGGCCATCACGCCTTCAGGCACGGCCACCAGGCTGTAAGTGCCGGCACTGCTCTGTTCCAGTTGCAGACCGGTGCCGCGCAAGGCTTCGCGCAGGGCGCCGGCTGCGTCGAACTGGCCTTTGACCGGCGCCGAGGTCTTGCCTGCCGCCAGTGAAGGATTCAACGACAGCGCCAGGCCGGCCTGGCTGGCGATCTGGTTCAGGGTGCTGGCCAATGGCGCGGCCGGCAGGTTGTAGGCGCGAACGCTGGACGCCTGTTCAGCGGCCATCAGCTGACTGCTGGCCAGAGGGGCACAAAGGGCAATGGCAATCGCCAGCAAACTGGGGCGCAACAAGGTGTCTAGCGAACGGGACATACAGCGGCTCCTGAATGGAAATATTTCTCAATTGCCTAGGTGCCGAACGAGAATTCAAAAGTGATAGGGCTGATTGAAAATAATTTAGATTCAGTGATTGCTGGCCTTTGTAGGGGGCGTGTAGAAGCTGTCGAGTGAAACGAGGCTGCGATCTTTTGACTTTGTTTTTTTAGGAGCAGATCAAAAGATCGCAGCCTCGTTTCACTCGACAGCTCCTACGGGTTTGGCTTCAGCCTTCGAGACCGTCACCCACCACGGCGTGTGCTGTTCGATCTGCACCGGCAAGGTCGGCAGCAGGGCGCTCAGGGCCAGATCGGTGTCGTGCAGCGGGAAGCTGCCGGTGATGCGCAGGTCGGCGATTTCTGGCGCAACGCCAAGATGCCCGCGTCGATAACGACCGAGTTCATGAACCAGGTCCTCCAGCCGCGTGTTGTCCACCACCAGCATGCCGCGGGTCCAGGCATCGGCGCCGAGGTTGAGCGCGACGATCGGCCCGAGGCCATTACTGCGCATCAGGACTTGCTGGCCTTCACGCAGAATCTGTTCTTCAGGACTCGACTCAGGATGGGCCGCCACCGCCGATTTCAGCACGCTCAGGCGCGTGCCTTCTTCTTCGCGCTTGACCAGGAACCTTGTCCCCAACGCGCGCATGCTGCCTTCGCGGGTTTCGACGATAAACGGCCGAGCGTCGCCATGGCCGGTTTCGACGAGAATTTCCCCTTCCTGGAGGATGATCAGCCGTTGCTTTTCATCAAAGCGCACATCCACGGCACTGTGGGTGTTGAGGTTGATCAGGGTGCCGTCGGTCAGGCGCAGGGTGCGTTGCTCACCGGTGGCGGTGCGCTGGTCGGCCAGCCAATAGTCGATCGGCAGATAACGATCACCGGCGAACAGCGCCAACCCGATCACCGCGACGATGCTGGCCACGCCGCTGCAGAGTTTGCGCACACGCCGGCGAATGCTTTCGCGCGATTGCAGTAGCGCGGTGCGTGCCGGGCCGCTGGCAACGCTGAAGCGCTGGTCGAGCATGCCCAGTTGGCGCCAGGCCCGCGCATGTTCTTCATGGGCTGCGTGCCATTTGGCGAACTCTTCGCGCTCCACCGGGTTGCCGGAGTCCAGGGACAACTGCCAGGCAATCGCGGCATCCAGCACCTGCGCCGAGACGGGTTTGGAGCTGACCGGACTCATACCGGCTCACCGTACAGCGCGATGTAGCACTGACGAATGCCTTGGGCCAAATACTGACGCACCCGGGGCACTGACACACCTAGGCGCACGGCGATTTCGGAGTGGCCGAGGCCGTCGAGACGGTTATAGAGAAAAGCTGCCCGGGCCTTGCTTGAGAGCTTGCCGAGCAGGCGGTCGATGGCTTTGAGGTCTTCGAGGATCAGTTGCTGTTCCTCCACCGACGGTTGTTCACCTGCGGGGATCAGCATCAGTTCGGTGAGGTAGGCCTGTTCCAGCGCGGCGCGGCGGAAATAGTCGAACAGCAGACCCTTGGCAATCGCCACCAGAAACGCGCGCGGTTCACGCGGCTCCTTCAGTTCTTCACGACCCAGCAAACGCACGAAAGTGTCCTGACTCAGGTCTTCGGCCCGTTGCGGACAGGCCACATTGCGTCGCAGCCAGGCCAATAGCCAACCGCGATGGTCGCGATACAACGCACCAACGAGCTCACTTTGAGGGCTTTGGACTGACGACACGCAGCATCACCGATTGGGAAGTGTTAACTAACGAGAATTGTTCGCGATTGTGGCAGAGGCGGGGGAGGTAAGCAATTGGCGCTGGTCGGGTCGGGGGGCAGAAGACTGTAGGAGCTGTCGAGTGAAACGAGGCTGCGATCTTTTGATCTTGCTTTTAAAAAAACAAAGTCAAAAGATCGCAGCCTCGTTTCACTCGACAGCTCCTACAGGGGATTGTGGGGCTGTTAAAACGAAGGCGCGCGCTGTTTGCGTTTCCACTGATTCATCCGCTGCTGCAGATTCAACGGGCTATGAATCTGCAGCTGCCGCGCCCGGCTGAACAGAATCAACGCCAGCTCAGCGGTGGCCAGCGCATCGGCACTGGCATTGTGGCGCTCGAACACTTCCAGTTTGAACCAGTCGATCCACTCATCCAGCCCGGCATCGCGAATGTGCGCCTGAGGGCAAAGCAGCGGCGCGATGTCTGCCACATCCAGAAATGGATGCTGCAACTTGTAGCCCAGATGATCTTTCAGCGCCCGCCCGAGCATGTGCTGATCGAACGGCGCGTGAAACGCCAGCACCGGGCTGTCGCCAACAAATTCCATGAATTCGACCAGGGCCTGAGCCGGATCGCTGCCCGCGGCAATCGCACTCGGCCCCAGGCCATGGATCAATACACTGGGAGCCAACTTCATGTCGGCGCATTGCAACGTGCGTTCGAACTGCTGGCTGAAGTCGATGGCCCCGTCCTCGATCACCACCGCGCCGATGGACAACACCCGATCCCTGTTCAGGTTCAATCCGGTGGTTTCCAGGTCGAGCACCACCCAGCGCTGTTCGCGCAGGCTGCATTCGCCCAGCTCTGCCGCCGAAGGCAAGCGTTGCAGACGTTGTTGAAGTTCGCCGGGAAGGCTGGGACCTGCCGGGCGCAGCCATGAAAACAGGCTCATAGCTGATACCGCAGGGCCAGGCTGCTTTGCAGGCGTTGTGCCTGGCGCAGGGATTCACGCAGGATCCGTCGATCCAGATGATTGAGGCTGTCTGGATCGACCCGGTTGGAGTAGGGCAAGTTCTCCCGGGTTTGTAGCTGATGTTGCTGCATGCGGGCTTGCTGGATGAAGTGATACGCCTCTTCGTACGCGGCACCGTCCAGCCGTTCGATGACTTCTTTGTCCACCAGTTGGCGAAAGCGCTCCAGCGTGTTGTTCGCCTCGACCCCGTGGGCCAACGCGAGCAGTCGGGCACCGTCGACAAACGGCGTCAGCCCCTGGACTTTCAAGTCCAGAGTGGCTTTCTCGCCATTCTTGCGAGCCAGTACGAACTCACGGAAACGTCCTACAGGCGGACGGTTGCGCAGGGCGTTCTCGGCCATCATCCGTTGGAACAGCCGGTTGTCATTCACCTGATCGAGAATGCCCTGACGCAGCTGCTCGCAGCCTTGCTCGTCGCCCCAGACCACCCGCAAGTCGAAGTAAATGCTCGAACCCAACAAGTTCTCCGGGGTGGCCTCGCGGATAAACGCCGCAAAACGTCGCGACCATTCGGCCCGGGACAGACACAGCTCAGGGTTGCCGGCCATGATGTTGCCCTTGCACAGAGTGAAACCGCAGAGCGCCAGGCTTTGGTTGATGTTCTGGGCGATGGGCAGCAATTTGCCGCGAATCTCGGCGGCGTGGGCCGCGTCCCGGGCTTCGAACAGAATGCCGTTGTCCTGATCGGTGTGCAGCGTCTGTTCGCGACGGCCTTCACTGCCGAAGCACAGCCAGCTGAACGGAATACCGGGGTCGCCTTTCTCGGCGAGGGTCAGTTCGATCACCCGGCACACGGTGTGGTCGTTGAGCAGGGTGATGATGTGCGTGATCTGAGTTGAAGAGGCGCCGTGGGCCAGCATGCGTTCTACCAGTTGGCCGATCTCGCCGCGCATCGCGACCAGATTTTCCACCTTCTGGGCGCTGCGGATAGTCCGCGCCAGATGCACCAGATCGACCCGTTGCAGGGAAAACAGATCACGTTCCGAAACCACGCCACACAGGCGATGATCCTTCACCAGACAGACGTGGGCGATGTGCCGCTCGGTCATGGCAATCGCCGCATCGAAGGCGCTGTGGTCCGGCGACAGGTAAAACGGCGCCTGGGTCATGTGGCGCTCGATAGCCTCGTTGAAATCGTTAGTGCCCTCGGCGACCACATGGCGCAGGTCGCGCAGGGTGAAAATCCCCAGCGGCGCTTTATGTTCGTCGACCACCACAATGCTGCCGACCTGCTGCTCGTGCATCAGGGTCACGGCTTCACGCAGTGGTGTGGTCGGGCTGCAGGTCACCGGGTGGCGCATGGCCAATTCGCCCAGGCGGGTATTGAGCGAGTACTGGGTGCCGAGGGTTTCCACGGCTTTTTGCTGGACTTGCTGGTTGACCTGATCCAGCAGGCTGCTCACGCCACGTAGGGCAAAGTCGCGAAACGCGTTGGAAAGCGCGAACAGTTTGATGAATGCCAGCTTGTTCAGTTGTAGGCAGAAGGTGTCTTCGGAGGCCAGATGTTCGGTACGAGTCGCACGCTCACCCAGCAGGGCGGCGAGGGGGAAACACTCGCCGGTGGTGATTTCGAAAGTGGTTTCGGTGCCGCCCTTGGCCGTATGGGGGCGTTCACCTACGACCCGGCCTTGCTTGACGATGTAGAAATGCTCAACCGGGCCGTCGGCGGGCTTGAGGATGCTCTCGCCGGGCGCATAAAAACGCAGCTGACACTGCTCGACCAGGTACGCCAGGTGGGCGTGTTCCATTTGATTGAAGGGCGGGAAGCGCTGAAGGAATTGCAACGTGCCCTGGATGTTCTGCAACACCGCGGTTTTCCCTGCCTGTGTGAAGGCGTCCTCTTTACTCATAACCATTACCGCAGTCTTTTTTGAATTGTTGTTGTCGGATGACTGAGCCATGGTCGGCCCCTGCGCGGAGGGTGCCCATTGGACGTAAGTCTAGGTAGGCAGTACGGATGTCGGTATTTGGGAAATGTCTGACGCAACTGTGGGAAAAACCTCCTACATTGGCTATAGGAAACTTTTCCGACGACGTGCACATTGAAGGTCTGCTTAGCGATGTCTGACGGATGTGCTAGGGAATTGAAATGAAAACGTAGAGTAAGCCATGTCCGACCACGATATTTTGAGTGACGCCGAGCGCAAGGCGCTGAGTGACGTCATGCTGGAACCTGACCTGCCGCCGCAGCGGGTGCTGATCGTCGACGACGATAAAGATGCGCGCGAGTTGCTGTCGGAGATTCTGGCGCTGGACGGGGTGCGCTGCATGACTGCCGCCAGTGGCGAAACTGCACTAAAGATGTTGGAGACGATGCCATCGATTGGCCTGGTGATTACCGATCTGCGGATGGGAAATGTCGATGGCCTGGACCTGATTCGTCAGGTTCGTGAGTCGGTTCGGGCGGCAATGCCGATCATCATCGTTTCCGGTGACGCTGACGTAAAAGATGCGATCGCTGCGATGCATTTAAGCGTGGTCGACTTCCTGCTCAAGCCTGTCGATACCGACAAGTTGTTGGCACTGGTCAAGCATGAATTGGGAATGGATGTGTAGGAATCGATTTGAAACAAAAAAGCCCTGATCTTTCGATCAGGGCTTTTTTTGTCCGGCGTCAGCGCTTAGTTACAGGCCATTGGCAGCCTTGAACTCGCGGCGACGACGGTGCAGAACCGGCTCGGTGTAGCCGTTCGGCTGCTTCGTGCCTTCGACCACCAGTTCGACGGCCGCCTGGAAGGCGATGTTGCTGTCGAAGTCGGGTGCCAGCGGACGATACAGCGGGTCATTGGCGTTCTGACGGTCAACCACTGGCGCCATGCGCTTGAGGCTTTCCATGACCTGATCTTCGGTGACGATGCCGTGACGCAGCCAGTTGGCGATGTGCTGGCTGGAAATGCGCAGCGTCGCACGGTCTTCCATCAGGCCGACGTCATTGATGTCCGGCACTTTCGAACAGCCCACGCCTTGGTCGATCCAGCGCACCACATAACCGAGAATGCCCTGGGCGTTGTTGTCCAGTTCATTCTTGATCTGTTCTGCGGTCCAGTCTGGATTGACGGCCAACGGGATGGTCAGGATGTCATCCACCGAAGCCCGTGCACGTTTGGCCAGTTCGGCCTGACGGGCGAACACATCGACCTTGTGGTAGTGCAGCGCATGCAGCGCAGCAGCGGTCGGCGATGGAACCCAGGCAGTGTTGGCACCGGCCAGCGGGTGAGCGATTTTCTGTTCGAGCATCGCAGCCATCAGGTCCGGCATGGCCCACATGCCTTTACCGATCTGCGCGCGACCTTGCAGGCCGGTGCTCAAACCGATATCGACGTTCCAGTTCTCATAGGCGCCGATCCACTTCTCAGCCTTCATGTCCGCCTTGCGCACCATCGGGCCGGCTTCCATGGAGGTGTGGATTTCATCGCCGGTACGGTCGAGGAAACCGGTGTTGATGAACACTACACGCTCGCTGGCAGCCTTGATGCAGGCCTTGAGGTTGACCGTGGTACGGCGTTCCTCGTCCATGATCCCGACTTTCAGCGTGTTGCGCGGCAGACCGAGTACTTCTTCGATGCGACCGAACAGCTCGTTGGTGAACGCCGCTTCTTCCGGGCCGTGCATCTTCGGTTTCACGATGTAGACCGAGCCAGTGCGGCTGTTCTTGCGCGAGTTGTTGCCGTTGAGGCTGTGGATGGCCGCGAGGCTGGTGACCAGACCGTCGAGGATGCCTTCCGGCACTTCGTTGCCTTCCTTATCGAGGATCGCGTCGATGGTCATCAGGTGACCGACGTTGCGCACGAACAACAGCGAGCGACCGTGCAGGCTCAATTCGCTGCCATCGAGGGCGGTGTAGGTGCGGTCGGCGTTCATGGTGCGGGTAAAGGTCTGACCGCCCTTGGAGACTTCTTCCGACAGATCGCCCTTCATCAGGCCGAGCCAGTTGCGGTAGATCACCACTTTGTCATCGGCATCGACGGCGGCGACCGAGTCTTCGCAGTCCATGATGGTGGTCAGCGCGGCTTCCATCAGGATGTCTTTGAGGCCGGCAGCGTCGGTCTGGCCGACCGGGGTGCTGGCGTCGACCTGGATTTCGAAGTGCAGGCCGTTGTTTTTCAGCAGGATCGCGGTCGGTGCCGCTGCATCGCCGTGGAAACCAATCAGCTGTGCATCGTTGCGCAGGCCGGTATTGCTGCCGCCTTTAAGGGCGACCACCAGTTTGCCGTCAACGATCTTGTAGCCGGTGGAATCGACGTGAGTGCCGGCAGCCAATGGCGCCGCTTCGTCGAGGAAGGCACGGGCGAAGGCGATGACCTTGTCGCCGCGAACCTTGTTGTAGCCTTTGCCTTTTTCCGCGCCGTCAGCTTCGCTGATGGCATCGGTGCCGTAGAGCGCGTCATACAGCGAACCCCAGCGGGCGTTCGAGGCATTGAGCGCGAAACGGGCGTTCATCACCGGAACCACAAGCTGTGGACCGGCCATGCGGGCGATTTCGTCATCGACGTTTTGCGTCGTTGCCTGGAAATCAGCCGCTTCTGGCAGCAGATAACCGATGTCTTGCAAGAAGGCTTTATAAGCCACGGCATCGTGCGCCTGACCGGCACGGGATTGGTGCCAGCCGTCGATACGAGCCTGGAAATCATCGCGTTTGGCGAGTAGGGCTTTGTTCTTCGGCGCCAGGTCATGAATGACCTTGTCGGCACCGGCCCAGAACTTATCGGCGGTGAGGCCGGTACCGGGAATGGCTTCGTTGTTCACGAAGTCGAACAGGACTTTGGCGACCTGCAGGCCACCGACTTGAACGTGTTCAGTCATTGCTTGCCTCACTCTGCTCAGCTATTTCGCTTTTCAGCTCTTCAATTTAACAATGAAGCCTCTGGCTATTTAAACCACAAACCCCTTCCACCAGTACATGCCATTTCGGCGGCTGGGATGGAACCGATCAACGGCTTTGAGGCCTTGCTGATAGGGCTTTCAGGGCAGCGACTGTGCCTTTGGCAGACATCGATCCAACGTTATGTAGTGCGCGCTGCGGCATACTACATGATGAATTGCGCTTGTGAAAATTAGACTAATTACGTCGTTCTGCGACCCCATGACGCATTGCGGTCACGTCGGGGCACGGGATGTTCTCAAAAAACTATTGGATTGTTCCAGTTAAATATAAAAACTTGTACACGATTTGTTTTCGGCAGATTCATTGGTGGCGGTCCAATCGCGAGCAAGCTCGCTCCCACAAAGGCCTGCACGATCCTTGTGGGAGCGAGCTTGCTCGCGATGGCGTCAGACGCATCAGCGAAGGCCCGGCCCTTGCCTATACTTGGTCTTCTATAACAAAAGTCATGACAAGAGGGCTGCGCCATGGACCACCTCGTACTCACTGTTTTCGCTCCGGACAAGCCTGGGCAGGTCGAGCGCATTGCCCAATGCATCGCCGAGCACGGCGGCAACTGGCTGGAGAGCCGCATGTCACGCATGGCCGGGCAGTTCGCCGGGATTCTTCGTGTGGGCGTGCCGGCCGAGGCCTACGATGAATTGGTGGATGCCCTACAGGCGTTGTCCGCCCATGGCATTCGCGTGCTGATTGCCGAAAGCGGTATCGAGCAATCCTGTACCTGGAAACCGATTGCCATGGAATTGGTGGGCAATGACCGCCCGGGGATCGTACGCGACATCACGCGTCTGCTGAGTGAACAGGGGGTGAACCTGGAGCGTCTGGTGACCGAAGTACGTCCGGCACCGATGAGCAGCGAGCCTTTGTTTCACGCTGAAGCGATTCTGGCCGTGCCGCTGACGTTGTCCCTGGATGTGCTGCAGTCGCGCCTGGAAACCCTGGCTGATGATTTGATGGTCGAATTGGTGCTGCGCAGTGAACCCTGAACAGGTTATCCAAGTTATACGTGCACCTGCCTGTGGATAACCTGTAGAGACACCCCGCCAGGCCACGTCGGCCGGGCTTCTTCAGGATTTGATCAAAAAACCAGCAGTTTCAGGGACTTGCGCACAAACGCCGGGGATCACGTTGTGGATAACCTTGGGAAGGATCGATGCAGGCCACGGGAGACGTGGCCTGTAGAGGTTTGTGCGTTTTTTGATCACCTGCGGCGACGCAGACTTATCCACGCATCGATGCTGTAAACCGCCAGGCCCGCCCAGATAAAGATGAACGCTACCAGTGTGCTCGACGACAAATGTTCGCCAAACAGCAGAACGGCCTGCAACAGCACCAGCGTCGGCGCCAGGTATTGGAGGAATCCCAACGTCGTGTAGGGCAAATGCCGTGCAGCGGCGTTGAAACACACCAGCGGCACCAGCGTCACCGGACCGGCGGCTACCAGCCACCAGGCTTCGGACGTGGTCCAGAATTCGGGCTGAGCGCTGGTGGCCGTCTGATTGAATAGCAGCCAGGCAATCGCAATTGGCACCAGCATCCAGGTTTCTACTACCAGCCCCGGCAACGCCTTGACCGGTGCCTGCTTGCGGATCAATCCGTAGAAACCGAACGTCAGCGCCAGCACCAACGACACCCACGGCAGACTGCCGACTTGCCACACCTGCTGCGCGACGCCGACCGCCGCCAGGCCAACCGCCAGCCATTGCATGCGCCGCAGTCGTTCGCCAAGGATCAGCATGCCCAACAGCACGTTCACCAGCGGGTTGATGTAGTAACCGAGACTGGCTTCGAGCATGCGCCCGTTGTTTACCGACCAAACGTAGGTCAGCCAGTTGGCCGCGATCAACGTGCCACTCAGGGCCAGAATCGCCAGGCGCTTCGGGTTGTCACGCAACTCGCGCCACCAGCCCGGATGTTTCCACACCATCAGCAGCAAGGCGCCGAACAGCGCGGACCAGAGCACTCGGTGGATGATGATCTCCACGGCGGGCACGTTGGCGATGGCTTTGAAGTAGAGCGGGAAAAGTCCCCAGATGATGTAGGCACTCAGGCCCAGGATGTACCCGCGGCGCGGGTTGGCGGCTTGCATGCAGAATCCTTGCTTAGGCAGCTAACAAAGAGGGGATTGTAGGGCGGTTGTATAGATGTGTCGCTTCTGAAAGCAAAAGATCGCAGCCTTCGGCAGCTCCTACAGAGTGATTGCGTACACCGTGTAGGAGCTGCCGAAGGCTGCGATCTTTTGATCTTGAAATTAAAAAAGTTTCAATGGCTCTTCGTTGAGTGCAGCCAACTGTTCACGCAACGCCAACACCTGATCCCCCCAATACCTCTCCGTACCGAACCACGGAAAACTGTGCGGGAACGCCGGGTCGTCCCAGCGGCGGGCGAGCCAGGCGCTGTAATGCATCAGGCGCAAGGCGCGCAGCGGTTCGATCAACGCCAGTTCTCGCGGATCGAAGTCGTGGAACTCGCTGTAGCCGTCCATCAATTCCGACAACTGACCCAGACATTCCTGACGATCACCCGCCAGCATCATCCAGATGTCCTGCACCGCCGGGCCCATGCGGCAGTCGTCGAGGTCGACGATGTGGAACATCTCGTCGCGACACATCATGTTGCCGGGGTGGCAGTCGCCATGCATGCGGATGTTCTTGTGCGGCGTGGCCTTGTAGACCTCTTCCACCCGCTTGAGCAGGTCGCGGGCCACGGACTCGTAGGCTGGCAGCAGGCTTTTGGGTACGAAATTGCCTTCGAGCAATGTCGTCAGCGAGTCATGACCGAAGTTCTTCACACCCAGCGCTTCACGGTGTTCGAACGGTTTTGTAGTGCCGACGGCGTGCAGACGACCGAGCAGTTGCCCCAGGCGATACAACTGATCGAGATTGCCGGGCTCCGGCGCACGGCCACCACGGCGGGGGAACAGGGTGAAGCGGAAACCGTTGTGTTCGTGCAGGCTGGCACCGTTGTGAATCATCGGTGCGACCACCGGTACATCGCACTCGGCGAGTTCGAAGGTGAATTGATGCTCTTCGAGAATTGCTTCGTTGGTCCAGCGTTGCGGACGGTAGAACTTGGCGATCAGCGGCTCGGAGTCTTCGATACCGACCTGATAGACACGGTTCTCGTAGCTGTTGAGCGCCAGAATGCGCGCGTCGCTGAGAAAGCCGATGCTTTCGACGGCATCGAGCACGAGGTCTGGGGTGAGGGTTGCAAACGGGTGGGCCATGCTGACTCCTGCGCGCAGCAGGCTGCCGCGTCCGGCCAAGCATGGTAGCGCAGACGGGGTGTCTTTAGGGGTTGGGCTTGAGATGAGTGTTGTTTGAGCTGACGCCTTCGCGGGCAAGCCCGCTCCCACATGGGCCCGTGTTGTGCACACGATTTGTGACACAAAGGAGAACCCTGTGGGAGCGAGCTTGCTCGCGATGGCGGCCAATCAGGCGCCGACGATCCCGCCATCGTTCCGGGAAATCGCCATCACCGAAGACCGCGGCTTGCCATTCGGCAGATGCTCCGGGAACGTCGACCCACCGTTCTCCCCCGGATGCTGAATCCCGACAAACAAGGTCTTCTGATCCGGCGAGAAGCTGATCCCCGTCACCTCGCAGCCCACCGGCCCGACCATGAAGCGGCGAATCTCCCCGGTGACCGGATCAGCACACAGCATCTGATTGTTGCCCATGTCCGCGAAATCACCGGCATTGCTCGAATCGCCATCGGTGAGAATCCACAACCGCCCAGCCTTGTCGAAACCCAAGCCGTCCGGGCTGTTGAACATGTTCTGCGGCGTGATGTTCGACGAACCGCCCTTAGGCGTACCGGCGTGAACACCCGGGTTGCCCGCGACCACAAACAGGTCCCAGGAAAAGCTTTTGGCCCCGTGATCATCGCGGTCAGTACGCCAGCGCAGAATCTGCCCGTAGACGTTCTTCTCGCGTGGGTTCGGCCCGCCCACTGGTTGCCCGTCCTCGCCACGCTTGGCATTGTTGGTCAGCGTGCAATAGACCTGGCCATCCTTGGGGCTGACGACGATCCATTCCGGGCGGTCCATGCGCGTAGCTTTCACCACGCTGGCCGCGAGACGCGCGTGAATTAGCACTTCGGCCTGATTGGCGAAACCGCTGCTGGCGTCGATGCCGTTTTTACCGTGGGTCAGTTCGATCCATTCGCCCTGGCCTTTTGGGTGATCGGCATTGCCGTCGCCCGCGTCGAAGCGCGCCACGTACAAGGTGCCGTGGTCCAGCAGGTCGCGGTTGGCCTTGGGGTTTTTGTGGTTGATCTTGTCGCGGCTGACGAATTTGTAGATGAACTCGCCGCGCTCATCGTCGCCCATGTACACCACGGCGTGACCGTCACTGGTTTCGGCAAGGGCGGCGTTTTCATGTTTGAACCGCCCCAGTGCGGTGCGTTTGACCGGCGTCGATTGCGGGTCGAACGGGTCGATTTCCACTACCCAGCCGTGACGGTTGAGCTCGTTCGGATTCTTCGCCAGGTCGAAACGCTCGTCGTGTGGGTGCCAGTTGATCTCTTTGCTGGCCGCCACCGCGCCGTAGCGTTTCTGTGCGGCGTCGAATTTTTGCTCGGCATTGCTGCTGCCGAAGCAGTCAGTGAAGTTTTCTTCGCAGGTCAGATACGTGCCCCACGGCGTCTTGCCGTTGGCGCAGTTCTGGAAGGTGCCAAGGACGTTCTTGCCGTGTGGGTCAGCACTGGTTTTCAGCAGCGCGTGGCCGGCGGCCGGACCGCTCAGGCTGATTGGCGCGTTGCCGTGAATGCGCCGGTTGTAGCGCGAGCCCTGGACGAAATGCCACTGACCGTTCTTGCGCTGCACTTCGATCACCGACACGCCTTCACAGGCCAGTGCCTTGCGCACGTCAGCAGCCGATTGCGGCATGCCGCCGTGGGCGTAGAGGTAGCGATAGTTGGTGTATTCGTTGTTGATCGCCATCAGCGCCCGGTTATGGTCACCGGGGAATTCGAACAGGCTCATGCCATCGTTGTTGTCGCCGAACTGGACTTCCTGATGCTCGGCCGAACCGTTGCCACTCGGGTCGAACGCCGGGCCGTTCTTCTGCAGGGGCTGGCCCCAACTGATCAATACCGAAGATTTGTAACCTGGCGGCAGGGTGATGGCGTCGCTGGTGGCGGCGGGGATACTGTCAAAACCCAACAGTTTGCTGGAGCCGGCGCTAACGCTGGCGGCCAGCACGCTGCGGCTCAGCAGGTTGCCGCCCAGGAACATTGCTGCACCGCAAAGGGCGCCGGCACTGATGAAACCTCGACGGCTGAGGCCGACCATTTTCTCGAGGTCGGTGGATTGGTTGTCTTCTAATAGGCTCACATCAGGCTCCCTGCGGGTTTTTGCAGTCACCTTAATGAGCGTTAATGACACTGGTGTTTCAAAGCGGTGTACCGAGTAAAACGTTGGATGGCGCGAACTGCACCCGCACCGGTTTATCGGCGGCCAGACCGAGGGTTCTCAAGTGCAACGGTTCGGCCAGCGCGCAGAGTGTCTGGCCATTGGGCAGGCCGATGCGCACTTCGCTGGGGCCGTCCTCGGCGTCGAGAATCTCTTCGATGACGCCCTTCAGGCAGTTATTGCCGGGTATTGCCACTTGATCGATGCCCAGCAACTCCAGCCAACCGGCCTTGATCAGCGCGACCACTTCGGTGCCGGTTTCCAGTTCCAGACGCGTGGTGCTGTCGTGAGTGATCTGCGCATCGATGCTCAAGCCTTCGGCCAGTTCAAGGCGAATCCGGTCGTTGTGCCCTTGGGTATCTATCGCCACAACCTTGCCATGCAGTTGATTGCGCGCGCTGGTTCTGAGCATCAGTCGGCCGAGCAGGTCCAGGTCGCTGGCATCTTCGGCGGCTTCCAGCACTTGAGCCTGCAAGGCTTGCAGCTTTTGATACAGGCGCAATACGCGCTCGCCTTCGCTGGAGAGTTTGGCGCCACCGCCGCCCTTGCCGCCGACACTGCGCTCCACCAACGGTTTTTGCGCAAGGTTGTTCAGCTCGTCGATGGCGTCCCAGGCCGCTTTGTAACTCAGCCCCGCGCTTTTCGCGGCGCGGGTGATCGAGCCTTGTTCGGCGATGTGTTGCAGCAGCGCGATGCGCTGCGGACGACGGACAATGTGCTGCGACAACAACGTAGGCAAGGACATGGCAAGACGCTTTGGGCTGTGGCGATGGGAAGGACGTTGGCGGCTTGGGGCTTGGGAGTCAAGTCAGGGTGCATCGCCGGGTTTGGGTGTGCGGGCGAGACAATAGACGTCGACACGTGCGGCGCCGGCGTCCATCAGCAGGCGAGCCAGGGCTTGGGCTGTGGCGCCGGTGGTCAGTACGTCATCCACTAGCGCCAGGTGACGACCGTTGATGAACGCATCGGGCGTCAGGGCGAAGGCGTTGCGCAGGTTCTTTTTGCGGGCCTCGGCATTCAGGTCCTGTTGGGCGCTGGTGTCCTGAATCCTCAGCAACAGCGCTTCATCGCACGGAATATCGAGACCTGCGCTGAGCCAGCGGGCGAGCATCGCGGCCTGATTGAAACCTCGTTGGCGCAGTCGTTTGGAGGCCAGCGGAACCGGGATGAGCGCATCGGGTCGATTCAGGTCTTCATCAAAGCGATGTTGCAGGAACTGAGCGAGAAGTTCGGCGAGCAGGCGGCCAAACGGCCACTTCGCAGAGTGTTTGAAGCGCGTGATCAACGTGTCTACCGGAAAGCTGTAAGTCCAGGGCGTAGCGACTCGTTCAAAGGCTGGTGGTTGCTTCAGGCATTGGCCGCAGGTCAGACCAGCGGTGGGCAACGGCAGAGCGCAGGTTTGGCATTGATCGCCAAGCCAGGGCAGCTCTGTTTCACAGGCCATGCAGATAGGTGTGCATTCATCGGCGGGTTCTGAACAGAGCAAACAGAATTGTTTGTTTTTTAACCAGATGTAAACCGGTCCATCGTATCGTGGTTGACAGCGCATGAGTCTTCCTTAAATATGCCGAACATCCGTGTCGCGTCTGTGGGTATTCCATTCCCCAGCCGCTTGCCAAGCATAAAACAAAGGAAACACCCATGAGCGCCAGCACCACTGCAACCCTGCGTCATGACTGGTCTTTGGCCGAAGTCAAAGCACTCTTCGTTCAGCCATTCAATGACCTGTTGTTCCAGGCGCAGACGGTGCACCGTGCGCATTTCGACGCCAATCGGGTCCAGGTATCGACGCTGCTGTCGATCAAAACCGGTGCCTGCCCGGAAGATTGCAAATATTGTCCGCAGTCCGGTCACTACAACACCGGCCTGGAAAAAGAAAAGCTGATGGAAGTGCAGAAGGTCCTCGAAGAGGCTGCTCGCGCCAAGGCCATTGGTTCGACCCGTTTCTGCATGGGCGCGGCGTGGAAACATCCGTCGGCCAAAGACATGCCTTACGTGCTGGAAATGGTCAAAGGCGTGAAAGCCATGGGCCTGGAAACCTGCATGACCCTCGGTCGCCTTGATCAGGACCAGACCGTCGCTCTGGCTGACGCCGGCCTCGACTACTACAACCACAACCTTGATACCTCGCCTGAGTTCTACGGCAGCATCATCACCACCCGCACTTACAGCGAGCGCCTGCAAACGCTGGCCTACGTGCGTGAGTCCGGGATGAAGATCTGCTCCGGCGGCATTCTCGGCATGGGCGAGTCGCTTGATGATCGCGCCAATCTGCTGATCCAGCTGGCCAACCTGCCGGAACACCCAGAGTCGGTGCCAATCAACATGTTGGTGAAAGTCGCCGGTACACCGCTGGAAAATGCTGACGATATCGATCCGTTCGACTTCATTCGCATGCTCGCTGTCGCACGCATCCTGATGCCGCAATCCCACGTGCGCCTGTCCGCCGGCCGCGAAGCGATGAACGAGCAGATGCAGGCCCTGGCGTTCTTCGCCGGCGCCAACTCGATTTTCTACGGCGACAAACTGCTGACCACTGCCAACCCGCAGGCTGATAAGGACATGCAACTGTTCTCGCGCCTGGGCATCCTGCCGGAAGCGCGCGAAGAGCACGCTGATGAAGTGCATCAGGCCGCGATCGAACAAGCGCTGGTCGAGCAGAAGAGCAGCGAGCAGTTCTATAACGCCGCTGTTTAATTCGCCGCCGATCTTCTGAAGGAATGCAAAACATTGTGGGAGCGAGCTTGCTCGCGATGACGGACTGACATTCAACATTGATGTCGACTGGACCGACGCCATCGTCGGAACGCCGCCCGGAGCAAGCTCGCTCCCACAGGTTCTGCGACATCGCTTTTGAATTCTGATCCACGAGGCCTGCATGTCTTTCGATCTCGCCGCACGCCTTGCTACCCGTCGTGCCGAAAATCTCTACCGCCAACGCCCATTGCTCGAAAGCCCTCAAGGCCCGGAAGTCGTGGTCGATGGTCAGCCGTTGCTGGCGTTCTGTAACAACGACTACCTGGGCCTGGCCAATCACCCGCAAGTGATTGAAGCGTGGCGCGCCGGTGCGTCCCGTTGGGGCGTCGGCGGCGGGGCGTCGCATTTGGTCATTGGCCACAGCAGTCCGCATCATGCGCTGGAAGAGGCCTTGGCCGATTTTACCGGTCGCCCGCGCGCGCTGTTGTTTACCACCGGTTACATGGCCAACCTCGGCGCGGTCACCGCGCTGATCGGGCAGGGCGATACGGTGCTGGAAGACCGGCTCAATCACGCGTCCCTGCTGGATGCGGGTCTGTTGTCCGGAGCGCGCTTCAATCGCTATCTGCACAACGA
This sequence comes from Pseudomonas sp. LBUM1647, assembly GCF_059716175.1. NCBI lineage: Bacteria > Pseudomonadati > Pseudomonadota > Gammaproteobacteria > Pseudomonadales > Pseudomonadaceae > Pseudomonas > Pseudomonas sp. LBUM1647. The sequence continues at coordinate 6,287,904 of NZ_CP166809.1, read as the reverse complement.
CGCGACGAGTCTTGCCAAGCGTCTTGAGAAGGCGACCGGCAATACCCTGGTGGTCACCGACGGCGTGTTCAGCATGGACGGCGACATCGCCGACCTGCCGGCGCTGGCTCGGGAAGCCAAGGCCAAAGGCGCCTGGTTGATGGTCGATGACGCTCACGGGTTTGGTCCGCTGGGCGCCAATGGTGGTGGGATCGTCGAGCATTTCAGCCTGAGTCAGGAAGACGTGCCGGTATTGGTCGGCACCCTCGGCAAGGCGTTCGGTACCGCCGGGGCTTTTGTGGCGGGCAGCGAAGAGCTGATCGAGAGCCTGATTCAGTTCGCCCGTCCCTACATTTACACCACCAGCCAGCCGCCGGCGCTGGCCTGCGCGACGCTGAAAAGCCTTGAGCTGCTGCGCAGCGAACACTGGCGACGTGAGCATCTGAAAACGCTGATCCACCAGTTCCGCCACGGTGCCGAACAAATTGGCCTGGAGTTGATGGACAGCTTCACGCCGATCCAGCCGATCATGATCGGCGATGCCGGGCGTGCGGTTCGACTGTCGCAGATGCTGCGTGAACGCGGTCTGATGGTGACGGCAATCCGTCCACCGACCGTGCCCGCCGGCAGTGCCCGACTGCGCGTAACCCTGACTGCCGCTCACAGCGAGGCGCAGGTACAGCTATTGTTAAATGGACTGGCCGATTGTTTTCAACAACTGGGACCGGAGCCAAGCCATGCGTGATCGTCTGATTCTGCTGCCCGGCTGGGGCCTCGGAATTTCTCCGCTGGAGCCCTTGGCGGCAGCGTTACAAGGACTGGATGAACACTTGCGGGTCGAAATCGAACCGTTGCCGGAACTGGAATCGAGCGATCTTGAGGAGTGGCTCGATGAGCTGGATTCGACGGTGCCTCAGGACGCCTGGCTCGGCGGCTGGTCACTGGGCGGCATGCTCGCTTCAGAGTTGGCGGCCCGGCGCGGCGATCGCTGCTGCGGCTTGCTGACCCTGGCGAGCAATCCTTCTTTTGTCGCCCATGAGCAATGGCCAAGCGCGATGCCTGCCGAGACCTTCGATGCGTTTCTGGCCGGCTGCAAGGCTGATCCGCGCATGACGTTGAAACGTTTTTCGCTGCTCTGCGCTCAGGGTGCCGAAGACCCGCGCGGGTTGTCTCGGCTGTTGCTCGGTGGGGCGCCACACACTTCGGCAGAGGTGCTGATGAGCGGCCTGGAGTTGCTCGCACAACTGGATACCCGCCAGGCTTTGCAGGCGTTTCGCGGCCCGCAACTGCACTTGTTCGCCGGCCTCGACGGACTGGTTCCAGCCGAAGCGGCGGGGGACCTGCTGACATTGCTGCCGGATGTTGAAATCGGTCTGATCGAGCAGGCCAGTCACGCGTTTCTTCTGGAAGACCCTCACGGTGTGGCGGGGGCGATCCAGGCCTTTTTGCATGAGTCCGGTGATGACTGATTTATCCCTTCCCAACCTGCCCGGCGGTTTGCCCGACAAACGCCAGGTGGCGGCATCTTTTTCCCGTGCGGCGGCCAGCTACGACAGCGTGGCCGAATTTCAGCGCGACGTTGGCAGTGAATTGTCGAGTCGTTTGCCGGAGGACTTCGTGCCGGGTGTCTGGCTGGACCTGGGCTGCGGCACCGGGCATTTCAGCCGTGCATTGGGCGAGCGATTTCCTGCCAGTCACGGGCTGGCACTGGACATCGCCGAAGGCATGCTCAATCACGCCCGGCCGTTGGGTGGTGCAACGCATTTCATCGCAGGCGATGCCGAGCGGTTGCCGTTGCAGGATTCGACCTGCGATCTGATCTTCTCCAGCCTGGCGGTGCAGTGGTGTGCGGACTTCGCTTCGGTGCTCAGTGAAGCCAATCGTGTATTGAAACCTGGCGGAATTTTCGCGTTTGCTAGTCTGTGCGTGGGCACACTGTTCGAGCTGCGTGACAGCTGGCGTCAGGTGGATGGCATGGTGCACGTCAACCGCTTCCGCGAGTTCGGGGTTTATCAACAGCTTTGTGCGGACAGTGGGTTGAGCGTCGCGAGTCTGGAAACCCGACCGCATGTGTTGCATTACCCGGATGTGCGCAGCCTGACCCATGAGCTGAAGGCGCTGGGTGCCCACAACCTGAACCCCGGTCGCCCGGGTGGTTTGACCGGCAGGGCGCGGATCCTCGGTTTGATCGAGGCTTATGAGCGGTTTCGCCAGGCCGAAGGATTGCCGGCGACTTATCAAGTGGTCTACGCCGTTTTGGAGAAACCTTTATGAGCGCAGCCTATTTCATCACTGGCACTGACACCGATGTCGGCAAGACCACCATTGCCGCAGGTTTGCTGCATGCCGCGCGGTCGGCTGGTTTGAGCACGGCGGCGGGCAAGCCGGTCGCCTCCGGTTGCGATGTGACGCCCAAGGGCTTGCGCAACGCTGATGCATTGGCGCTGTTGGCGCAGTGCTCGTTGCCTTTGACTTATGCGCAGGTCAACCCTATGGCGTTCGAGCCGCCGATCGCGCCGCACCTGGCAGCGCGGGAGGCCGGCGTGGCACTGACGGTGCAATCACTGTTGACGCCCATGCAGGAAATTCTCGATATGCAAGCGGACTTCACCTTGATCGAAGGTGCTGGAGGCTGGCGAGTGCCTTTGGCGGATCAGGACAATCTGTCGGACCTGGCGATGGCGCTGGATCTGCCGGTCATCCTGGTGGTGGGTGTGCGCCTGGGTTGCATCAACCATGCGCTGCTGACGGCCGAGGCGATTGCTCAGGACGGTTTGCAGTTGGCGGGGTGGGTGGCCAATATCATCGATCCGAAGACTTCGCGTCTGGAAGAAAACCTTGCGACACTCGCTGAGCGGATCCCTGCACCGTGCCTGGGACGAGTGCCGAAACTCAAGTTGGTGACGGCTGAAGCGGTGGCGGAGTATCTGCAGCTGGATCTATTGGACTGAGTTTTCTGGCAGGGGTTTTAACTATGACAAGGCACTGTGCCATTAGTGTTTTTGTCGGGCCTTTTGACGGTGGGTCTGCTTCAATGGCCGCTGTTGATCCTTTGTAGGACGAGTTCTCCCATGGAAATCTCAGGAAACACCGCTTTTTATGCCGGTCTGAGCACTATTCAGACAGGGCAGAACCGTGTCGATCAAGCCTCTGGCCAGATCGCCAACAATACGATTGAACGTTCGGTGACCAGCCAGTCTTCCGAGGCTCAGGTTGATCGTCTGCGCTCGGTGGATCGCAGTCAGCAGTCGGACCTGGCCAGTAACGTGGTCGAGATGTCCCAAGGCAAATTTCAAGTTGAACTGGGTGTCAAAGTCGCCAAGGCATCCGACGAAGTGCTCGGCACGCTGATTGATACCTTCGCTTGAACCCTCGCTGAATTCGCCCCCTCAACGCCGCGACTATTCGCGGCGTTTTTCTGCGTAAGTCCTTCTCGCTCAACTAATCTCTTCTGCACAGCGTATTGCTCAGGCGACGGTGTTGCGTGGCTGTGGGTCTGGTATTTGCCTCGGGTGATGACGAACGGCAAAAGATCGGCGCTTGACAAGATTTAGGCGTAAACGTATGTTTCAAACAACTGTTTGACCGTCACAACAAATCAACACGGTCGTTCATTCCCGGTTACATCAGCAGAGGTTTATCGCTATGCCTGACTACAAGGCCCCCTTGCGTGATATTCGCTTCGTTCGTGACGAACTGCTCGGCTACGAAGCGCACTATCAGAGCCTTCCGGCTTGCTCGGACGCAACTCCAGACATGGTTGACGCCATTCTCGAAGAAGGCGCCAAGTTTTGTGAGCAGGTGTTGGCTCCGCTGAACCGCGTGGGTGACACCGAAGGCTGCACCTGGAGCGAGTCCGGCGTCAAAACCCCGACCGGTTTCAAAGAAGCCTACAAACAATTCGTCGAAGGCGGCTGGCCAAGCCTGGCCCACGACGTAGAGCACGGCGGCCAAGGCCTGCCGGAATCTCTGGGCCTGGCTGTCAGCGAAATGGTTGGCGAAGCCAACTGGTCGTGGGGCATGTACCCAGGCCTGTCCCATGGCGCGATGAACACCATTTCCGAGCACGGCACGCCTGAACAGCAAGAGGCTTACCTGACCAAGCTGGTTTCCGGCGAATGGACCGGCACCATGTGCCTGACCGAACCGCACTGCGGCACCGACCTGGGCATGCTGCGCACCAAGGCCGAACCTCAGGCCGACGGTTCCTACAAAGTCTCCGGCACCAAGATCTTCATCTCGGCCGGTGAGCACGACATGGCCGACAACATCGTCCACATCGTGCTGGCACGTCTGCCGGATGCACCGGCTGGCACCAAAGGCATTTCGCTGTTCATCGTTCCTAAGTTCATGCCGAACGAAGACGGTTCGGTCGGCGCACGCAACGCTGTGACCTGTGGTTCCCTGGAACACAAGATGGGCATCCACGGCAACGCCACCTGCGTGATGAACTTCGACGCGGCCACTGGTTTCCTGATCGGCCCGGCGAACAAAGGCCTGAACTGCATGTTCACCTTCATGAACACCGCACGTCTGGGCACCGCGCTGCAAGGTCTGGCTCACGCCGAGATCGGCTTCCAGGGCGGTCTGAAATACGCTCGTGATCGTCTGCAAATGCGCTCCCTGACTGGCCCGAAAGCGCCGGAAAAAGCCGCTGACCCGATCATCGTGCACCCTGATGTACGACGCATGCTGTTGACCATGAAGGCCTTCGCCGAAGGTAACCGTGCGATGGTTTACTTCACGGCCAAGCAAGTCGACATCGTCAAATACGGCGTGGATGAAGAAGAGAAGAAAAAGGCTGATGCACTGCTGGCGTTCATGACGCCGATCGCCAAAGCCTTCATGACTGAAGTCGGCTTCGAATCCGCCAACCACGGCGTACAAATCTACGGCGGCCACGGCTTCATCGCCGAGTGGGGCATGGAGCAGAACGTTCGCGACAGCCGCATTTCGATGCTGTACGAAGGCACCACCGGTATCCAGGCACTCGATCTGCTGGGCCGTAAAGTGCTGATGACTCAAGGCGAAGCCCTGAAAAGCTTCACCAAGATCGTCCACAAGTTCTGCCAGACCAACGAAGGCAACGAAGCGGTCAAAGAGTTCGTCGAGCCATTGGCAGCGCTGAACAAAGAGTGGGGCGAGCTGACCATGAAGGTCGGTATGGCGGCCATGAAGGATCGCGAAGAAGTCGGCGCGGCGTCGGTGGACTACCTGATGTACTCCGGTTACGCCTGCCTGGCTTACTTCTGGGCTGACATGGCGCGTCTGGCTGCCGAAAAACTGGCTGCCGGCACCACTGAAACGGCGTTCTACACCGCCAAGCTGCAGACTGCGCGCTTCTACTTCCAGCGCATCCTGCCGCGTACCCGCACTCACGTTGTCACCATGCTGTCGGGCGCCAACAACCTGATGGACATGAAAGAAGAAGACTTCGCGCTGGGTTACTAAGCCTCACGCCGCTGTTCAAAAACCGCCGCTTCTTTTGGGAACGGCGGTTTTTTATGGGCGCCAGACACGCAACGCTGCAGCGTCCATCAAGGCGTCGGGATAAAAGGCCTGCCGTCGCAATAGACGTCCCCCGCCAAAACACCCCTGACCGGTACGGCCACCGGGGCTGACCGAATCGTGACCCCCTGCCTATTGCGCGTCGTATAGAAGACGTACATTACCCCTCTGCCGATCACGCCCATGGTCCGTGAATACGGCACGTCCAAGGTCTGACCCAGCGTCGCGGCGTCGGCTGACAGCTGGGCAGGGACGGTGACTGGCGGATTGATCAGCGTCGAGCCATCGTCCTGTCGACTGAGTGTACAGTTCACAGTAACCGTCTCATTGGCCCGCAAGAGCTCCGAGGGCGGGATAAATACCTTAATGTTACGGTTGGAATGGGGCCCATCGGTGGGTTGCGGGGAGTCGCAGGTGAGATTGCCGTTGCGCAGGTTTTGCACCACTGGCGGCAGCAACTGCATGAGGGTCGACAGATTGAAGATCAGATTCCTGGCGACCAGCCCGTCGTAGTTTACCCCGCTACTGGTGATCCTGAACCTGACGGATGCCGGCGTATCACTGGCAGTGGCTGCCGGAACAGCGGCTTGCACGCGCGCCACAGGGACCAGCAACCGCATCGGCAACGACTGCCCGGCATACACAACAGTCAGCGCCGCCGCCGACGCCGTAGTACCGACGAGCACCGTGATGGAGTCGCCAATCTGCAAACCGTCGACACTGTCCAGCCACACCTCCATCCCGGCTGGGGTGATGTCAGCCAGGGTCACCGTGTTGTCTGGCGCAATAGCCTGGGTCACCCGCGGCACGGGAATATTTGAAGGCGCTATTTGAAGCGCGACCCTGACTTCAAGGATCAATGAGTCTCGAGCGCGATTGCCGGCCCGGTCCATGCAACGGTAGGTCAGTTGCTGTATGCCATTGCCTCGGGCGCGAATAGTTGCCGCTGGTACGGGGATAAATCGGTCAGCTGGAGTGTCGGGCAGCGTAATCACCGGTGGAACAGCGTAAGAAACCTGCATGTGGCTATCCGTATTGCCGTAGTAGGGTACGTAGCGCAGGGCAATCTGGTTATCGATTTCGGGGTGCGGTGGCATCCGGAACATGACGGGGTCGTTGGCGAGCAGATAAGCCTCGCTGATCAGCGCAGTGTCGAGGTTGAGCGGTAGCAGCGGGCGTGGTGGTGTGATGGTCAGGAGGCCAAAAGGTGCAGTCTTCTGAATCAGCAACCGGGTGCTGGCGGTGGCGCTCAGTAAATTGTCGCCATCATCCAGAACGTACGTGAGCCGATACTCGCCTTCACTGTTTACCCTGCGGCGCGGTACAAGCACCTCGAAATCCCCGGCGGGATACGCCGCCATTTGATGGTGGGCAACGAGTTCATACTCACCCGGAGACGGTAACTCTGCGTATATCCGGATAATGGGGCGCGACCCGGCGGGACCGGGCTGTGGCAATACCGGGATGCCAATACGCAGGTCACGTGCCGTCGCCGTCAGGGGAATCAAGCCACCGGAATTGGGTATGGCTTCCACCACGCTCAGCGGTAGCAGCCTGGGTATCGCATCACGAATCAGAGCAAGTGAAGTGGTGCTGACTGCCTCGATAATTGGGTCTTCCATACGTGTCACTCCTGTCAGGTTCGGACGACACTCTCCTATCCCGAAAGTGGTGGTCGGGCTCCGGTGAGTGGTACAGGGAATTAAACGCCGTAAAAATACCGGCCGATACTGTCATAACTGACAGTCGCAATGGCGCGCATGTTGCATGAGGCGTGGTGTTGCCAAGCGCGAAGCTCTGAAGGCTTTCCTGCTCCGGCGATCCAAAATCTGTAAAAAAGCCATGGTTGATCGATCTAATGGCTATCAGCCACTTTTTTTCTGAAATACCTGGCAAATCGCTCAGAAAAACCGAATTCCTGCCGTTATAGAGTGTGCGGTGTGATGCAGATCACATTGCGTGTGCTTAATTGCGCCAAGCGAAGGCACAATGCCATCTTTGATTTGCCCGGGCCGGAGCTCAACCCCTTGCCGCGTTCTTCTGCTGTTCATATCAACCATTTCCTGCCGTCGCTGGTCCTGTTACTGGCGGGGCTTGCCGCGGCCTACGTCAAAGATCTCAACGTATTCTTCACGTCATTGTTCAACGTCCTGCCGACCTTGGTCCTGCTGCTTGGCGGGTCGTATTGCGCGGTTTACCGACGCCAGCGTGAGCTGTTCCTGATGGTCACGGTGTACATCGCCTACTTCCTGCTCGACACCCAGACCGACTATTACCGCGACAACGGCAAGGTTCGTGAAGACGCCGCTGTGGTCTTCCATCTGTGCTGCCTGTTGCTGCCGCTGCTATTTGGTGTGTTCGCCGCCTGGCAGGAGCGCACCCACCTGTTCCAGGACATGGTGGCGCGCTTCGCCGTGTTGCTGGCCTTCGGTAGCGTGGCGTTGGGGCTGGAACAAAGTTACCCACAGGCGCTGTTGATGTGGCTGTCGGAGATCCGCTGGCCAGCGTTGCATGGCGCCTGGATGAGCCTGATCCAGCTGTCCTATCCCGTGTTCGTCGCTTCGTTTGCGTTACTGGCCTGGCAATACTGGCGCAACCCGAGACCCTTGCATGCTGCCCAATTGGTGGGCCTGCTCGGGTTGTTCTGGATGTTGCCGAAAACCTTCATCCTGCCGTTTACCCTGAACATCATGTGCAGTCAGGTGATGTTGATGATTGCCGCAGCGGTCGCCCATGAGGCCTATCAAATGGCCTTCCGCGACGAACTCACCGGCCTGCCGGGCCGCCGCGCCTTGAATGAGCGGATGCAGCGATTGGGGCGCAACTACGTGCTGGCGATGAGCGACGTCGATCACTTCAAGAAATTCAACGACACCCACGGTCACGATGTCGGCGACCAGGTACTGCGACTGGTCGCCAGCAAACTGTCGAAAATCGGCGGAGGCGGTAGGGCGTATCGCTACGGTGGTGAAGAATTCGCCCTGGTGTTCGCAGGCAAGACCCTCGAAGAGTGCATGCCGCACCTGGAAGTCATCCGCGAGTCCATCGCCACCTACAACATTCAACTGCGCAATCAGGACAGCCGTCCTCAGGATGACCAGCAAGGTCGTCAGCGTCGCGCGGGCTCGGGCGCCTCAAGTGTGTCGGTCACCGTCAGCATCGGCGTGGCCGAACGACTGGAGCAGCGCACCCCCGAGAAAGTGCTCAAGTCCGCTGACGAGGCGCTCTACAGCGCCAAGGGGGCCGGTCGAAACTGTGTCGTGGCGTTCGGTCAGAACCGTCGTGGCGCGGTGCGCATGGACGCCGCCAATGATTGAGTGATGATGGCGCATTCATCGTCTGGACTGTGATTGTGAGGCCGGGGGCGCGGCAGTAGGTTGGGGGAATCTGCTGCCGGAGAAATGACCATGCCTGAGTACAAAGCTCCCCTGCGCGACATGCGCTTTTTGATCGACCACGTCTTCGATTTTCACAGCAATTACGCCGCGCTGGGCGCCACCGATGCCAGCCCGGACATGGTCAATGCGATTCTCGAAGAAGGTGCCAAATTTTGTGAGAACGTTCTCGCCCCGCTGAACCGTAGCGGCGACGAAGAAGGCTGCCATTTCGACAATGGCGTGGTGACTACGCCTACAGGCTTCAAGCAGGCCTTCGCACAATACGTTGAAGGTGGCTGGCACGGTCTGGCGGCTGATCCGGTTTACGGTGGCCAGGGATTGCCGAGTTCGCTGGGGCTGGTGATCAGCGAAATGGTCGGCTCCAGCAACACCTCCTGGGGTATGTACCCCGGCCTGACTCATGGCGCGATGTCGGCAATCCACGCCCATGGTACTGAGGAACAAAAACAGACTTACCTGAGCAAACTCACCGCTGGTCAATGGACCGGCACCATGTGCCTGACCGAAGCCCATTGCGGCACTGACCTGGGCATCATCAAAACCCGCGCCGTGCCTGCGGTCGACGGCAGCTATGCGATTTCCGGCAGCAAGATCTTCATCTCCGCCGGCGAACACGACATGAGTGACAACATCATTCACCTGGTGCTGGCGAAACTGCCGGACGCTCCGGCCGGGACCAAGGGCATTTCACTGTTCATCGTTCCTAAATTCCTACCCAACGACGAAGGTGAGGCGGGAGAGCGCAACGGCGTTTCCTGCGGCTCGATCGAACACAAAATGGGCATCAAGGCCTCGGCTACCTGCGTGCTGAACTTCGACGACGCCAAGGGCTTCTTGATCGGTGAGCCGAACAAGGGACTGAATTGCATGTTCACCATGATGAACCATGCACGACTGGGCACCGGCATGCAGGGTTTGTGTCTGGGGGAGGCGAGCTTTCAAGGCGCGATCAAGTACGCCAACGACCGCTTGCAAATGCGCTCGCTGACCGGCCCGAAAGCACCGGAAAAAGCCGCCGATCCGATCATTGTCCATCCTGATGTGCGCAGGATGTTACTGACCATGAAGGCCTTCAACGAAGGCAATCGGGCGCTGACTTATTTCACCGCGCAGTTGCTGGACGCGGCGCATCTGAGCCTGGATGAAACGGCGCGTCAGGATGCCGAAGACCTGCTGGCGTTCCTCACGCCGATCTGCAAAGCCTTCATGACTGATACCGGGCTGGAGGTGACCAACCACGGCATGCAGGTGTTCGGTGGTCACGGTTTTATCCGCGAGTGGGGCATGGAGCAGTTGGTACGCGACTGCCGGATTGCACCGATCTACGAAGGCACCAACGGCATTCAGGCGCTGGACTTGCTTGGCAGAAAAGTCCTCGGCAGCCAGGGGAAATTGCTGCGCGGGTTCACCAAAATCGTCCACAAGTTCTGTGCAGCAAATGCCGGACACCCGCAACTCGCCAGCTACGTGGCGCAGCTCAACGACCTGAATCAGCAGTGGGGGGAGGTGACCACCAAGGTCGGCATGGCGGCGATGAAAAACCCGGATGAAGTTGGCGCCGCTTCGGTGGATTACCTGATGTACAGCGGTTACATCATCCTCGGCTATCTGTGGCTGCGCATGGCGTTGGTTGCTCAGGCGCAGCTCGACGCAGGCAGCGGCGACGCTGATTACTGCAAAGGCAAATTGGCCACCAGCGAGTTTTACTTCAAGCGTTTGCTGCCGCGCACTGCCGCTCATCGGGCGGCCATCGAGGCCGGGAGCGATTGTCTGATGAAGCTGCCGGCGGAGTTATTTGCGCTTTAATCTTTTAAACCAGTAACAAAGGAGCCCGCCTTGTTGCGGGTTTTTTTATGACTGGCAAGTCTGTGACTAAAAATTACAAAACGGTCATTGGCTGACCCTATGTGTCGCAAAAGTTGTTGAGTTACACTCGGACCCAACGAAAAAACCATTCCTACGAATCACCCGTTTAGATCTTGCGAGGTTTGCCATGGCTGACTACAAAGCGCCCCTGCGCGATATGCGCTTCGTCCTCAATGAAGTTTTCGAAGTCGCCAAACTCTGGGCCGAGCTGCCAGCGCTGGCCGAGACTGTCGATGCTGAAACGGTCGAAGCCATTCTTGAAGAGGCCGGCAAGGTCACCAGCAAAAGCATCGCGCCCCTGAGCCGTGCGGCTGACGAAGAAGGTTGCCATTGGGCGGACGGTGCCGTCACCACGCCGGCCGGTTTCCCACAGGCTTATCAGACTTACGCTGAAGGCGGTTGGGTCGGTGTCGGTGGCGATCCGACCTATGGTGGCATGGGCATGCCAAAGGCCGTTTCGGCGCAGGTCGAAGAAATGGTCAACTCCGCCAGCCTGTCGTTCGGCCTGTACCCGATGCTGACCGCGGGCGCCTGCCTGTCGATCAACGCCCACGCCAGCGAAGCGCTGAAAGCCGCGTACCTGCCGAACATGTACGCCGGCGTCTGGGCCGGCTCCATGTGCCTGACCGAGCCGCACGCTGGCACGGACCTGGGGATCATTCGCACCAAGGCCGAGCCTCAGGCCGACGGATCCTACAAAGTCAGCGGCACCAAGATCTTCATCACCGGCGGTGAGCACGACCTGACCGAGAACATCATTCACCTGGTACTGGCCAAACTGCCGGATGCACCGGCGGGACCGAAGGGTATTTCGCTGTTCCTGGTGCCGAAGTTCATGGTCAATGCCGATGGCAGCCTGGGCGCGCGCAACCCGGCAAACTGCGGTTCGATCGAACACAAAATGGGTATCCAGGCCTCCGCGACCTGTGTGATGAACTTCGACGAAGCGGTCGGTTACCTGGTCGGTGAGCCGAACAAAGGCTTGGCCGCGATGTTCACCATGATGAACTACGAACGTCTGGGTGTTGGCATCCAGGGCCTGGCCACCGGCGAGCGCTCCTACCAGAACGCGGTCGAGTACGCTCGCGACCGTCTGCAAAGCCGTTCGCCGACTGGCGCGCAGAACAAGGACAAGGTCGCTGACCCGATCATCGTCCACCCGGACGTGCGTCGCATGCTGCTGACCATGAAAGCCTCGAACGAAGGCGGTCGTGCCTTCTCGACGTACGTGGCTATGCAACTGGACACCGCCAAGTTCAGCGAAGACGCCACCACCCGCAAACGCGCGGAAGATCTGGTGGCACTGCTGACTCCGGTGGCCAAGGCATTCCTGACCGACCTGGGGCTGGAAACCACGGTTCACGGCCAGCAGGTGTTCGGCGGTCACGGTTACATCCGTGAGTGGGGCCAGGAGCAATTGGTGCGCGACGTGCGCATCACCCAGATTTACGAAGGTACCAATGGCATTCAGGCGCTGGACCTTGTAGGGCGCAAGATCGTCGGCACCGGCGGGGCGTTCTACAAACTGTTTGCCGACGAGATTCGTCATTTCACCGCGACCGCCAGCGCCGATCTGGCCGAGTTCACCAAACCGCTGAACGATGCCGTGACTACCCTCGACGAACTGACCGCCTGGTTGCTGGATCGGGCGAAAAACAACCCGAATGAAATCGGTGCTGCCTCGGTCGAGTATCTGCAAGCATTCGGTTACGTGGCGTATGCGTACATGTGGGCACTGATGGCCAAGGCCGCTTTTGGCAAAGAAGCGCAGGACGATTTCTACGCGAGCAAGTTGGGCACGGCACGCTTCTATTTCGCACGTCTGCTGCCGCGCATTCACTCGTTGAGCGCGTCGGTAAAGGCCGGTAGTGAGTCGTTGTTCCTGCTGGACGCAGGGCAGTTCTGACAATGTAACGTCATGTAAGCATTCTCTTACATGACGTGCTGCTCTTCTCCCATAGATGCAGATTGGATCCACAGCTAATCTACTTCACATGGACGTCGCGCAGGAAGCGCAAAGCAACAACACGGACACGTAGGATTCTGCCAGGACGGCGGAGTGAAATGGATGTCAGGGAAACAGTCTGCAAAGCCCCGCTTCGGCGGGGTTTTCTTTTGCCTGCAGAAAAGTGCTCAGCTCATTTCATCCAATGTTGCCGGGCTGATCAAACGCCCATTCATCACTTCTTCCAGCAACGTACGCAACAAGTTCAGCGAGGCCTGTTGTCGCTGCACATCCCGACACACCAATCCAACTTTAAGCGGCACCCTCGGCTCGCTCAGTGGTTTCCACAACAGTTCCTTGTTGCCGTGTGCCTGTTGTGAGCGTCCGGGCAGCACCGTCGCCAGTCGTGTGTGCGGCAGGCTGTCGAGAATCCCCGCCATGTTGTTCAGTTCTGCCTGTACCTGCGGACGTCGTCCCAGATTGGCCAGTTGTGCCTGCCAGATCTGCCGTACTTGAAACTCTTCACCCAGCAGCAACATTGGCAATTCGGCGGCCTGACTCATCGAGACTTTCTTGAATTCCCGCAACGGGTGATCCGCCGGGATGACCAGGGTCAGTTCGTCTTCGTACAGCATCACGCCGTGCAACCCCGGCTGACGAGGCGGCAGATAGCTGATGCCGATGTCCAGAGAACCGTTGAGCAAGCGCCGCTCGATTTCCAGTCCCGTCAGTTCATAGATCTGCACCACCAAATGCGGCTGCGCCTTGCGCACGCGTTCGAGCATCTGCGGCACCAGGCTGGTATGGACGGTCTGCAATACACCGATGGCCAACGTGCGCAGTGCCTGGCCCTTGAAGTTACCCAAGGCTTCCCGTGCCCGCTGCAATCCATCCAGCAAGGGCAGGGCATGGTTGTACAACGTATGAGCAGCCAGGGTTGGCAGCAGACGTTTGCTGCTACGTTCGAACAGGCTCACATCGAGGTTTTGTTCGAGGTGGCGGATCTGCTGGGACAGTGCCGGTTGGGAGATTGAAAGCCGCTCGGCAGCCCGGCCCACATGACCTTCTTCGTAGACCGCGACGAAATAACGCAGTTGCTTGAAATCCATAAGGTGTGCTTATCGAAAATGCTGGGAAATCGAAATGGCTCAAGGCCTTGAGTGAGCCTAGTCTAACCGCATTCACAAGGCTTACAGGGCCACAGAGCGCGATGAATACCGTTTGCTTCGAGGGTGTTTACATAGGTAAGGCAAAAAACCTCGCACGAGGTTTGATCAAATGAACTTGTTCAGCTTGCGGCGCAATCCTCCGAGTCTTGATGACTTGGCTGTGGACGCCTTCTTGCCGTCCAAAGGCGACAATTTTTCCAGCGAGTACCTGATGCCCAGTGTCGAGCGACCGAAACAGATATTCGTGCGCGGCCAAGGCTCATGGTTGTGGGACAGCGATGACCGAGCGTATCTGGATTTCTCACAGGGTGGCGGGGCCAATAGCCTCGGACACAGTCCTTCTGTACTGGTCAACGCCATCGCGGCGCAGGCTCAGTCGCTGATCAACCCCGGCTTCGGCCTGCATAACCGCGGCATGCTCAATCTTGCTGAGCGGCTGTGTTCCAGCACCGGCAGTGATCAGGCGTACCTGCTCAACAGTGGCAGCGAAGCCTGTGAAGCGGCGATCAAACTGGCGCGCAAATGGGGTCAACGGCATCGCGGCGGGGCTTCGCGGATCATCGTTGCCAACAACGGCTGCCATGGTCGTAGTCTGGGGACGATTTCGGCGTCGGACAGTTCGAATCTGACTAACCGATTCGAGCCGCTGCTTCCGGGCTTCAGTCACGTGCCGTTCAATGATCTTTCGGCCTTGCATGCGGCCGTCGACGCCCAGACCGTGGCGATCATGCTCGAACCGATCCAGAGCGAAGCCGGGGTGATACCGGCCACCGAGCATTACCTCAAAGGGGTCGAGCGCCTGTGCCGTGAGCTGGGCATTCTGCTGATCTTCGACGAAGTGCAAACCGGCATCGGTCGTTGCGGCACTTTACTCGCCGAACAATCCTACGGCGTGCGGGCAGATATCGTTGTTCTCGGTAAAGGGCTGGGCGGTGGCGTGCCATTGGCAGCGTTGTTGGCGCGGGGTAAAGCCTGCTGTTTCGAGGTCGGCGAAGTGACAGGCACTCATCATGGCAATGCACTGATGACGGCGGCCGGTCTAGCGGTGCTCGACAGCGTGCAGGACAAGGGGTTTCTCGATCATGTCGGGGAAATCGGTCAGCACCTGAGCGAAGGTCTGCAGCGTTTATCCCATCGCTATGGTCACGGCGAGTTGCGCGGGCAAGGACTATTCTGGGGGCTTACCTTGTCCGACGAATCGGCTGACGCCGTCGTCAAAGCGGCGTTGTACGAAGGTTTGCTGCTCAACGCTCCGCAGCCCGATTGCCTGCGCTTTACCCCGGCCCTGACCGTCAGCAAAGCCAACATCGACGAAATGCTCCTGCGCCTGGCCCGCGCCTTCTCCCGCGTGCGCACTGCGCAACTGCAGTGCCGCAAAGGGATTGCCGTCTGATCAGACCTGCCCTACACGAATTCCCGAACCGTCTCGCGGTATAACGCATCGCCCCATGCCTGATTCTTTTGGCGTGGGGCGTTTTTTTGTCTCTACGTTTTGCCAAATGCATTTCAGTGCTTGAGCGGTCGCGGGATCAATGGCTTTTTAGAGGGTGTCGGCAAGGATTGCCGGTGCCAGCGAAACAATATTGTTGTGGAACTGGCTTTGAGTTCTATACCACTGAGTGGTATGTTTTGGAAGGGAAGCCGATGTCACCAAGGTTATTCAAAACGAAACGCTTTTCGATGCAGGTCGGGAAGGCCTGGATCGATGACGACGAGCTTCGGGAAGCATTCACCGAAATGCTCAATGGCCAGGCGGACAATCTCGGCGGCGGGGTCTGGAAGAAGCGCTTGAATGCCAACCGCCATCGGTCGATTGTTTTGGCCAGAGGTGGCCGTTACTGGGTTTATCAGTTTCTGTATGCCAAGAAAGACCAGAGCAATATCAGTCCGAGGCAGTTGGCCGACTTGCGCGAGTTAGCCAAGACATATGGAGGGCTGACCGAGATGGAAATCCAGCGCTTGCTGGATATGAAGGAGTTTGTGGAGATATCTCATGAGTAAAAAATTCAAAAGCGAAATATCGGAATCGATACACGAGTCAGCCAGTGCCTTGTTTGCCATTGGTGCAATCAGTAAGGCAACCATGCGCGAATTCGATGAATCATGTCTTGCAACGGTTCCAGACGCCATCCCGGCGGAGCAGATCAAAGCGCTACGTGAACGCAACAACGTAAGCCAACCAGTGTTCGCGCGTTATCTGAACACCAGTGCCTCGACGGTTAAACAATGGGAAGCGGGAGACAAGCACCCCAGCGGCATGGCGCTGAAGTTGCTGAGCATCGTTCAGAAGCACGGTCTTGAGATACTGGCCTGAAGAACCACACTGAACCCTGACGAACGGCAAAGGTCGATTAGCTGTAGGCTCACGCGAGCCAACTTTAATCAGGAGCTGACCCCATGGACTTTATTCGCATCATCATCGCCATTCTGTTGCCGCCACTGGGTGTGTTTCTGCAAGTCGGTTTCGCCGGGGCGTTCTGGCTGAATATTCTGCTGACGCTGTGCGGTTACATCCCCGGGATCGTGCATGCGGTGTACATCATCGCCAAGCGTTGAAATCATCGGCGTCAGGTAGATCGCTTTCGCGAGCAAGTCGAATCGTCGCACCGCCGCTCCCACACTGACCGAGTCCTCCCAGGGGAATACGGTCGAATGTGGGAGCGGGCTTGCTCGCGAAAGGGGCACCGCAATTTCCGCACTCAGTGCGATCTTCAGTCCGCCAACGCCATCACCCTTCGATAAAACAACCACTCTTGCTCCAGCGCATGGGCCTGATTGCCGGCCTTGCGAAAGCCATGGCGTTCGTCGGCGTAGTAATGCGCTTCAACCAGAATGCCGTTGTCCTGCAACGCCGTGACCATGTCGCGGGTCTGTTGCGGCACCACCACTGCGTCCAGTTCACCCTGAAAGAAAATCACCGGCACACTGATGTTGCCTGCGTGCAGCAACGGCGTTCGAGCGGCGTAACGTTCGGCGTCCTGCACCGGGTCGCCGATCAGCCAATCCAGATAGTCGCCTTCGAACTTGTGAGTCGTCCGGCCCAGCGCCAGAGGGTCACTGACGCCATACAGGCTGGCGCCGGCGCGGAAGACTGTGTGAAAGGCCAGCGCACACAGGGTGGTGTAACCGCCGGCACTGCCACCGCGAATAAACGCCTTATCGCCGTCGATCAGTCCGCGTTCGGCAAGATGAGCGACGACTGCGCAGGCATCCTCCACGTCCACTTTGCCCCAGCTCAAATGCAGCGCTTGTCGATAAGCCCGACCATAGCCACTGCTGCCGCGGTAGTTGAGGTCGGCCACGGCGAAGCCACGTTGCGCCCAGTACTGGATACGCGGATCGAGCATGGGGTAGCAGGCCGAAGTCGGGCCGCCGTGGATGAACACCACCAGAGGCGGTTTCGCATCACCGGTCATCGCTGGATAGAAGAAGCCGTGGGCCTCGTCCGAACCGCTCGGGTAGCGCAGGGTTTGCGGGACGCTGATCTGCTCGGCAGGCAACGGTGCAATACCGCCAGCCAGTGTTTTGACCTGCCGGGTCTGGCGGTCGATGGCAATGATTGACGACGAACTGACTGGCGAAGCGGCGATGCAGTAAATGAACTGCTCATCCAGTGCGAGAGAGCGGAAGCGGCTGTAATCGCCCGTGAAATCTTCACAGGCGTCACCACAAATACCCAGTCTGCCAAACCCGTCTTCGGTCCAGCTCGCCAGATAGCGGCCTTCGCTCAGCGGCAACCAGGTGCTGCCACCCAGCTGCCACGGCGCTGGCCCATGATCAGCGGCGGCACACGGCAGCGGGCTCAAACCGTCTGCCGATTCCATCCAAGGCTGCCAGTAGCCGCCGCGATCGGTCAGGCAAAACAGACGGCCGCTTGTATCGAACCTCGGTTGTTGCAGCGATTCCTCAGCGTCTTCGCCGGCCACGCAACGCGGCAGAGCAAAACGGCCATCGTTCTGGCGTTCGGCAACCATCAGGCGAGTCGAGGTCCATGGCTGATCCGGGCGACTCCACTCGATCCACGCCAGTCGTTGCGCGTCGGGACTCAACGTCGGCGCGGCATAGAAATCAGCGCCTTCGGCCAGCAGATGACGTACTCCGTCAGCCACATCGATAGCCACCAGTCGATGCCGAACGCGGTTTTCTTCAACTGCCAATACCTGCCCGTTAGCGAACTGCAGATCGCCGTATCGGCATTCGCCTGAGCTCAGTAACTCAGGTGCTTCGCCTGCCAGTGACTGCCGATACAGCTGTTGGTCCGCCTCGTTGACGAACACTATCCCGTCATCGGTCAGACAGAACGCGCCGCCGCCGTATTCGTACACGCGACTGCGCACACTGAAGCCCGCTGGCGTCAGGCAATGCGCCTGGCCGTCACGCCAATGCCAGATTCGGCAGGCGGCATCCTCGGGGCGGTACTCGTTCCAGAACAAGCCATGTGGGCCGACCTGCAACTCGGCGAAGTCGATGCCGGCTGCAACAGCCTTGGCAGCGCTGAAGGGTTCAGCTTTTAGCGATGAGTCGTGAATTTCGTTCATTGCGAAAGGCCAGTTGTTCAATGGTCTGGGTCGCGTGCTCGGCTTCTTCGCGGGCCTTGAGAATCACGCCGTGATGTTCCGACTTGCTGCACACCGGGTCGGCGTTGCTCGCGTCGCCCGTGAGCATGAACGCCTGGCAGCGACAGCCGCCGAAGTCTTTTTCTTTCTCGTCGCAGGAACGGCAGGGCTCGGGCATCCAGTCGTAACCGCGAAAGCGGTTGAAGCCGAACGAGTCGTACCAGATGTGCTGCATGCTGTGATCGCGCACGTTGGGAAACTGCACCGGCATCTGTCGGGCGCCGTGACAGGGCAGAGCGGTTCCGTCCGGCGTGACTGTCAGAAAAATACTGCCCCAGCCGTTCATGCAGGCTTTCGGGCGCTCTTCGTAATAATCCGGGGTGACGAAAATCAGCTTGCACGGATGCCCTTCGGCTTCCAGTTTGGCGCGGTATTCGTTGGTAATGCGTTCGGCACGGACCAGTTGTTCCTTGGTCGGCAACAGACCGACCCGATTGAGCTGCGCCCAACCGTAGAACTGGCAAGTGGCGAGTTCCACAAAGTCCGCCTCAAGGGCGATGCACAGCTCGATGATCCGGTCGATCTTGTCGATGTTGTGCCGATGGGTCACGAAGTTCAGCACCATCGGATAACCGTGGGCTTTCACCGCGCGGGCCATTTCCAGCTTCTGGGCGAAGGCTTTTTTCGAGCCGGCCAGCAAGTTGTTCACTTGCTCGTCGCTGGCCTGAAAGCTGATCTGAATGTGGTCCAGGCCGGCCTTTTTGAAGTCGCTGATTTTCTGCTCGGTCAGGCCGATGCCGGAGGTGATCAGGTTGGTGTAGAAACCCAACTTGCGCGCCTCGGCAATCAGCTCGGCGAGGTCCTGGCGCACCAGCGGTTCGCCGCCGGAGAAGCCCAATTGCGCCGCGCCCATTTCCCGCGCTTCGCGGAACACTTTGATCCACTGCTCGGTACTCAGCTCTTTGCCTTGCTCGGCGAAGTCCAGCGGATTGGAGCAATACGGACATTGCAGCGGGCAGCGATACGTCAGCTCGGCCAACAGCCACAGTGGCAGGCCGATTTCCGGTTTGGGCGGTAACTTGTCTGACGTGGAATCAGGCAAGTTCGATCCAGTGCTGAGCACGGGCGACCTCCATGAATTGCTCGATGTCGTCACCGAGCTCGGGCACGCCGGGGAACTGCGCGTCCAGTTCGGCGATGATCGCCGCGACGTCACGCTCGCCGTCGATCAAACCGCCGATCAGCGCGGCGCTTTCGTTGAGTTTGATCATGCCTTCCGGGTAGAGCAGCACATGACCTTTCTGCGCCGGTTCGTACTGGAAGCGGTAGCCGGTACGCCAGGTCGGGGTCTTGCTGCGATCAAAACTCATAAGGTGATTCCTTTATGCCAGACCCGTTGCTCAGTCACGCTGTGATACGGCGGGCGTTTCAGTTCGTAGGCCATGCTCATGGCATCGAGCATGCTCCAAAGAATGTCCAGTTTGAACTGAAGAATTTCCAGCATGCGCTCTTGGCCGGCCCGCGTCGTGTAGTGCTGCAAAGTGATCGCCAAGCCGTGTTCCACGTCGCGACGTGCCTGACCCAGGCGCGTGCGGAAATACTCGTAACCAGCCGGGTCGATCCACGGGTAATGCTGCGGCCAGCTGTCGAGGCGCGACTGGTGGATTTGCGGCGCGAACAGTTCGGTCAGCGAGCTGCTGGCGGCTTCCTGCCAACTGGCCCGACGGGCGAAGTTGACGTAGGCGTCGACGGCAAAACGTACGCCGGGCAGAACCAATTCCTGCGAGCGCAGCTGATCCGGGTCGAGGCCGACGGCCTGGCCCAGACGCAGCCAGGCTTCGATGCCGCCGTCTTCGCCGGGGGCGCCGTCATGGTCGAGCAGGCGCTGAATCCACTCGCGACGAATCTCGCGGTCCGGGCAGTTGGCGAGGATCGCGGCGTCCTTGAGCGGGATGTTCACCTGATAGTAGAAACGGTTGGCGACCCAGCCCTGGATCTGCTCGCGCGTTGCCCGGCCTTCGTACATCGCCACGTGATACGGGTGATAGATGTGGTAATAGGCGCCCTTGGCGCGCAGGGCTGCCTCGAACTCGGCGGGGGACATTGCTGTGTCAGTCATTTCGGTTCTCCGGGTACGACCGGTGGATTCTTAGGTGTCAGGACCGGCCTCATCGCCGGCAAGCCGGTCTCGCTCCCACAGTTGATCGCATTCCCCTGTGGGGGCCAGCCTGCTGGCGATAGGCCGCGCAGCGGTCTCGATTTCCTACAACACAATACTCATGCCGTCATACGCCACTTCAACATCGCGCCGAACCAGCTCGGCACGCTCTGGCGAGTCCTCATTGAGAATCGGGTTGGTGTTGTTGATGTGGATAAGTACTTTGCGCTGGTTGGGCAGCTGTTCCAGCACTTCCAGCATGCCGCCGGGGCCGTTCTGCGCCAGATGGCCCATTTCACGACCAGTGCGGGTGCCGACGCCACGGCGCTGCATTTCGTCGTCATCCCACATCGTACCGTCCACCAGCAAGCAATCGCTGCCGGCCATGATCTCCAGCAACGGTGCGTCGACCTTGCCCAGACCCGGTGCGTAGAACAGTTTGCCACCGGTGTTGAGGTCTTCAACGATCAGGCCAATGTTGTCGCCGGGGTGCGGGTCGAAACGGTGCGGCGAGTACGGCGGGGCGGCGCTGCGCAGCGGCAAGGGGGTGAAGCGCAGGCTCGGGCAGGCCGGGATGGTGAAGCTGCGGTCGAGCTCGATCTGGTTCCAGGTCAGCCCGCCGTTCCAGTGGGTCAGCATGGTGAACAGCGGAAAACCGGTACTCAGGTCTTCGTGGACCATGTCGGTGCACCAGACCTGGTGCGGGCAACCTTCGCGCAGGCTGAGCAGGCCGGTGGTGTGGTCGATCTGGCTGTCCATCAGGATGATCGCGTTGATGCCGGTATCGCGCAGGGCGCGGCCCGGTTGCATCGGGGCGAAGCTCTGGAGCTGGGCGCGGATGTCCGGCGATGCGTTGCACAACACCCAGTTCACGCCGTTATCGGAAATCGCGATGGACGACTGGGTCCGCGCCTTGGCGTTCAGGCTGCCATCGCGAAAACCGGCGCAGTTCACGCAGTTGCAGTTCCACTGGGGGAAACCACCGCCGGCGGCGGAACCTAGAATCTGGACAAACATGGCCGCTCCATCATTTTGAAAACTGAAAATAAAAACGCCTCGGCGAGCCGAGGCGTTGCACTGCGCTACAAAAAGATTAGCGGCTTGCGAAGTACATGGTGACTTCAAAGCCGATACGCAGGTCGGTGTAAGCAGGTTTGGACCAGGACATAGGAGCGCTCCTTCAGGTGATGGGACAGTTGAGATCTATACATATAGTCCACCTCCAGCCGGAGATGTTCAGATAGTTAGGTGGCTATGTTACTCAAAATTACAGGGCGATTGGCCGGGAATCTTTGAGAAAGCTAATTGCAGCACCGGTAATGATCATTTTGCCGCTTGCCAAGGCAAGCCCGGGCACGGTCCGCTGGCCAGACAGCGCCAACCGCCTTCGGCCTGATTCAGTCGTTGTGCTGCGGCCAGTAACGTTTCGCGGTCGATCATCAGAATCGTCTGAGGTAGAAGCTCCAGATAATCCGACGAGCGGCCGGCCAGTTTGCCCTGCCAGAGCAGTTCGGCGGCCTGCGCATTGGGCAGTGCCGCGCTATCGAATTGATCGGCCAGTGCCTGGCGCTGGTCGATGAAGATCGCGTCATCGATGTCGTCCATCATGCCGGCTAATCCGCTCAGGAAATGTTCGATGTGTTCCAGCAGATCCAGAGGGGCAACGCTGGGTGATTGCACGCCGAACAACAGTCCGGTCTGCCCATGGATCTGCCGCAGGGCGCTGAACACCGCATAGCCGAGCTGCAGTTCTACCCGCAGGCGTTGGTAAAACGGCGTCTGGCAGACGTGAGCCAGCAAGCGCCAGGCGGCTTCGTCAGCGATGTCCGCGGTTGCCGTCGGGCAGAAGAGCAGCAGCGAGTGTTCGCTGGACCCGGTATCGACCGCGCTCCACAGATGCTGCTCGTTTATCGGGGAGGGCGGCGTCAGTTGATTGTCCGCAATGCCTGGCACACGACTCAAGGCAAGGCCCATCGCGGCTTGTGTCTGGGCGGACAGCCCGGTCGCCAGACCATCCCAGCGTGCGCTCGACCAAAGCTGCATCAAATCGTCCGAGTCAGCGCTGCGCTCAAGGCAGTGATCAGGCAGCGCTTTAAGCAACTGTCGAATCGGCATCAACCCAACGCTCGGCGGCTCTTCTTGCGAGAAGGCGGCATCAGGTGTTGTCAGTTCTTTCAGCGCGTGTTCAAGGACGGTCGGCATCGGCTCCTGTAGCCCGGTCATTTTCAGCAGCCATTCATTGCCCGATGCGCTGAAGGAAAAATCGACACCTGCCTGACGAGCGTCTTCACGCAACGGCTGAAGGCGGTTTTCCAGGCTCGTCTGAAGATTGCTGCGAGGGGCCGAGTCCAGACGCCAGCGCAGGTAAACGGCACCTTCGGCACAGTTATCCGGCAATGCGTGACTGAACTGCATGGGCGAACGTTCACGACGACCGCGTGAGCGATCCTGAGCAAAAGTCCGCAGGCCTCGGTGTTTGCTGGTCTGGCCGCGGATCAGACCGGCACTCGGGGCCGGAGCCTCGGTGCGTAAAAACGGATTAGGTGTTGGCAGTTGCCATTGGCCGGTGAAGTTATCCACAGCGCCGATTTGTTTCAGGACTGCCTTGAGGGCTGCAACGCTCGATTCGGATAACCCTGTTTCACACTGTTCGCTGTCCAGTCGGGCCAGTTGCAGGGCGCCGCTGACTTGCTGTTGGCGTTGCAGCAGGGCGGCGTATTCTTCGCGCAACCCGGCCCAGGGTTGCTGTGAGGCAAAGAATCCAAGCCAATCCAGTAGCCGCTCGCGGATCCCGTTGGGCGTCGCGTTGGCAGGCAACGGGAACTCGATGTGCAACAAAGCCTGGCCGGCGAACTGATACAACGGCGCAGCTTTCAGGCTGTCAGCCAGTCCGCGTTCGCGCAATTGCGCCAGCAGACCACCGGGTTTCGCGCCGTTCAGCCAATGACACAGGAACGCCAGCGCCTCGGGCGATGAATCGGGCAACGCTTCGAAGGCAAACAGCAGATCCAGTCGACGCGCTCCAGCCTGTTGATAACTTTTGTCCGAAGAATCCATCAGCGATGTAGGCGCCTGTTGCGGGACCTTTCCCCCTCCGGGAATCGCAGCGCTAAAGCGCTGAGCCATCGCCCTCAACTCATCGAGACTCTGCGGTCCGGTCAGGCTCAAGGTCATCTGCCCGGTCTGATAAAACCGCTGATAAAAATCCTGCAAGGCTTGCTGAAACTCAGGTTGCGGCACCGGCAGGCTGTAGCGGTTGCCGGCATGAAACGCCCGCAGTGGATGCGCCGCTGAAAGACCGTCGAACAGCGCAAATTGCTGCTGAGCAGCCGTATCCCGAGACCAGGCGACAAATTCTGCGTGCAGCACTTCCCGTTCCCGTCGCTGATCGTCCGGATTCATACGCGGATGAGCGATCATGTCAGACAGGCGCTCCAGTCCCCCGGCAAACGACTGAGGCGGTAACTCGAAAAAGTAGTCCGTGGTGCGTTCGCTGGTCCGCGCATTCACCTGACCGCCATGACCCTGGACGTAGGCCATCAGCCCTTGGCCTGCGGGAAAGCGCTCTGTACCGAGAAACAGCAGGTGTTCGAGAAAATGTGCCAGTCCGGGCCAGGCCAGCGGCACGTCATGGCTGCCAGCAGCGACCCGCAACACAGCAGCGCTACGTTTCAAATCGGGAGCATGACGCAGCGTCACCCGCAGGCCGTTGGCCAGGGTTTCAGTGTGAGGGCGAGGGTGATTCAGCGCAGGCATGAGCACTTCCAGAACAGAGAAGTGCCAATGCTAGCGGATAACGATGGATCAGCGCTTGTTCAGCTCACCGTAAAGCTCCGGACGGCGATCGAGGAGGTAGCGATTGGCGGCACGGGAATCGACCATCAACTGACGATCCAGCTCGCCGACAATCAGTGCTTCATCGAGGCCGGCCTGGGCGATGCGGCTACCATCCGGTGCGGCGATGCTGCTCTGGCCGCAATACTGGATCTCGCCTTCGTTGCCGCAATAGTTGGCGTAAGCCACATAGCACTGGTTTTCGAAAGCCCGGGCGCGGACGGTGACGTCGGCAATGAAGTCGTAAGGAATCATGTTCGCCGTCGGCACCAGAATCAGCTCGGCGCCGGCCAAGGCCAGGCGTCGGGCGTTTTCCGGGAACTCCAGGTCGTAGCAGATCAGGAAGCCGAGCTTCCAGCCATTGAGTTCAACCAGCGGAAACTCATCCGGTCCGGCGCTGAACATCGAGTGATCGAGGTCGCCGAACAGGTGAGTCTTGCGGTAGTTGCACAGGCGTTCGCCATTGGCGTCGATCAACTGCACGGCGTTGTAAATCTGCCCATCTTCGGTGCGCTCGGGATAGCCATACAAAATGGCGATCCCGGTCGTCTTGGCGATGCGCGCGATCTGCTGCGCCGACTCACCGTTGTGCACCTCCGCCAGCACGCTGACCGCGTCGAGGCCGATGTTGTAGCCGGTCAAAAACATCTCCGGCAGCACCAGCAAATCCGCACCCTTGGCCTCCAGCGCCAATTGATGCAGACGTTGCAGATTGCCTGCGACATCCAGGGGCAGCGGTGGACATTGATAAAGGGCTACGCGCATTTCGGATTCCTCTTACTCGGGCAGGGCGATCGGACCGATCTCGTTGAACACATCTCCTGGACCCGGGTTCTCGGCGTGAGTTTCACCGCCGAAGTGTTTCATGATGCCCCACACCGCATTGAGCGAGGTCTGCACCGCACCTTCGACCCACGCAGGCGTCCACGAAACATCGTCGCCGGCGATGAAAATCCCGCGCTGCTCGGCCGGCATGTCAGCCTGCATGAAGTGCGCGTACATGCGCTGGTTGTAGCGATAATGGCCGGGTAGGGCGCCTTTGAAAGCCCCAAGGAAATGCGGGTCGGCTTCCCAGGACACGGTGATCGGATCGCCGATGATCCGCGCAGCGATGTCGACTTTCGGGTAGATCTTCTTCAACGCATCCAGCGCCAGTTTCACGCGCTTTTCCACCGGGTGCGGGAGCATTTTCAACGCGTCGCTCATCCATGAGTACGACAGGCAAATCACGCCCGGTTTGTCGTCGCC
Organism: Pseudomonas sp. LBUM1647; assembly: GCF_059716175.1. Lineage (NCBI taxonomy): Bacteria > Pseudomonadati > Pseudomonadota > Gammaproteobacteria > Pseudomonadales > Pseudomonadaceae > Pseudomonas > Pseudomonas sp. LBUM1647. The sequence goes on along the minus strand of NZ_CP166809.1, from coordinate 6,262,243 downwards.
GTTGTCGAACAGATAAGTGCCGCGGGTCAGGCGATCGGTGAGGGTCATGCTCATCAGGTCGCGGCCTGTTTCCGGATCCTTGTCTTTCCAGAATGGCCGGTCGACCATCACGAAAGTTTTCGACGATTGCATGTAGCGCGTGCGGTCCAGGGCCATCCACATTTTTTGCGAGAACAGGGTTTCGTCGCATTCGATCTGGGTGGTCAGCAGCCAGCTCTGGCAGGTGGTCAGAACAGCGGCGTATTCGCGAGTGTCGCCATAGTTGTCGGTGACCGTAAAACGGCCGTTCGCTGCGTGGGCGATTTTCTTCACGCCGGAGCGTGGAGCGCCCCTGTGCAACGAACTGAGGCTGGTGCCTTCCGGCCAGTGCACGCAACGCTCCGGCACATGACGCCAAATGCCCAGCGGCACTTGTTCAACGCCGCCGACCACCAAATGCTGGTGATCGTCGCAGTTGGTCATGACTACGCGGAAGATTTCCAGCATCGAATTCGGGAAGTCCGAGTCCCAGCCGCCGGTACCGAAACCGACCTGACCAAACACTTCGCGGTGATGGAACGAGAGTTTGGCGAAGGCTTTGGAAGTGGCAACGAAGTCGTAGAAGGTGCGGTCGTCCCACAGCGGAACGAGGGTGTTCCACAGCTCTTTGAGGCGCGGCACATCACGGTCGCGGATCGCTTGCTGGATGTCAGAGAATTGCGAACCGGCTTCCAGCGCATCAGCCCAGGCGTCGGCGACTTCCTGGAACAGTGCAGGAAGATCCGCCAGCTTCTGTGCGTAATGGGTCTGGCCTTCGAGGTCGATCACCGTGCTGCCCGAGGCAGGTGTCAGCGGGTTCGGGAAAGGTTTGGTTTCAAGGCCAAGCTTGTCGACGTAGTGATAAAACGCGGTGGACGACACCGGGAAACGCATGCCGCCGAGCTCGGCGATGATGCCTTCAGCGCCGTTGAATGCCTGGGAGCGCAGACGGCCGCCCATTTTCGAAGCTTCGTAGACGACGGGTTTGAGGCCCAGTTTCATCAATTCGTACGCGGCCACTAAACCTGCGATACCGGCACCGACGATCGCAACCTCAGCGCCATGATTGTGCGCAGGGATGCTGCCCAGGCCGGCCGGGTGTTCGATCCAGTCGTCAAAGGCGAAGGGAAAGTCCGGACCGAAAATGGTGACTGGTTTTTTACCGTCTGCAGGATGGCGATTGTTCTTGTTCATGGCTGACCTTGCTGGCGACCCGACGCGGAATGCGCGTTTGAGTATAGGAAAAGATGGCAGCCATTCTAGAGAGCGTAGAACACGTTATTAAGACGCAATGTGTCGTCGTTTTGCTAATTGTTTGATCAGAATGACGATAGATTGCTGCACACCGTCAATGTGGGAGCCGAGCTTGCTCGCGATGAGGCCCTCCCAGACACCAAAGAGCTATCGGCAAAAACTCAAACCGGCTGCCCCCGATCAATCTTGCTACTCAAGATAATCGAAGTCGTCGTCTTCTCCACCCCATCCACACTGCCGATCTGATCGAGCAACTGATCCAGTTGCTCAGGTGAGTCGGTACGCAACCACGCCACGTAATCAAATTCGCCACTGACTGCACACAACTGCTGCACCTGAGCCATCGCGCTGAGACGTCGCAACACTTCCTTACCCGAGCGCGGTTGCACCGTGATCCCGACGTACGCCTGCAAGCCGCCATCCACTACGCGTTGACCCAAACGCACGCCGTAACCGGTGATCACCTTGGCTTTTTCCAGCCGGGCCAATCGCGAAGTGACGGTGGTGCGAGCAATGCCCAATTGTCGCGCGAGCATGGCCACGCTTTCGCGGGCATTGATCTGCAGAGCTGCGATCAACTGGCGGTCGATTTCGTCAAGAGCGGGTGGGCGAGTGTCAGGCAAAGGTCGTCTCCAGCGGTACAGATCAATGGGTTGGTATGTTACAGGCACATCTCGCACAGCGGATGTTTGATCCAGCTTCAGTACCGTTCAGGACATTTTTACCTGCGACAAATTGCCATAAGTAACTAGGTGGTACATTATTCCGCACTTGTCACAAATGGGGAAAATTTCCGACATGAATAATTCTGGGGCTGCCGGCGACGGCAAATGGTTGCTGTTGGGGCTGGGTGTCCTGATTGCGTTGATCGGGCTCGGCCTGGCCGGTGGCGGCGGCTATCTGGTCTCGCTCGGCGGTAGCGGGTATTTCCTGCTGATGGGCCTGGCGATGCTGGTTTCCGGGTTGATGATTGCCCGTGGTAAGCCGCAAGGTGCGTGGCTGTACGGCTTGGCGTTGATCCTTACTGCGATCTGGGCGGTGTGGGACACCGGTTTGGAATACTGGCCGTTGGTCTCGCGGGTGCTGACGTTTGCCGTGATCGGTCTGGTTGTCGCGGTGATCTATCCGACGCTGGTGCGTGCTTCAGGCGCGACCGCGGGCCGTGGTGCTTACGGCCTGGCCGGCATTCTGGGCGCGGGTGTCGTCGCAACGCTGGCCTACATGTTTGTGCCGACTCACGTGGTCAAGGCCAGCAGTGAACCTGCGGTGACACCGGTCGCGCCTGGCACCGAGCAGAAAGACTGGGCCCATTGGGGCAATACCACTGCTGGCAACCGCTTTGCCGCGCTGGACCAGATCAACAAGGGCAATATCGACAAGCTGCAAGTCGCCTGGACCTTCCGCACCGGTGATATCCCGCAAAGTACTGGCGCCGGGGCTGAAGACCAGAACACACCACTGCAAATCGGCGACACGGTCTACACCTGCACCGCCTACGGCAAAGTCTTTGCCCTGGATGCCGACACCGGCACCCTGCGCTGGAAGTTTGACCCGCAAGGCACCGCGCCAAACTGGCAGCGTTGCCGTGGTCTGGGTTACTCCGAAGCCCCCGCGTCTTCGGACAATCAGCTAACCGCTTGTACGAAGCGTCTGTTTCTGCCGACCGGCGATGCGCGTCTGATCTCGATCAATGCTGAAACCGGCAAACCATGCGAGGAGTTTGGCAACAAAGGTACCGTCGACCTGACAACCGATATGGGCGAAGTGAAACCGGGCTACTACCAACAAACCTCGACCCCGTTGGTCGCAGGTGACGTAGTAATCGTCGGTGGTCGCGTGGCCGATAACTATTCCACGGGCGAGCCGCCAGGTGTGGTCCGCGCCTACGACGTGCGCAGCGGTGAACTGATGTGGGCGTGGGATCCGGGCAATCCGAACACCACCAAACGTCCGCCGGCCGGTGAGACCTATACCCGTGGCACACCGAACGTCTGGTCGGCCATGTCCTACGACGCAAAACTCGGTCTGGTTTACCTGCCAACCGGCAACGCCACCCCGGACTTCTTCGGCGGTCAACGTACGGAATTCGACGACAAGTGGAACTCGTCCATCGTTGCCATCGACGTGAAGACCGGTCAGGTGCGCTGGCATTTCCAGACCACTCACCATGATCTGTGGGACTTCGACCTGCCTGCACAACCGCTGCTGTACGACGTACCTGACGAGAAGGGCGCAATGCAGCCGGCCTTGGCGCAAGTCACCAAGCAGGGCGAGATCTTTCTGCTCAACCGTGAAACCGGTGTGCCGATCGCGCGCGTCGAAGAGCGCCCGGTGCCTCAGGGCAACGTGCCCGGTGAACGCTACTCGCCGACCCAGCCGTTCTCGGTGGACATGCCGTCAATCGGCAACAAGACACTGACCGAGTCCGACATGTGGGGCGCGACGCCGTTCGACCAGTTAATGTGCCGCATCCAGTTCAAAGGCATGCGCCACGAGGGCGTCTACACCCCGCCGGGAATGGATCGCGCGTTGCAATTCCCGGGCTCATTGGGCGGCATGAACTGGGGCAGCGTCTCGGTTGATCCGAACACGAATTACATGTTCGTCAACGACATGCGCCTGGGCCTGGCCAACTACATGATCCCGCGCAACAAGATCGCTGCCGGGGCCAGTGGTATCGAAATGGGTGTGGTGCCGCAGGAAGGCACGCCGTTCGGTGCGATGCGCGAACGCTTCCTTTCGGCGGCGGGCATTCCGTGCCAGAAACCACCGTTCGGCACGATGTCCGCCATCGACCTCAAGACCCACAAGTTGATGTGGCAAGTCCCTGTCGGCACCGTGCAAGACACCGGCCCGCTGGGCATCCGCATGCACCTGCCAATCCCGATCGGCATGCCGACCCTCGGCGCTTCCCTGGCCACCCAGTCAGGCCTGCTGTTCTTCGCCGGCACCCAGGACTTCTACCTGCGCGCCTTCGATACCGGCAACGGCAACGAAATCTGGAAAGCCCGCTTGCCCGTCGGCAGCCAGTCCGGCCCGATGACTTACGTTTCGCCCAAGACCGGCAAGCAGTACATCCTGCTTACCGTTGGCGGGGCACGTCAGTCAACGGATCGAGGGGATTACGTGATTGCATATGCATTGCCCAAGTAAAGGCTGAATCGCAGGTACGAAAAAGCCGCGCAATTGCGCGGCTTTTTTGGCTGAGCGAACTGACCCGTCTGTCCTTCCCATGGCGATAGGATAGACAGCAACAGTCACTCGTAGTCGAATGCGAAATCGAGGGATGCGAGGCGATGGAAATGACGAACAAGATGCCTTCCGCTGTACGGGAACGTGCGTTGCAGATTGCCAATCACGAAATGGCGCACTACGTCATTGCCCGAGCCTTGGGGTTTGAAACAGGCGGCGTGACCCTGACAGTGACCATGGACTTAAGGCATCAAGGCGGGGCGTCCATTAGCTTGGTGCGGTCAATTTCGTCGATGGAAGCCATGAGGGAACATGTGGAAGCGCGGATGATGGTCCTGTTTGCTGGCGCTATGGGGCAGGCGTTAGTTTCAAAGCATTTGCCCGAAAAACGCGTCGAAAAGTCGAAAGCGACAGCCATCCTCAAAGGAGAGTTCGGGGCGGAACAGGATTACGCAAAGATAAGGGAGTTACGGCACTTGCTGCGTAATATCGCCTATCCCGATACGGATCCAGCGTCGTCTGACCGCATAACGGCTGAGCTGAAAGAGATTACTGATCGTGTGTGGTTTCGGACTCAAACGATCGTAGAGGAATTGGCCGATACGATTACCGAATTGGGACGCGTGCTGGTCGACGGCATGGTCATGGTGGAGCAGTGGGGTAGGGCGGCGGATACGTATGAGGTCGTGTTGACGGGTGCAATGCTTGAACAGCTGCGATCAGTGCAGGCCATTCCGGCGTTAAGTGTTCGGACTGACAGCTGCAGTGATACCGGTCAGCACAGAAAATAACGACTGACCGTGGCATGCTCGACAGGTCCCAAAAAGGGAGCGATAAGTCCCTTTTTGGGAATCTTCAACTCTGGTGTGATTATGTGTTGTTCGGCTGGTTGGCTTTCTGTTTCGTCTGAACAGGAGTTCGTGTCAGCACCTTCACCACATCATCAATCACAGCCTTACTCATCGCCGTCAGATAATGCGCAGCCCATGCATGGCGGTCGGTGTCTTTTGCGTAGGCGGCATCCACGGCGAGCGCTTTGGCGAGGAACAGCAGATCGGAAGCCTGGGCCAACGCATCACTGATCGGGACGCCAGCGCGGACGTTGAACAGCGCTTGATTTGAGCAATAAATCAAGGGGGTGAAGCCGATGGTTTTCAGTTCTGAAGGATCGGACGCGGTTGTTTTGGTCATGATGTAACTCCTTAATCCAAGGAGCCGCCACGTTCGTTTCCAAGCGAATGGGTGGCAGCTGTACGCAGGTTGGAAAACCGGGGACCAAGGAAACCGGCACGCCCGAAAGCGTCCCACGTACAGCCGCCATAACTCAAGATCGCAAGCGAAGAAGCTGCTGCAATCGTATTGGGGGGCGCTGTTACGCTTTGATCCGACGGGTTTCCAAGCCCGATCGCTGAATGGTCAGCGACGTCCCGAGAGTATCCCGTCGAAGAAAAGCGCAACATGGCAGCAAAGCGCCCAAATGCAATTTTCGGAGTTTGCCTACAAGGTCTTCGGGCGTCATCCGACTTTGCGACACACGAGGCAAACTGAATTAAACATCAGGCACGAAAAAGCCGCGCATTGCGCGGCTTTCTTGTTTGGTGGGCCCACACGGACTTGAACCGTGGACCAAAGGATTATGAGTCCTCTGCTCTAACCAACTGAGCTATAGGCCCTCAGTAGGCCGCGGATTATAGCGACGGTTTCTCGGCTGTGCTATCCGAAAAGTCTGAAATGGCTATACGAAGAAACGTCGCGGCAAATTCTTCCGGTGGCAAGGGCAGGCTGACGATATAGCCCTGGATCTGCTCACAGCCTTCGGCAGCGAGGAATTGCTGCTGTGCGAGGGTTTCGACGCCCTCGGCAATGATGGTGAATTGCATACTGCGGCCCAGAGCGATAATGGCGCGAACGATGGCTGCGTCGTGGGGATCATCCGGCAGGCCGCGGACGAAAGACTGGTCGATCTTCAGAATGTCCAACGGCAAACGTTTGAGGTAACTCAGGGACGAGTAACCGGTGCCGAAGTCGTCGATCGCCAGTTGTACGCCCAGGTGTTTGAGTTGATGCAGCACGGCCAGCGCCTCTTCAGCCTGGCTCATGATGAAGTTTTCAGTAATTTCCAGTTGCAGGAAACCGGGTTTGAGGCGGTTGTCCTTGAGCAATTGTTCGATCCGACCGAGCAGGTTCGGCTGGCGCAATTGAGCGCCCGCGAGGTTGACCGACAGCGGGCCGACGGGTTCGTAAAACTGATTCCACTCGAACATCTGCCGGCAGGCGGTTTCGAGAACCCAATCGCCGATTTGCAGGATCATGCCGTTTTCTTCGGCCAGCGGAATGAAGTGCTCCGGTGGCACATCGCCGAAGGTCGGGTGGCGCCAGCGAATGAGCGCTTCTGCGCCGACCAGGCGATGGTCGACCAGGCTGATCTTCGGTTGATAATGGAGGTGCAGTTCGTTGCGCTCGATAGCGCGTCGCAGTTCATGTTCCAGTGCCACTCGCTCGCTGGCTTGAGCGGTGAGGTCGCGGGTGTAGCTTTCGACTCGGTTGCGACCCTTGGCCTTTGAGCGGTACATCGCCGCATCGGCGTTCTTGACCAGCGTGGCGACGTCGCAGCCATCCTTGGGATACAGGCTGGTGCCGATACTGGCGCTGATAAAAAACTCATGTTCGCCAGCCTGGAACGGTGCGCCGAAGCAATTGAGCAATTTGGTCGCGATGTTGTCGGCGTCACTGGATTGCTGCAGCCCGGGCAGCAAGATGATGAATTCGTCGCCGCCCAGCCGCGCCACGGTGTCGATGTCGCGCAACTGCTCCTTGAGGCGCACGGCAATGCCCTTGAGCAGCAGGTCACCGACCGGGTGACCCAGGCTGTCGTTGATGTGTTTGAAACGGTCCAGGTCCAGGAACAGCACCGCGCCCTGGCCGCCGTTTTCCTGTTGGTTGTTGAGCGCGGTCAGCAATCGGCTCTCGAACAGCGTGCGATTTGGCAGCCCGGTCAGCGGGTCGTGGTGTGCCTGGTAATCGAGCTTGGCCTGGGCGTGTTTGAGGCTGGAAATGTCCGCGAACACCGCGACAAAGTGGGTGATGAACTTGTCCCGGTTGCGCACCGCACTGATGGTCAGCCAGCTCGGATAGAGCTCGCCATTCTTGCGCCGGTTGGAAATTTCGCCCTGCCAATGACCTTCGGCGGTCAGTTGATGCCACATGGCGGCATAAAACGCGCTGTCGTGCAGGCCCGAGGCGAGCAGGCGAGGGGTGTGGCCCAATGCTTCGCTCTCGCTGTAGCCGGTGATTTCGGTAAACGCACGGTTGACCGCGCTGATGTGCTGTTGAGTGTCGGTGATCAATACACCTTCGGCGGTGCTCTCGAATACCGTGGCGGCTTGCTGCAGCTTCTCCTGCATCAGGTGTCGCTCGGTGATGTCCCGGGCGATGGTCAGCATGCAATCTTCATCGCCGATCGGTAGCGGACGGCTGGACACCTCGCAGAGGCGAATCTGTCCGTCGCTGCGGCGTATATGGCAACTGAAGTCGCGGACGAAACCGTCCCGGTGCAGCAGATCGAGCATCTGTTTGCGTTCGTTGAGATTGACCCAGATTCCCAGCTCGAGGGCGGAGCGATCCACGGACATCGCGCTGTTGAAACCGGTAATGCGACTGAAACCCTCGTTGACCTCAATCAGTAAACCGTCGCTCTGCCGTGACAGTAGCAAGCCGTCGGGTGAGGCATGGAAGGCCTTGGCGAATTTCTCTTCGGAGGTTTGCAGCTGTTGCTGGGTTTCCTTGAGCTGGCTGATGTCCCGCACGACCACTACCAGCGCAGGGGTTGTATCGAGGTCGAACGGCTCAGCGGAGATCAGACCGGTAAACACTTGGCCATTGTTGCGGCGAAAGGGCATCTCCAGATTACGGATGCTGCCGGCCTGCAACCGTTGCAACAAGCCCGGCCCGACGCCAGGTATGCCCCAGATGTTCAGGTCGGTGGCCGTCTGGCCGATGACGTCTTCGGCCTTGAGACCGATCTGTTCTTCGAACGCTTCGTTGACCTCCAGCAGGCAGCCGTCGGAGAGTCGCGCGATGACTAGTATGTCCGGGCATTGCTGGAACACCGAGGCGAACTTCTGTTCCGACAGGCGCAACGCCTCTTCGGTGCGCTTGGCTTCGCTGATGTCGATCATCAGCCCGCGCATCACCGGTTCATGGCCGTGCTCGATCAGGCTGACGATATCGCGCACCCAAATGCAGCGGCCATCGGCGGTGATGACCCGGTAATCGAGGCTGTGATCGCGCCCTGCCAGTACTTCGTGATCACAGAAGGTCTGGGCGCGAGTCAGGTCGGCCGGGTGGATAATGTTGCGCCAGAAGCCCGGAATCAGCCAATGAGACAAGGGGTAACCGAGTAGATCCTCGGCGTGGGGGGACACATAGCTGTAGGTGAAATCGCTGATCCGCGCTTCCCAGGCGATGGCCGAAAGGCTCTCCACCAGCCCGCGGTAATGGTATTCGCTGCTGCGCAGTTCTTGCTCCAGGTCGACCCGCCGGGCAATTTCTGAACTCAGCCGGCGGTTAATCCGGATAACTATCGCCAGCACGATGATCAGCAGCAGCAATCCAGGCAGACCGTAAACCAGCAGATCGTTCCAGAATGTTCGATGATCGAGGACGTTGCCGACCCAGTGCTCCTGAATCTCATTGATTTCGTCCGGGGTCATGTCCGCCAGGACTTTATCCAGAATGCCGACCAGTATCTTGTTGTCCCGGGGCACGCCCATCGCCAATTGATAGCGATAGGGGGTTTCGCCGCTGACGTAGAGCCCGTCGAGCTTGAGCTGACGCAGGCTCCAGACGCTGGAGGCGAGATCGCCGACCACCGCATCCACTTCATCGGTAGCCAGCGCCTGCAGCGCTGAGCTGACGTTGGGCATCGCCACCAGATTGAGGTCGGGATTGTGGGTGCGCAACAGCTCGTGGGGTGCGTAGTTTTCCACCACGGCGACTTTCAGACCGTATAAGTCTTCGAGTTTGCGTGGCTGGGGGCCTCCGACATGGGCAAGGATGACAATCGGAAAGTCCAGGTAGGGGCGGGTGAATGACAGGTAAGTCTGGCGCTCCGGGGTCGACATGATACCGGGCAACAGGTCCAGCTTGGCTTGTTTGGCCTGCTCCAGGACGACGGTCCAGCTGACGGGCTCGATGGGCGTGAGCTTGATGGCCAGGCGTTGACGGATCCGGTCGATATAGTCTGCTGCAAGGCCCTGATAACGGCCCTGATCGTCGCGAAACTCGAAGGGTGGCCATGACGCATCGACACCCAGGCGCAAGTCCGGGTGAGCCGCCAGCCAGCTACGTTCTTCGTCGGTCAGAGTCAGCGCGCCAGCCGTTGCGGTCCAGGTCAATAGCGACAGCAAAAAAAGCACGGTCGGCAGTCTGGGCATAACGGTCTCGTTATGGCTCGGGGAATGTTTCGAGTGTAGACGGGCAATTCGGAGGGAGGGAGGTGCGGGGGATTTAATCTGTATAAAAGCAAAACCCCCGGCCTGGGCCGGGGGTTTTGTTGTTACTCGTCGAGGAAGGAGCGCAAATGCTCGCTTCTCGTCGGGTGGCGCAGCTTGCGCAGCGCCTTGGCTTCGATCTGACGAATCCGTTCACGGGTCACGTCGAACTGCTTACCAACCTCCTCGAGGGTGTGGTCGGTATTCATGTCGATACCGAAGCGCATGCGCAGAACCTTGGCTTCACGGGCAGTGAGGCCGGACAGAACTTCGCGAGTCGCTTCTTTAAGGCTCTCAACAGTGGCGACATCGATTGGCGACTGCATGGTCGAGTCTTCGATGAAGTCACCCAAATGGGAGTCTTCGTCATCACCGATCGGGGTTTCCATGGAGATCGGCTCTTTAGCGATCTTCAATACCTTGCGGATCTTGTCCTCAGGCATTTCCATGCGTTCGCCCAGCTCTTCCGGGGTCGGTTCGCGACCCATTTCCTGCAACATCTGGCGGGAAATGCGGTTGAGCTTGTTGATCGTCTCGATCATGTGCACCGGAATACGGATGGTGCGGGCCTGGTCGGCGATCGAGCGAGTGATCGCCTGACGGATCCACCAGGTGGCATAAGTCGAGAACTTGTAGCCGCGGCGGTATTCGAACTTGTCTACCGCTTTCATCAAACCGATGTTGCCTTCCTGGATCAGATCGAGGAATTGCAGGCCACGGTTGGTGTACTTCTTGGCGATGGAGATCACCAGACGCAAGTTCGCTTCTACCATCTCTTTCTTCGCGCGGCGGGCCTTGGCCTCACCGATCGACATGCGACGGTTGATGTCCTTGATCTCGGCGATCGTCAAACCGGTTTCGGTTTGCAGCGCGGTCAGCTTCTGCTGGCAACGAATGATGTCCGGTTGCAGGCGACCAATGGCTTCAGCGTATTTGCTTTTGCCTTTGGCCAGTGCTTCGGTCCAGCTTTCGTCGACTTCGTTGCCCGGGAACTGGCGCAGGAAGTCGGCACGCGGCATACGAGCATCACGAACGCAAAGTTGCATGATCGCGCGCTCTTGCTGACGCAGACGATCCAGGGCACTGCGAACACGCTCGACCAGGCCTTCGAATTGCTTCGGAACCAGTTTGATCGGCATGAACAGCTCAGCCAGAAGCACCAGCTCGGCAATTGCCAGCTTGTTGCCACGACCGTGCTTTTTCAGCGCCTTGCGGGTGATTTCCATCTGATCGGAGACAGCGCCAAAGCGCTGAGCTGCGATGACCGGATCCGGACCGCTTTCGGCTTCTTCTTCGTCGTCGGTGCTGGCTTCAGCGTCGTCGTCGTCGGTGTCGTCGTCCGCTTTCACGGCTTTCGGGTCGACAGGCGGCGGCACTTCTGCAGCAGGCGGCGCAATGCCGTCGTCCGGGTCGATATAACCGCTCAGGACGTCGGACAGGCGGCCACCTTCGGTGGTGACGCGAGTGTATTCGGAGAGAATATGGTCAACCGTGCCAGGGAAGTGCGCAATTGCGCCCATCACTTCGCGGATGCCCTCTTCAATACGTTTGGCGATTTCGATTTCGCCTTCACGTGTGAGGAGCTCTACCGTACCCATTTCACGCATGTACATGCGCACTGGGTCGGTGGTGCGACCAATGTCGGTCTCGACCGCTGCCAACGCTGCTGCTGCCTCTTCGGCCGCGGCTTCGTCGGTATCGGCGTCGGCCAGCATAAGGGAATCCTTATCTGGCGCAACCTCGAATACGTTGATCCCCATGTCATTGATCATGCGGATGATGTCTTCCACCTGTTCCGGATCTGAAATATCCTCCGGCAGGTGGTCGTTGACCTCCGCGTAAGTCAGGTAACCCTGCTCACGACCAAGTGTGATCAACTCTTTGATACGAGACTGCTGTTGCGCTTTTCCGGACATAACACCCTATCCACTGAAGGTCTTGGCGGGCAAAAAACAAGCCGAGGATTATACCTGAGCTATGACCTCACGCGCCAGTTGAGGTCGGGCTTGTTGCGGAAACATTGCGACTTAATAGGTCGCGCAGTTGATTTTTCTCTTCGGCACTCAGTTCACTTTGACGTGCTTTCCTGAGAAGTTGTTCCAGGTTTCGCTCGCGTTGGCGGGCTGACAAGCTAGTAATGGTGTCGAAAAACTGTTGTTCAAGGTTATCTCCGTCAATCAGCCATTCCTTTTCCGCCAGCGCCTTGAGCAAACGTCCTTGCTCCGTACCGTGCCAGCGTGCAATCAACTGAAATGAGTTTAGCTTGGGATTCTTCTGTACGGCTTCGAGAAGGGCCACCAGTAATTGCGTGTTGGTGTGATCCTCGGCAGCAAAGTGCCCGGCATCCTCGACTTTCTCGGCCAATTGCGGGTGATGCAATAGCGTGCGCAAGGCGGCCAGGGTCGGCGGCTCTACAGCGGCCGGCACCCGTGGCGCGCGGGGTTGATCGTGATCACCACCGCGTTTGCCGTTTTTGTCCCACGGTTTTTTGTCCCATTTTTTGCCGCCGGCGCCGGGTTTCTTCGGCGTCCATTCCTGCTGCGGCACATACAACTCTTGTGCCTGCGGCTGATGGTAGTCGCTGTAATCCGGCATGGCGTCGTAATCGATGCCCGGGTCGTACGCCGGCGGCGCCTCCTGAGGTGCGCTTTGAACCAGTTGGCTCACGGCTTCACCGCTAAGCCCGGTAATTTCGGTCAGGCGCTGACGCATCAGGATGCGCAGGTTCGCCCCCGGGACTTTGTCGATCAGTGGCGCGGCGAGAGTGGCCATGTGGGCCTTGCCTTCGAGCGAGCGTGGGTCCGATTCCTCGGTCAGCTGTTGAAAAAAATAATCCGCTAATGGTTGGGCGTGCTGGTTGATCCGTGCGCGGAAGGCATCGGTGCCTTCGGAGCGAACCAGCGTGTCCGGGTCTTCGCCTTCGGGAAGGAATAGAAAGCGTGCGCGCCGCCCGTCCTGCAGGCTCGGCAGCGCTGCCTCCAATGCCCGCCAGGCGGCATTTCGACCTGCCTGATCGCCGTCGAAACAGAACAGCACGTTGGGCACGACGCGAAACAACCGCTTCAAGTGCTCTTCGCTGGTGGCGGTGCCCAAGGTCGCGACGGCATTGCGCAGGCCTTGCTGTGCGAGGGCGATGACATCCATGTAGCCTTCGACAACGATGATTTCGTCGAGGTTGCGGTTGTTCTTGCGTGCTTCATAAAGGCCGTAGAGTTCCTGGCCCTTATGGAATACCGGGGTTTCCGGTGAGTTCAGGTATTTAGGCTTGTCGTCGCCCAAAACCCGGCCGCCGAAAGCGATGATTCGTCCGCGGCTGTCACGGATCGGGAACATCACGCGATCGCGGAAGCGGTCATAGCGTTTGCCGGTTTCGGCGTTCTCGATCAGCAGGCCAGCATCGATCATGGCTTTCTGTTGCAGGGTATCGCTGCTCAAGTGCTTGAACAGGTTGTCCCAACCGGGCGGGGCAAAGCCGAGGCCGAAGTCTCGGGCGATTTCGCCGGTCAGTCCGCGACCTTTCAAGTAATCCACAGCTGCTTTTCGCGATGGATGGCTTTTCAGTGCCTGGCGGTAAAAGTCGGCGGCGGCAGTGAGTAGCGGGTAGAGCGGCGAATCGGTCGGCTGCCGCGGTTTGTGCGGCCGTCCGCTTTCTTCGCGGGGGATTTCCATGCCGGCGGCTTTGGCCAGTTCTTCGACAGCCTGGACGAAATCCAGATTGTCGTGGTCCATCATGAAGCCGAGGGCGTTGCCGCCGGCCCCGCAGCCGAAGCAGTAGTAGAACTGCTTGTCGGGGCTGACGCTGAAGGAGGGGGTTTTCTCTTTGTGAAACGGGCAGCAGGCGGTGTAATTCTTGCCAGCCTTTTTCATTTGCAGGCGCGAGCTGACCACATCGACGATGTCGGTGCGGTTCAGAAGGTCGTCAATGAAGCTCTGGGGAATTAGCCCGGCCATGGCGTTCTCGTCATCTGCGCTGCAATGGATCCGAAACGAATAGCGGCTGAGCGCGGGTCGTTGTTTGAGGCGCGCAAAATGTGCGGCTCGACCAGTGTCGTCTGCGTAATCGCTGTCGGGAAGTGTATCTGCCGAAAATCCACTGACGTTAGTACCAATCAGTATTCGACTATTTGAAAGTGTTGCGCTGAATCCGGCTGCGGCCTGTCGATGGCCTCGGATAGCTCATAAGCTGGCACGCAAGAAGGTGCCTTGGGCTGATCGTCGTGAGAGGAATCAGTGGGTGTGCTCGTCAGTAGCCTTGGAAGGCTCGTCAGAAAAGACGTGCACCGCTGGCAAAAGAGCCAGGTCTGACGCTGTGAAGCAGATTTGTCTCGGTCGCGTGTGCGGCTTTGACGGTGAAGCATCAAGCGTTGTCCGCAAATGCCATTAGCCCGGCTGAGGGCCGGGCTTGGCAGAAGCTTGCTACGAACGTCTGTGTATTAGTACAGACGAACGGCGCGGCGCTGTTCGCGCTGAACTTTCTTGGCGTGACGCTTAACAGCGGCTGCTGCTTTGCGCTTACGCTCAGAAGTAGGCTTCTCGTAGAATTCGCGGCTACGAACTTCAGCCAGTACACCGGCTTTTTCGCAGGAGCGCTTGAAACGACGCAGAGCTACGTCGAAGGGTTCGTTCTCTTTTACTTTGACGGCTGGCATCCAGAGCTACCTTCATTCATTACCGGGGTCAACATCCTCGTGGCAAAAGAGCACTTGAAGACGTCGGTTTTTAAGGGTTGCGGATGTTAACCCCTCATTGACCGGAATGCAAAGCCTCTGATCGAAAACCGCTAGTCGGGGCATCACGTGGCGACTATTATGCGCGCCTTCGAATTCAGCCTAAACAAGGCGCAAACCCATGCTAGTACTGGGATTAGAAACCTCCTGCGACGAAACCGGTGTCGCATTATATGACAGTGAACGCGGCCTGCTGGCCGACGCGCTGTTCAGTCAGATCGACCTGCACCGTGCCTATGGCGGGGTAGTGCCGGAGCTGGCTTCGCGTGACCACGTCAAGCGCATGCTGCCCTTGATTCGTCAGGTGTTGGCGGAAGCTGACTGTGTGCCGACCGAGATCGATGCCATCGCTTATACCGCGGGTCCTGGCTTGGTCGGTGCCTTGCTGGTGGGCGCCTCCTGTGCCCAGGCTCTGGCCTTCGCCTGGGGCATTCCGGCGCTGGGTGTGCACCACATGGAAGGTCACCTGCTGGCGCCCATGCTGGAGTCGCAACCACCGGAATTCCCGTTCGTCGCTTTGTTGGTGTCGGGCGGTCATACACAGCTGGTTCAGGTAGACGGGATCGGTCAATACACGCTCTTGGGTGAGACCCTCGACGATGCCGCCGGTGAAGCTTTTGACAAGACCGCGAAGATGATGGGCCTCAATTATCCGGGTGGCCCGGAAATCGCGAAACTGGCAGAAAAGGGCGTCGCAGGGCGTTTCACCTTTCCGCGTCCGATGTGCGACCGTCCAGGGCTGGCTTTCAGCTTCAGTGGCTTGAAAACCTTCGCCCTGAACACTTGGCAGCAGAGCGTCAGCGCCGGGGACGACAACGAGCAAGCCCGTTGCGACATCTCGCTGGCGTTCCAGCAGGCCGTGGTGGAGACTTTGACCATCAAGTGCAAGCGTGCCCTGAAACAGGCCGGTATGAAGCGTCTGGTGATCGCTGGCGGCGTCAGCGCCAACAAGGCACTGCGTACCTCACTGGAGAAGATGCTCGGCGACATGAAGGGCGATGTTTTTTATGCTCGTCCGGAGTTCTGCACCGACAACGGCGCGATGATTGCTTTTGCCGGCTGCCAGCGTTTGCAGGCCGGTCAGCATGAAAGCCTGGCGATCAGCGTGCAGGCGCGTTGGCCGATGGAGCAATTGTCGGCGCTGTGATGAGCGGCGCTCATGCCCGGTAATTAAAAATGCCGTTCGCGCCCGGCAAACAGGTCGCGTAGATTGCCCCGATGACGCCAGACAATCAGTCCCGTGAGAGCGCTCATGGGCAGCAGTGCCGCCGGTTCTTGCCAGGCCAGCAGCGGCAGGGTCAGCGGTGTGGCGATCAAGGCCGCCAGTGAGCTGGTGCGAGTCAGGTAGAACGTCAGCAGCCAGGCGCAGACCGCTAGCAGTGCGGCGGGCGGGTACAGCCCCAGCAGCATGCCGGCCGAGGTGGCGACCCCCTTGCCGCCGCGGAAGCGAAAGTACAACGGGAACAGGTGACCGATGACGGCACAGACGCCGATCCAGGCCTGTTCCTGAAGCGAAAGGCCCGCAACGCCGGCGATCAGTACGGGTAGCAGGCCTTTGAAGAGGTCCCCGATCAAGGTCAGGACGGCAAGTTTTTTGCCGGCCAGACGCAACATGTTGGTGGCGCCGGCATTGCCCGAGCCACTCATTCGCGGATCGGGTTTACCGGTCAGGCGGCTGAGCAAAATGGCGAAGGACAGAGAGCCGAGCAGGTAGGCGAGAGTCGCCAGTAACCAAAACATGCTAACTATTCCGGGCGAGGACGCCCTGATTCTAACGGCGCATTGCGCCCTTGTCGTGCAGCGGAGAAAAGTGCTTGGACAGAGTGTTTATCGAGGGCCTGGAAGTCGACACCGTGATTGGTGCCTACGACTGGGAGCGAGGCATCCGACAGTGCTTGCGTCTTGATCTGAGTTTCGCCTGGGATAATCGCCCGGCCGCCGCCGGTGATGACCTGACGCTGGCGCTCGATTACGCCAGTGTGTCGTCGCGTATCCAGGCTTTTGCCGAGCAGGCGAAGTTCCAGCTGGTCGAGACGTTCGCCGAGCGTCTGGCTGAAGTCCTGATGAGCGAATTCAACATCACCTGGATGCGCCTCAAGCTGACCAAGCCAGGCGCCATCCCGGCTGCCACGGGCGGTGTGGGCGTGGAGATCGAGCGCGGATGTCGCTGACTCAGGTGTATCTCGGGCTCGGTAGCAATATCGAGCGCGAATCCCATTTGCAGGCTGGCCTGGAAGCCTTGGCGGGTTTTCTGGTGGATATACGCTGCTCGGCGGTGTTCGAAAGCCAGCCGGTGGGGATCAAGAGCGGGCCATTCTTCAATTTTGTGGTGTCGGCTTTTACCGATTTGCCGCTGATGGAGCTGGATCGCCGGCTGAAATTCATCGAGGCGGACAACGGCCGTTATGCGCCGGATCGCAAGGGTTTGCCGCTGGATATCGACGTTTTGCTATTCGGCGATCTGGTGGGCAACTTCGATGGTTTGATCCTGCCGCGGGCAGAGATTCTGAAAAATGCCTTCGTGCTGTGGCCGTTGTCGCTGATTGCGCCGGATCGCGTGCATCCGGGTGTAGGCAAGAGCTTTGCGACGTTGTGGCGCGAGGCGCAGATTGATCAGGTGTTGGCGCCGGTGGCGTTCGAATGGCGCGGTGAGCCGCTGACGTCCTCAGATTTGCTGTAAAGCAAAAGATCGCAGCCTTCGGCAGCGCCTACATGGATTGATGCGCGCCCTGTAGGAGCTGCCGAAGGCTGCGATCTTTTGCTCTTGCTTAGGCTTTTTCTTTGTAGGCCTTCAATGCCTTGAATCGTTCGCGCTTGATCGCCTCACCCAGCTCCGGTCCTTTGAATCCCTTCTCCAGCAACGGCTGAACCGCCACGGTCCGAGCAGCATTCGCCGCCCCCCGCATATAATCCGCCTGTGGATAACTTCGCTGCTCCAATCCTTTGCGTCCACGCGCGTCCATCTCGCACGCCGCGATAAATTCCTCGAACCGCTGCGGCCGACGGTAAACGTCAAAACTCTGCAGCAACTCCAGCAACGTCGACGGCTTCAGCTCCAGCGCGCGATGGCCGTGGGTGTGATATTCGCCCACCAGCAGTGCCAGCTCCTGACAGTCCTTCGGCACCTTGAAGCGTTCGTTGACCGCTTTGATCAGCTTCAAGCCCTTGTGCTCATGGGCAATGTGTCGGGGCCATTCTTCCTCGGGCGTCAGTCCTTTGCCGAGGTCGTGCAGTAGGCAGGCCCAGCGTACGGTGAGTGGTTGTTCATGCTTTGCCGCTTGCTCCAGCACGCTCAGGGTGTGCACGCCCGTGTCGATTTCCGGGTGGTGGGCTTCCGGTTGCGGTACGCCGAACAGGGCATCGACTTCCGGCATCAATACCTTGAGAGCGCGACACTCGCGCAGCACTTCGATGAACACCTGTGGCTGATCTTCCATCAGGGCGCGGGAAATTTCCTTCCAACTGCGTTCGGCGGTCAAGGCTTCCAGTTCGCCTGATTCGCTGAGTTGGTGCATCAGTTCCAGTGTCTCCGGCGCGACGGTGAAACCGAGCCCCGAATAACGAGCAGCGAAGCGGGCAACACGCAGAACCCTGAGCGGATCTTCGGCGAACGCGGGGGAAACGTGACGAAGCAAGCGCGCCTCGAGATCGCGCTGGCCGTGGTAGGGATCGGTCAGGTTCTGCTGATCGTCTTCGGCCATGGCATTGATGGTCAGGTCACGGCGAATCAGGTCTTCTTCGAGGGTGACTTCGGGGCTGGCGTGAAAGGTAAAGCCGCCGTAACCGCGTCCGCTTTTGCGCTCGGTCCGGGCGAGGGCGTATTCCTCACCACTTTTCGGATGAAGAAATACCGGGAAATCCGCACCCACCGGGCGAAAGCCCTTGGCGAGCATTTCTTCAGTGGTGGCGCCAACCACAACCCAATCGATGTCGGTGACAGGCTTGCCCAGCAGGCGATCACGTACCGCGCCGCCGACTTTATAAATCTGCATAAAAAACCTCCGTTAGCCCGACAGAATAACCTTTGCGTCGAACCTCCGGAGGCGGAAACAGGATCAAAGATGGATAACAGCCAGGTCCAGTCGGCCGTAATCCCCTTCGCTGTGCTCACCTCTGGGCGGAACATGATGGGTTTTCATCACCTGGTCGCCTTGCAGGGTTTCCAGATGAATATCAAAGCCCCAGAGGCGGTGCAGGTGTTTGAGCACTTCCTCGGTGGACTCGCCCAGCGGTTTGCGGTCGTGTTGCTGGTGACGCAAGGTCAGGGAGCGGTCACCACGTCGGTCGATGCTGTAAATCTGCACGTTGGGTTCACGATTGCCGAGGTTGTACTGCGCCGCCAGGGTTTCACGGATGATGCGGTAGCCACCTTCGTCATGAATGGCCGGGACCAGCAGATCGTCCTTCTGATCGTCATCAAGAATGCTGAACAACTTCAGGTCACGGATCACCTGGGGTGACAGGTACTGCAGGATGAAGCTTTCATCCTTGAAGCTGCTCATGGCGAACTTGATGCTCGACAGCCAGTCGGTGCCGGCAATCTCGGGGAACCAGCGGTAATCCTCTTCGGTAGGGTGTTCACACATGCGGCGAATGTCCCGGTACATGGCAAAACCCAGGGTGTAGGGGTTGATGCCGTTGTAATAGGGGCTGTCGAAGCCGGGTTGATAGACCACGCTGGTGTGGGACGTCAAAAACTCCATCATGAAGCCGTCGGTCACCAGGCCTTCGTCATACAGGTCGTTCATCAGGGTGTAATGCCAGAACGTGGCCCAGCCTTCGTTCATCACCTGAGTCTGACGTTGCGGGTAGAAATACTGAGCTATCTTGCGCACGATCCGCACGATTTCCCGTTGCCATGGCTCCAGCAGCGGTGCATGTTTTTCGATGAAGTAGAGAATATTTTCCTGAGGTTCGGCGGGGAAGCGCGCGTTGTCCTTGTCGCTGTACTTGTCTGCACCTTTTGGAATGGTCCGCCACAGGTCGTTGATCTGTTTCTGCAAATGCTCTTCCCGGTCCTTTTGCCGACGACGTTCTTCTTCGGCGGAAATCGGATACGGGCGTTTGTAACGATCGACTCCATAGTTCATCAGGGCGTGGCAGGAATCCAGCAGGTCCTCGACCGCGTCGATACCGTGGCGCTCTTCGCATTGCATGATGTACTGCTTGGCGAAGACCAGGTAATCGATGATCGAACTGGCGTCAGTCCAGGTGCGGAACAGGTAGTTGCCTTTGAAAAAGCTGTTGTGCCCGTAGCACGCATGGGCGACAACCAACGCCTGCATACAGATGGTGTTTTCTTCCATCAAATAGGCGATGCACGGGTCTGAGTTGATCACGATCTCGTACGCCAGCCCCATCTGGCCGCGACTGTAGGATTTCTCTGTGCTGAGGAAGTGTTTGCCGTAGGACCAATGGTGATAACCCAGCGGCATGCCGACGGAGGCATAGGCGTCCATCATCTGCTCGGCGGTGATCACTTCGATCTGGTTAGGGTAAGTATCGAGCGCGTAGCGAGCCGCCAGACGACTGATTTCTTTGTCGTAGGCCTGGATCAGCTCGAACGTCCATTCGGAGCCGGTGGAAATGGGTTGGCGCTTCTGCTCTTTGGCGGTCATGTCACTAACCTGCGCTGGAAGAGTTCACGGAAGACCGGATAGATATCCCCGGCCGAGACCAGTTGTTGCTGGGCAAAAGTGTCAGAGAAGGCTTCGGCGATGCGTTCGTACTCGAACCACAAGGCCTGATGTTCGCGCGGGGTGATCTCAACGTAAGTGTAGTACTGCACGAACGGCATGATCTGGTTGATCAGAATGTCGCGGCAGATTGGCGAGTCGTCGTTCCAGTTATCGCCGTCGGAGGCCTGGGCGGCATAGATGTTCCACTCATTGCTCGGATAGCGTTCGGCCATGATCTCCTGCATCAGTTTCAAGGCGCTGGAAACGATGGTGCCGCCGGTTTCGCGAGAATAGAAAAACTCCTCTTCATCCACTTCCCTGGCACTGGTGTGGTGGCGGATGAACACGACGTCGATCTTGTCGTAGTTACGCTTGAGAAACAGGTACAGCAGGATAAAGAAACGCTTGGCGATGTCCTTGGTCGCTTGGGTCATGGAGCCGGACACGTCCATCAGGCAGAACATCACCGCTTTGGAACTGGGGTTGGGTTGCTTGATGAGCAGGTTGTACTTGAGGTCGAAGGTATCGAGGAACGGTACGCGATGAATGCGCGCACTGAGTTTTTCGATTTCTGCTTCGACTTCCTGAATATCGCCGAAGTTGTCTGGCTCATCACGCTTGAGTCGCAGCAGTTCTTCTTTGGCTTCGCGCAATTTTGCCCGGCTGCTGCCAGACAGGGCGATTCGCCGTGCATGGGCCGATCGCAAGGTGCGGATGATGTTGATCCGCGACGGATTGCCCTCGTTACTTATCCCTGCACGAACGGTCTTGAAGGTGTCGGTGCCGGTCAGGTTGCGCTTGACCAGGTTCGGTAGCTCAAGGTCCTCGAACATGAATTCGAGGAATTCCTCCTGGGTGATCTGGAAGACGAATTCGTCCATCCCTTCGCCCGAGTTGCCAGCCTTGCCGGGGCCTCTGCCACCGCCACCTCCGGGCGGGCGGGCAATGTGCTCGCCGCTGGTGAACTCCTTGTTGCCCGGGTGCACGACGGTCTGCTTGCCACCGCGACCGTGGTGAAGCACCGGCTCGTCAATGTCGCGGCCGGGGATGCTGATCTGTTCGCCGTGTTCCATATCGGTAATGGAGCGCCGGCTGACCGCCTCTTCGACAGCCTTTTTGATGTGATCACGGTAACGCCGCAGAAACCGCTGACGGTTCACCGTGCTCTTGTTCTTGCCATTGAGACGTCGGTCGATCACATAGCTCATGACTGCTCCTTAGAAGCTGTCCTGAAAGGGGCGAGCGGTTATGCAGCATCGACGGTGCCAAGGGATGTTCACGCTCCCCCAAGCGCTTTTGGACGCTGCCTGAACCTCGCTACCGACTTTCGAACACCTTCCAGAGGTCTGTGTAACAGAAAATGCGTACACAGGCCTCTGGCTGACGACAACCGGTCTGACCGGCAGCGGGTTATTGTGATTTTCTGACCCGCAGGTACCACTCGGACAGCAGTCGTACCTGTTTGTCGGTGTAGCCCCGCTCGACCATCCGTGTGACGAAGTCGTTGTGCTTCTGCTGGTCCTCTTTGCTGGCCTTGGCGTTGAAGCTGATGACTGGCAGGAGGTCCTCGGTGTTGGAGAACATTTTTTTCTCGATGACCACCCGCAGTTTTTCGTAGCTGAGCCAGGTCGGGTTCTTGCCGTTGTTGTTGGCCCGGGCGCGCAGCACGAAGTTGACGATTTCGTTGCGGAAATCCTTCGGATTGCTGATGCCAGCCGGTTTTTCGATTTTCTCCAATTCTTCGTTCAGCGCTACGCGGTTGAGGATCTCGCCGGTTTCCGGGTCGCGGTATTCCTGGTCCTGGATCCAGAAGTCGGCGTACAGCACATAGCGATCGAAGATGTTCTGGCCGTACTCGCTGTAAGACTCGAGGTAGGCGGTCTGGATTTCCTTGCCGATGAACTCGATATAGCGCGGTGCCAGGTACTCCTTGAGGAAGCGCAGATAGCGTTCACGGGTCTCGGCCTGGAATTGTTCCTGTTCGATCTGTTGTTCCAGCACGTAGAGCAGATGCACCGGGTTGGCGGCGATTTCGTGCGGATCGAAGTTGAACACTTTCGACAGGATCTTGAACGCGAAGCGGGTCGACAAGCCGTTCATGCCTTCGTCGACACCTGCGTTGTCGCGGTATTCCTGGATCGACTTGGCCTTCGGATCGGTATCCTTGAGGTTTTCGCCGTCATACACGCGCATTTTGGAGTAGATGTTGGAGTTTTCCGGCTCTTTTAGTCGCGAAAGTACGGTGAACTGGGCAAGCATCTTCAGGGTGTCAGGCGCGCAGTGAGCCTTGGCCAGGGAGCTGTTGAACAAGAGCTTGTCGTAGATCTTCACTTCGTCGCTGACCCGCAGGCAGTACGGCACTTTGACGATGTAGATCCGGTCGATGAAGGCTTCGTTGTTCTTGTTGTTGCGGAAGGTGTGCCATTCCGATTCGTTGGAGTGGGCCAGCAGGATCCCGGTAAACGGAATTGCCCCCAGACCTTCGGTACTGTTGTAGTTGCCCTCCTGAGTGGCGGTCAGCAGTGGGTGCAGCACCTTGATAGGCGCCTTGAACATTTCGACGAACTCCATCAGGCCCTGGTTGGCCCGGCACAGTGCGCCCGAGTAGCTGTAGGCGTCGGCGTCGTTCTGCGGGTATTCCTCGAGTTTGCGGATATCGACCTTGCCCACCAGTGCCGAGATGTCCTGGTTGTTTTCATCTCCCGGCTCGGTTTTGGCCACGGCGATCTGGTTTAGGATCGACGGATAGAGCTTCACCACGCGGAACTGGCTGATGTCGCCGCCGAACTCGGCCAGGCGCTTGGTGGCCCATGGCGACATGATGGTGTTGAGGTAGCGCCGTGGAATGCCGAAGTCTTCCTCGAGGATCGCGCCATCTTCAGTGGCGTTGAACAGACCCAGAGGTGATTCGAATACCGGCGAGCCCTTGATCGCGTAGAAGGGCACTTTCTCGATCAGCTGTTTCAGCTTCTCGGCCAGGGATGATTTACCGCCACCCACAGGGCCGAGCAAATAGAGAATCTGTTTCTTCTCTTCCAGGCCCTGAGCGGCATGGCGGAAATACGACACGATCTGGTCAATGCATTCTTCCATCCCGTGGAAGTCTTCAAAGGCCGGATAGCGGCGGATTACCTTGTTGGAAAAGATTCGCGACAGCCTCGAGTTGGCCGAGGTGTCGAGGAGCTCCGGTTCACCGATGGCTAGTAACAGACGCTCGGCGGCGGAGGCGTAGGCGCTGCGGTCGCTTTTGCACAGCTCAAGATACTCTTGCAGCGAGAGTTCTTCCTGGCGTGTGGACTCGAAGCGTTGTTGGAAGTGGCTAAAGATACTCATGACGTCACCTCGCTCGATACGTGGAGCCGACGCCGGATCATTCAGTCGATGCTGGCAGCGACCGAATATGCAGTCGCTGTTTACCCCCCAGAACTCCTTCGGAGCTACTACCCCGAAAGCTACTCCCGATGACCCGCGCGCCGGTGTACCGGCTCTCCCCTGTTTTGGATGGCCTGCGCTTAAGGATAGTTGGGAATTCGGGAGGTAAAGGCGAGATACGTAATTAGTTGTGGCAGACCGTTCGTCTGCCACCGCGCGAGCCCGCGGGGGCCGGGGCTTGCGCGTTACAAAAAAATTATTCGGAAGTGCCTTGCGCCGTTTCCGAAGGATAAGTCGTACGCCACAGCTCAAAACCGCCATCCATGCTGTAGACGTCGGAGAAGCCCTGACTAATGAGGTACGCAGCGGCGCTCTGACTGGAATTGCCGTGGTAGCAGACGACTACGGTCGGTGCGTCGAGGTCGGCAGCGCGGATGAAATCCGAGATGGAGTGGTTATCCAGATGCTTCGAGCCGGCAATGTGCAGTGCGGCAAAGGTCGCTGGGTCGCGAACATCGACCACCACCGCGCCTTGTTCGCGCAGGGCCTGGGCCTGTTCTGGGGGGATACGTTTGAATTCGCTCATGGCGGGCTCCTGTGGCTCGGCTGAAAGCGCAGTCTAGCGCGGGGCGCTGGCTGACGATGGTTCGGGGATCAGTGCGGCGACTGGCGGCAGGGCAAGGCCATGCTCGTCGCATTTGCAAGACAGGCGTTCACCGCTGTCGACATTCATGAGGGTCAGTGCGCCACCCCAGACACAACCGGTGTCGAGGGCCGAAATGCCCGGCTCATTGCATCGGCCTTCCAGAGCGGCCCAGTGGCCGAAGATGATCTTCAGGCCCTTGGTCTTGCGCTCTTTGTGCTGAAACCAGGGTTTGTAGCCCGGTGGCGCATTGTCGAGGCCTTCCTTGCTTTTGAGGTCAAGCTTACCCTCGGCGGTACAAAACCGCATGCGGGTGAAATAGTTGGTGATCACCCGCAGGCGTGTCACGCCTTTGAGGTCGTTGTCCCATTTCGCCGGATCGTTGCCGTACATGCCATCGAGGTAGGGCGGCAACAAGTTGTCATCGCGCAATGCAGTCTCGACTTCGGCGGCATACTTCAAGGCCTTGCGCAGTGACCACTGGGGCGGAATGCCAGCATGTACCAGGGCGACATCACGCTGTTCGTCGTAATGCATGAGCTTTTGCTGACGCAGCCACTCCAGCAGTTCCGCGCAATCGGGCGCTGCGAGAATCTCGAGCAGGGTGTCGGACTTCTTCAAGCGTTCGATGTTTTTCCCGGCAGCCAGCAAGTGCAGGTCGTGGTTGCCGAGCACGCACACCAGCGATTCGCGGATGCTATAGAGGAAGCGCAAGGTGTCCAGGGACTGCGGGCCACGGTTGACCAGATCGCCTACCAGCCACAGACGATCCCGTGTCGGGTCAAAGGCGACCTGCTTGAGCAGGCATTGCAATGCTTGAAGGCAGCCTTGCAGATCGCCGACGGCGTACGTTGCCATCAGTGCAGGGCTCCGGGCACCGCCAGGCGGAATGGGGCGATGATGGCGTCGAAGTGTTTGCCGTCGTCGGCAACCATTTCATAAGTGCCCTGCATCGTGCCGACCTTGGAGGTCATGACGGTGCCGCTGCTGTAGGTGTGGCTTTCGCCCACCTCGATCAACGGTTGCTGGCCAACAACGCCGGCTCCGCGAACCTCTTCGACATGCCCGTCACCGTCGGTGATCACCCAGTGCCGCGACAACAGTTTGGCCGGTAGCTCGCCATTGTTGTGCACGGTGATGGTATAGGCGAAGGCAAAGCGGTTTTGCTCGGGTTGCGATTGTTCTGCCAGATAGCGGGTGACGACGCTGACGTCGACCTGGTAACGAGGATCGGACATGCAAGAGGCCTTAAACGAAGCGGAACGCGGGGCGTAGCTGATGGAGATCAGTCTAGGCCAAGTATCGGGTAGTAAACCAGACATGAAGGCTGGTGTCCTACCCGATAACGCTCATAGCCTGTCAGTCGGCGTCGGGCGTCTGTAGGACTTGTTCGCTGAGCTTGTCGGCCAGGCGCACGAAGGCGGCCAGATCGAGCTGTTCGGGGCGCAGGCTGCCATCAACACCGGCGGCTTCGATTTCAGCGTTGCTCAGCAGCAGCTTGAGGGTGTTGCGCAGGGTCTTGCGGCGCTGGTTAAAGGCTTCGCGCACGACACGCTCCAACAGCTTGTGATCCTTGGCCGGGTGCGGCAGCACCGCGTGAGGCACCAGGCGCACGATGGCCGAATCGACTTTGGGCGGCGGATTGAACGCGCCCGGGCCAACGTTGAACAGATGTTCAACCCGGCAGTGATACTGAACCATGATCGACAAGCGACCCCAGTCACCACCACCAGGGCCTGCTGCCATGCGCTCGACCACTTCCTTTTGCAGCATGAAATGCATGTCGCGAATCAGGCTGGCGTTATGCAGGAGGTGAAAAATCAGCGGCGTAGAGATGTTGTACGGCAGGTTGCCGACCACCCGAAGGCTGTTCGGCGCGGCGTTCAGGCTGGTGAAGTCGAACTTCAGCGCGTCGCCCTGATGCAGGTTGAAATTGCTCTTGCCGGCGAACTGCTGGTTGAGGATCGGGATCAGATCCTTGTCCAGTTCCACCACGTCCAGCTGGGCGCCGCTGTTAAGCAGGCCTTGAGTCAGCGCACCCTGGCCAGGGCCGATTTCCAGCAGACGGTCTTCGGGCTTGGCGTGGATAGCGCGCAGGATGCGGTCGATAACGCCGGCATCGTGCAGGAAGTTCTGGCCGAAGCGCTTGCGCGCACGGTGTTGGTAATGCTCGGTCATAAACGGGTCTCGGCCATCTGGTAGGCGGTTTCCAGGGCGACTTGCAGGCTGCCGGTATCGATTTTGCCGCTGCCGGCCAGGTCCAGGGCAGTGCCGTGGTCGACCGATGTGCGGATGATCGGCAAGCCGAGGGTCACGTTGACTGCCGCACCGAAGCCTTTGTACTTCAGCACAGGCAGGCCCTGGTCGTGGTACATCGCCAGCACTGCATCGCAGTGCTCCAGATACTTGGGGGTAAACAGAGTGTCGGCGGGCAGGGGGCCACGAAGGTCCATTCCTTCGCCGCGCAGGCGCTCTAATGTAGGTTCGATAATGTCGATTTCTTCATGGCCCAGGTGTCCGCCTTCGCCGGCATGGGGGTTGAGCCCACACACGAGGATGCGTGGCTGGGCAATGCCGAATTTTTCTTGTAGATCGGCGTGCAGAATTCGCGAGACCCGTTCCAGACGCTCCGGCGTGATCGCATCGGCAATCTCACGAAGAGGCAGGTGAGTGGTGACCAGCGCCACGCGCAATCCGCGAGTGGCGAGCATCATCACCACTTGTGCGGTATGGGTCAGGTCGGCGAGAAATTCTGTGTGCCCGGAAAAGGCGATCCCGGATTCATTGATCACGCCCTTGTGTACAGGGGCTGTGATCATGCCGGCAAAATGCCCGTCCAGGCAGCCTTGGCCAGCTCGAGTCAGGGTTTCGAGAACAAAAGCCGCGTTGGCCTTGTCCAGTTGCCCGGCAGTGACCTTGGCGTTGAGCGGTGTATCCCAGACATACAGGCTGTTGGCTGGCGCGGGTACATCCGGCCAGCTGTCCGGGTTTACCGGCAGCAAATCGACAACCACACCCAGCTGCACGGCCCGCTCAAGGAGCAGGTCGCGGCTGGTAATGGCAATCAGGGGATGTGGCTGGGCTTGCGAGGCGAGCAGCAGGCACAGGTCGGGACCTATGCCGGCCGGTTCGCCGGGTGTCAGCGCGAAACGTTTGGGTTTCACTGCGCTGCCTGGTCTGCACCAGGGAGTTTGATCTCTACGTACGCTTCGTCACGGATCTGACGCAGCCAGGTTTGCAGCTCTTCGTCATATTTGCGGTTACGCAATACGGTCATTGCTTGCTGCTCGCGGGCCTGGGTGGTGCTGTCAGTGGCACGACGGCCAAGGACTTCCAGAACGTGCCAGCCATATTGGGTCTGGAACGGCTTGGACAGCTGACCTTGTTGGGTCTTGGCCATCACTTCGCGGAATTCAGGCACCAATGCATTTGGGTCGATCCAGTTCAGGTCACCACCGTTGAGGGCGGAACCCGGATCTTCCGAGAAGCTTTTCGCCAGTTCACCGAAATCTTCGCCCGCTTCGATTCGGGTGTAGAGGGACTCAGCGAGGGCTTTGGTTTTTGCTTCGTCGCGGATCGGACTCGGTTTGACCAGGATATGACGCACGTGCACTTCATCGCGTGTCTGGGTCTCGCCGCCACGCTTGTCGAGGATCTTCAGGATGATGAAGCCGCCCGGTGTGCGCATTGGCTGGGTAATGTCGCCGACAGCCATGGTGCTCAGCATGCGATCGAACGGAGGTGGCAGTTGACCGGCTTTACGCCAGCCCATGTCGCCACCTTCCAGTGCGGTTTCACTGGCGGATTTGGCGATTGCCAACTGACCGAAGTCAGCGCCTTGCTTGAGCTGCTGGTAAACCGCGTCTGCCTGTTTGGCTGCATTCTGAATCGCGTCGGAGTTGGCACTTTCCGGCGTAGGAATCAGGATGTTGGCCAGGCGGAATTCTTCGGACAGCTGCATTTTGCCAAGGTCGGAAGCGAGGAAGTTCTTCACTTCCTGCTCGGAAACCTGGATGCGTTCGGCCACACGACGCTGACGCACACGGCTGATGACCATCTCGCGGCGAATCTGGTCACGGGCGTCGTCGTAAGACAGACCGTCGCGAGTCAGGGCGGTGCGGAATTGTTCAATCGACATGTTATTGCGCTGGGCAATGGTGCCGACAGCCTGGTTCAGCTCTTCATCGGTAATGCGGATGCCGGAGCGTTCGCCGATCTGCAGTTGCAGGTTTTCGACGATCAGACGTTCGAGCACCTGCTGATCCAGCACGCCGGCCGGCGGTGCGGCTGCACCGCGTTTGGCGATGGTTTGCTGAACTTCATGAACCCGTTGGTCCAGTTGGCTCTGCATGACCACGTCGTTGTCAACAATGGCCACCACTTTATCGATGGACTGCACCGCGGCGTTCGCCGCGGTACCCAGGAACAGCGCGCCCAGCATCAGCGGGCGCAGACAATCAGAAAGCTTGGTCTTCACGTTCACGATAACCTTGGATGCCTTTGTCGAGGAAGCTCTCTACTTTGGCGCCGGTGAGGCCGCCGAGTCCCTTCAGAACAATTTGTAGGAAGATGCCGTGGTCGCCTTTTTCGTTTTCCGGGGCGTTCTGACTGAACTCGTCATAGCTGACCCAGTAACGGTTGATCAGGCGCAGTTTCCAGCAGCAGTTGTCGTACTCGAAACCACCGAAAGCTTCCAGGGTACGGTTACGGTTGTAGTCATACTGCCAGCGGCTGATGGCGTTCCATTGCGGCACGATCGGCCAGATCACCGAGAAATCGTGCTGCTGAATCTTGTAGTAGTCCTTCACGTAGCCAGGTTGGCCTGGGGTGCCGTAGTCACCACCGCCCACTTGCCACTTACCGGTGTTCTGGTCGTAACGGACCTGGTCATTGCGATAGCGATAGCCGGCGTTGATGACCTTGTTCGGGTTGTCTTCAGGCTGGTAGTGGAACATCGCGCTGCCGGAGCGAGGGCTGCGGCTGTCCGGGTCCCAGTTGTAATCGGCCGTGGTGCGCCAATCGCGGTTCCAGCGATATTCGTATTCCAGCGCATACGGTGAAACGTTGGCATGCGCGTCGTCGCGGGTTTTTGCATCGATACCCGGCAACTGGACTTCGCGGTCCTTGAAGTACAAGGCCTGGCCGACGCTGATGCGTTGACGTTCGAAGCCATTGTCTTCGATCCAGCGGTTGGTTACGCCCAGAGACAGTTTGTTCTCGTCGCCGACGCGGTCGGTGCCGGAGAAGCGGTTGTCACGGAATAGCGACGCGTAGTTGAAGGTGTATTCGCTGGTGTCGAATACCGGAATGTCTTCCTGATCCGTTTCAGGGACGTACAGGTAGAACAGGCGCGGTTCGAGGGTCTGGCGATAGTTCTTGCCGAACCATTGGGTGTTGCGATCGAAGTACAGGCCGCTGTCGATGCTTGCAATCGGCACGCCACGGTTCTGGCTGCTGCTGAAGGTACCGTTGAGCTTTTGCTGCTCCGCGGTTTGCGCGTCAATCTGGCTTTTGCCGGTACCGTCCAGATCCAGTTGGTACTGGGTGTACTGGTACTTGAGCGATGGCTTCACGAAGCCATAAGTCCAGTCCAACGGCAGGCTGACACCCGGTTTGAGATTCAAACGGTCGCCGTTGGCACGTGCCAGTCCTGTAACGTTGTTATCAAGACGCGGTTCGACGGTGCCATCTTCGTTTACGAAGTTACCGTCCTTCAAATCACGGTCAAACCGTACGACTTCTGTCTCGTAGTCGAAATTCAGGCCACCAGGGTGAGTCGGCAGCTGACCATTGAAAGTGATCTGCGGCAAGCGGTCATACGGCGTGATGTCCGAAACCGTCGCAAGCTGATAAGCCTGTGCATTCAAGCGAGCGGTGTAGCTGTCGCCACGATAGGTGACAGAACCCTGCTGGTTCACGAAGTCAGAGCTTTTTACCCCGATCTGATCGGTTTCCAGATCCTGGAAGTAATACGGATCGCTGATCTTGGTGTAATCGACTTGTGTCAGAACGCGCGAGTCGAGACCGCCCTTGTGCTGCCAGTTATACATGTAGCGGTTTTTTTGGTAATCGGTCTGACCACTGCGATCGGTGTCTTCGTCGTTGAGGTACGCGGCGCCGAACTGACCTTCGCTGGACGGGGTCAGGTAACGGAATTCGCCTTCCATCAACAACCCGTGCTTGCTCATGTAGCGCGGGTACAACGTGGCATCGTAGTTCGGTGCCAGGTTGAAGTAATACGGTGTGACCAGCATGAAGCCGGTATCGGTGCCGGTGCCGATGGTCGGCGGCAGGAAGCCGGACTGGCGACGGTCGTCGATCGGGAAATAGATGTATGGCGTGTACAGGACCGGAATGTCCTTGACCCGCAGCGTCACGTTGGTCGCGGTACCGAAACCGGTGGCCGGGTTCAAGGTGATGTTGTTGCCCTTGAGCTGCCAGGCGTTACTGTCCGGTTCGCACGTGGTGTACGTACCATCCTTGAGGCGGATGATCGCGTTCTCGGCACGTTTGGCGTACAGCGCATTACCGCGGATACGGGATTTGTGCATCACGTATTCGGCGTTGTCGACCTTGGCTTCACCAGTGTCGAGCTGCACGTCGGCGTGGTCGCCCACGATCAGTGCGCCGTTGTCGCGAACACGGACGTTGCCGCTCAGTTCGCCACGGCTCTCGGCCTGGTAGAGGTTCGCTTCGTCGGCTTCGACCTGCATGCTGCCCTGACGCATGACCACGTCACCCGCCAGGGTCGCGACCTGCTCATCCTGCTTATAGCGAGAGGCTTTGGCGCCGAGAAAGGTCGGAGCGTCACTTTTATTCGTCTTGTCATTCATGCCAGGACGAATCGGTTCGATATAGGAACCAGCGCAGTAAGGACCGGTTTCGGCCAATTGCGCTGCAGTGAGCTTCTCGCGCGGAACCCAATCGAGGTGACTGTAGTCTTCGCTACGCGACTTCAGGCCGCGGCCCTTGGAATCGGTCACGAGCACAGGCTTGGCGCCGGTGTCTTGACTTAAACCGCTGTCAGCCGGAGTCTCGCCGCTCGTGCTTACCGCCGCGCTGCCGTCATGGACGGGGCGAGGTGGCAGCGCAGCTGCTGGAGATTTTGGCGCACAGTTCCAGGCACCCGAAGCAGAGACTGAGCAGTCATACTGTTCCGCGGCAACCACGAACGAAGTGGCTAGAGGTTGCAGGGCCAGCAGACTGCCGGTAACCAACAACGGAAATTTTTTACGAAACGCGGGGGATTTCAATGCCATCTTATTAGTCCGGGCTTCCTGCGTGCCATCTGCCCGCGGTGTGGGCCGCACGCCTCTCGATGGTCTGAAAAAGATGCTGGATAATAAAGCATGACCCGCTTGACGGCTAGCGCCGTCGGAGACCCTTGCAATGCCTGACCAAGATGTACGTTTGCAACACCTGAAAGTTTGGCTCGATGAGCAATTGGCTGTCCTCTTTGCAGAACAGGGTTGGGGTGCCGTACCCCCGGCCACGTTGACCGCGGCCAGTAGCGATGCGAGTTTTCGACGTTATTTCCGCTGGGAAGGCGAGGGCAGAAGCTTCGTCGTGATGGACGCGCCACCGCCCCAGGAAAACTGTAAACCCTTCGTGGATATCGCTTTTTTGCTGGCGAAATCCGGAATAAATGTTCCGAAAATTTATGCCGAAGACCTCGAACGTGGTTTTCTTTTGCTCAATGACCTGGGCAACAAGACTTACCTGGACGTGATCGACAGCGAAAATGCCGACGATTTGTTCAAGGATGCCCTGCAAGCGCTGCTGGCTTTTCAGCAGTTGCCGATGGTTGCACCGTTGCCAAGTTATGACGTGGCGCTGCTGCGACGCGAGCTGGAATTGTTCCCTGAGTGGTACGTGAAGCGCGAGTTGGGCATCGAGTTCGACTCGGCGCAGAAAATGCTCTGGCAGAACGTGACTGAGCTATTGATCGACAGCGCACTGGCCCAGCCTAAAGTGCTGGTGCACCGCGATTACATGCCGCGCAACCTGATGCTCAGCGAGCCAAATCCCGGCGTGCTGGATTTCCAGGACGCAGTCTATGGTCCCGTGACCTACGACGTGACCTGCCTGTTCAAGGATGCGTTCCTCAGCTGGCCCGAGGAGCGTGTACGCGGCTGGCTGGAAGCTTACTGGCAGCAAGCGGGCGATCTCGGGATCCCGGTTCAGCCCGACTTCGAGGATTTCCTGCGTGCCAGTGACCTGATGGGCGTGCAGCGGCACCTGAAAGTGATCGGCATCTTTGCCCGCATCTGCCACCGCGACGGCAAGCCGCGCTATCTCGGCGATGTACCGCGCTTCTTTGCTTATATAGACGCCGTCATCGCCCGCCGTCCTGAACTGGCCGAGCTGGATGTGTTGCTGATGAGTCTGCGTGCTGGAGCGAATGCATGAAGGCAATGATTCTGGCGGCAGGCAAAGGCGAGCGCATGCGCCCGCTGACCCTGACCACGCCGAAACCGCTGGTTCGCGCTGGCGGTATACCGTTGATCGAGTATCACTTGAAAGCCTTGGCGGTGGCGGGGTTTACCGAGGTGGTGATCAACCATGCCTGGCTCGGCCAGCTGATCGAAAACTACCTGGGTGATGGCTCGCAATACGGCGTACGTATTCAGTACTCGCCGGAAGGTGAGCCACTGGAAACCGGAGGCGGGATTTTCCGCGCGCTGCCGTTGCTGGGTGACGAGGCCTTTATGGTGGTCAACGGTGACATCTGGACCGACTACGACTTCAGCGTGTTGCACCAACCCATCACCGGGCTGGCGCATTTGGTGTTGGCGGACAACCCTGCCCATCATCCGACCGGCGATTTCAGCCTGATCGACGGGCAAGTACGCGACGGTCAACCGGACACTGCAACCCTGACCTACAGCGGCATCGCGGTCCTGCACCCGCAGCTGTTCGACGGTTGCTCCGCCGGCGCCTTCAAGCTTGCACCGCTGCTGCGCAAGGCTATGGCCGATGGGCACGTCACCGGCGAGCACTTGAATGGACATTGGGTGGATGTTGGCACTCACGAACGTCTGGCTGAAGTCGAAACCCTGTTAGAAGCGAGACGCTGACATGCTGTGGCCAGCGACTCTGATTGGAGCCGGAGCGGGCTTTTACATCGCCAGCATTCCGGGGGCCATGCTGGGCGCCTTGTTGGGGCAGGTGCTGGATCGGCACTTGCACATACAGAGCTGGGCGCATTTGCGAGAAAAGCTCGGTGGCCGCTCGGTGCTGCGCAATGATGAACTGCTGTTTGTGTTGTTGGGGCGGCTGGCCAAGTGCGATGGACGGGTGGTGGAAGGCCACATCCAGCAGGCCCGTCAGGAAATGCGTTCGCTGGATATGACCGAGTCGGCCCAGCGTCGGGCCATTGCCGCGTTCAATCGCGGCAAGTCGGGAGATGACCGGTTGCGCGGTTATTTGCGCCGCTTGAGCGCTCAGCCCCATGCGGCCGAAGGCGTCTTGCGCGCCTGTTGGCGGATGATCTGGGCGGATGGCCGCGCCGGCAGTGCTGAACGAGAGCTGATCAGGCAGTGGGGTAAATGGCTGGGCTGGACGTCACGACAGGTGCAGGCGCTGTCGGCCGATTACGAGCAGCACAAGTTTGCACAGGCCAGCAGCGCGCTGACCTATCAAGACGCTCTGCGGCTTTTGGGCGTTTCGGCGACTACCGAGCCGGCGCAGATCAAGCGTGCTTATCGACGCCTGCTGAGTCGCCATCACCCGGACAAGATCGCCGGCAGCGGTGCGACGGCGCTGCAGGTGCGCGAAGCCACTGACAAGACTCGCGAACTGCATAGCGCCTACACATTGATTCGCGAGCGGCGGGATTTTCGGTAGTGGCCCCGGAAGATCAAAAGATCGCAGCCTGCGGCAGCTCCTACAGGTGTACGTATAACCCGGTGTAGGAGCTGCCGCAGGCTGCGATCTTTTGCTTTTGCTTTTGCTTAATTCGCGTTCTGTGGATTCAACCAGCCCCGCACCCGACGGAAAAGCTGCTCTTGCTCAGCCTTGGAATTACCCGGCAAAGCCTTGAGCGAAACCTGACTGAACCCCGAAGTCTTCAAACGTTTGCTGGCTTGCAAGCGTTCCAGCGCCAGGTTGCGATCCAGCGGCTTGTCCATATAGAAGATGTCTGCGGTGGGCAGCTTCAGGGTCGGTGTCAGTTCGACCAGCTCTGGTTTGGCTTTCGCCGGCATCTGAGCGGCGACCATCACAAACTTCTCCACTTGCGGGGGCTGCTTCTCGCTCAGGTAGCGCGCGGCCCAGTAAGCGCCAGTGCCATGCCCCAGCACGACAATGCGGCGAGCGCTTTGCTGTTCGGCGTAGGCAATGGCGGCGTCGATGCGGGCAAAAATTCGTTCGGCATCGGCTTTGGCCTGTTCCTCGGTGAATTCGGTGATCGCTTTGTCCGCCACCTCCGCTTCGCCGCCCGCCGCTTGTTCGATGGGCGCGGCGGTGGTCGAGTCTTTGCTGCCGGTGTCAGGGGCTTTTGGTGTGGGTGCCACTTCTACAATACGCGGCGCAATGGCATCGCTTTGCAGGTCCGGCAAGGTGATACTCAGGCTGCTCCATTCGGCGTCCGGCAATTTACGTCGCAATGGACCGATTGCTTGCGGCCAGTCAACGGTTTCGCCGGCGCCCGGGATGATAATCACCGCGCCTTTGGGGTCGGCGGTGTTGGCCGGTTTCCACAAGGCCAGAAACGTGTCGCTGCCCGCTTGCAGTTGCTGCTGTTCCTGAGCCGGGATCTGTCGCTCAAGTGCGCTCGCTTCTTCCTGACTACGCTCACGCAGCGGCTGGCGCTCGACCGGTTTTTCTTCGGCGGGTGTTCCCGTAGTGGCAGGCGCCGGGTCGGCGGCCTCGACGGAAAAGGCACAAGGCAGGATCAGCGACAGGCACAATGCTGGCAGTGCCAGGCGGTAGACAGGGGGCATCGGATATTCCAGGCCAGAAGTTATTCCGGCAGCCTAATGGGTTGGTCAGTATTTGTCAGTGTGTGAGACTTCGATGATGCGTTTTCGCTGCCTGTGGGTTATCGGCTGTTTGTGGTTTCCCTTGATGGGCTGGGCGGCTCCCACGCCACCGGTGCACGTCGCGCAATTGTCCGCGGGCCAGCAGCAATGGCTGGCGCAACATGGCGAATTGCGAGTGGGGCTGGTGTTGCAAGTGCCCTACGCCCAATACGATCGCCGCTTGCAGCGTTTGTCCGGGGTCAATGTCGAACTGATGAAGTGGCTGGCCAAGGCGCTCAAAGTCGAGCTGAGCTGGCGCAACTTTCCCGACCTGGCGCAACTGGAAGCCGCCGCGCGCGAGGGTGAAATCGACATCGCTCCAGGGCTGACCCAAACCCCCGGTGGCCTGCGGCTCTGGCAGTTTTCCGACCCGTATATGCGGGTGCCGCAACTGGTGGTCAGCGACCAGAAAAGCACCGGCGTGGTAGAGCTGGAAAAACTCGACAGCCAGACCCGCGTCGCCGTGCGCATGCCCGGCGCCAACGCCGATTACCTGCGCAGCAATTACCCGCACCTGAACCTTCAAGGCGTACCGATCGAGCGCCAGGCACTGCAACTGTTGCTGAGTCAGCAGGCCAGTTACGCCGTGGTCGACGAAGCGCAGCTGGGGCGTTTGTCCGCCGAACCTGAGTTCGCCGGGCTGGTGGTGGTCGGTGATATCGGCTTGCCGCAACTGTTGCGGGTGGCCACGCGCCGGGATTGGCCAGAACTGGCCGGCATCGTCGAAAGCGCGCTGCGGGCGATCCCGGCCAAGGACCTGGAGCAACTGCACAACCAATGGCTCCAACCCAAATACCCGAGGCTGACCGAGTCTCCGGGGTTCTGGCAAAACCTCTGCCTGCTGTTGGCGGTGTTGATGCTGAGCAGCATGGCCATCGTGTTCTGGCAGCGTCGGCAGCAGCACAGTCTTGAGCATCGTTTGCGGGCAGCGCGCGAAGACATTGCCCTGCGTGCCGCCAGCGAAGAAGCCTTGCGCCTCACCCAGTTTTCCATCGACCAGAGCACTGTCGGCATCCTTTGGGTCAACTGGGACAGCCATGTGCGCTACGCCAATCGCGCGGCCGAAACCATGCTGGGTTATCCGGCGGGCGGGATCATTGATCGGCCGCTGATCGACTTCGACCCCGGCTTGCATATGGACCGCTGGCTGAACCTGTGGAAACGCGCCCGGGCCAGCGAGGAAGGCCCGCAAAGTTTCGAAACCAACTGCGTACGGGCGGATGGCAGCAATTTGCCGGTGGATGTTTCGCTGAGCTTTTTGCGATTTCGCGACAGCGAATACCTGGTGGTCTACCTCAATGACGTCACCGAGCGCCGCCGTGCATTGGCTGCGTTGCAGGAAAGCGAGGCGCGTCTGCAAGGGATCGCCGCCAACGTTCCAGGACTGGTCTTTCGTCTGGAGCGGGCACCGGTGACGGGGCAGATCGACTTTGCCTACATCAGTGAAGGCAGCGAGAGCCTGGTGGGTTACTCACCGGCCACCCTGGCCCATCGCGACAAAGGTCTGCGCAGCCTGGTGCACCCGGACGACAAGGTCAGTTATCACCAAACCCAGGACCATGCGCTGGATACCGACAGTGACTGGTTGTGGCAGGGACGGATTCTCACCCGTTCGGGCGAACAGCGCTGGGCCGAAATCAAGGCCATCACCCGCCGACTCGAAGACGGCGCCTATGTCTGGGACGGGATCGTCTGGGACATCAGCGAGAGCAAGCGCATCGAACTGGAACTGGCCAGCTCTCGCGAGCAGTTGCGTGAGTTGTCCGCGCACCTGGAGAGCGTGCGGGAAGAGGAAAAGGCCCGCATCGCCCGGGAAGTTCACGACGAGCTGGGTCAGATGCTCACCGTGCTGAAGCTGGAAACATCCATGTGTGAACTGGCCTACGCCCAGCTCGATCCCGGTCTGAATGAACGCTTGAACAGCATGAAGCGCTTGATCGCTCAGCTGTTCCAACTGGTTCGCGATGTAGCCACGGCGCTGCGGCCGCCGATTCTCGACGCCGGGATTGCCTCGGCCATCGAGTGGCAGGCCCGCCGATTCGAGGCGCGCACGCAGATTCCGTGTCTGGTGCAGGTGCCGGAGAATCTGCCGGTGCTCAGTGATGCCAAGGCGATTGGCCTGTTCCGGATCCTTCAGGAAGCGCTGACCAATGTCATGCGCCATGCCCAGGCGCATACTGTCGAACTGACATTGGCGCTGGAAGGCGACGAGTTGTGTCTGACCGTCAGCGATGATGGCGTAGGATTTGTCCCTGCCACCGGTAGGTCAACCTCCTTCGGGGTGGTCGGCATGCGCGAGCGAGTGTTGATCATGGGCGGGCAATTGTCGCTTGAGAGTGAACCGGGTGAAGGCACGACCCTGAGCGTGCGAGTGCCGCTGGATGAGGAGAAGTAAGTGATCCGTGTACTGGTAGCCGAAGACCACACCATCGTCCGCGAAGGCATCAAGCAATTGATCGGCCTGGCCAAGGATTTGCTGGTGGTGGGGGAGGCGAGCAATGGCGAGCAGTTGCTCGAGACCTTGCGTCATGTTCCCTGCGAAGTGGTCTTGCTGGACATCTCCATGCCCGGGGTTAACGGGCTGGAGGCGATTCCGCGGATTCGCGCGCTGAACAATCCGCCGGCGATTCTGGTGTTGTCGATGCACGACGAAGCACAAATGGCCGCGCGCGCGTTGAAGGTCGGCGCCGCCGGTTATGCGACCAAGGATAGCGATCCGGCGCTGCTGCTGACGGCGATCCGCAAGGTCGCGGCGGGCGGGCGTTACATCGACCCGGACCTGGCCGACCGTATGGTCTTCGAAGTCGGCCTGACCGATTCGCGACCGTTGCACTCGTTGCTGTCCGAGCGCGAGTTCTCGGTGTTCGAACGTCTGGCCCAAGGCGCCAACGTCAACGACATCGCCCAGCAACTGGCCTTGAGCAGTAAAACCATCAGCACCCACAAGGCGCGGCTGATGCAGAAACTCAACATCACCTCCCTGGCGGAACTGGTGAAGTACGCCATGGAGCACAAACTGCTCTGATGCTGCACGCGATCCCGTGTAGGAGTTGCCGAAGGCTGCGATCTTTTGATCGTGATCTTCAGTGAAAGTGAGGGCGCCAAAAGATCGCAGCCTTCGGCAGCTCCTACATGACCGCGTCCGCGTATCCATTTGCGACATACCTTTAAAGCCGCTTTTGCCCGTTCTTGTGCCTTGCAGCTTCAAGCTCGCCACTGCCCCTATCCAATCCCGCCATCCTTGTAGGGCAATCCCTACCCCCAACCTTCCATCCCGCTGAGGCCATTCTCTCCTGCGCCCCGATTTGCGTGGTCGGCAGCGTCCACTAGGCTTAGTCCACAGCAGTCATCACAACAAAGGTGTGGGTATGAGCCAGGTCGATTCAAACGCAGGGGCCAGCGATATTCTGGTCAGCTTTCGTGGAGTACAAAAAAGCTACGACGGCGAGAACCTGATCGTCAAAGACCTCAACCTGGAGATTCGCAAAGGCGAATTCCTCACCTTGCTCGGCCCGTCCGGCTCCGGCAAGACCACCAGCCTGATGATGCTCGCCGGTTTCGAAACGCCGACCGCTGGCGAAATCCAGCTGGCCGGGCGTTCCATCAACAACGTGCCGCCACACAAGCGCGACATCGGCATGGTGTTCCAGAACTACGCATTGTTCCCGCACATGACCGTTGCCGAGAACCTGGCGTTCCCGCTGACCGTACGCGGCTTGAACAAGAGCGATGTCAGCGACAAGGTCAAAAAAGTCCTGAGCATGGTTCAGCTCGACACCTTCGCCCAGCGTTATCCGGCACAACTGTCCGGCGGTCAGCAGCAGCGTGTGGCCCTGGCCCGGGCGTTGGTGTTCGAACCGCAACTGGTGCTGATGGACGAACCCCTCGGTGCACTCGACAAACAATTGCGCGAACACATGCAGATGGAAATCAAGCACCTGCATCAGCGCCTCGGCGTGACCGTGGTCTACGTGACCCACGACCAGGGCGAAGCCCTGACCATGTCCGATCGCGTGGCCGTGTTCCACCAGGGCGAGATTCAGCAGATCGCGCCGCCGCGCACCCTCTACGAAGAGCCGAAAAACACCTTCGTCGCCAACTTCATCGGCGAGAACAACCGCCTCAACGGCCGCTTGCACAGCCACACCGGCGACCGCTGCGTGGTTGAGTTGGCGCGCGGTGAAAAGGTTGAGGCCCTGGCGGTCAACGTCGGCAAGACCGGCGAACCCGTCACGCTGTCGATTCGTCCCGAGCGCATTAGCCTCAACGGCGCCAGCGATCAATGCGTCAACCGCTTCTCAGGGAGGGTGGAGGAATTCATCTATCTGGGCGACCACGTCCGGGTTCGCCTGGAAGTCTGCGGCAAGACCGATTTCTTTGTGAAACAACCGATTGCCGAGCTCGATCCCGCGCTGGCCGTCGGCGACGTAGTACCGCTTGGCTGGCAGGTCGAACACGTTCGCGCGCTCGACCCACTTCTAGAGGCGCATTGATCGCCCCCTGCTTCAACAACACCAACCCTGCACGTGGAGAGAACAATAAATGTTGAGATCCCTGAAATTCACCGCTTTGGTCATGGGCATGATCGGTGCGGCGCACGCAATGGCGGCGGGCCCGGACCTGACCGTGGTGTCCTTTGGCGGGGCGAACAAGGCAGCGCAGGTCAAAGCCTTCTACGCACCGTGGGAAGCGGCAGGCAACGGCAAGATCGTGGCGGGCGAGTACAACGGTGAGATGGCCAAGGTCAAAGCCATGGTCGACACCAAGAGCGTGTCCTGGGACCTGGTAGAAGTTGAATCGCCAGAACTGTCCCGTGGTTGCGACGAAGACATGTTCGAGCAGCTTGATCCAAAGTTGTTCGGCAAGTCCGAAGACTACGTCAAAGGCGCCATCCAGCCATGTGGCGTGGGCTTCTTCGTGTGGTCGACCGTGCTGGCCTACAACGCCGACAAACTGGCTTCCGCACCGACCAGTTGGGTGGATTTCTGGGACACCAAGAAATTCCCGGGCAAACGTGGCCTGCGCAAAGGCGCCAAGTACACCCTGGAATTCGCTCTGATGGCCGACGGCGTTGCGCCGAAAGACGTCTACAAAGTACTGGCCGGCAAGGATGGTCAGGACCGCGCGTTCAAGAAGCTTGATGAGCTGAAACCAAGCATCCAGTGGTGGGAAGCCGGCGCGCAACCGCCGCAGTACCTCGCTTCCGGCGACGTGGTCATGAGCTCGGCCTACAACGGCCGGATTGCTGCCGTGCAGAAAGAAAGCAACCTGAAAGTGGTGTGGAACGGCGGTATCTACGACTTCGACGCATGGGCCATCCCGAAAGGTCTGGATAAGGCACGCGCTGAGGCGGCGAAGAAATTCATCGCGTTCTCGGTGCAGCCGCAGCAGCAGAAGACCTACTCGGAAAACATCGCCTACGGCCCGGCCAACATTCAAGCCGTACCGTTGCTGGCCAAGGATGTCCTGAAAGACATGCCGACCACCCCGGAAAACATCGCCAACCAGGTGCAGATCGACGTCAGCTTCTGGGCTGACAACGGCGAGCAACTGGAACAGCGCTTCAATTCCTGGGCTGCGAAGTAGGAGCTGCCGAAGGCTGCGATCTTTTGATCTTGATCTTCAGCGGTCTCAAAGCCGCCAAAAGATCGCAGGTTGCGCCAGCTCCTACAGGGCTGGTGTTTGCTTCAAGAGTTGATGCAATGCGGCATCACGCTATGTGATGCCGCCCATCCAAAGATTTCCGGAGTACGCCATGGCCACCGCCATTCCCCTGAACGCGGGCACCGACCCCACCTTGAAGCAGCGGCTCAAGCACGCCGAGCGGATCAACCGCTGGAAGGCCCAGGCCTTGATCGCGCCCCTGGTGCTGTTTCTGTTGCTGGTGTTCCTGGTGCCCATCGTGGCGCTGCTCTACAAAAGCGTTGGTAACCCGGAAGTGGTCGGCGGCATGCCGCGCACCGTGGCGGCTATCGCCAGTTGGGATGGCCGAGGCCTGCCCGCTGAGCCGGTTTACAAGGCCGCCAGCGAAGACCTGGCTGAAGCCCGCAAGAATCAGACCTTGGGCGATCTGTCCAAGCGCTTGAACATGGAGTTGGCCGGCTACCGCAGCCTGCTGACCAAAACTGCACGTGCCTTACCGTTCGCCACCGAACCTGCCTCTTATAAAGAAGCGCTGGAAGGTCTCGACGAGCGCTGGGGCGACCCGGCCTATTGGCAAGCAGTGCGCCGCAACACCAGCAGCATCACGCCTTATTACTTGCTGGCGGCGGTCGATCACCGTATCGACGACCTCGGTGAAATCGCCCCGGCCACGCCCGATCAGGCGATCTACCTCGACATCTTCGCCCGGACCTTCTGGATGGGGCTGATCATCACCGTGATCTGCCTGCTGCTGGCTTATCCGTTGGCCTACCTGTTGGCGAACCTGCCATCGCGGCAAAGCAACCTGCTGATGATTCTGGTGCTGCTGCCGTTCTGGACTTCGATCCTGGTGCGGGTCGCCGCGTGGATCGTGTTGCTGCAATCGGGTGGCTTGATCAACAGCGGCCTGATGGCGATGGGCATCATCGATAAACCGCTGGAGCTGGTGTTCAACCGCACCGGGGTTTACATCTCCATGGTGCACATCCTGCTGCCGTTCATGATTCTGCCGATCTACAGCGTGATGAAAGGCATTTCGCCCACCTACATGCGCGCCGCGATTTCCCTCGGCTGCCACCCGTTCGCCAGTTTCTGGCGGGTGTACTTCCCGCAGACCTACGCCGGTGTTGGCGCCGGTTGCCTGTTGGTCTTCATCCTTGCCATCGGCTACTACATCACCCCGGCGTTGCTGGGCAGCCCGAACGATCAGATGGTCAGTTACTTCGTCGCCTTCTACACCAACACCAGCATCAACTGGGGCATGGCGACCGCACTCGGTGGGCTGCTGCTGTTGGCGACCGTGGTGCTTTATCTGATTTACAACTGGCTGGTGGGCGCCAGTCGCCTGCGCCTGAGCTAAGGGGAGAACGAAATGCTGAGTCCTTATATGTCGCCCATTGAGCGGGTGTGGTTCTACAGCTTGCGGATTCTCTGCGGCTTGATTTTGTTGTTCCTGATTCTGCCGGTGCTGGTGATCATCCCGTTGTCGTTCAACTCCGGGAGTTTTCTGGTGTACCCGTTGCAAGGCTTTTCGCTGCACTGGTACCAGGACTTCTTTGCTTCGGCCGAGTGGATGCGTTCGCTGAAGAACAGCATCATCGTCGCTCCGGCGGCGACTGTGTTGGCGATGATCTTCGGTACGCTGGCGGCCATCGGCCTGACGCGGGGCGACTTCCCCGGCAAGCCGCTGGTGATGGCACTGGTGATTTCGCCGATGGTGGTACCGGTGGTGATCATCGGTGTGGCGAGCTATCTGTTCTTCGCGCCACTGGGGCTGGGTAACAGCTTCTTCTCGCTGATCGTTGTGCATGCGGTGTTGGGCGTGCCGTTTGTGATCATCACGGTATCGGCGACCTTGCAGGGGTTTAACCAAAACCTGGTGCGTGCTGCTGCGAGCCTGGGTGCTTCACCGCTGACGGCGTTTCGGCGGGTGACGTTGCCGCTGATTGCGCCTGGCGTGATTTCCGGTGCGCTGTTTGCCTTCGCGACTTCGTTCGATGAAGTGGTGGTGACGCTGTTCCTCGCCGGCCCTGAACAAGCGACCCTGCCACGGCAGATGTTCAGCGGTATCCGCGAAAACCTCAGCCCGACCATCGCGGCGGCGGCGACGTTGCTGATTGCCTTCTCGGTGATCCTGCTGCTGACCCTGGAATGGCTGCGCGGCCGTAGCGAAAAACTGCGTACCGCCCAGGTCTGACACGGTCTCTGTAGGAGCTGTCGAGTGAAACGAGGCTGCGATCTTTTGATTTTGCTTTTTAGAAACAAGATCAAAAGATCGCAGCCTC
Source organism: Pseudomonas sp. LBUM1647 (assembly GCF_059716175.1). Taxonomy (NCBI): domain Bacteria; kingdom Pseudomonadati; phylum Pseudomonadota; class Gammaproteobacteria; order Pseudomonadales; family Pseudomonadaceae; genus Pseudomonas; species Pseudomonas sp. LBUM1647. Next base: position 6,218,918 of record NZ_CP166809.1, on the reverse strand, counting down.
GTTTCACTCGACAGCTCCTACAGGGTTTTGTGTGGTTTTCGGGGGCGCGGGTCATTCACGGCCTGAATAGCAGACAAACCCCAATCCCCAGCTACTCTTGTGCCCAGCTCCCCTATCTATAAGAGGCTGCGCACATGAGTATTTCCTCTTTCAAAATCGCTCACAAACTGATCACCGGCGCAGGTGCCATCGAGCAACTGGCGGCTGAACTGACACGCCTGGACATCGACAACCCGTTGATCGTCACCGATGCCGCACTGGTCAAGTCCGGCACGGTCGAGCTGGCGCTGGCGCAGCTGGGCGACCGAACCTACGAAATTTTCGACCGAGTATTGCCAGACCCGGAAATTGCCATCGTCGAAGACTGCATGCGGGTCTACCGCGAGGGCGGGCACGACGGACTGATCGGCCTGGGCGGCGGCAGTGCCATCGACATCGCTAAAAGTGTTGCGGCCTATGCCGGTTATCACGGGGCGCTGGAGGATCTGTTCGGCATCGATCAGGTGCCGCGCAAAGGCCCGCCGCTGATCGCCATTCCGACCACCGCCGGCACAGGCTCGGAAGTCACCAACGTGGCGATCCTCTCCGACAAGGTCGCGCAGCTGAAGAAAGGCATCGTCAGCGACTATCTATTACCGGACGTGGCGCTGGTCAGCCCGCAAATGACCCTGACCTGCCCGCGCAGTGTCACTGCCGCCAGTGGCGTCGATGCACTGGTGCACGCCATCGAATCCTACCTGTCGTTGAACGCCTCACCGATTACCGACGCGCTGGCCATCGGCGCTATCAAACTCATCGCCAAGGCGCTGCCGAAGGCTTACGCCAATCCGTCCAACCTCCAGGCCCGCGAAGATATGGCCACCGCCAGCCTGATGGCCGGTATGGCGTTTGGTAATGCCGGGGTCGGCGCGGTGCACGCGCTGGCGTATCCGCTGGGAGGCCGTTACAACATTGCCCATGGCGTCAGCAACGCCTTGCTGCTGCCGTATGTCATGACCTGGAACAAAATGGCCTGCGTGGAGCGCATGCAAGATATCGCCGAGGCCATGGGGGTGAAGACCGCTCATCTGAGCGCCAACGACGCGGCGGACAAGGCCGTAGAGGCGATGACCGAGTTGTGCGCTGCGGTGGAAATCCCGCCGGGCCTGCGCAGCTTCGGCGTTCCCGAAGACGCCATCCCGGCCATGGCGGTGGAGGCAGCGGGAATTGAGCGCCTGATGCGCAACAATCCGCGCAAATTGAGTGCCGTCGATATCGAGAAGATCTACCGAGCGGCGTACTGATCATCGCGGCCACGGTGCGCGGGTCAAAGCATGAGGTATACAATGCGCGCCATCGTGATTCTGCTCAAAAAAGGTGCGTCATGCAGCCCTTCGTAATTGCTCCGTCGATTCTCTCCGCCGACTTCGCCCGCCTGGGTGAAGAAGTGGACAACGTCCTGGCCGCTGGCGCCGACTTCGTGCACTTCGACGTCATGGACAACCACTACGTGCCGAACCTGACCATCGGCCCGATGGTGTGTGCCGCGCTGCGCAAGTACGGCGTGACCGCGCCGATCGACGCGCACCTGATGGTCAGCCCGGTGGACCGCATTGTCGGTGACTTCATCGAAGCCGGCGCGACCTACATCACTTTTCACCCGGAAGCCTCGCAGCACGTCGACCGCTCCCTGCAACTGATCCGCGAAGGTGGCTGCAAGTCGGGCCTGGTGTTCAACCCGGCGACCCCGCTGGACGTGCTCAAGTACGTGATGGACAAGGTCGACATGATCCTGCTGATGAGCGTCAACCCGGGCTTCGGCGGGCAGAAGTTCATCCCCGGCACCCTCGACAAGCTGCGTGAAGCGCGGGCGCTGATCGATGCTTCCGGCCGTGACATCCGCCTGGAAATCGACGGCGGCGTGAACGTGAACAACATTCGTGAAATCGCCGCTGCTGGCGCTGACACCTTCGTCGCCGGCTCGGCGATCTTCAATGCACCGAACTACCAAGAGGTGATTGAAAAGATGCGTTCCGAACTGGCGCTGGCCCGCCCATGAGTGGCTTTGAGCAGTTGTTCCCGGGGTCTCTGCCACGGCTGGTGATGTTCGATCTGGATGGCACGCTGGTCGATTCGGTCCCCGACCTCGCAGCGGCTGTGGATAACATGCTGCTCAAACTCGGGCGTCAACCTGTCGGCATCGAATCGGTGCGTGATTGGGTAGGCAACGGTGTGCACACGCTGGTACGCCGGGCCTTGGCCAACCACATCGACGCCGAGGGTGTCGATGAGGTCGAGGCCGAGCATGCGCTGGAGCTGTTCAACGGCTTTTATGAGGACGGTCACGAGCTGACGGTGGTTTACCCCGGCGTGCGCGACACCCTGAAATGGCTGCACAAGCAGGGTGTCGAGATGGCGCTGATCACCAACAAACCGGAGCGCTTCGTCGCGCCGCTGCTGGATCAGATGAAAATCGGTCGTTACTTTCGCTTGATCATCGGCGGCGACACCCTGCCCCAGAAAAAGCCGGACCCGGCAGCGCTGTTTTTCGTGATGAAAATGACCAACATCCCGGCGTCGCAATCCTTGTTCGTCGGCGATTCACGCAGCGATGTGCTGGCGGCGAAAGCGGCGGGAGTCAAATGTGTGGCGCTCAGCTATGGCTATAACCATGGCCGGCCGATTGCCGAAGAGTCGCCGGCGCTGGTGATCGACGATCTGCGCAAGTTAATTCCCGGTTGCCTGGATCCGGCCGCTGAGATAACGTTGCCCGACGCTGTTCAACCCCCTTCTGGAAACGCCATCGTGGTGGTCACTCGCAAACTCTGGATGAAAGTCATCAAGGCCCTGGCCCGCTGGCGTTGGCGCGCCTGACTTGTTCCTGGCCGGTATACCGGCGCGTTTGCATACCTGACTGTTAGACCCTCAAGCCACGAGGCTACCCCATGATCCGCGAAGAATTCCTGCGTTTGGCCGCTGCCGGCTATAACCGCATCCCGCTTGCCTGCGAAACCCTGGCCGACTTCGACACACCGCTGTCGATCTACCTGAAACTGGCCGACGAGCCCAACTCCTACCTGCTGGAATCGGTGCAGGGCGGGGAGAAGTGGGGGCGTTACTCGATCATCGGCCTGCCGTGCCGCACCGTGCTGCGGGTTCACGACCATCACGTCAGCGTGACCCACGACGGGATCGAGATCGAAAGCCACGAAGCCGAAGATCCACTGGCCTTCGTCGAGGAATTCAAAGCTCGCTACAACGTACCGACCATCCCTGGCCTGCCGCGCTTCAATGGCGGCTTGGTCGGTTACTTCGGTTACGACTGCGTGCGCTATGTGGAGAAGCGTCTGGGCAAGTGCCCGAACCCGGATCCGCTGGGTGTGCCGGACATTCTGCTGATGGTTTCCGACGCGGTAGTGGTATTCGACAACCTCGCCGGCAAGATGCATGCGATTGTCCTGGCCGATCCCTCGCAAGACGATGCTTTCGAGCAAGGTCAGGCGCGTCTGGAAGAGCTGCTGGAAAAACTCCGTCAGCCGATTACCCCACGCCGTGGTCTGGATTTCAGCAAGCAACAGTCTGCTGATCCGGTGTTTCGTTCGAGCTTCACCCAGGACGATTACGAAAAAGCCGTCGACACCATCAAGGAATACATCCTGGCCGGTGACTGCATGCAGGTCGTGCCGTCCCAGCGCATGTCGATCGACTTCAAGGCCGCGCCGATTGATCTGTACCGGGCGCTGCGTTGCTTCAACCCGACGCCTTATATGTACTTCTTCAACTTCGGCGACTTCCACGTCGTCGGCAGTTCGCCGGAAGTGCTGGTGCGGGTCGAAGACAACCTGATCACCGTGCGCCCGATCGCCGGCACCCGTCCGCGCGGCGCCAACGAAGAGGCCGACCTGGCACTGGAAAAAGACCTGCTGTCCGATGACAAGGAAATTGCCGAGCACTTGATGCTGATCGACCTGGGTCGTAACGACACCGGTCGGGTCTCGGAAATCGGTTCGGTGAAACTCACCGAGAAGATGGTGATCGAGCGTTATTCCAACGTGATGCACATCGTTTCCAACGTCACCGGTCAATTGAAGGCCGGCCTGACAGCGATGGACGCACTGCGGGCGATTCTGCCGGCGGGCACCTTGTCTGGCGCACCGAAGATTCGCGCGATGGAAATCATCGACGAACTGGAACCGGTCAAGCGTGGTGTCTACGGCGGCGCGGTCGGCTACTTCGCCTGGAACGGCAACATGGACACCGCGATCGCGATCCGCACCGCGGTGATCAAGAACGGCGAACTGCACGTGCAGGCCGGTGGCGGCATCGTTGCCGACTCGGTGCCGGCGCTGGAATGGGAAGAAACCCTGAACAAGCGCCGCGCGATGTTCCGCGCCGTAGCCCTGGCTGAACAAACCCCGGAAAGCTGACCGAAGAACGTTACCCGTATGACATGTCGCTTTGACTGACAAGGCGCTGGACGCTGCGGGTCAATCATTCGAAGGCAGTATTTAAAGTCAGTGAATTCAAGAGGTTCTTAAGCCATGTTGCTGATGATCGATAACTACGACTCTTTTACCTACAACGTTGTGCAATACCTCGGTGAGCTCGGCTCCCAGGTCAAAGTCGTGCGCAACGATGAACTCACCATTGCCGAAATCGAAGCCCTCAACCCTGAGCGGATCGTCGTTTCACCTGGCCCTTGCACGCCGAACGAAGCAGGCGTGTCGATTGATGTGATCAAACATTTTGGCGGTAAATTGCCGATTCTCGGCGTCTGCCTGGGGCATCAGTCCATCGGCCAGGCCTTTGGTGGCGATGTTGTGCGCGCCCGTCAGGTCATGCACGGCAAAACCAGCCCGGTGTTCCACGAGGACAAAGGCGTATTTGAAGGCCTGAACCATCCGCTGACGGTCACCCGCTATCATTCACTGATCGTCAAACGCGAAACCCTGCCCGATTGCCTGGAGCTGACCGCCTGGACCCAGCTTGAAGACGGTTCGGTCGACGAGATCATGGGTCTGCGCCACAAGACACTGAACATCGAGGGCGTCCAGTTTCACCCTGAGTCGATCCTCACCGAACAGGGCCACGAGCTGTTCGCCAATTTCCTCAAACAAACCGGCGGCACGCGCTAAGGACTTTTCATGAATATCAAGACAGCCCTGAGCCGTATCGTCGAGCAGCTCGACCTCAGCACCGACGAGATGCGCGATGTCATGCGCGAAATCATGACCGGTCAATGCACGGATGCGCAGATCGGCGCGTTCATGATGGCCATGCGCATGAAGAGTGAAAGCATCGACGAGATCGTCGGCGCCGTGTCGGTCATGCGCGAGCTGGCGGACAAGGTCGAACTCAAGACCCTCGATGGCGTCGTTGATGTGGTGGGTACCGGTGGCGATGGCGCGAACATTTTTAACGTCTCGACCGCTTCCTCATTCGTGGTCGCGGCGGCCGGTTGCACTGTGGCCAAACACGGCAACCGTGCGGTCTCGGGCAAAAGCGGCAGCGCCGATTTGCTTGAGGCGGCGGGTATCTACTTGAACCTGACGCCGGTTCAGGTAGCACGCTGCATCGACAACGTCGGCATCGGTTTCATGTTCGCCCAGACCCATCACAGCGCCATGAAGCACGCCGCCGGCCCGCGCCGGGAGCTGGGCTTGCGCACGCTGTTCAACATGCTCGGCCCGCTTACGAATCCGGCCGGCGTGAAGCATCAGGTGGTGGGCGTATTCAATCAGGCGTTGTGCCGGCCGTTGGCCGAAGTATTGCAGCGTCTGGGCAGCAAGCACGTGCTGGTGGTTCACTCGAAGGATGGCTTGGACGAGTTCAGTCTGGCGGCGCCGACCTTTGTGGCGGAATTGAAGGATGACCAGATCACCGAGTATTGGGTCGAGCCAGAAGACCTGGGCATGAAGAGCCAGAGCCTGCACGGTCTGGCAGTGGATAGCCCGGCGGCCTCGCTGGAGCTGATTCGCGATGCCCTGGGCAAGCGCAAGACCGAGAACGGTCAGAAAGCTGCGGAAATGATTATGCTCAATGCCGGTGCCGCGCTGTACGCCGCCGACCATGCCAGCAGTTTGAAAGAAGGTGTTGCCCTGGCGCACGATGCGCTGCACACAGGCCTCGCTCGGGAAAAACTGGAGGAGTTGGGTGCATTTACCGCGGTATTCAAAGTGGAGAATGAGGGATGAGTGTACCGACGGTTCTGGAAAACATTCTGGCCCGCAAAGTCCAGGAGGTCGCCGAGCGTAGCGCTCGCGTAAGCCTGGCGGAGCTGGAAAGTCTGGCCAAGGCGGCCGATGCACCCCGTGGTTTTGCCCAGGCATTGTTGGCTCAGGCCAAGCTCAAGCAGCCAGCGGTCATTGCAGAAATCAAGAAGGCTTCACCGAGCAAAGGCGTTATCCGCGAGAACTTCGTTCCCGCCGACATCGCCAAGAGTTACGAGAAGGGCGGCGCGACCTGCCTGTCAGTGCTCACCGATATCGATTACTTCCAGGGCGCCGACGTGTATCTGCAACAGGCGCGGGCGGCGTGCAAACTGCCGGTGATCCGCAAGGACTTCATGATTGATCCGTACCAGATCATTGAAGCCCGAGCGTTGGGCGCCGACTGCGTGCTGCTGATCGTCTCCGCACTGGATGACGTGAAAATGGCCGAGTTGGCTGCCGTCGCCAAAAGTGTCGGCCTCGATGTGCTGGTGGAAGTTCACGATGGCGACGAGCTGGAGCGGGCCTTGAAAACCCTCGACACTCCGTTGGTCGGCGTCAACAACCGCAACCTGCACACCTTCGAAGTCAATCTGGAAACCACCCTCGATCTGTTGCCGCGTATCCCGCGTGATCGCTTGGTGATCACCGAAAGTGGCATTCTCAACCGGGCCGATGTCGAGCTGATGGAAATCAGCGACGTGTACGCGTTCCTGGTTGGCGAAGCGTTCATGCGCGCCGAAAGCCCGGGCACCGAGCTGCAGCGCCTGTTCTTTCCTGAGCGTGGTATCGCGGTGAGCGGTTCTACACTCGACTGAACGTGACTTAATGAAGAAGCCGGCGATGCCGGCTTTTTTATACCCCAAACAAAGGATGTCTACTGCCATGACCCAGCCCATCGCCTTGACCGTCGAAGCCGGCCTGCTCGCCGAACAGGATCTGTTGGCCCATGTGTGCACCGGCGATTCGGAGTTTGTCCTGCTGTTCTGGCAACCCAGTGATAAGGCGCTGGTCATGCCGCGACGATTGAATCGTCTGCCTGGGTTCGAGGTCGCGTGCGAAGTGTCGGCTGCGGCAGGTTGGCCGGTGTTGCTGCGTGAAACCGGCGGTGAACCGGTACCGCAATCGGCCTCAACGATCAACATCGCACTGGTCTACGCGCCACCGCGTAGCGAGGGTGACCAGAACCGCATCGAAACCGGTTATCGTCGGCTTTGCGATCCGATTTGTCAGTTACTCGATGAACTGGGCGGCGTTTCGTCTTTGGGCGAAATAGAGGGTGCGTTCTGTGATGGGCGTTTCAACGTCAACCTTGATGGGCGCAAGATGGTCGGCACGGCTCAACGCTGGCGCCAGAGCAAGGGCGGTACGCGTCCGGTAGGGTTGGTGCACGGTGCTTTGTTGCTCGATAACGAGCGTGAGTCGATGGTTGCGGCGGTTAATCGTTTCAATGAAGCCTGTGGCCTGGAGCAGCGAGTTCGCGCCGAGAGCCACATTGCTCTTCATGAAAAATATGCAGCACCTGATGCGTTGGGGCGACTCGACACGTTGTACCGCGAGTTGCTGGCAGACATGTTCAGGGTTTAGCGCGTACCGAAGACCACCATGGTCTTGCCTTTGACGTCCACCAGATTGCGTTCTTCCAGGTCCTTGAGTACGCGTCCGACCATCTCACGTGAACAACCGACAATCCGCCCGATCTCCTGACGGGTCACCTTGATCTGCATGCCATCGGGATGGGTCATTGCGTCTGGCTGCTTGCACAGTTCCAAGAGGCAGCGTGCGACGCGGCCGGTAACGTCGAAGAATGCAAGGTCACCCACTTTGCGGGTGGTGTTGCGCAGGCGCTGTGCGATTTGTCCGCTGAGCACGTAAAGAATGTCTGGATCCTGTTGGGACAGCTCGCGGAATTTCGCGTAGCTGATCTCCGCGACTTCACATTCGATCTTGGCGCGCACCCAGGCGCTGCGTTCCTGTTCCAGGCCGGCCTGTTCGAACAGGCCCAACTCGCCGAAAAAGTCTCCGGAGTTCAGGTAGGCGATGATCATTTCGCGGCCATCGTCATCCTCGATCAGGATGGTGACTGAACCCTTGATGATGAAGAACAGCGTGTCCGAGCGGTCGCCGGCACAAATGATGTTGCTTTTGGCCGCATAACGACGGCGCTGGCAGTGCATCAACAGCTTGTCGAGGTTCTTGATTTTGGGTGTTGGGGTAATAGCAACCATGGTTGTATCCCGAAAAGACTTCACGGTGTGTTTGGTTTTCTTATGAGTCGCTGAGGTTGCTACAGAGCTGGCTATGCGCCAGTGAATTGGCGCCAGCTTAACAGACACTTCCTGCAATATTCGAGAATTTACCTACAGCGCAGAGGCTTGCGTCTTAGGAAGGCGGGACACCGTCCATCAAGGACCCTGTGCTAAGCTGGCGACCCTTTTTTATACAGTGGAGTCTTGGCGATGAAGGCACGCATCCAATGGGCTGGCGAAGCCATGTTCCTCGGCGAATCCGGCAGCGGTCATGTCGTGGTCATGGACGGTCCGCCCGATGCCGGCGGTCGCAACCTGGGTGTCCGGCCGATGGAAATGCTCCTGCTGGGTGTTGGCGGTTGCAGCAATTTCGACGTGGTCAGCATCCTCAAGAAGTCCCGTCAGGCCGTTGAAAGCTGCGAAGCCTTCCTCGAAGCCGAGCGTGCCACCGAAGATCCGAAGGTATTCACCAAGATCCACATGCACTTCGTGGTCAAGGGCCGAGGCTTGAAAGAAGCCCAGGTCAAACGCGCCATCGAGCTGTCTGCCGAGAAGTATTGCTCGGCGTCGATCATGCTTGGTGCGGCTGGCGTGGCAATTACCCATGACTACGAGATCATCGAGCTCGGTTGAATCGACATTCAACTATCATAAAGGCAGTGCAGACTGTGGCGATCCCAAGCTGACGTCTGCACAATGCGCCACTTTTTTCAGGGTAGTGGCCCGTCCGCCGACAGGCCGCGCACCCGAACAGACAACCAAAATCGCCATTGCGAAGAGGTGTTAACCGTCCTACGCAGCTGCGTCGTTCGCATCTGACGGGCATGCTTGATCATGCGGCCGGGCCGCAATACATAGAGAGTTTTTAACGGTGAAAAGCAAACTCAAGCTCCACGGGTTCAATAACCTGACAAAGACCTTGAGCTTCAACATCTATGACATCTGCTACGCGGAAACTCCGCAAGACCAACAGGCTTACGTCGAATACATCAATAAAGAGTACAACGCCAAGCGCCTGACGCAGATCCTCACAGAAGTTGTCGATATCATTGGTGCCAACATCCTGAACATTGCCAGTCAGGATTATGAGCCCCAAGGCGCCAGCGTCACGATTCTGATCTCTGAAGAGCCGGTGACCCCTACCGACAGTCAGATCGAAGAGTCTCCGGGCCCGCTGCCTGAAATTATCCTGGCCCACCTCGACAAGAGCCACATCACGGTGCACACCTACCCGGAAATCCATCCGGACGATGGCATCGCGACATTCCGTGTGGACATTGATGTGTCGACCTGTGGCGTCATTTCACCGCTTAAGGCGCTCAACTTCCTGATCCACCAGTTCGATTCGGATATCGTGACCGTGGATTATCGTGTGCGCGGTTTCACCCGTGACGTGGAAGGCAAAAAGCACTTCATCGACCACGAGATCAACTCGATTCAGAACTACCTTTCCGAAGACACCCGCGACGCGTACCAGATGACCGACGTGAACGTGTACCAGGAAAACCTGTTCCACACCAAAATGCTGCTGAAGAACTTCGAACTCGATAACTACCTGTTCGGCGACGCTACCAGCAACCTGTCTTCTGAGCAGCGTGCTCAGGTGACGGAGCGTGTGAAACACGAAATGCTGGAAATCTTCTACGCGCGCAACATGCCGAACTGATTTTCTGCGAGCAAAAAGAAAGGACGCTGAAAAGCGCCCTTTTTTGTGCCCAGTGTTTGGGATCAGATCCGATAAGTACTCTTGGTCATGACCTTGGCCATCAGGCTCATGCCGAACTTCACCGGCGCCGGGAAGCGGAACCCCCCAGCCTCCAGCGCGCTTTCGGCGTGGTGTTCTTCATCAATGCGCATCTGCTCGAGGATCGCCCGGGACTTTTCGTCCTCGGGTGGCAGTTGCTCAAGGTGTTCGTTGAGGTGTTTGCAGACCTGATGTTCGGTCGCGGCAACGAAACCCAGGCTGACTTTATCGCTGATCAACCCGGCCACCGCGCCAATCCCGAACGACATGCCGTAGAACAGTGGATTGAGAATGCTGGTGTGGCTGCCCAACTGTTTTATGCGTTGTTCGCACCAGACCAGGTGGTCGATTTCTTCTTCGGCGGCATGCTCCATGGCGGCGCGCACTTGCGGCAGCTTGGCGGTCAGGGCCTGACCTTGATACAGCGCCTGGGCACAGACTTCGCCGGTATGGTTGATGCGCATCAGACCGGCGACGTGCCGGGTGTCTTCGTCACTCATTTGCGCGTCCGGCTGCACGATAGCGGGCGAAGGACGGTACGGCTGACCACTGAAGGGCAGCAAGGTACGCATCGCGGCATCGGCTTGTAGCAGAAGACGGTCAATCGGCGAGTAGTGACGTTGGGTAGTCATGCTGACCTCCGGGAAGAATCTCGGCGGCCAGTTTAACCCAATCGGCCGGGGAAGGTTTGCGCTGGGTCATTGTGACGCAGGTGCTTGTGGGGGCGGGATTGCCCGCCCCCACAAGGCTTACTGCAATCAGCCCGGCGGCCAATGCATCTGGCGCTGACCCAATACATGCATATGAATGTGATAGACGGTCTGCCCACCCAGTGGATTGCAATTCATGACCACGCGGAAGCCCTCTTCGCAACCCAGTTCCAGGGCCAGACGCTGGGCGGTGAACAGAATATGCCCAGCCAATGCCTTGTCGTCCTCGGTCAGGTCGTTAAGTGTGCGCACCGCTTTTTTCGGAATCACCAGAAAATGCACGGGTGCCTGTGGGGCGATGTCGTGGAAGGCCAGTACCTGGTCGTCCTCGTAAATGATCTTCGCCGGGATTTCCCGGTTGATGATCTTGGTGAACAGAGTATCCACAGCTTTTTTCTCCGTTGTTTGGGCTGGCCTGAGTGTAACCATGGGTTATGCCCGAGCCCAGCCTTTTACCTTGAGGGTGTGATCAGCGCGGGCAGTAAGCCTTGTTGACCATGCCGGCGATTGTCCGGGTCAGCCAGCGCGAGCCGAGTCGCGGCAGGAAGGCGCGCCAGCGGTTGCGTCGACCCGGAATAATGATGGCGCGATTTTTCTCCAGAGCGCGCACGGTATAGAGCGCGACTTCCTCGGGGCTCATCAGCATTTTGCTGTCGATCAGTTTGCCAGCGTCCAATTGCGCGGTGCGGAAAAACGCCGTGCGGGTAGGGCCGGGGCAGAGCACCGACACCTTGACCGCGCATTTTTTCAGTTCGACGCGCAACCCTTCGGAAAAGTGCAGCACATAAGCCTTGCTGGCGTAATAAGTACTCATCCACGGGCCGGGATGGAACGCCGCCACCGAGGCGACATTCAAAATCTGCCCGCCGCCCTGCAGCGCCATACTGTTGCCGATCGCGTGACACAGGCGAGTGAGCGCAAGGATGTTCACCTCGATCAGGTCCTGCTCGGTCATCCAGTCTTGAGCCAGGAAAGGACCGCAGGTGCCGATGCCGGCGCAGTTGACCAGCAAATCGATCTGTCGATCACCTTCCTCCAGCTCCAGCAGAAAACCGGACAACCGTAGCGGCTCGCCGAGGTCACAGGCTCGAAACAGCACTTCCACGCCAAAACGTTGAGTCAGTTCAATCGCAATACTTTCCAGCTGATCACGCTGACGGGCCACCAGAATCAGGCTGCGGCCGCGCCGGGCCAGCGCTTCGGCCATCGCCAGGCCGATGCCGCTGGAAGCGCCAGTGATCAGAGCGTAACGGGTCATGCATTTCTCCATCGCAACAGCTCCGCGCCGGCGACGCAGGTGTCACGGGCGGGGAGCGCTGTTCATTCTTTCGCAGAGTCTACAGGGGGCTGGGCTTCTTCGGCTGCATCGTCGGCTGAATTTGGCGCGGGCTCTGCTTCCACGGCGGTTTGATCTTCGATCTCTTCGGTGGTCACGGAGTCACTTTCATAGCTGCCCTGGGTGGCGCTTTCGTATTCGCTTTGAATGGTTGTAAGGCCACCGGTCAGTCCGCCAATGAACAGGATCGCGATAAACACCAGCCATAGTGAAGAGAGGACCTTGACCGCGGTGCTGTTGGGCGGTGGTGGCGCACCGTATCGATTGGCGGTGTTATTACCCGGCACAATCACCATCACGAACGGAAAGATGCTGCCCACGAACGGTACGAGGGTCAGCAGCCAGAGCCAGCCAGACCAGCCAACATCATGCAGGCGCTGGACACTGAACTGGATGCTGACGAGGCCGAGCGCCACGAAGCCAATCAAGGCCAGCAGGCCTCCGAGAATGAGGGCGATGGTCGAGTCCGTGTTGATGAGGGCCAAGGCGAAAACAGCCAGCAAAGAGCCAGCGCTAAGGGTCACCAGCGTCAGCGACATCGTCCAGGCCAGATAACGCAAGCGACCGATCCGACCCTCGAAGCTGAACGGCTTGAGTGTGGAAAACGCAGGCAAGGCTTCGCCAACGCTAGCCTGGGGTGGTGCGTAAGGGGATTCGGGATCTGCCGCGACGGCAGGGGCGTGTTCATGAACGTCAGCCAGGTTCAGCTCGATCGAGGGTTCGGATTCGATCCGGGCATCGATACCGGTTTTGGTCAGCGCCTGGAGATAAGTCTGTGCATCGGCCTGGGACAGGTCGCGTTTGAGTGCAACCGGCTTGCCACTGAACAGCCGCTCGATGGCAGCCACATCGCTTTTGAACAACTCGGCGAGATTGAGCTTGGCGGTGGTGACGTCAACACCTGGCAGCAGAGCGCCGTCGAACACGATCTTGAAACGGTTTTCGCTCATTGCGAGGCATCCTTGTCGTGTAAAGCCAGCCGGAATGGACTGGCCAGGTTTTCCTGTCAGCGTGGCCAGCGCTTGGGCAGCGCTGCCGCCAGCTCCAGTGCTTTTCGGTACTCGGCATCGAGGCGAGCGACCAATTGATCAACACTCGGCAGGTCATCGATCTCGCCGACACCCTGGCCTGCGGACCAGACGGTTTTCCAGGCTTTGGCTTCATCGCTTATGGGCTTGAGTTTGGAGCCGAAGTCCACCTCACCCTTGCCTTGCAGCGCGGCCATGTCGAAACCTGCTGCCTCAAGGCTCTGACGCATAAAGCTCGCCGGTACTCCCGACACCGCTGGAGTATGGACGATGTCCGCGGCTCTGGAAGTCAGCAGCATCTCTTTATAGGCGTCAGGCGCATGACTTTCGGTGGTGCCGATAAATCGCGTACCGAAGTAGGCCAGATCCGCACCGAGCAATTGTGCCGCGAGAATCTCGTGACCGTGGTTCAGGCAACCGGCCAGCAGCAGGGTCTTGTCGAAGAATTGGCGGATCTCGGCAATCAGCGAGAACGGGCTCCAGGTTCCGGCGTGTCCACCGGCGCCCGCTGCCACGGCGATCAAACCGTCGACCCCGGCCTCGGCGGCTTTCTCTGCATGGCGACGAGTCGTCACGTCATGGAACACCAGACCGCCATAGCTGTGCACGGCATCGACCAGTTCTTTCACGGCGCCGAGGCTGGTGATCACGATCGGCACTTTGTGCTCGATGCAGATCTTCAGGTCCGCTTGCAGCCGCGGGTTGCTGTTGTGGACGATCAGGTTCACCGCATAAGGCGCCGGATTCTCCAATGTCGCCAACCCTGCTTCGATCTCTTCCAGCCAGGCCTTGAAGCCGCTGCTCTCGCGCTGGTTCAGTGCGGGGAAGCTGCCCACCACGCCATTGCGGCAGCAGGCGAGCACCAGTTGTGGGTTGGAAATCAGGAACATCGGCGCTGCCACCACAGGCAGACGCAAACGTTGTTCGAGCAGAGCGGGCAGCGACATTGGAAGTACCCCGGTGAGTTGTGCTTATTGGAGTTAGAACGGCCGAACGACGACCAGAATTACAATGGCCAGCAATATCAGAACCGGCACTTCATTGAACCAGCGATAAAAGACATGGCTGCGGGTGTTTTCGCCACGGGCAAAACGTTTCACCTGGGCGCCGCACATGTGGTGGTAGCCGATCAGGATCACCACCAGGGTCAACTTGGCGTGAATCCAGGCGCCTTGACTAAATATGCTGGGGTTCAAGGCGATCAGTGCAATGCCGAAAATCAGGGTGGCGATCATCGCCGGGCCCATGATGCCGCGGTACAGCTTGCGTTCCATGATGCTGAAACGTTCTTTGCTGACAGTGTCTTCGCTTTGGGCGTGGTAGACGAACAGACGCGGCAAGTAAAACAGGGCGGCAAACCAGCAGACCATGCTGACGATGTGAAGCGCTTTGAGCCACAGATAAAGCATTTTTAGTTATTCCCAGGTTCACGGTAGCCCGGATAGTAGAGGCTTGAGGCTCCGCACGTCACCTTGCCGGTTGTCGCAGGACGATACGGGCCCTATTATCGACGACTTTCCAGTGGGTTCGTTGAGGGCAGGTTTATGGTCAAGGTCGGTATCGTCGGCGGCACGGGTTACACCGGTGTCGAACTGCTGCGTCTGTTGGCACAGCATCCGCAAGCAGAAGTGGTCGTCATCACTTCCCGATCCGAGGCCGGTCTGGCCGTGGCTGATATGTATCCGAACCTGCGCGGTCATTACGATGGCCTGGCGTTCAGCGTTCCGGACGTCAAGACGCTGGGCGCTTGCGACGTGGTGTTCTTCGCCACGCCTCACGGTGTGGCTCATGCCCTGGCTGGCGAGTTGCTGGCTGCCGGGACCAAAGTCATCGACCTGTCGGCGGACTTCCGTCTGCAAGACGCCGATGAGTGGGCCAAGTGGTACGGTCAGCCGCACGGCGCACCAGAACTTTTGGAAGAGGCTGTCTATGGCTTGCCTGAAGTCAATCGCGAGCAGATCAAGCAGGCTCGCCTGATCGCTGTGCCGGGTTGCTACCCGACTGCTACGCAATTGGGTTTCCTGCCATTGCTTGAAGCCGGTCTGGCTGATACCACCCGCTTGATCGCTGACTGCAAATCCGGCGTCAGTGGCGCCGGTCGTGGCGCGTCTGTAGGTTCGCTGTACTCCGAGACGTCGGAAAGCATGAAGGCTTACGCCGTCAAAGGTCACCGTCACCTGCCGGAAATCCGCCAGGGTCTGCGTCGTGCCGCGGGCAAGGACGTCGGTCTGACGTTCGTTCCGCACCTGACGCCAATGATTCGAGGCATCCACTCGACGCTCTACGCGACGGTCGTGGATCGCTCGGTTGATCTGCAGGCGCTGTTTGAAAAGCGTTATGCCAACGAACCGTTCGTCGATGTCATGCCGGCCGGTAGCCATCCAGAAACCCGCAGCGTGCGCGGTGCCAACGTTTGCCGTATTGCGGTGCATCGTCCGCAGGATGGTGATCTGGTGGTGGTGTTGTCGGTGATCGACAACCTGGTCAAAGGCGCGTCGGGGCAGGCGGTGCAGAACCTGAACATCCTGTTTGGTCTGGATGAGCGCCTGGGTCTGTCCCACGCAGGCATGCTGCCGTAAGGCTTTATCCTGCTCAGCAAAAAGGCCCGTCTGACGGGCCTTTTTGCATTCCGGGCTTACGATTGGGTTGATTGATATACCGTAACAATAGTTGACCAATTTTCTAGGAGAAGCGGATAATGCGCGTCATCACGCATTATGGCGGCGTAACGCCGGGAGATAGTTAGCATGAGCGTCGAATCCTTCACCCCCACGGCTTTGCAATTCACCCACGGTGCCGCGCACAAGGTGAAGAGCCTGGTCGATGAAGAGGGGAATGATCGCTTGAAGCTGCGCGTATTCGTTACGGGCGGCGGTTGTTCAGGTTTTCAGTACGGCTTCACCTTCGATGAAGAAGTGGCCGATGACGACACCATTGTCGAGCGCGAAGGGGTGAGTCTGGTCGTTGATCCGATGAGCTTCCAGTACCTGGCAGGTGCCGAGGTGGATTATCAGGAAGGTCTGGAAGGTTCACGCTTCGTGATCAAGAATCCGAACGCCAGCACCACGTGCGGCTGCGGCTCTTCGTTCTCGATCTGATCGCAATCACCGCATCACCAAGCGCCGCATGGCCTCAGGGTTCTGCGGCGTTTTGCTGTCCGGGATTCGGTATGGATAGTCAGGCAGGGTAGATGGCGCCGAGTACGCGCAGGCCGCTTGCGCCGGTGACGCTCGGGCGATTGGCAGCGATGCCTTCAAGGCAGCAATGGGCCAGCCAGGCGAAGGCCATGGCTTCGACCCAGTCCGGGTCTACACCATAAGCCGCGGTGCTGCTGACCTTGGTGTTCGGCAGCAAGCTGGCCAAGCGGTTCATCAGCGTGGCGTTGTGCGCGCCGCCGCCGCAGACCAACAGTTCCTGGGTATCTGATTGAGCGCTTTGCAGTGACTCGACGATGGTCAGGGCGGTCAGTTCGAGCAGGGTTGCCTGCACGTCTTCGGCGGCGAAGGTCGACAGTTTCGATAGATGCTGTGTCAGCCATGGCAGGTTGAACACTTCGCGGCCGGTGCTCTTGGGGCCTTTGGTCACGAAAAATGGATCACTCAGCAGTTCGTTCAGCAGAACCGGTTGGACCTTGCCGCTGGCAGCCCATTGACCGTCACGATCAAAGTTGTCGCCGCGTTGCTGGTGAATCCAGGCATCCAGCAGAACATTGCCCGGGCCACAGTCGAAACCGGCTACCGGTTTGCCGGGCTCGATTAGGCTGAGGTTGCTGAAACCGCCAACGTTCAATACCGCGCGATTGCCTGCGCGCTCTTCAAACAACGCTTCGTGAAAGGCTGGAACCAGTGGGGCGCCTTGTCCGCCAGCCGCAACATCGCGGCTGCGGAAGTCGCTGACCACGGGGATGCCGGTCAACTCGGTCAGAAGGGCGGGGTTGCCGATCTGCACGGTGAAACCGCGCGCCGGTTCGTGGCGAATGGTCTGGCCGTGGCTGCCAATCGCGCGAATGTCTTCGGGTTTCAGTTTTTGTTGGTCGAGGAGGGTGTGAATACCCTGTGCCGCCAGCTTCACCCAGTTTTGTTGAGCGAGGGCGGAGCGGGCTATCTCGTCCGGGCCGCTGGCGCACAAGCCAAGCAGCTCGGCGCGCAGGCCGTCAGGCATTGGGGTGTAGTGCGTGGCAATCAGGTTGATCGTCGGAGTCAGCTCGATCAACGCAATGTCCAGGCCATCGAGGCTGGTCCCGGACATCACACCTATATAAAGCGTCATGGCTTAGCGCTTGCTCGAAGCCAGTTGCGTGGATTTCTCTTGATCCATACGCGACATCAGCGGTTGGCTCTGCGCGAGGAAACGTGCGCGTTCAGCTTTGGAGATTGGATCGGCCATCGCCACTTTCTGGCCTAGTGGGTCGACGTGCACGCCATTGACCTGGAACTCGTAATGCAAATGCGGTCCGGTGGAAAGTCCGGTGGTGCCGATGTAGCCGATTACCTGGCCTTGTTTGACGCTACTGCCAGTCTGCACACCTTTGGCAAAGCCCTGCATGTGGCCGTACAGCGTGCGGTAGGTATTGCCGTGCTGGATGATCACGGTGTTGCCGTAGCCACCGCGGCGACCGGCCAACAACACTTTGCCGTCACCGGCTGCCTTGATTGGAGTGCCACGCGGCGCTGCATAGTCGACGCCTTTGTGAGCGCGGATCTTGTTCAGGATCGGGTGCTTGCGGCCCATTGAGAATTTCGAGCTGATGCGGGCGAAGTCCACCGGGGTACGGATAAACGCCTTGCGCATGCTGTTGCCGTCAGCAGTGTAGTAGCTGCTGTTGCCTTGTTTATTGGTGTAACGCACGGCGGTGTAGGTCTTGCCTCGGTTAGTGAAGCGAGCGGAAAGGATCGGGCCATTGCCGACAGCCTTGCCGTTGACGACTTTCTGTTCGTAGATGACATCGAACTCGTCACCCTGGCGAATATCCTGGGCGAAATCGACGTCATAGCCAAACACGCTGGCCATGTCCATGGTCAGGCTGTGGGACAAACCGGCGCGTGCAGCGGACTGCGACAGCGAGCTGTTGATCACGCCATGAATATAGGCCGAGCGCACGGTCGGCTTGGCGGTAATGCGGTTGAATGCATAACCCTTGTCATTCTTGGTCAAGGTGATGCTTTCGACGTCGCTGACCTTGCTGTGAAGGTTGGTCAGCTGGCCATCGGGGCTCAGTTCGAATTCAAGTTTCTGGCCGTGTTTGAGTTGGCTGAACTGCTTGGCCTGCTTGTCACTAGCCAGCACTTCATGCACCGAAGCTGCTGGAAGGCCGACTTTTTCAAACAGGGTGGAGAGCGTATCGCCTTTAGAGACGATCACTTCCCTGTGGTTTGGAGACTTTTTTTCTTCGATCACTGGTGCTGGCGCGGGTGCGGCCTGAGCGGTTTCCTGGGGTTCTTCGGCGCTGTTTTCGATCTGCGCAAAAGGGGACGCTGCTGGCTCATTTGTGGCTTGGACCGCTTCGGCAGCGTCTTGATCTTGTGTCAGTTGTTCAGCAGGGCTTTCCAGTTCAAGACTCAGGGTCGTCTTTTTGGCTTCAACATCACTGGAAGGAAATACCAGAAGCGCCAGGCTCAGAAGGGCGGCGATGCCACTTGCTGCGAGCAGGTGGGTCTTCGGGTAAAGCGGCGGCGCTTTAGACGATTCTTTGGTCATAGGTAATTTTTGACTTTGAAAAAAGATGAATTGGAAAAGATGAATGACATGATGAAGATGAAATAACTGTATAAAATATAACCAAATCATCTCTGAAGCAAGTCCGCGAACGCTGTGTCCGTGGATTGGCGTCCGTGCGCCGGGCAAAACTTGTATTTGACGCGCGATCTTGTATGGTTGGTTCCCTTTGAATTCGAGCCTTGCGGGTCTGTTATGAAGTCGGTTGAAGAGCAGCTAGCGCTGATTAAACGTGGTGCGGAAGAACTGTTGGTCGAGTCCGAGCTGATCGAAAAGCTCAAGCGTGGCCAGCCGCTACGTATTAAGGCAGGCTTCGATCCGACCGCGCCGGATTTGCACCTGGGTCATACCGTGCTTATTAATAAGCTGCGCCAGTTCCAGGAGCTGGGGCATCAGGTGATCTTCCTTATAGGTGACTTCACCGGGATGATCGGCGATCCGAGTGGCAAGAGTGCGACACGTCCTCCTCTTACCCGCGAGCAGGTTCTCGAGAATGCCGAGACCTATAAGACCCAGGTTTTCAAGATTCTTGATCCGGCGAAAACCGAAGTTGCGTTCAACTCCACCTGGATGGATCAGATGGGGCCGGCCGATTTCATTCGCCTGACTTCTCAGTACACCGTAGCTCGCATGCTCGAACGCGACGACTTCGACAAGCGCTACACAACCAATCAGCCAATTGCCATTCACGAGTTCCTCTATCCGCTGGTTCAGGGTTATGACTCGGTTGCTTTGCGCGCGGACGTCGAGCTGGGTGGTACTGATCAGAAGTTCAACCTGTTGATGGGACGTGAACTGCAGCGTGGATATGGTCAAGAAGCTCAGTGCATTCTGACCATGCCGCTGCTCGAAGGTCTGGATGGTGTGAAGAAGATGTCCAAGTCCTTGGGCAACTACGTGGGTATTCAGGAAGCGCCGGGTGTGATGTAC
This sequence comes from Pseudomonas sp. LBUM1647, assembly GCF_059716175.1. Taxonomy (NCBI): domain Bacteria; kingdom Pseudomonadati; phylum Pseudomonadota; class Gammaproteobacteria; order Pseudomonadales; family Pseudomonadaceae; genus Pseudomonas; species Pseudomonas sp. LBUM1647. Next base: position 6,199,018 of record NZ_CP166809.1, on the reverse strand, counting down.
GGCAAACTGGTTTCCATTCCGGATGCGCTGATGTGGCGCTATTTCGAATTGCTCAGTTTCCGCTCCATGGATGAGATCAATGCATTCCGTGCTGATGTCGAGGCGGGTGCCAATCCGCGTGATATCAAGATCAAGCTGGCCGAAGAGATCGTTGCGCGTTTCCATGGTGAAGAGGCTGCGGCCAATGCTCATCGTGCGGCGGGTAACCGTATGAAGGAAGGTGAGCTGCCGGACGATCTGCCGGAGATCGAATTGACTGCTGGCGAAGACATGCCGATCGCTGCTGTCCTTAATAAGGCAGGCCTGGTCAAGAACTCGGCTGTCGCGCGGGATCTTCTGGGTTCTGGTGGTGTGCGTATAGATGGCGAGGTTGTCGATCGCACCTTTATATACGTACTGGGTGCGACCCATGTTTGCCAGGCCGGGAAGAAGGCATTTGCGCGTATTACGCTCAAATCCGAATAAAGCTGAAATTAAGGGTTGACGGCAGATTCTGGAAGTCTATAATTCGCCCCACTTCCGGCGCAGTCGAAACGGAAAACTCCTTGGTAAACAATGAGTTACGCAGTTTTCGACAGCGAGTTGCTTCAGGTCATCGAAGCCCAGAAGGAGTTGAAAGAGCGGGGTTGTTTGGCTCTTTTAACGATTCGATCTTCTCGGTCGAAAGCGGTGTAAAAGAGGTGTTGACAGCAGCGAGTAACGCTGTAGAATTCGCCTCCCGCTAACGAGAGATCGGAAGCGCAAGTGGTTGAAGTTGCAAAGGAAACTTTGAAAACTTCGAAAAATAACCGCTTGACAGCAACAGAGGCTGCTGTAGAATGCGCGCCTCGGTTGAGACGAAAGATCTTAACCAACCGCTCTTTAACAACTGAATCAAGCAATTCGTGTGGGTGCTTGTGGAGTCAGACTGATAGTCAACAAGATTATCAGCATCACAAGTTACTCCGCGAGAAATCAAAGATGTAACCAACGATTGCTGAGCCAAGTTTAGGGTTTCTTAAAAACCCAAAGATGTTTGAACTGAAGAGTTTGATCATGGCTCAGATTGAACGCTGGCGGCAGGCCTAACACATGCAAGTCGAGCGGCAGCACGGGTACTTGTACCTGGTGGCGAGCGGCGGACGGGTGAGTAATGCCTAGGAATCTGCCTGGTAGTGGGGGATAACGCTCGGAAACGGACGCTAATACCGCATACGTCCTACGGGAGAAAGCAGGGGACCTTCGGGCCTTGCGCTATCAGATGAGCCTAGGTCGGATTAGCTAGTTGGTGAGGTAATGGCTCACCAAGGCGACGATCCGTAACTGGTCTGAGAGGATGATCAGTCACACTGGAACTGAGACACGGTCCAGACTCCTACGGGAGGCAGCAGTGGGGAATATTGGACAATGGGCGAAAGCCTGATCCAGCCATGCCGCGTGTGTGAAGAAGGTCTTCGGATTGTAAAGCACTTTAAGTTGGGAGGAAGGGCATTTACCTAATACGTAAGTGTTTTGACGTTACCGACAGAATAAGCACCGGCTAACTCTGTGCCAGCAGCCGCGGTAATACAGAGGGTGCAAGCGTTAATCGGAATTACTGGGCGTAAAGCGCGCGTAGGTGGTTCGTTAAGTTGGATGTGAAATCCCCGGGCTCAACCTGGGAACTGCATTCAAAACTGTCGAGCTAGAGTATGGTAGAGGGTGGTGGAATTTCCTGTGTAGCGGTGAAATGCGTAGATATAGGAAGGAACACCAGTGGCGAAGGCGACCACCTGGACTGATACTGACACTGAGGTGCGAAAGCGTGGGGAGCAAACAGGATTAGATACCCTGGTAGTCCACGCCGTAAACGATGTCAACTAGCCGTTGGGAGCCTTGAGCTCTTAGTGGCGCAGCTAACGCATTAAGTTGACCGCCTGGGGAGTACGGCCGCAAGGTTAAAACTCAAATGAATTGACGGGGGCCCGCACAAGCGGTGGAGCATGTGGTTTAATTCGAAGCAACGCGAAGAACCTTACCAGGCCTTGACATCCAATGAACTTTCCAGAGATGGATTGGTGCCTTCGGGAACATTGAGACAGGTGCTGCATGGCTGTCGTCAGCTCGTGTCGTGAGATGTTGGGTTAAGTCCCGTAACGAGCGCAACCCTTGTCCTTAGTTACCAGCACGTAATGGTGGGCACTCTAAGGAGACTGCCGGTGACAAACCGGAGGAAGGTGGGGATGACGTCAAGTCATCATGGCCCTTACGGCCTGGGCTACACACGTGCTACAATGGTCGGTACAGAGGGTTGCCAAGCCGCGAGGTGGAGCTAATCCCAGAAAACCGATCGTAGTCCGGATCGCAGTCTGCAACTCGACTGCGTGAAGTCGGAATCGCTAGTAATCGCGAATCAGAATGTCGCGGTGAATACGTTCCCGGGCCTTGTACACACCGCCCGTCACACCATGGGAGTGGGTTGCACCAGAAGTAGCTAGTCTAACCTTCGGGAGGACGGTTACCACGGTGTGATTCATGACTGGGGTGAAGTCGTAACAAGGTAGCCGTAGGGGAACCTGCGGCTGGATCACCTCCTTAATCGACGACATCAGCTGCTCCATAAGCTCCCACACGAATTGCTTGATTCATTGAAGAAGACGATAAGAAGCAGCCTTAACAGGTTGTAGCTTAGTTGGTTAGAGCGCACCCCATGCTTTGTGGTAAAGAGCAGGGTGAGGTCGGCCTTAAAGCTCGAAATTGGGTCTGTAGCTCAGTTGGTTAGAGCGCACCCCTGATAAGGGTGAGGTCGGCAGTTCGAATCTGCCCAGACCCACCAATTTTGTGTGGGAACCTGTAGAAATACGGGGCCATAGCTCAGCTGGGAGAGCGCCTGCCTTGCACGCAGGAGGTCAACGGTTCGATCCCGTTTGGCTCCACCACTAACTGCTTCTGTTGTTGAAAGCTTAGAAATGAGCATTCCATCCTGGTGATGGTGAATGTTGATTTCTAGTCTTTGGCTAGATCGTTCTTTAAAAATTTGGGTATGTGATAGAAAGATAGACTGAACGTTACTTTCACTGGTAACGGATCAGGCTAAGGTAAAATTTGTGAGTTGCTCTTTATGAGCAAGCATCGAATTTTCGGCGAATGTCGTCTTCACAGTATAACCAGATTGCTTGGGGTTATATGGTCAAGTGAAGAAGCGCATACGGTGGATGCCTTGGCAGTCAGAGGCGATGAAAGACGTGGTAGCCTGCGAAAAGCTTCGGGGAGTCGGCAAACAGACTTTGATCCGGAGATGTCTGAATGGGGGAACCCAGCCATCATAAGATGGTTATCTTAAGCTGAATACATAGGCTTAAGAGGCGAACCAGGGGAACTGAAACATCTAAGTACCCTGAGGAAAAGAAATCAACCGAGATTCCCTTAGTAGTGGCGAGCGAACGGGGACTAGCCCTTAAGTGGCTTTGAGATTAGCGGAACGTTCTGGAAAGTACGGCCATAGTGGGTGATAGCCCTGTACGCGAAAATCTCTTAGTCATGAAATCGAGTAGGACGGAGCACGAGAAACTTTGTCTGAATATGGGGGGACCATCCTCCAAGGCTAAATACTACTGACTGACCGATAGTGAACTAGTACCGTGAGGGAAAGGCGAAAAGAACCCCGGAGAGGGGAGTGAAATAGATCCTGAAACCGTATGCGTACAAGCAGTGGGAGCCCACTTTGTTGGGTGACTGCGTACCTTTTGTATAATGGGTCAGCGACTTATTTTCAGTGGCGAGCTTAACCGAATAGGGGAGGCGTAGCGAAAGCGAGTCTTAATAGGGCGTCTAGTCGCTGGGAATAGACCCGAAACCGGGCGATCTATCCATGGGCAGGTTGAAGGTTGGGTAACACTAACTGGAGGACCGAACCGACTACCGTTGAAAAGTTAGCGGATGACCTGTGGATCGGAGTGAAAGGCTAATCAAGCTCGGAGATAGCTGGTTCTCCTCGAAAGCTATTTAGGTAGCGCCTCATGTATCACTGTAGGGGGTAGAGCACTGTTTCGGCTAGGGGGTCATCCCGACTTACCAAACCGATGCAAACTCCGAATACCTACAAGTGCCGAGCATGGGAGACACACGGCGGGTGCTAACGTCCGTCGTGAAAAGGGAAACAACCCAGACCGTCAGCTAAGGTCCCAAAGTTATGGTTAAGTGGGAAACGATGTGGGAAGGCTTAGACAGCTAGGAGGTTGGCTTAGAAGCAGCCACCCTTTAAAGAAAGCGTAATAGCTCACTAGTCGAGTCGGCCTGCGCGGAAGATGTAACGGGGCTCAAACCATACACCGAAGCTACGGGTATCACTTAGGTGATGCGGTAGAGGAGCGTTCTGTAAGCCTGTGAAGGTGAGTTGAGAAGCTTGCTGGAGGTATCAGAAGTGCGAATGCTGACATGAGTAACGACAATGGGTGTGAAAAACACCCACGCCGAAAGACCAAGGTTTCCTGCGCAACGTTAATCGACGCAGGGTTAGTCGGTCCCTAAGGCGAGGCTGAAAAGCGTAGTCGATGGAAAACAGGTTAATATTCCTGTACTTCTGGTTATTGCGATGGAGGGACGGAGAAGGCTAGGCCAGCTTGGCGTTGGTTGTCCAAGTTTAAGGTGGTAGGCTGGAATCTTAGGTAAATCCGGGATTCTAAGGCCGAGAGCTGATGACGAGTTACCCTTTGGGTGACGAAGTGGTTGATGCCATGCTTCCAAGAAAAGCTTCTAAGCTTCAGGTAACCAGGAACCGTACCCCAAACCGACACAGGTGGTTGGGTAGAGAATACCAAGGCGCTTGAGAGAACTCGGGTGAAGGAACTAGGCAAAATGGCACCGTAACTTCGGGAGAAGGTGCGCCGGTGAGGGTGAAGCATTTACTGCGTAAGCCCATGCCGGTCGAAGATACCAGGCCGCTGCGACTGTTTATTAAAAACACAGCACTCTGCAAACACGAAAGTGGACGTATAGGGTGTGACGCCTGCCCGGTGCCGGAAGGTTAATTGATGGGGTTAGCTAACGCGAAGCTCTTGATCGAAGCCCCGGTAAACGGCGGCCGTAACTATAACGGTCCTAAGGTAGCGAAATTCCTTGTCGGGTAAGTTCCGACCTGCACGAATGGCGTAACGATGGCGGCGCTGTCTCCACCCGAGACTCAGTGAAATTGAAATCGCTGTGAAGATGCAGTGTATCCGCGGCTAGACGGAAAGACCCCGTGAACCTTTACTATAGCTTTGCACTGGACTTTGAATTTGCTTGTGTAGGATAGGTGGGAGGCTTTGAAGCGTGGACGCCAGTTCGCGTGGAGCCAACCTTGAAATACCACCCTGGCAACTTTGAGGTTCTAACTCAGGTCCGTTATCCGGATCGAGGACAGTGTATGGTGGGTAGTTTGACTGGGGCGGTCTCCTCCTAAAGAGTAACGGAGGAGTACGAAGGTGCGCTCAGACCGGTCGGAAATCGGTCGTAGAGTATAAAGGCAAAAGCGCGCTTGACTGCGAGACAGACACGTCGAGCAGGTACGAAAGTAGGTCTTAGTGATCCGGTGGTTCTGTATGGAAGGGCCATCGCTCAACGGATAAAAGGTACTCCGGGGATAACAGGCTGATACCGCCCAAGAGTTCATATCGACGGCGGTGTTTGGCACCTCGATGTCGGCTCATCACATCCTGGGGCTGAAGCCGGTCCCAAGGGTATGGCTGTTCGCCATTTAAAGTGGTACGCGAGCTGGGTTTAGAACGTCGTGAGACAGTTCGGTCCCTATCTGCCGTGGACGTTTGAGATTTGAGAGGGGCTGCTCCTAGTACGAGAGGACCGGAGTGGACGAACCTCTGGTGTTCCGGTTGTCACGCCAGTGGCATTGCCGGGTAGCTATGTTCGGAATAGATAACCGCTGAAAGCATCTAAGCGGGAAACTAGCCTCAAGATGAGATCTCACTGGGACCTTGAGTCCCCTGAAGGGCCGTCGAAGACTACGACGTTGATAGGTTGGGTGTGTAAGCGCTGTGAGGCGTTGAGCTAACCAATACTAATTGCCCGTGAGGCTTGACCATATAACACCCAAGCAATTTGTGAACTCGAAAGAGGCCAGATTGCGGTGTGTGAAGACGAAACGAGCCGAAAGTTCGAGATACTCACAAAACACCAAACTATCGCATACCCATTCGCTGGAGCGTGATCCGTAAGGAGAACGACCTGGCTACCGAATTTCTTGACGACCATAGAGCATTGGAACCACCTGATCCCATCCCGAACTCAGCAGTGAAACGATGCATCGCCGATGGTAGTGTGGGGTTTCCCCATGTGAGAGTAGGTCATCGTCAAGATTAAATTCCGAAACCCCTATCTGCGTATGCAGGTAGGGGTTTTGTTTTGTCCGCAGGAAAACTGACCTGTAGGTTTTCTATGCAATGGCGCGGGGCATGGCTATCATGCGGGCCTCATTGTGAGGCGGGACTTGCATGCTGACATTGTTAAAGCTTCTTAAAGATGGCCGATTCCATTCGGGTCAGGCCTTGGGCGTCGCCTTGGGTGTCAGTCGTAGTGCCGTTTGGAAGCAGCTTCAGCATTTAGAAGCTGAGCTGGGATTATCCATTCATAAGGTGCGGGGTCGCGGCTATCAACTGGCTGCGCCATTGACGCTGCTTGATCCTGTCGAGATAAGAGAGCAGGCGCCTTCTTGTGATTGGCCCATCCTGGTTTTCGATTCAATTGACTCCACTAATGCCGAGGCTTTGCGCGCTATAGAGCGGGGGCAGGCGGCACCCTTTCTAGTGCTTGCCGAACGGCAAACTGCAGGTCGTGGGCGTCGTGGGCGTAAATGGGCAAGTCCATTCGCGGAAAACATCTATTACAGCCTCGTGCTACGTATTGAAGGTGGAATGCGTCAGCTGGAAGGCTTGAGTCTTGTTGTTGGGCTAGCCGTCATGCAGGCCCTGCGTGAGCTTGGTATTTCGGGGGCTGGATTGAAGTGGCCCAACGATGTTCTGGTTGGTCAGAAGAAGATCGCCGGGATATTGCTCGAGCTGGTGGGGGATCCTGCTGATGTGTGTCACGTTGTGCTGGGTGTGGGAATTAATGTGAACATGCAGATTACCGATGAGGTAGATCAGCAGTGGACGTCCATGCGGCTAGAGTCGGGCAAGGTGTTTGATCGAAATCAGTTGGTCGGGGAGTTGGGTGCGACGCTCCAGGCATACCTGTCTCGTCATCAAGTCGACGGATTTTCAGCTATCCAGGCAGAGTGGGAGCAAAATCATCTCTGGCAGGGGCGCGCCGTGTCGTTGATCGCAGGTGTTAACCATATAGATGGCGAGGTGCTGGGTATTGATAGTCAGGGTGCTCTGCGCTTGAAGGTGGGTGGTGTGGAAAAAGTCTTTAGTGGTGGTGAGCTCAGTCTGAGGTTGCGTGATGATTCTTGAGCTCGACTGCGGAAACAGTTTTATCAAGTGGCGTGTGCTCGACGCGGATGTTCGGCGGGTGGTTGGCGAGGGCGTCGTTGATTCGGATCTCGCTTTGTTGGAGAGCTTGAAAGCGCTCAAGGGCCTCGCTCTCAAGTTTTGTCGGTTGGTCAGTGTCAGGACCGCCGAAGAAACCAGTGCACTCATTTCTCTGCTGACAGAAGCTTTTGGTGTTTCGGTGGTATGTGCCGCGCCGTCCCGCGAAATGTCCGGGGTCCGTAATGGTTATGAGGAGTTCGAGCGGTTAGGGCTCGACCGTTGGCTGGCGATGCTTGGGGGATTCCAGCTGGCTTCGGGTGCGTGCCTTGTGCTTGATTTTGGTACGGCTGTTACTGCGGACTTCATCTCTAGGGATGGAGAGCACCTCGGAGGATTTATATGCCCGGGAATGCCTCTGATGCGAAACCAATTGCGTACCCATACCCGTAGAATTCGTTATGGCGATTTAGCAGCCGAGCGTGCTCTGGAAAGTCTCGCTCCTGGTCGGACAACTGTCGAAGCGGTCGAGCGGGGTTGCTCGTTGATGCTGAGAGGCTTTGTCCTGACGCAGCTAGAGTTGGCGCGTAGCTATTGGGGGGATGATTTTGCTGTATTCCTCACTGGAGGAGATGCAGACCTGGTTTCCGAGATCGTGCCTGAGGCCAGGGTGGTTCCTGATCTGGTGTTTGTAGGTTTGGCTATGGCGTGTCCCTTGTCGTGAGGTTTTTATGCGTTGGTTGTTTCTGCTGCTGCTTGTTCTCAATGTGTTCTATTACATCTGGCACCAACAGGAGGCTCCTCTGCGTGCGAAGGATGTAACCCCTTTGAATTTATATAGGGGGTCGCAGCAGGATATTCGCTTGTTGAGTGAAACGACTGATGCGGCTCGTGATAAAGGAAAGCCTGCCCAGGCGGACGATGGATGCCTCTATCTGGGCGGTTTTACTCGTCAGGAGGCTGCTCAGGCGGTTGAGCGGCGATTGAGTGGCATGGAAATCAAGTTCGAGTCCTTGCTGAGGCCTCCTGCCGAGTCTGATGGTTACTGGGTGCGTGTGGCACCAGAAAGCCGGCGTTGGCTGGATGACTCACAGCTGAAAAACCTTTCTAGAGAATTCAATGAGTTAAAACATAAAATAATGCCGTGTGAGGGGGTTGCACCCGCCGAATAGTTTGCATAGAATGGCGCCCGCTTCGCAGTGAAGACCTTTGATGGTTAACACCGCGAAGTGATGTCAACGCAGCTAACCTCAGGTTTTTAATGAGAAAATGCTTGACAGAAGGCTGGCATGATATAGAATGCCGGCTCGCTTAGGAGGGGTTCCCGAGCGGCCAAAGGGATCAGACTGTAAATCTGACGTCTACGACTTCGAAGGTTCGAATCCTTCCCCCTCCACCATTTTTAGCGAGAGCTGCAAGCTCGCGGGTATAGTTTAGTGGTAGAACCTCAGCCTTCCAAGCTGATGATGCGGGTTCGATTCCCGCTACCCGCTCCAAGTTTGCAGATCCTGCATAGCGTTACGCTCTTGTAGCTCAGTTGGTAGAGCACACCCTTGGTAAGGGTGAGGTCAGCGGTTCAAATCCGCTCAAGAGCTCCATATAACAAGGCAGATATGAAAATATCTGCCTTTGTTTTAATGGCTAGTTTGACCCGCTCAATTCTTCTCCTAGGGGTGATTTTGATGGCTAAGGAAAAGTTCGAACGTAATAAGCCGCACGTCAACGTTGGAACCATTGGTCACGTCGATCATGGTAAGACTACTCTGACTGCTGCTTTGACCCGCGTCTGCTCCGAAGTTTTCGGTTCGGCAAAGGTTGACTTCGACAAGATCGATAGCGCCCCTGAAGAAAAAGCTCGTGGTATTACCATCAACACCGCTCACGTTGAATACGATTCGGCCGTGCGTCACTACGCACACGTTGACTGTCCAGGTCACGCTGACTACGTAAAAAACATGATTACCGGTGCTGCTCAGATGGATGGTGCGATTCTGGTTTGCTCGGCCGCTGATGGTCCGATGCCGCAAACCCGTGAGCACATCCTTCTGTCCCGCCAGGTTGGCGTTCCGTACATCGTTGTCTTCCTGAACAAGGCTGACATGGTTGACGACGCTGAGCTGCTGGAGCTGGTTGAGATGGAAGTGCGCGACTTGCTGAGCACTTACGATTTCCCAGGTGATGACACTCCGATCATCATTGGTTCGGCGCTGATGGCGCTGAATGGTCAAGACGACAACGAGATGGGCACTACTGCCGTCAAGAAGTTGGTTGAGACTCTGGATAGTTATATTCCGCAGCCTGAGCGTGCTATTGATAAGCCGTTCCTGATGCCGATCGAGGATGTTTTCTCGATCTCCGGTCGCGGTACTGTTGTGACTGGTCGTGTTGAGCGTGGCATTGTCCGCATTCAGGAGGAAGTTGAGATTGTTGGTCTTCGTGACACTGTCAAAACTACTTGCACTGGTGTTGAGATGTTCCGCAAGCTGCTCGACGAAGGTCGTGCTGGCGAGAACTGTGGTGTGTTGCTGCGTGGTACCAAGCGTGATGATGTTGAGCGTGGCCAGGTTCTGGTCAAGCCGGGCACCGTCAAGCCGCATACCAAGTTCACCGCTGAAGTTTACGTTCTGAGCAAGGAAGAGGGTGGTCGTCATACGCCATTCTTCAAAGGCTACCGTCCACAGTTCTACTTCCGGACCACTGACGTGACCGGTAACTGCGAACTGCCGGAAGGCGTTGAAATGGTGATGCCAGGTGATAACGTCCAAATGACGGTCACTCTGATCAAAACCATCGCAATGGAAGATGGTCTGCGTTTCGCCATTCGTGAAGGCGGTCGTACCGTCGGCGCTGGTGTCGTTGCTAAGGTTATCGAGTAAATTGTTGTAATGTCTTTTTCGGGCCGGCATAATGGTCGGCCTGATTTTGTTTTAGGTCAGTAGCTCAATTGGCAGAGCGACGGTCTCCAAAACCGTAGGTTGGGGGTTCGATTCCCTCCTGACCTGCCAGATTCACTTGGTGTGTCTGGCTTTCTTTTCACAGGATCTTCATAGATGACTCCTAAAGCTGAAGCTCAAGGCTCTCGCTTCGATCTCCTCAAGTGGCTAGTAGTAGTCGCTTTGGTGGTTGTTGGCGTTGTTGGCAATCAGTATTACTCTGCTTCGCCGATCCTGTACCGCGTACTAGCTTTGCTCGCCATTGCTGCTGTAGCTGCCTTTGTAGGCCTGCAAACAGTCAAGGGCAAGTCTTTCTTTGTACTGGTTAAGGAAGCTCGCACCGAGATTCGTAAAGTCGTATGGCCAACTCGCCAAGAAACCACGCAGACCACGTTGATCGTTGTGGCTGTTGTACTGGTTATGGCGTTGCTGTTGTGGGGGCTTGATTCCCTGCTCGGCTGGCTTGTTTCCTTGATTGTCGGCTAAGGGTGTCCCGTGGCTAAGCGTTGGTACGTTGTGCATGCTTACTCCGGTTACGAGAAGCATGTCATGCGCTCGTTGGTAGAGCGCGTAAAGCTGGCTGGCATGGAAGATGGCTTTGGCGAAATTCTGGTTCCCACTGAAGAAGTGGTTGAAATGCGTAATGGCCAGAAACGCAAAAGCGAGCGCAAGTTCTTCCCGGGTTATGTGCTGGTTCAGATGGACATGAATGAGGGTACTTGGCACTTGGTCAAGGATACTCCTCGGGTGATGGGGTTTATCGGCGGTACTGCTGATAAGCCTGCACCTATCACAGATAAAGAGGCAGAAGCGATTCTGCGTCGCGTTGCTGATGGTAGCGACAAGCCGAAGCCGAAGACGTTGTTCGAGCCAGGTGAGTCGGTACGTGTCAATGACGGTCCGTTTGCCGACTTTACTGGCACGGTCGAAGAAGTTAACTACGAGAAGAGCCGGATCCAAGTGGCAGTGCTCATTTTCGGTCGCTCTACTCCGGTAGAGCTAGAGTTCAGCCAGGTCGAAAAAGTCTAGCTGAGCAAGCATCCCAACCCCGCAGCCCTAGGCTGTGGGGTTTTGTCGTCACTGGGATAAACGCGCAAGTAACCGGGGAGCCTTTCGAGGCGTTCGAACCCGTAATTGGAGTGCCTCATGGCCAAGAAGATTACCGCTTACATCAAGCTGCAAGTGAAGGCCGCTCAGGCTAACCCAAGCCCACCTGTTGGTCCTGCTCTGGGTCAGCACGGCGTGAACATCATGGAGTTCTGCAAGGCTTTCAACGCCCGTACTCAGGGTATTGAGCCAGGTCTGCCGACTCCAGTGATCATCACTGTCTACAGCGACCGTAGTTTCACTTTCGAAACCAAATCCACACCTGCTTCGGTTCTGCTGAAGAAAGCTGCTGGTCTGACTAGCGGTTCCGCTCGTCCGAACACCGTTAAGGTTGGCACCGTTACCCGTGCTCAGCTGGAAGAAATCGCGAAAACCAAAAACGCGGATCTGACTGCAGCTGATATGGACGCGGCCGTGCGTACTATCGCCGGTTCTGCTCGTAGCATGGGCCTTAACGTGGAGGGTGTGTAATGGCTAAGTTGACCAAGCGTCAAAAGGCTATCGCCGGCAAAATCGAAGCAGGCAAGTCCTACAACTTTGTAGACGCTGCTGCTCTGCTGGCTGAGCTGTCGACCGTCAAGTTCAGCGAGTCGTTTGACGTTGCTGTAAATTTGGGTGTTGACCCGCGTAAATCCGACCAGGTCGTTCGTAGCGCTACTGTGCTGCCACACGGCACTGGCAAGACCGTTCGCGTTGCTGTGTTCACCCAAGGTCCAGCTGCTGAGGCCGCTTTGGCTGCCGGCGCTGACCGTGTAGGTATGGACGATCTGGCTGCCGAAATGAAAGGCGGCGACCTGAACTATGACGTAGTTATCGCATCCCCGGATGCAATGCGCGTTGTTGGTCAGTTGGGCCAGATCCTGGGCCCACGTGGCCTGATGCCTAACCCTAAAGTCGGCACCGTAACGCCAGACGTAGCTACCGCGGTTAAGAACGCCAAGGCTGGTCAGGTTCGTTATCGCACCGACAAAAACGGCATCATCCACACCTCCGTTGGCAAGGTTGGCTTCGACGCCGTCAAGCTGAAGGAAAACGTTGAAGCCCTGATCGCTGATCTGAAGCGTATCAAGCCAGCTTCCTCGAAAGGTATTTACGTCAAGCGCGTTACCCTGAGCACCACCATGGGTCCAGGCCTGGTCATCGACCAAGGCTCGCTCGACGCGTAAGACACAGGTTGGCGCAAGCGATTGCGCCAATTGAAAGATTGGGGTCCCTGCCTGGCGGGGGCTATCCAAGACCGTAGGCGACGCAAGTCTTAAACCTCAAGCCTACGCAGATGGTGCTCCCGGTTCCTTACCGAATCAGACACCAAAACGACATCTGGCCTCGGTTGGATGAAACGGTAACAAGCAGGAGTTTTTCCCGTGGCAATTAAACTTGAAGACAAGAAGGCCATCGTCGCTGAAGTCAACAAGGCTGCCCAAGTTGCTCTGTCCGCTGTCGTGGCTGATGCCCGTGGCGTAACAGTAGGCGCTATGACCGGACTCCGTAAAGAGGCTCGTGAAGCTGGCGTTTACGTACGTGTTGTACGTAACACCCTGCTCAAGCGCGCCGTTGCTGGCACTCAATATGACGTGCTCAACGACGTGTTCACTGGCCCGACCTTGATTGCATTCTCCAAAGAACATCCGGGCGCTGCTGCTCGTATCTTCAAAGAGTTCGCAAAAGGTCAGGATAAGTTCGAGATCAAGGCAGCTGCGTTCGAGGGCAAGTTCCTCGCAGCTAATCAGATCGACGTACTGGCAAGCCTGCCGACCCGTGACGAAGCAATTTCTCAGCTGATGAGCGTGATTCAAGGCGCAACCAGCAAATTGGCTCGTACTCTGGCGGCTCTTCGCGACCAGAAAGAAGCTGCCGCAGCCTAAGGCTGAGCGACTCCTTTCAGCGTTTATTGTTTATTTCGATGGCCGCGTAGGCTGTCACCCCAATACAGGAATTTATAGTCATGTCTCTGACTAACGACCAAATCATCGAAGCAATCGGCGAAAAATCCGTTCTGGAAATCGTTGAGCTGATCAAGGCCATGGAAGAGAAGTTCGGCGTTTCCGCTGCCGCTGCTTCCGCTGGTCCAGCTGCTGTCGCTGCCGTTGTTGAAGAACAAACTGAATTCAACGTCATGCTGCTGGAAGCTGGCGAGAAGAAAGTTAACGTGATCAAGGCAGTACGTGAACTGACCGGTCTGGGCCTGAAAGAAGCCAAGGCTGTAGTTGACGGCGCTCCTGGCGTCGTTCTGGAAGCTGTTTCGAAAGACGCAGCTGACAAAGCAAAAGCCACTCTGGAAGAAGCAGGCGCTAAAGTCGAGCTGAAATAAGCATCGACTTTGCGTCTCCAGCCCGAGCGTTAAGCGAAAGGCTGATGGCTGGTGGCTCTTGCCACCGGCCTTTTTCCGTTATTGGCAGCCGACTGGGTCGGTGCTGATAGCGAGTTGTAACCACCCGATGCGGTGGCGCAAACCATGGGGTTTGCACGATTTTCTGGCTGCTCCCGTCGGGAGGGGCCAAACAAGCAGGTGACCAAGCTGGGGAACGCTGATGGCTTACTCATATACTGAGAAAAAACGTATCCGCAAGGACTTTAGCAAGTTGCCGGACGTCATGGATGTGCCGTACCTCCTGGCCATCCAGCTGGATTCGTATCGTGAATTCTTGCAAGCGGGAGCGACTAAAGATCAGTTCCGCGACGTGGGCCTGCATGCGGCCTTCAAATCCGTTTTCCCGATCATCAGCTACTCCGGCAATGCTGCGCTGGAGTACGTCGGTTATCGCCTGGGCGAACCGGCATTTGATGTCAAAGAATGCGTATTGCGCGGTGTAACTTACGCCGTACCTTTGCGGGTAAAAGTGCGCCTGATCATTTTCGACAAAGAATCGTCGAACAAAGCGATCAAGGACATCAAAGAGCAAGAAGTCTACATGGGTGAAATCCCCCTGATGACTGAGAACGGTACCTTTGTAATCAACGGTACCGAGCGTGTAATCGTTTCCCAGCTGCACCGTTCCCCGGGCGTGTTCTTCGACCACGACCGTGGCAAGACGCACAGCTCCGGCAAACTGTTGTACTCGGCACGTATCATTCCTTACCGCGGTTCGTGGTTGGACTTCGAGTTCGACCCGAAAGACTGCGTATTCGTGCGTATCGACCGTCGTCGCAAGCTGCCTGCATCGGTACTGCTGCGCGCGCTCGGCTATACCACTGAAGAAGTGCTCGACGCGTTCTACACCACCAACGTTTTCCACCTGAGCGGCGAAACCCTCAGTCTGGAACTGATTGCTTCGCGTCTGCGTGGTGAAATCGCTGTACTTGATATTCAGGACGAGAAGGGCAAGGTCATCGTTGAGGCTGGTCGCCGTATTACTGCGCGCCACATCAACCAGATCGAAAAAGCCGGTCTCAAGACCCTGGAAGTGCCTCTGGACTACGTCCTGGGTCGCACTACCGCCAAGGCCATCGTGCATCCGGCAACCGGCGAAATCCTGGCAGAGTGCAACACCGAGCTGAACACCGAGATCCTGGCAAAAATTGCCAAGGCCCAGGTTGTTCGCATCGAAACGCTGTACACCAACGATATCGACTGCGGTCCGTTCGTCTCCGACACTCTGAAGATCGACTCCACCAGCAACCAATTGGAAGCGCTGGTCGAGATCTATCGCATGATGCGTCCAGGCGAGCCGCCAACCAAAGACGCTGCCGAGACCCTGTTCAACAACCTGTTCTTCAGCCCTGAGCGCTATGACCTGTCTGCGGTCGGCCGGATGAAGTTCAACCGTCGTATCGGTCGTACCGAGATCGAAGGTTCGGGCGTGTTGTGCAAAGAAGACATCGTCGCGGTACTGAAGACTCTGGTCGACATCCGTAACGGTAAAGGCATCGTCGATGACATCGACCACCTGGGTAACCGTCGTGTTCGCTGCGTAGGCGAAATGGCCGAGAACCAGTTCCGCGTTGGCCTGGTACGTGTTGAGCGTGCGGTCAAAGAGCGTCTGTCGATGGCTGAAAGCGAAGGCCTGATGCCGCAAGACCTGATCAATGCCAAGCCAGTGGCTGCGGCGGTGAAAGAGTTCTTCGGTTCCAGCCAGCTTTCCCAGTTCATGGACCAGAACAACCCGCTGTCCGAGATCACCCACAAGCGTCGTGTGTCTGCACTCGGCCCTGGCGGTTTGACTCGTGAACGTGCTGGCTTTGAAGTTCGTGACGTACACCCGACTCACTACGGTCGTGTATGCCCGATTGAAACGCCGGAAGGTCCGAACATCGGTCTGATCAACTCCCTGGCTGCTTATGCGCGCACCAACCAGTACGGCTTCCTCGAAAGCCCGTACCGTGTGGTGAAAGACGCTCTGGTCACCGACGAGATCGTGTTCCTGTCCGCCATCGAAGAAGCTGATCACGTGATCGCTCAGGCTTCGGCCACGATGAACGACAAGAAAATGCTGATCGACGAGCTGGTAGCTGTTCGTCACTTGAACGAGTTCACCGTCAAGGCGCCGGAAGACGTCACCTTGATGGACGTATCGCCGAAGCAGGTAGTTTCGGTTGCAGCGTCGCTGATCCCGTTCCTCGAGCACGATGACGCCAACCGTGCGTTGATGGGTTCGAACATGCAGCGTCAAGCTGTACCAACCCTGCGCGCTGACAAGCCGCTGGTCGGTACTGGCATGGAGCGTAACGTAGCTCGTGACTCCGGCGTTTGCGTCGTGGCTCGTCGTGGTGGCGTTATCGATTCCGTCGACGCCAGCCGTATCGTGGTTCGTGTTGCTGATGATGAAGTTGAAACCGGTGAAGCTGGTGTCGACATCTACAACCTGACCAAATACACCCGCTCCAACCAGAACACCTGCATCAACCAGCGTCCGCTGGTGCGTAAAGGTGATCGGGTTCAGCGTAGCGACATCATGGCTGACGGCCCGTCCACCGACATGGGTGAACTGGCGCTGGGTCAGAACATGCGCATCGCGTTCATGGCCTGGAACGGTTACAACTTCGAAGACTCCATCTGCCTGTCGGAACGAGTTGTTCAAGAAGACCGCTTTACCACGATCCACATTCAGGAACTGACCTGTGTGGCACGTGACACCAAGCTTGGGCCAGAGGAAATCACTGCAGACATCCCGAACGTGGGTGAAGCTGCACTGAACAAACTGGACGAAGCCGGTATCGTTTACGTAGGTGCTGAAGTTGGCGCAGGCGACATCCTGGTTGGTAAGGTCACTCCGAAAGGCGAGACTCAACTGACTCCGGAAGAGAAGCTGTTGCGTGCCATCTTCGGTGAAAAAGCCAGCGACGTTAAAGACACCTCCCTGCGCGTGCCTACCGGCACCAAGGGTACCGTCATCGACGTACAGGTCTTCACCCGCGACGGCGTTGAGCGTGATGCTCGTGCGCTGTCGATCGAGAAGACTCAACTCGACGAGATCCGCAAGGACCTGAACGAAGAGTTCCGTATCGTTGAAGGCGCAACTTTCGAACGTCTGCGTTCCGCTCTGGTCGGCCACAAAGCCGAAGGCGGCGCCGGTCTGAAGAAAGGTCAGGACATCACCGACGAAGTTCTCGACGGTCTTGAGCATGGTCAGTGGTTCAAACTGCGCATGGCTGAAGATGCTCTGAACGAGCAGCTCGAGAAGGCTCAGGCCTACATCGTTGATCGCCGCCGTCTGCTGGACGACAAGTTCGAAGACAAGAAGCGCAAACTGCAGCAGGGCGATGACCTGGCTCCAGGCGTGCTGAAAATCGTCAAGGTTTACCTGGCAATCCGTCGTCGCATCCAGCCGGGCGACAAGATGGCCGGTCGTCACGGTAACAAAGGTGTGGTCTCCGTGATCATGCCGGTTGAAGACATGCCGCACGATGCCAATGGCACCCCGGTCGACGTCGTCCTCAACCCGTTGGGCGTACCTTCGCGTATGAACGTTGGTCAGATCCTTGAAACCCACCTGGGCCTCGCGGCTAAAGGTCTGGGCGAGAAGATCAACCGGATGATCGAAGAGCAGCGCAAAGTCGCTGAGCTTCGTAAATTCCTGGACGAGATCTACAACCAGATCGGCGGTCGTAACGAAGATCTGGATAGCTTCTCTGACCAGGAAATCCTGGATCTGGCGAAGAATCTGCGTGGCGGCGTTCCAATGGCCACTCCAGTGTTCGACGGCGCCAAGGAAAGCGAAATCAAGGCCATGCTGAAATTGGCAGACCTGCCAGAAAGCGGCCAGATGCAGCTGACCGACGGCCGTACCGGCAACAAGTTCGAGCGCCCGGTTACTGTTGGCTACATGTACATGCTGAAGCTGAACCACTTGGTAGACGACAAGATGCACGCTCGTTCTACCGGTTCGTACAGCCTGGTTACTCAGCAGCCGCTGGGTGGTAAGGCGCAGTTCGGTGGTCAGCGTTTCGGGGAGATGGAGGTCTGGGCACTGGAAGCATACGGTGCTGCTTACACTCTGCAAGAAATGCTCACAGTGAAGTCGGACGATGTGAACGGCCGTACCAAGATGTACAAAAACATCGTGGATGGCGATCACCGTATGGAGCCGGGCATGCCCGAGTCTTTCAACGTGTTGATCAAGGAAATTCGTTCCCTCGGCATCGATATCGATCTGGAAACCGAATAACACGTGACGCGAATCGAGAGCGGGGCAGGATTGCCCGCTCTCTGCTCCGCCAGGAGGAAAGGCCTTGAAAGACCTACTGAATTTGCTGAAAAACCAGGGTCAAGTCGAAGAGTTCGACGCCATCCGTATTGGATTGGCATCGCCTGAGATGATCCGTTCGTGGTCGTTCGGTGAAGTTAAAAAGCCGGAAACCATTAACTACCGTACGTTCAAACCTGAGCGTGACGGCCTGTTCTGCGCCAAGATCTTTGGCCCGGTAAAGGATTACGAGTGCCTGTGCGGTAAGTACAAGCGCTTGAAGCACCGTGGTGTGATCTGCGAGAAGTGCGGCGTTGAAGTCGCGCTGGCTAAAGTTCGTCGTGAGCGCATGGCGCACATCGAACTGGCTTCCCCAGTTGCCCACATCTGGTTCCTGAAATCGCTGCCGTCCCGTATCGGCTTGCTGATGGACATGACCCTGCGTGATATCGAACGCGTTCTCTACTTCGAGAGCTATGTCGTTATCGATCCAGGCATGACCACCCTTGAAAAAGGTCAGCTGCTCAACGACGAGCAGTACTTCGAAGCGCTGGAAGAGTTCGGCGACGATTTCGATGCCCGCATGGGTGCCGAAGCTGTCCGTGAACTGTTGCACGCTATCGATCTGGAACACGAGATTGGCCGTCTGCGTGAAGAAATTCCGCAAACCAACTCCGAAACCAAAATCAAGAAGCTGTCCAAGCGTCTGAAGTTGATGGAAGCCTTCCAGGGTTCCGGCAACCTTCCAGAATGGATGGTGCTGACCGTTCTGCCGGTTCTGCCGCCAGATCTGCGTCCACTGGTCCCGCTGGATGGCGGTCGCTTCGCGACTTCCGACCTCAACGATCTGTATCGTCGAGTGATCAACCGTAACAACCGCTTGAAGCGCCTGCTTGATCTGTCCGCTCCGGACATCATCGTGCGCAACGAAAAGCGTATGTTGCAGGAAGCTGTCGACGCACTGCTCGATAACGGTCGTCGTGGCCGCGCTATCACCGGTTCCAACAAGCGTCCTCTGAAATCCCTGGCTGACATGATCAAGGGTAAACAAGGTCGTTTCCGTCAGAACTTGCTCGGTAAGCGTGTTGACTACTCCGGTCGTTCGGTAATTACCGTAGGTCCGACCCTGCGTCTGCACCAGTGCGGTCTGCCGAAGAAAATGGCTCTCGAGCTGTTCAAGCCGTTCATTTTCGGCAAGCTGGAAATGCGTGGTCTCGCTACCACCATTAAAGCTGCCAAGAAGATGGTCGAGCGCGAACTGCCTGAGGTTTGGGACGTTCTCGCTGAAGTGATCCGTGAACACCCGGTTCTTCTCAACCGTGCACCGACCCTTCACCGTCTGGGTATCCAGGCGTTTGAACCGGTACTGATCGAAGGTAAGGCTATCCAGCTGCACCCGTTGGTCTGTGCTGCGTACAACGCCGACTTCGACGGCGACCAAATGGCCGTGCACGTACCGCTGACACTGGAAGCCCAGTTGGAAGCGCGTGCGTTGATGATGTCGACCAACAACATTCTGTCGCCAGCCAACGGTGAGCCAATCATCGTTCCGTCGCAGGACGTTGTATTGGGTCTGTACTACATGACTCGTGAAGCGATCAACGCCAAAGGCGAAGGTCGTGTGTTCGCGGATCTGCAAGAAGTTGACCGTGTGTTCCGTGCCGGCGAAGCCGCACTGCACGCCAAGGTCAAAGTGCGGATCAACGAAACTGTCAACGATCGTGATGGTGGCAGCGTCAAAAACACCCGTATCGTCGACACCACTGTCGGTCGTGCGCTGTTGTTCCAGGTTGTTCCACCTGGCCTGTCGTACGACGTCGTCAACCAGCCGATGAAGAAAAAGGCGATCTCCAAGCTGATCAACCAGTGCTACCGCGTGGTTGGTTTGAAAGAGACCGTGATCTTCGCTGACCAGTTGATGTACACCGGTTTTGCTTATTCGACCATCTCCGGCGTTTCCATCGGTGTTAACGACTTCGTTATCCCGGACGAAAAAGCCCGCATCATCAATGCTGCTACTGATGAAGTGAAAGAGATCGAAAGTCAGTACGCCTCCGGCCTGGTAACCCAGGGCGAGAAGTACAACAAAGTGATCGACCTTTGGTCCAAGGCGAACGACGAAGTTTCCAAGGCAATGATGGCCAACCTCTCGAAAGAGAAAGTCATCGACCGCCATGGCGTCGAAGTCGACCAAGAGTCTTTCAACTCGATGTACATGATGGCCGACTCGGGCGCACGGGGTTCTGCTGCGCAGATCCGTCAGCTCGCCGGTATGCGTGGCCTGATGGCCAAGCCGGACGGTTCCATCATCGAAACGCCGATTACTGCGAACTTCCGTGAAGGTTTGAGCGTACTTCAGTACTTCATCTCCACTCACGGTGCTCGTAAAGGTTTGGCGGATACCGCGTTGAAAACTGCGAACTCCGGTTACCTGACTCGTCGTCTGGTAGACGTGGCGCAGGATCTGGTTGTGACCGAGATCGATTGCGGCACCGAACATGGCTTGGTAATGACTCCGCACATTGAAGGCGGTGACGTTGTCGAGCCGCTGGGTGAGCGCGTATTGGGTCGTGTTATTGCCCGTGACGTGTTCAAGCCAGGTACCGAAGAAATCATCGTTCCTGCCGGTACACTGGTAGACGAGAAGTGGGTCGAGTTCATCGAGCTGAACAGCATCGACGAAGTGATCGTGCGTTCGCCGATCAGCTGCGAAACCCGCTACGGCATTTGCGCCAAGTGCTACGGCCGTGACTTGGCTCGTGGTCACCAGGTGAACATCGGTGAAGCGGTCGGCGTTATCGCTGCCCAGTCCATCGGTGAGCCGGGTACCCAGCTGACCATGCGTACGTTCCACATCGGTGGTGCGGCAAGCCGGACCTCCGCAGCCGACAGCGTTCAGGTGAAGAATGGCGGTACCGTCCGTCTGCACAACCTGAAGCACGTTGAGCGAGTGGATGGTTGCCTGGTTGCTGTGTCCCGTTCCGGTGAGCTGGCGATCGCTGATGACTTCGGTCGTGAGCGCGAGCGTTACAAGCTGCCGTACGGTGCTGTGATTTCGGTTAAAGAAGGTGACAAGGTCGACGCTGGCGCAATCGTGGCCAAGTGGGATCCGCACACTCACCCAATCGTTACCGAAATGAAAGGTACCGTGACCTACGTGGGCATGGAAGAAGGCATCACGATCAAGCGTCAGACTGACGAATTGACCGGTATGACCAACATTGAAGTACTCGACGCCAAAGACCGTCCAGCTGCCGGTAAAGATATCCGCCCTGCTGTGAAGATGGTTGATGACAACGGCAAGGATCTCTTGCTGCCGGGTACCGACGTAATTGCTCAGTACTTCCTGCCTGCTAACGCCCTGGTCGGTGTAGCGGACGGTGCGAAAATCGCGATCGGTGATGTTATCGCTCGTATTCCGCAAGAGACTTCGAAGACCCGTGACATCACCGGTGGTCTGCCGCGTGTTGCCGACTTGTTCGAAGCCCGTCGTCCGAAAGAAGCTTCGATTCTGGCGGAAGTCAGCGGCACCATCGCGTTCGGTAAAGAGACCAAAGGCAAGCGCCGTCTGGTTATCACCCCGAACGACGGTACCGATCCGTACGAAGAGCTGATTCCGAAGTGGCGTCACCTGAACGTCTTCGAAGGCGAACAGGTAAACCGCGGCGAAGTTATCTCCGACGGCCCGAGCGATCCACACGACATCCTGCGTCTGCTGGGTGTGAGTGCGCTGGCCAAGTACATCGTGAACGAGATCCAGGACGTTTATCGTCTGCAAGGCGTGAAGATCAACGACAAGCACATCGAGACCATCCTGCGTCAGATGTTGCGTAAGGTCGAAATCGCTGAGTCTGGCGATTCGACTTTCATCAAGGGCGACCAGATGGAGTTGACTCACGTTCTGGTAGAGAACGAGCGTCTGGCTGGCGACGAGAAATTCGTTTCCAAGTTCACTCGCGTGCTGCTGGGTATCACCAAGGCGTCGTTGTCCACCGAATCGTTCATCTCGGCGGCTTCCTTCCAGGAAACCACTCGCGTACTGACCGAAGCGGCGGTAACCGGCAAGCGCGATTACCTGCGCGGCCTGAAAGAAAACGTGGTCGTGGGTCGTCTGATCCCGGCGGGTACCGGTCTGGCTTATCACAGCGAGCGCAAGCGCCGCCGTGATGCTGACAAACCGTTGCGCGTAAGCGCCAGTGAAGTGGAAGCTGCACTGACCGAAGCGCTGAACTCGAGCGGTAACTGAGTTCTGCGGTAAATGAGCGTAAGGCCCTGGCCATTCCGTTCATCGAATCGAGACAATTTGTCGAGGTTGGATGAGTGGGGAGGTCGGGGCCTTGCCTTGACTGGGGGCAAGATCCTCTTTAGACTCTTGTACCCCTAAATTTGGCGGGAATTCGTTCCTGCCATT
This sequence comes from Pseudomonas sp. LBUM1647, assembly GCF_059716175.1. NCBI lineage: Bacteria > Pseudomonadati > Pseudomonadota > Gammaproteobacteria > Pseudomonadales > Pseudomonadaceae > Pseudomonas > Pseudomonas sp. LBUM1647. The sequence continues at coordinate 6,176,523 of NZ_CP166809.1, read as the reverse complement.
TTGCTTTTCTTGCAAGACAATAGCGTCGCAAGACAACAGTGGAGCTAGTAGATGGCAACTATCAACCAGCTGGTACGTCAGCCGCGTAAGCGTATCGTCGAGAAATCCGACGTGCCTGCGCTGCAGAACTGCCCGCAACGTCGTGGCGTATGCACCCGTGTGTATACCACCACGCCGAAAAAACCTAACTCGGCACTACGTAAAGTATGCCGTGTGCGTCTGACCAACGGTTTCGAGGTTTCCTCGTACATCGGCGGTGAAGGCCACAACCTGCAAGAGCACAGCGTGGTACTGATCCGCGGCGGTCGTGTAAAAGACTTGCCAGGTGTTCGTTACCACACCGTGCGCGGTTCTTTGGATACTTCCGGCGTTAAAGGTCGTAACCAGGGTCGTTCGAAGTACGGTACCAAGAAGCCTAAGTAGTAGCGGCTTTTTGTAAAAACTGATTTTCTATTTTTCTGAGTCGATAAGAGTAAGGTCGGAGGCGTCCCGAAAGGGCACCGATTCCGAGCGAACCTGAAGACCGTTTGAGGGCTTATCCATGCCAAGAAGACGCGTAGCAGCCAAGCGCGAAGTGCTTGACGATCCAAAATACGGAAGCCAAATCCTGGCCAAGTTCATGAACCACGTAATGGAAAGCGGCAAGAAAGCCGTTGCCGAGCGTATCGTTTATGGCGCGCTGGAGAAGGTTAAAGAACGCAAGAACAGCGACCCCCTGGAAATCTTCGAGAAAGCTCTCGACGCCATCGCTCCGCTGGTCGAAGTAAAGTCGCGCCGTGTAGGCGGTGCTACTTACCAGGTTCCGGTTGAAGTTCGTCCGTCCCGTCGTAACGCCCTGGCAATGCGCTGGTTGGTAGACTTCGCCCGCAAGCGCGGCGAGAAGTCTATGGCTCTGCGTTTGGCTGGCGAACTGTTGGACGCTGCCGAAGGTAAAGGTGCTGCAGTTAAGAAGCGTGAAGACGTGCACCGTATGGCTGAAGCCAACAAGGCTTTCTCGCACTACCGCTTCTAATTTTAGCGTCACTAATTTTGCGAGGGCTTTATGGCTCGTACTACACCGATTAATCGCTACCGTAACATTGGTATCGTTGCTCACGTGGATGCTGGTAAAACCACCACCACCGAGCGCGTCCTTTTTTACACTGGCAAAAGTCACAAGATGGGCGAGGTGCATGACGGCGCCGCGACCACAGACTGGATGGTGCAGGAGCAGGAGCGTGGTATTACCATTACTTCTGCTGCTATTACCGCCTTCTGGCAGGGTTCCGAGAAGCAGCACAAAGACCAATACCGCTTCAACGTTATTGATACCCCGGGCCACGTTGACTTCACTATTGAAGTTGAGCGTTCCCTGCGTGTACTCGATGGTGCGGTCGTTGTGTTCTGCGGCACCTCGGGTGTTGAGCCTCAGTCGGAAACCGTATGGCGTCAAGCCAACAAGTACGGCGTTCCACGTCTTGTTTACGTAAACAAGATGGACCGTGCTGGTGCCAACTTCCTGCGCGTGATCGGTCAGATCAAGCAGCGTCTGGGTCACACCCCGGTTCCAATCCAGTTGGCTATCGGTTCCGAAGACAACTTCCAAGGTCAGATTGATCTGATGGCCATGGAAGCTGTTTACTGGAATGACGCTGACAAAGGCATGGTTCCAGTTCGCAAGCCTATCCCTGCTGAACTGCAGGAACTGGCTGACGAGTGGCGCGGCAACATGGTTGAGGCTGCGGCCGAAGCCAGCGAAGAGCTGATGAACAAGTACCTCGAAGGTGAAGAACTCACCAACGAGGAAATCAAGGCCGCTCTGCGTCAGCGTACTATCGCTGGTGAGATCGTTCTGGCTGTTTGCGGTTCTTCCTTCAAGAACAAGGGTGTTCCCCTGGTTCTCGACGCCGTTATCGACTACCTGCCTGCTCCAAGCGACATTCCTGCCATCAAGGGTACTGACCCGGATGACGAGACTCAGGAAATGGAGCGTCACGCAGACGACAGCGAGCCGTTCTCGGCTCTGGCGTTCAAGATCGCTACCGACCCATTCGTGGGTACATTGACCTTTGTTCGAGTTTACTCGGGCGTGTTGGCCTCCGGCGACGGCGTGATCAACTCGGTTAAAGGCAAGAAAGAGCGCGTGGGTCGTATGGTGCAAATGCACGCAAACGCCCGTGAAGAAATCAAGGAAGTGCGCGCTGGTGACATCGCGGCCTTGATCGGCATGAAGGACGTCACCACTGGTGAAACTTTGTGCAACGCTGACAAGCCAATTATCCTGGTTCGCATGGACTTCCCGGAGCCGGTTATTTCGGTTGCCGTAGAGCCTAAGACCAAGGACGACCAGGAAAAAATGGGTATCGCTCTGGGCAAGCTTGCTCAGGAAGATCCATCTTTCCGCGTCAAGACTGATGAAGAGACTGGTCAAACGATCATCTCCGGCATGGGCGAGTTGCACCTGGACATCCTGGTTGACCGGATGCGCCGTGAGTTCAACGTCGAAGCCAACATCGGTAAGCCTCAAGTTTCGTACCGTGAGCGCATCACGAAGAGCTGCGAAATTGAAGGCAAGTTCGTTCGCCAGTCCGGCGGTCGTGGCCAGTTCGGTCACTGCTGGATTCGTTTTGCTCCTGCTGACGAAGGTCAGGAAGGTCTGCAATTCCTGAACGAAGTAGTGGGTGGTGTGGTTCCTAAGGAATACATCCCGGCTATCCAGAAGGGTATCGAAGAGCAGATGAAGAACGGCGTTGTTGCCGGCTATCCGCTGATCGGCCTGAAGGCTACCGTGTTTGATGGTTCCTACCACGACGTCGACTCCAACGAGATGGCGTTTAAAGTGGCTGCTTCCATGGCGACCAAGCAACTGGCCCAGAAGGGCGGTGGTGAGTTGCTTGAGCCGATCATGGCGGTAGAGGTTGTTACGCCTGAAGACTATATGGGTGACGTGATGGGCGACCTTAACCGTCGTCGCGGCATGATCCTGGGTATGGAAGACACGGTTTCCGGCAAAGTGATTCGCGCCGAGGTTCCGTTGGGTGAGATGTTCGGTTACGCAACCGACGTTCGTTCCATGTCCCAAGGTCGCGCAAGCTACTCTATGGAATTCAAAAAATACAATACAGCTCCGTCGCATATCGTCGAAACTGTTACCAAAAAACAAGGCTGATTCAGCCCCTTTAGGCTAGGAGTTAATTGTCGTGGCTAAAGAAAAATTTGACCGTACCCTCCCGCACGTCAACGTTGGCACCATTGGTCACGTCGACCACGGTAAAACCACACTGACCGCTGCTCTGACTCGCGTCTGCTCCGAAATTTTCGGTTCGGCCGTTGTTGCTTTCGACAAAATCGACAGCGCTCCGGAAGAAAAGGCTCGTGGTATCACCATCAACACCGCACACGTTGAATACAACTCGCTGATCCGTCACTACGCTCACGTTGACTGCCCAGGTCACGCTGACTATGTGAAGAACATGATCACCGGTGCTGCTCAAATGGACGGCGCTATTCTGGTTTGCTCGGCCGCTGATGGTCCGATGCCACAAACCCGTGAGCACATCCTGCTGTCCCGTCAGGTTGGCGTTCCGTACATCGTTGTCTTCCTGAACAAGGCTGACATGGTTGACGACGCTGAGCTGCTGGAACTGGTTGAGATGGAAGTGCGCGATCTGCTGAGCACTTACGACTTCCCAGGTGACGACACTCCGATCATCATCGGTTCGGCTCTGATGGCTCTGAACGGCCAAGACGACAACGAAATGGGTACCACCGCTGTTAAGCGCCTGGTAGAGACTCTGGACAGCTACATCCCAGATCCAGTTCGTGTTATCGACAAGCCGTTCCTGATGCCAATCGAAGACGTATTCTCGATCTCCGGTCGCGGTACTGTTGTAACTGGCCGTATCGAGCGCGGTATCGTCAAGGTTCAGGATCCACTGGAAATCGTTGGTCTGCGTGACACTACTGTCACCACCTGCACCGGTGTTGAAATGTTCCGTAAGCTGCTCGACGAAGGTCGTGCTGGCGAGAACTGCGGCGTGCTGCTGCGCGGCACCAAGCGTGACGACGTTGAGCGTGGCCAGGTTCTGGTCAAGCCAGGTTCGGTTAAGCCGCACACTACCTTCGAAGCTGAAGTGTACGTGTTGAGCAAAGAAGAAGGCGGTCGCCACACTCCGTTCTTCAAAGGCTACCGTCCACAGTTCTACTTCCGGACCACTGACGTGACCGGTAACTGCGAACTGCCGGAAGGCGTTGAAATGGTAATGCCAGGCGACAACATCAAAATGGTTGTCACCCTGATCAAAACCATCGCAATGGAAGATGGTCTGCGTTTCGCTATTCGTGAAGGCGGTCGTACCGTCGGCGCTGGCGTCGTAGCCAAAATCATCGCTTAATAAGTGATGACTTGAAAAAGCCCCCGCCTAGCGGGGGCTTTTTTATTGGGTTGACACTGTAGTAGCCCGTCTATAGAATTGCGCCTCCTTTTAACGGGCGTATTGCGCTCGCTGGGAATAGCAGCCGGAGTCTGAAATCCAATGCAAAATCAGCAAATCCGTATCAGGTTGAAGGCTTTTGACCATCGCCTGATCGACCAATCCACCCAGGAAATCGTGGAAACCGCGAAACGTACTGGTGCTCAAGTGCGTGGTCCAATTCCACTGCCTACCCGTAAAGAGCGGTTCACCGTTCTGGTCTCCCCGCACGTCAACAAAGACGCGCGTGACCAGTATGAGATCCGTACTCATAAGCGCGTTCTGGACATCGTCCAGCCAACGGATAAAACCGTTGATGCTCTTATGAAGCTTGATCTTGCGGCCGGTGTGGAAGTGCAGATCAGCCTCGGCTAAGACTCGGTCTTAGTCGTGTAACGCTCTGAAATGGGCGGCCATAGCGGGTGAAAGCCCCGTACACTCATGAGGTTTACAACATGACTATTGGTGTAGTCGGTCGTAAATGCGGTATGACCCGTATTTTCACCGAAGAAGGTGTCTCCATTCCGGTCACGGTCATTGAGATCGAACCGAATCGCGTCACCCAGTTCAAAACTGAAGAGACCGATGGCTATCGTGCAGTGCAAGTCACTGTAGGCGAGCGTCGTGCTTCGCGTGTTACAGCTGCTCAAGCTGGCCACTTCGCTAAAGCGAACGTTGCCGCTGGTCGTACCGTAATGGAATTCCGTCTTGAAGAAGGCGAGTACCAGGCCGGCGATCTGATCAACGCTGAAATCTTCGCCGCTGGTCAACTGGTTGATGTAACCGGTCAGTCCAAAGGTAAAGGCTTCCAGGGTACGATCAAGCGTTGGAATTTCCGCGGGCAAGATAATACCCACGGTAACTCCGTATCCCACCGCGTTCCAGGCTCTATCGGCCAGTGCCAGACTCCTGGTCGTGTATTCAAGGGCAAAAAAATGTCCGGTCATATGGGCGCTGAGCGCGTGACCGTGCAGTCCCTCGAAGTAGTGCGCGTGGACGCTGAACGCAATCTGTTGTTGGTCAAGGGCGCTGTTCCTGGCGCTACTGGCGGCAACTTGGTTGTACGTCCAGCAGCCAAGGCTCGCGGTTAAGGGGAAGCTGACATGCAATTAAATGTAAATGACGCTCAAGCGATCGAAGTTTCCGAACTGACATTTGGCGGCGAATTCAACGAGACGCTGGTTCACCAAGCAGTCGTGGCCTACATGGCCGGCGGCCGTCAAGGTAGCAAGCAGCAAAAGACCCGTTCCGACGTTCGTGGTGGCGGTAAGCGCCCATGGCGTCAGAAAGGTACTGGCCGTGCTCGTGCCGGTACTATCCGTAGCCCAATCTGGCGTGGCGGCGGTACCACTTTCGCAGCTCGTCCTCAGGATCACACCCAGAAGCTGAACAAGAAGATGTATCGCGCAGCAATGCGTTCCATCCTTGCTGAGCTGGTGCGTACTGATCGTCTGGTTGTGGTTCAGGACTTCGCTGTTGATGCACCGAAGACCAAAGATCTGCTGAGCAAACTGACTGGCATGGGCCTGACTGACGTCTTGATCGTGTCTGAAGTGGTTGATCAGAACCTGTACCTGGCTGCTCGTAACCTGCCACACGTTGATGTACGTGACGTGCAAGGTTCCGATCCAGTTAGTCTGATCGCATACGACAAGGTGTTGATCACCGTGTCGGCCGTGAAGAAATTCGAGGAGCTGCTGGGATGAACCAGGAACGCGTATTTAAAGTTCTGCTTGGCCCGCACGTTTCCGAGAAGGCTACGGTTCTGGCTGACAAGAAAGGCCAGTTCGTTTTCAAGGTTGCAACTGACGCAACCAAGCTGGAAATCAAGAAGGCCGTCGAAAGCCTGTTCAGCGTGAAAGTAGAGCGTGTTACTACCCTGAATGTTCTGGGTAAGAGCAAGCGCACTGCTCGCGGTCTGGGCAAGCGTAATGACTGGAAGAAGGCAGTTATCTCCCTTCAGCCAGGCCAAGATCTCGATTTCAGCAGCAGTGCTGAGTAAGGAAGGGGTGCATCATGGCAATCGTTAAATGCAAACCGACTTCCCCTGGCCGCCGTTTTGTGGTCAAGGTGGTCAACCAGGAGCTGCATAAAGGCGCTCCTCACGCACCGCTGCTCGAGAAAAAATCGAAGACTGGTGGTCGTAACAACAATGGTCGCATTACCACTCGTCACATCGGTGGTGGCCATAAGCAGCATTATCGTCTGGTCGATTTCCGTCGCAACGACAAAGATGGCATCTCTGCCACTGTCGAGCGTATTGAATACGATCCAAACCGTACTGCTCACATCGCTCTGCTGCTGTACGCAGATGGCGAGCGTCGCTACATCATCGCCCCTAAAGGCGTGAGTGCTGGCGACCAGCTGATCGCAGGTGCTCTGGCACCGATCAAGCCGGGCAACGCTCTGCAACTGCGTAACATTCCAGTTGGTAGCACCGTACACGGCATCGAATTGAAGCCAGGTAAAGGCGCGCAAATCGCTCGTTCCGCTGGTGCTTCGGCTCAGCTGATCGCTCGTGAAGGTGTCTACGTGACCCTGCGTCTGCGTTCTGGTGAGATGCGTAAAGTGCTGGCTGAATGCCGCGCGACCCTGGGTGAAGTCTCGAATTCCGAGCACAGCCTGCGTTCGCTGGGTAAAGCTGGTGCCAAACGCTGGCGTGGCGTTCGCCCAACCGTTCGTGGTGTTGCCATGAACCCGGTTGACCACCCACATGGTGGTGGTGAAGGTCGTACCTCTGGTGGTCGTCATCCGGTATCGCCATGGGGCTTCCCGACTAAGGGCGCGAAGACTCGTGGTAATAAGCGTACCGACAAAATGATCGTCCGTCGTCGCAAGTAAATAGAGGGATACGACAGTGCCACGTTCTCTGAAAAAAGGTCCTTTTATTGATCTTCACCTACTGAAGAAGATCGAAGTGGCGGCGGAAAAGAACGATCGCAAACCAGTTAAAACCTGGTCGCGTCGTTCGATGATCCTGCCACAAATGGTCGGTTTGACCATTGCAGTGCATAACGGTCGTCAACATGTTCCAGTTCTCGTGAACGAAGACATGGTCGGCCACAAACTGGGCGAGTTTGCCGGTACCCGCACATATCGTGGGCACGTGGCAGACAAGAAAGCCAAGCGTTAAGGGGTAAGGAACGATGGAAGTAGCCGCTAAGTTGTCGGGCGCTCGAATCTCCGCCCAGAAAGCCCGCTTGGTCGCCGACCAGATCCGCGGGAAGAAGGTGGGCGAAGCGCTCAACCTGTTGGCTTTCAGCAGTAAGAAAGCCGCCGAGATCATGAAGAAAGTGCTGGAGTCGGCCGTAGCCAACGCCGAGCATAACGAAGGCGCAGACGTTGATGACCTTAAAGTCAGCACCGTTTTCGTCAACGAAGGGCGTTCGCTGAAGCGAATCATGCCACGTGCCAAAGGCCGTGCTGATCGCATCGTCAAGCGGTCTTGCCATATCACTGTCAAGGTTGCTGACAAGTAACGGAGTCGAAGAGATGGGTCAGAAAGTACATCCCATTGGCATTCGCCTGGGAATCGTCAAGGAGCACACCTCCGTCTGGTACGCAGACGGTCGGACTTATGCGGACTATTTGTTCGCTGATCTGAAGGTGCGTGAGTATCTCCAAGACAAACTAAAAAGCGCGTCCGTAAGCCGTATCGATATCCATCGTCCGGCTCAAACTGCACGTATCACCATCCACACTGCTCGTCCGGGTATCGTTATCGGGAAGAAAGGTGAAGATGTTGAGAAACTGCGTCAGGACCTGACCAAACAAATGGGTGTGCCTGTGCACATCAATATCGAAGAAATCCGCAAGCCGGAGCTCGACGGTATGTTGGTTGCGCAGAGCGTAGCTCAGCAGCTGGAGCGTCGCGTAATGTTCCGTCGCGCTATGAAGCGCGCTGTACAGAACGCCATGCGCATTGGTGCCAAAGGCATCAAAATCCAAGTGAGCGGTCGTCTCGGCGGTGCTGAAATCGCACGTACTGAATGGTATCGCGAAGGTCGTGTGCCACTGCACACCCTGCGTGCCGACATCGACTATGCCAACTACGAAGCTCACACCACTTATGGTGTGATCGGTGTAAAGGTTTGGATCTTCAAAGGCGAAGTAATTGGTGGTCGCCAAGAAGAGCTGAAGCCACAAGCACCAGCGCCTCGTAAAAAAGCTGCTAAGTAAGGGGTACGCCAAATGTTGCAACCAAAGCGTACGAAGTTCCGCAAGCAGATGACAGGCCACAACCGTGGTCTGGCTCAGCGCGGTAGCAAAGTCAGCTTCGGCGAGTTCGCGCTGAAGTCTGTAGCTCGTGGTCGTCTCACCGCTCGTCAGATCGAGTCAGCGCGTCGTGCTCTGACCCGCCACGTTAAACGTGGTGGCAAGATCTGGATCCGTGTATTCCCGGACAAGCCTATTTCCAAAAAGCCACTCGAAGTTCGGATGGGTAAAGGTAAGGGTAGTGTGGAGTACTGGGTTGCCCAGATTCAGCCAGGCAAAGTCCTGTATGAAATCGAGGGTGTTACTGAAGAGCTGGCGCGTGAGGCTTTTGCCTTGGCTGCTGCAAAGCTGCCGCTCGCCACTGCCTTCGTTAAACGGACGGTGATGTGATGAAAGCGAACGAACTTCGTGAAAAAGACGCGCCGCAGCTTAACGAGCAACTGCTCGGCCTGCTGCGCGACCAGTTCAATCTGCGCATGCAGAAAGCAACTGGCCAGTTGGGGCAGTCTCACCTGCTCCGGCAAGTTAAGCGTGACATCGCTCGCGTGAAGACTGTGCTCAAACAGCAGGCAGGTAAGTAATCATGGCTGAAGCCGAAAAAACCGTCCGTACGCTGACTGGCCGTGTTGTCAGCGACAAAATGGACAAGACCATCACCGTTCTGATCGAGCGTCGCGTTAAGCACCCGATCTACGGTAAATACGTTAAGCGTTCGACTAAGCTGCACGCGCACGACGAAACCAATCAGTGCCACATCGGCGACAAAGTCACTATTCGTGAAACTCGTCCTTTGGCCAAGACCAAGTCTTGGGCGCTGGTTGATGTTCTCGAACGCGCTGTGGAAGTCTAAGGACTAGGGGTCGGAGAAATTATATGATTCAGACTCAATCCATGCTCGATGTGGCCGATAACAGCGGCGCTCGCCGTGTTATGTGCATCAAGGTGCTGGGTGGCTCCCATCGTCGTTACGCTGGTATCGGTGACATCATCAAAGTTACCGTGAAGGAAGCAATTCCTCGCGGTAAAGTGAAAAAAGGCCAAGTGATGACTGCTGTTGTAGTCCGCACTCGTCACGGCGTACGTCGTGCTGATGGCTCCATTATCCGCTTTGATGGCAACGCTGCTGTTCTTCTGAACAACAAGCAAGAGCCGATCGGCACCCGTATCTTTGGGCCAGTGACTCGTGAGCTTCGTACTGAGAAGTTCATGAAGATCGTCTCGCTCGCCCCAGAAGTGCTGTAAGGAGATCCGACATGCAAAAGATTCGTCGTGACGACGAGATCATCGTGATCGCCGGCAAAGACAAAGGTAAGCGCGGTAAGGTGCTTAAGGTTCTCGCTAATAACCGTCTGGTTATTGGTGGTCTGAACCTGGTTAAGCGTCATACCAAGCCTAACCCGGCGTCGGGCGTACAAGGCGGTATCGTCGAAAAAGAAGCTCCACTGGACGCTTCTAACGTCGCCATTTTCAACGGCGAAACCAACAAGGCTGACCGCGTTGGTTTCAAAGTAGAAGACGGCAAGAAAATTCGTGTCTTCAAGTCGACCCAAAAAGCGGTTGATGCTTGAACACTGCTAGGTAGAAGACCATGGCACGACTAAAAGAGATTTACTGGAAGGAAATCGCACCGAAGCTTAAGGAAGAACTTAAGCTTTCGAACGTGATGGAAGTTCCACGCGTTACCAAAATCACCCTGAACATGGGTCTGGGCGAAGCGGTCGGTGACAAAAAAGTCATCGAGCACGCTGTTGCCGACCTGGAAAAGATCACCGGTCAGAAAGTTGTTGTGACTTACGCTCGGAAATCCATCGCTGGCTTTAAAGTCCGTGAAGGTTGGCCGATCGGCGTCAAAGTGACCCTGCGCCGTGAGCGTATGTACGAATTCCTGGATCGTCTGCTGTCGATCTCCCTGCCTCGGGTCCGCGACTTCCGCGGCCTGAATGCCAAGTCCTTCGATGGTCGTGGTAACTACAGCATGGGCGTTAAAGAGCAGATCATCTTCCCGGAAATCGACTACGACAAGATCGATGCTCTCCGCGGTCTGGACATTACCCTGACCACCACTGCCAAGAACGATGATGAAGGTCGCGCGCTGCTGCGTGCTTTCAAATTCCCGTTCCGCAACTGATTGGAGTAGGAAAATGGCCAAGATGAGCATGAAAAACCGCGAGCTGAAGCGTCAGCTCACGGTTGCCAAGTACGCCAAAAAGCGTGCAGCACTGAAAGCTATCATCGTTGATCTGAACGCAAGTCCAGAAGCGCGTTGGGAAGCTACAGTAGCTCTGCAGAAGCAGCCACGTGACGCAAGCGCCTCGCGCATGCGTAACCGCTGCCGCCTGACCGGTCGTCCACACGGCGTTTACCGCAAGTTCGGCCTCGGCCGTAACAAATTGCGTGAAGCTGCAATGCGTGGTGACGTACCTGGTCTGGTTAAAGCCAGCTGGTAAGTACTTTCGAAGTCTCGGTGGTCAGGATCGCAAGATACTGACCGCCGGTGGCCTTGAATCTGGAACAAGCCCCTTTTGGGGCTTGTTTCATTTCCGGAGTATGTCTAAAATACGCGGCTCGCCTGAGCCCGTGTGTTTTATGCTCGGAGATTCTCGGTGACATATGTAGCCGCAAGGCTAATTTTTTTGTATTAGGAGCGTCTAGCCCATGAGTATGCAGGACCCGTTAGCGGACATGCTAACTCGAATCCGTAATGCCCAGATGGCTGAAAAGTCCGTCGTAAGCATGCCATCTTCTACTTTGAAGGTAGCTGTTGCCAAAGTCCTGAAAGACGAAGGCTACATTGCGGGTTATCAGATCAGCAGCGAAATCAAACCACTGCTGTCTATCGAGCTGAAGTACTTCGAAGGCCGTCCGGTTATCGAAGAAGTGAAGCGCGTTAGCCGTCCAGGCCTGCGTCAGTACAAGTCCGTCGATGATCTGCCAAAAGTTCGTGGCGGTCTCGGTGTCTCTATCGTCTCCACCAACAAAGGTGTGATGACGGATCGTGCTGCGCGCGCTGCCGGTGTCGGCGGCGAAGTTCTTTGCACTGTGTTCTAAGGGGGGATAAGCATGTCACGCGTCGCTAAGAACCCCGTTAAGCTGCCAGCCGGTGTCGAAGTCAAATTCGCAGGCCAACAGCTTTCGGTGAAGGGTGCCAAGGGCACTCTCGAACTGAACATCCATTCGTCCGTTGAGATCGTTGAAGAAGCTGGTGAGCTGCGTTTCGCTGCTCGCAATGGCGATCAACAAACTCGCGCAATGGCTGGTACCACTCGTGCGTTGGTAAACAACATGGTCCAAGGCGTAAGCCAAGGCTTCGAGCGCAAGCTCCAGCTGGTCGGTGTTGGTTACAAAGCGCAAGCAAAAGGCACAGTGCTGAACCTGGCTCTTGGCTTCTCGCACCCAGTGGATTATGAACTGCCGGAAGGCATCACCGCTGAGACTCCTAGCCAGACCGATATCCTGATCAAGGGCATCGATAAGCAGCTGGTAGGTCAAGTGGCCGCCGAGATCCGCGACTTCCGTCCACCAGAGCCGTACAAAGGCAAAGGTGTGCGCTACGCGGACGAAGTCGTCCGTCGTAAAGAAGCCAAGAAGAAGTAGGGCATAGCAAATGACCGACAAAAAAGTTACTCGACTGCGTCGCGCTCGCAAAGCACGCCTGAAAATGCACGAACTCGAAGTCGTGCGTCTCTGCGTGTTCCGCTCGTCGCAGCACATCTACGCCCAGGTCATTTCGGCCGACGGCAACAAAGTCCTGGCATCTGCCTCGACTTTGGATAAAGAACTGCGTGATGGCGCCACTGGCAACATCGACGCGGCCACTAAGGTTGGCCAGCTGGTCGCTACGCGTGCTAAAGCCGCTGGCGTCTCGCAGGTGGCTTTCGACCGCTCTGGCTTCAAGTACCACGGCCGCGTCAAGGCGCTGGCTGATGCTGCTCGTGAAGCTGGGCTGGAGTTCTAAGTTATGTCAAATAACGACCAAAAGCGCGACGAAGGCTACATTGAGAAGCTGGTTCAAGTTAACCGCGTAGCCAAAACCGTAAAAGGCGGCCGTATCTTCACTTTCACCGCGTTGACCGTGGTTGGTGATGGTAAAGGGCGTGTTGGCTTCGGCCGTGGCAAGTCACGTGAAGTGCCTGCTGCGATCCAGAAGGCAATGGAAGCTGCTCGCCGCAACATGATCCAAGTTGATCTGAACGGCACCACTCTGCAGTACGCAATGAAGTCCGGTCACGGCGCTTCGAAGGTGTACATGCAGCCTGCTTCTGAAGGTACCGGTATCATCGCTGGCGGCGCTATGCGTGCTGTCCTCGAAGTTGCTGGCGTTCAGAACGTTCTGGCCAAGTGCTACGGCTCGACTAACCCGGTAAACGTGGTTCACGCCACTTTCAAAGGTTTGAAAGCTATGCAGTCTCCTGAGTCCATTGCCGCCAAGCGTGGCAAAAGCGTCAAGGAGATCTTCTGATCATGGCTACCGTTAAAGTTACGCTGATCAAAAGCATGACCGGCCGCATCCCTAACCACAAACTGTGCGTTAAGGGTCTGGGTCTGCGTCGCATCGGTCACACTGTAGAAGTACTTGATACTCCCGAGAATCGCGGGATGATCAACAAGGCTTACTACATGCTGCGTGTCGAGGGTTAATCGATGAAACTCAATGATCTGAGTCCAGCGCCGGGTTCCCGTCGCGAAAAGCATCGTCCGGGCCGTGGTATCGGTAGTGGTTTGGGCAAGACCGGTGGCCGTGGCCACAAAGGTCAGTCCTCTCGCTCCGGTGGCACCATTGCTCCAGGCTTTGAAGGCGGTCAACAGCCGCTGCATCGTCGCCTGCCGAAGTTCGGTTTCGTTTCCCTGAAAGCCATGGACCGCGCAGAAGTGCGTCTGTCCGAGCTGGCTAAAGTGGAAGGCGACATCGTCACCGTGCAGTCCCTGAAAGATGCCAACGTGATCAACGTCAACGTACAGCGTGTGAAAATCATGCTGTCCGGCGAAGTTACTCGCGCTGTTACCATCGGAAAGGGAATCGGCGCCACCAAAGGTGCGCGTGCGGCTATCGAAGCAGCTGGCGGCAAGTTCGAGGAATAAATGGCTAAGCAAGGTGCTCTCTCTGCGCTCGGCAAAGGCGGTATGTCTGAACTCTGGGCTCGTCTGCGTTTTCTATTCTTGGCGATTATCGTCTATCGAATAGGCGCACACATCCCGGTTCCAGGTATCAACCCGGACCGACTCGCGGACCTGTTTCGACAGAATGAGGGGACCATTCTTAGCTTGTTCAACATGTTTTCCGGCGGCGCGCTGGAGCGGATGAGCATCTTTGCACTGGGGATCATGCCGTACATTTCGGCATCGATCATCATGCAACTGATGACCGCCGTCAGCCCGCAGCTGGAGCAGTTGAAGAAGGAAGGTGAAGCTGGCCGTCGCAAGATCAGCCAGTACACCCGCTACGGCACTGTCGTCCTCGCTCTCGTTCAGGCAATTGGCATGTCCATTGGTCTGGCGGGGCAGGGCGTTGCGTTCACTGGTGACTTTGGCTTCCATTTCGTCGCGGTATCCACTTTTGTGGCTGGTGCGATGTTCATGATGTGGCTGGGTGAGCAGATTACTGAGCGTGGTGTTGGCAACGGTATCTCGATGTTGATTTTTTCGGGTATCGTCGCCGGTCTTCCGAGAGCGATCGGGCAGTCTTTCGAGTCTGCGCGACAGGGTGATATCAACATCTTCGCCCTGGTTGCCATCGGTTTGCTGGCAGTAGCGATTATCGGTTTCGTGGTGTTCATTGAGCGTGGTCAGCGTCGTATTGCTGTTCACTACGCCAAGCGTCAGCAGGGCCGCAAGGTCTTCGCTGCGCAGACTAGCCACTTGCCGCTGAAGGTGAACATGGCCGGTGTTATTCCGGCCATTTTCGCGAGCAGCATTTTGCTGTTCCCGGCTTCGTTGGGTGCCTGGTTCGGTCAGTCTGAAGGTATGGGCTGGTTGCAGGACATCTCGCAGTCGATCGCTCCTGGTCAGCCGTTGAATATTCTGCTGTTTAGTGCAGGGATTATTTTCTTCTGCTTCTTCTATACGGCGTTGATGTTCAATCCGAAAGACGTAGCGGAAAACCTGAAGAAGTCCGGTGCCTTTATTCCGGGCATCCGTCCAGGTGAGCAGTCTGCGCGCTACATTGATGGCGTTCTGACTCGCTTGACCATGTTCGGTGCTCTTTACATGACGGCCGTGTGCCTGCTGCCCCAGTTCCTGGTGGTTGCAGCAAACGTACCGTTCTACCTTGGCGGGACCTCGTTGCTGATCGTCGTCGTGGTTGTGATGGACTTCATGTCCCAAGTACAATCGCACCTCGTTTCGCACCAGTACGAATCCCTGATGAAGAAAGCCAACCTGAAGGGTTACGGCAGCGGCATGTTGCGCTGAGTACCCATAAGGTTCGAGGAGTTGGTGATGAAAGTTCGTGCATCGGTGAAAAAGCTGTGCCGTAACTGCAAGATTATTCGCCGCGAAGGTGTTGTTCGAGTAATTTGCAGCGCGGAACCGCGTCACAAACAGCGCCAAGGCTGAGTGTGATTGTGCTTCAAGCCCGGTAGCTAGTGCGCTACCGGGTTGATTATTTGTTATTACAGCGATATTATCTCGCGCCCTATTTCTTGGCTTCCGGGGCGTAGGTAGCTGTCAATTGGAGTCCCACTGAATGGCCCGTATTGCAGGCGTTAACATTCCAGATAACAAGCATACTGTTATCTCGCTGACCTACATCTATGGTGTTGGTCGCACTACTGCACAGAAGATCTGTGCAGTGACTGGGGTAAACCCAGCCGCAAAGATCAAAGATCTGAGCGACGAGCAGATTGAACAGCTGCGTGGCGAAGTGGCGAAGTTCACCACTGAAGGTGACCTGCGTCGCGAAATCAACATGAAAATCAAGCGTTTGATGGACCTCGGTTGCTATCGCGGTCTGCGTCATCGTCGTGGTCTTCCAGTGCGCGGTCAGCGCACCAAGACTAACGCGCGTACCCGTAAAGGTCCGCGTAAGCCGATCCGCAAGTAATCGCCCCAGCGAATCGACAGGAAATTAATCATGGCTAAACCTGCTGCTCGTCCTCGTAAAAAAGTCAAAAAGACAGTGGTTGATGGCATCGCCCACATCCACGCGTCTTTTAACAACACAATCGTGACCATCACCGACCGTCAAGGTAACGCTCTTTCCTGGGCTACCTCCGGTGGTTCGGGTTTCCGCGGTTCCCGCAAGTCCACCCCGTTTGCTGCTCAAGTAGCTGCTGAACGTGCTGGTCAAGCTGCGCTGGAATACGGCCTGAAAAACCTCGACGTCAACGTCAAAGGTCCAGGCCCAGGTCGTGAATCTGCAGTCCGCGCTTTGAACGGCTGTGGCTACAAGATCGCCAGCATCACCGACGTGACGCCAATCCCGCACAACGGGTGCCGTCCGCCGAAGAAGCGCCGCGTGTAATCCAGGAGATTGTAAAGAATGGCTCGTTACATTGGTCCAAAATGCAAACTCGCTCGTCGCGAAGGCACCGATCTCTTCTTGAAGAGCGGCGTGCGCGCGATCGAATCGAAGTGCAACATTGAAGCAGCACCTGGTATCCACGGCCAACGCCGCGGTCGCCAGTCCGATTACGGCACCCAACTGCGTGAAAAGCAGAAGGTCCGTCGTATCTACGGCGTTCTCGAGCGTCAATTCAGCGGCTACTACAAAGAAGCTGCTGGCAAGAAAGGTGCAACTGGCGAAAACCTGTTGCAACTGCTCGAATGCCGTCTGGACAACGTTGTATACCGTATGGGTTTTGGCTCTACTCGTGCCGAATCCCGTCAGCTGGTATCGCACAAATCCGTAAGCGTTAACGGTCAGACCGTAAACGTGCCGTCGTACCAGGTTCGTGCTGGTGACGTGGTCGCGATTCGCGAGAAAGCAAAGAACCAACTTCGCATTGTCCAAGCTCTCGATCTGTGTGCCCAACGTGGCCGCGTAGAATGGGTAGAAGTAGACACTGAGAAGAAGTCGGGCGTTTTCAAGAACGTTCCAGCTCGCAGTGATCTGTCCGCCGACATCAACGAAAGCCTGATTGTCGAGCTCTACTCCAAGTAAGGGCTAGAAAATAGGTGCATCCATGCAGATTTCGGTAAATGAGTTCCTGACACCCCGCCATATTGATGTGCAGGTTGTCAGTCCAACCCGCGCCAAGATCACTCTCGAGCCTCTCGAGCGTGGTTTTGGCCACACCCTGGGCAACGCGCTGCGCCGCATCCTGTTGTCCTCAATGCCCGGCTGCGCAGTAGTCGAGGCCGAGATTGACGGTGTGCTCCATGAGTACAGCGCCATCGAAGGTGTACAGGAAGACGTAATTGAAATCCTGTTGAACCTTAAAGGTCTGGCTATCAAGCTGCACGGCCGTGACGAAGTTACGCTGACCTTGTCGAAGAAGGGTTCGGGGGTGGTTACCGCTGCCGATATTCAGCTGGATCATGATGTCGAGATCGTTAACCCCGATCACGTAATCGCTAACCTGGCGTCTAACGGCGCCCTGAACATGAAGCTCACCGTAGCTCGTGGTCGTGGTTATGAACCGGCAGACTCGCGTCAGAGCGATGAAGACGAAAGCCGCAGCATCGGTCGCTTGCAGCTTGACTCTTCGTTCAGCCCGGTTCGCCGTATCGCATACGTGGTGGAAAACGCCCGTGTCGAGCAGCGTACTAACCTGGACAAGCTGGTTATTGATCTGGAAACCAACGGTACTCTGGATCCTGAAGAGGCTATTCGCCGCGCTGCAACCATTCTGCAACAGCAGTTGGCTGCGTTCGTCGACCTCAAAGGTGACAGTGAGCCAGTGGTTGTCGAGCAGGAAGACGAGATCGATCCGATCCTGCTTCGCCCGGTTGACGATCTGGAACTGACTGTACGTTCGGCTAACTGCCTTAAGGCGGAAAACATCTACTACATCGGTGACCTGATTCAGCGTACCGAAGTAGAGCTGTTGAAGACTCCGAACCTTGGCAAGAAATCCTTGACTGAAATCAAGGACGTTCTGGCCTCCCGCGGTCTGTCCCTCGGCATGCGCCTCGACAACTGGCCGCCTGCAAGTCTTAAGAAGGACGACAAGGCGACTGCCTGATCGTCGTAATCACCGAACGTTGTGTTTGGTAAGGAATGAACCATGCGTCATCGTAAAAGTGGTCGTCACCTGAGCCGCACTAGCTCGCACCGCAAGGCCATGTTTCAAAACATGGCAGTGTCGCTGTTCGAGCACGAGCTGATCAAAACTACACTGCCGAAAGCTAAAGAACTGCGTCGCGTTGCTGAGCCGCTGATCACTTTGGCCAAGACAGACAGCCTGGCTAACCGCCGTCTGGCTTTCGACCGTACTCGTTCGAAAGCTATCGTTGGTAAGCTCTTCAACGACCTGGGCAAGCGTTACGCTACCCGTGAGGGTGGCTACCTGCGCATCCTCAAGTGCGGTTTCCGCACTGGCGACAACGCGCCTATGGCGTACGTCGAGTTGGTTGATCGTCCTGCCGGTGGTGAAGCTGTATCCGCTGAGTAAGACGTCAGTCTGAAACGAAGAACCGGGCCTAGTGCCCGGTTTTTTGTGCGCGCTCGAAAAGTATCGAGTGGCTTAGGCGATACAGCTTCATTAGTATTTATCTATCGATTCTCACAATTTAATGAATTTGATGGTGCCATGTTGATGGTCAATACTCCCTCTCAGCCGATTAGCCGGCAGTAGGAAAGACTGACAGAGGAAGACATCGCATGAGCCAAAATAAAACACTTACCACCGCCAGTGGCGCTCCTGTCGCTGATAACCAGAATTCCCGTTCCGCCGGCCCTCGTGGCCCGCTGCTGCTCGACGACTTTCACCTGATCGAGAAGCTTGCCCACTTCAACCGTGAAAATATCCCTGAGCGCCGCGTACACGCCAAAGGTTCGGGTGCTTACGGTACGTTCACCGTAACTCGGGACATCACCGAGTACACCAGCGCCAAACTGTTTGAATCTGTCGGCAAGCAAACTCCAACCTTTCTGCGGTTTTCCACCGTGGGCGGCGAGCGCGGTTCTGCTGATACCGAGCGCGATCCACGTGGTTTCGCGCTGAAGTTCTACACCGAAGAAGGTAACTGGGACATCGTCGGCAACAACACGCCAGTGTTCTTCATCCGCGATCCTTTGAAATTCCCGGACTTTATTCACACCCAAAAACGTCTGCCACAAAGCAATTTGAAAAGCGCGCAAATGATGTGGGACTTCTGGTCGCATTCGCCTGAGGCGTTGCACCAGGTCACCATTCTGTTCTCGGACCGCGGCATCCCCGATGGCTACCGTCACATGCACGGCTTCGGCAGCCACACCTACAGCCTGATCAACGCCAATGGTGAACGTCACTGGGTGAAATGGCACTACAAGACCCAGCAAGGGATAAAAAACCTGGCGCCAGCAGAAGCGGCGCGCCTGGCCGGTACCGACCCGGATTACGCGCAACGTGATCTGTTCGGCGCGATCGAGCGCGGTGATTTCCCGAAATGGCGCGTGTGCATCCAGATCATGACTGAGGCTCAGGCCGCAGCGCACTACGAGAACCCGTTTGACGTGACCAAGACCTGGTCGCAGAAAGAGTTTCCGCTGATCGAAGTGGGCGAACTGGAACTTAACCGCAACCCACAGAACTACTTTGCTGAAGTCGAGCAAGCGGCGTTCGGTCCGAGCAACATGGTGCCGGGTGTCGGTTTGTCGCCTGACCGCATGTTGCAGGGGCGAGTGTTCGCTTACGCCGACGCTCACCGCTACCGTATTGGCACCAACCACCAGCAATTGCCGGTGAACGCGCCTCGCAGCCCAGTGAACAGCTATCAGCGCGACGGTTCGATGGCGTTTGGCAACAATGGCGGTACGACACCTAACTATGAGCCGAACAGCTACATCGAATCGCCGAAACAAGCGCCTCGTTATACAGAGCCAGCGCTGGCGCTGAGTGGTGCAGCTGATCGTTACGATCATCGCGAAGATACCGACTATTACAGCCACGCCGGTGCGCTGTTCCGTCTGATGAGCGATGCGCAGAAAACGCTGCTGATCAACAACATTGCCGGCGCGATGGCTGGGGTTTCCGGCGACGTGATTGATCGTCAGTTACAGCATTTCTTCAGGGCCGACCCGGCGTATGGAGAAGCAATTGCAACGGCTTTGGGCGTACAGCTTAACGAAGTCTAAACGAGAAGCAGAACCGCCCGCATTTGGGCGGTTTTTGCGTTATTTAAACCACTTTTCTCAGAATATCTTCGCTTTTATCGCGCAAGCAGAGTGACCAAACAGTCTGCTTGGTTCAAACTACAGACTTTCAAGCAGGGAGATGTGGGGCGATGCAAGGCCACCCAGACGTAATCGATTACCTCAACACGTTGCTGACCGGCGAGCTGGCGGCGCGTGATCAATATTTCATCCATTCGCGGATGTACGAGGACTGGGGTTTCAC
Organism: Pseudomonas sp. LBUM1647; assembly: GCF_059716175.1. NCBI lineage: Bacteria > Pseudomonadati > Pseudomonadota > Gammaproteobacteria > Pseudomonadales > Pseudomonadaceae > Pseudomonas > Pseudomonas sp. LBUM1647. Next base: position 6,156,380 of record NZ_CP166809.1, on the reverse strand, counting down.
CGAGCTCTACGAACGTATCAACCACGAGATGGAAGAAGAGGCGCAGCACGCTGACGCCCTGATGCGCCGGATTCTCATGCTCGAGGGCACTCCGCGCATGCGTCCGGACGACCTGGATGTTGGCACCACAGTGCCTGACATGCTCGCCGCTGACCTGCGTCTGGAATACAAAGTCCGCGCCGCACTCTGCAAGGGCATCAAGCTTTGCGAGCTTCACAAAGACTACGTCAGTCGCGAGATGCTGCGTATTCAGCTGCACGACACCGAAGAAGATCACACCTACTGGCTCGAGAAGCAGCTGGGTCTGATCAAGTTGATCGGTATGGAGAATTACCTGCAATCGCAGTTCTGAATCCGCCGCCTACAAAAAAGCCCCTGTCACCGATGAAGTGACAGGGGCTTTTTCGTGGGCCTGATTCAGGCTTTGTCGCGAGCCAGCAGCGGCTTGAGGTAGAAGCCCGTGTGAGACTGCTTCATCTCCGACACTTCTTCCGGCGTACCGACAGCAATGATCTGTCCGCCCTTGGAACCGCCTTCCGGCCCCAAGTCCACCAGCCAGTCGGCCGTCTTGATCACATCCAGATTGTGCTCGATCACCACCACAGTGTTGCCGTGGTCGCGCAATCGATGCAGCACGTCGAGCAATTGCTGGATATCCGCGAAGTGCAGGCCGGTCGTTGGCTCATCGAGGATGTACAGCGTCTTGCCGGTATCGCGCTTGGACAGTTCACGAGACAGCTTCACCCGCTGGGCTTCACCACCCGACAGCGTGGTCGCTGATTGCCCGAGCTTGATGTACGACAGGCCGACATCCATCAGCGTCTGAAGCTTGCGCGCCAGGGCCGGAACCGCATCGAAGAACACTCGCGCTTCCTCGATCGTCATCTCGAGGGTTTCGTGGATGCTCTTGCCCTTGTACTTGATCTCCAGGGTTTCGCGGTTATAGCGCTTGCTCTTGCAGACGTCACATGGGACATAGATGTCCGGCAGGAAGTGCATTTCCACCTTGATCAGGCCATCGCCCTGGCAAGCTTCGCAACGTCCGCCCTTCACGTTGAAGGAGAAGCGTCCAGGACCATAACCGCGGGAGCGGGACTCCGGCACACCGGCGAACAGTTCGCGAATCGGTGTGAACAATCCGGTGTAGGTCGCCGGGTTGGAGCGTGGCGTTCGACCGATCGGGCTCTGGTCGATGTCGACAACCTTATCCAGATGCTCCAGACCTTTGATGCTGTCGTGAGCGGCCGCTTCGAGCGTCGTCGCTCCGTTCAACGCCGTAGCGCTAAGCGGGAACAAGGTGTTGTTGATCAACGTCGACTTGCCCGAGCCGGACACACCGGTCACGCAGGTCAGCAGGCCGATCGGAATGTCCAGATCGACATCGCGCAAGTTGTTGCCACGAGCGCCTTTGAGGGACAGCGACAACTTCTTGTTGCGCGGCGTGCGTTTGGCCGGGACTGCAATCTTCACCCGGCCCGACAAGTACTTGCCGGTCAATGAATCTGGATGAGCCATGACCTCGGCCGGCGTACCTTCGGCGACGATATGCCCGCCGTGTACACCCGCGCCCGGACCGATATCCACCACGTAGTCAGCCAGGCGAATCGCATCTTCGTCGTGCTCGACCACGATCACCGTGTTGCCGATATCCCGCAGGTGCTTGAGGGTGCCAAGCAGCCGATCGTTGTCCCGCTGGTGCAAACCAATTGACGGTTCGTCGAGAATGTACAGAACGCCAACCAGGCCTGCGCCGATCTGGCTGGCCAGACGGATACGCTGCGCTTCACCACCGGACAACGTGTCGGCACTGCGATCCAGCGACAAATAGTCCAGGCCAACGTTGACCAGGAACTGCAGTCGCTCGCGAATTTCCTTGAGAATCTTGTCGGCAATTTCACCACGGCGGCCGGTGAGTTTCAGCACGCCGAAATATTCACAGGCATCGCCAATCGGCAGATTGGTCACCGCCGGCAGCGTCTTCTCGCCAACCCACACATGCCGCGCCTCACGACGCAGGCGAGTGCCACGGCAATCCGGGCAAGGCTGGGTGCTGAGGAACTTGGCCAGCTCTTCACGCACCGAGGCGGACTCGGTTTCACGGTAGCGACGTTCCAGATTCGGCACGATGCCTTCGAATGGGTGCGAACGTTTGACGATGTCGCCGCGGTCGTTCAGGTACTTGAAGTCAACGTTCTGCGAACCGCTGCCGTGCAGGATGAACTTCTGCTGGTCGGCCGACAGTTCGTTGAACGGCACTTCCAGGCTGAACTTGTAGTGGGACGCTAACGAACCAAGCATCTGGAAGTAATAGACGTTGCGCCGGTCCCAGCCACGAATCGCGCCTTCCGCGAGCGTCAGTTCGCCATTGACCAATCGCTTGATGTCGAAGAACTGCTTAACACCCAGGCCATCACACGTCGGACAAGCACCGGCCGGGTTGTTGAAGGAGAACAGCTTGGGTTCCAGCTCGCTGATGGCATGGCCGCAGATCGGGCAGGCGAAGCGCGCGGAGAAGATGATCTCTTCGCCGGGCTCGTCGTCCATCGGCGCGACCAGGGCGATGCCGTCTGCCAGCTTCAGCGCGGTCTCGAACGACTCGGCCAGACGCTGTTGCAGGTCGGCGCGCACCTTGAAGCGGTCGACCACCACATCTATCGAGTGCTTCTTCTGCTTATCCAGCTTCGGCAATTCGTCCAGCTCACAGAGCCGGCCGTTGACCCGAGCCCGCACAAAGCCCTGGGCGCGCAGCTCTTCGAAGACCGAAAGGTGTTCGCCTTTACGCTCGCGGATCACCGGGGCCAGCAGCATCAGTTTGCTGCCCTCCGGTTGGGCGAGAACCAGGTCGACCATTTGGCTGACGGTCTGCGCTTCCAGCGGAATGTCGTGATCCGGGCAACGCGGAATACCCACGCGAGCGTAAAGCAGGCGCAGGTAATCGTAGATTTCGGTGATGGTGCCGACCGTCGAGCGCGGGTTGTGCGAGGTCGACTTCTGTTCGATGGAAATGGCTGGCGACAATCCTTCGATGGTGTCGACGTCAGGCTTTTCCATCATCGACAGGAACTGCCGGGCATAGGCTGACAGCGATTCGACGTAGCGGCGTTGGCCTTCGGCATACAGCGTGTCAAACGCCAGGGACGATTTGCCGGATCCGGACAGGCCGGTGATGACGATCAGTTTGTCCCGTGGCAGGGTCAGGTCGATGTTCTTCAGGTTGTGGGTTCGGGCCCCACGAATCAGGATCTTGTCCAAAGTGGCCTCGCTTGGCGGGCGTCGAAAACGTAGGAGTATACGGCCAAATACTGGATGGATGCACACTATCAAACGAGCGGATGGGTGTCTTACATGAAGAGTCTGTCAGCAGAGCGCGTCAAAGCGTCGCGATATACCCCGTCAATCGATGGGACTGGTAGAATCGCCGCCGGTTCACATGAGGTTTTTCCATGCACGATCCCCACAGCGAACGCATGAGTGGCAGCGAGACACGCGCGGCAAGCGGTCTGGCCCTGGTGTTCGCCTTCCGTATGCTTGGCATGTTCATGGTGTTGCCGGTACTGGCGACCTATGGGATGGATCTGGCAGGAGCGACCCCGGCCCTCATCGGGCTGGCGATTGGCGCTTACGGCCTGACCCAGGCGATCTTCCAAATTCCTTTCGGCTTCATTTCCGACCGTATCGGCCGTCGTCCGGTGATTTACCTGGGGCTGATCGTCTTCGCCCTCGGTAGTGTGCTGGCGGCTAATGCCGACTCGATCTGGGGCGTGATCGCCGGACGAATCCTGCAAGGCGCCGGGGCGATTTCCGCGGCGGTGATGGCGTTGCTGTCAGACCTGACCCGCGAACAGCATCGGACCAAAGCCATGGCCATGATCGGCATGACGATCGGTCTGTCGTTCGCTGTCGCCATGGTTGTAGGACCGTTGCTCACCCGTGCCTTCGGTCTGTCCGGGTTGTTCCTCGCCACGGGCGGCATGGCGTTGTTCGGCATCGTGATCGTCATGTTCATGGTGCCGCGCTCGACCGGGCCGTTGCAGCACCGTGAGTCCGGCGTGGCGCGCCAGGCGCTGATACCGACGCTCAAGCACCCGGACCTGTTGCGTCTGGACCTGGGCATTTTTGTGTTGCACGCGATGTTGATGTCGAGCTTCGTCGCGTTGCCTTTGGCGCTGGTCGAAAAAGCCGGGCTGCCCAAAGAACAGCACTGGTGGGTCTACCTCACAGCGCTGCTGATTTCCTTCTTCGCCATGATCCCGTTCATTATCTACGGCGAGAAGAAACGCAAAATGAAACGAGTTTTACTCGGCGCCGTCGCGACGCTGATGCTCACTGAGCTATTCTTCTGGCAGTTCGGCGACAGCTTGCGGGCTCTGGTGATCGGGACGGTGGTGTTCTTTACCGCGTTCAACTTGCTGGAAGCTTCATTGCCATCGCTGATCAGCAAGGTTTCACCGGCAGGTGGCAAGGGCACGGCGATGGGGGTTTATTCCACCAGCCAGTTCCTCGGTTCGGCACTGGGCGGCATCCTCGGCGGCTGGTTGTTCCAGCATGGCGGTCTGTCGGTTGTGTTCCTTGGATGCGCCGGTCTGGCTGCCCTCTGGCTGGCCTTTGCTGTTACCATGCGCGAACCACCCTACGTGACGAGCCTGCGCTTGCCGTTGTCGCCCGAGGCGATCCGCGAAGCGGGTCTGGTCGAGCGCCTGAAGGCCGTCGTAGGGGTAACAGATGCAGTGATCGTCGAAGATGAAGCGGCGATTTACATCAAATTGGACACAGAACTATTGGATCGCACCACCCTTGAGCGCCTGGTGAACAACCCGGCCGGGGCAGCGTGCGTAGCCTAGGAGAACGTTATGGCCCGTGGGGTTAACAAAGTCATATTGGTCGGCACTTGCGGCCAGGATCCCGAAGTTCGCTACTTGCCTAACGGTAACGCCGTGACCAACCTGAGTCTGGCGACCAGCGAACAGTGGACCGACAAGCAAACCGGTCAGAAGGTCGAGAAGACCGAATGGCACCGTGTGTCGATGTTCGGCAAAGTCGCCGAAATCGCCGGCGAGTACCTGCGTAAAGGTTCGCAGGTTTACATCGAAGGCAAGCTGCAGACCCGCGAGTGGGAAAAAGACGGTATCAAGCGTTACACCACTGAAATCGTGGTCGACATGCAAGGCACCATGCAACTGCTGGGCGGCCGTCCACAGCAGGGCGACCAACAAGGCGGGGGCAATAACTACCAGCAGTCCGCTCCGGCCCCACGCCAACAGGCTCCGCGTCCGCAGCAGTCGGCAGCACCGCAACAGTCGCGTCAGGCTCCGGCTCCACAGCAGGCTGCTCCGCAACCGGCTCCGGATTTCGACAGCTTTGATGACGATATCCCGTTCTAAAAAGCAGCTATCCAGTCAGTAACAAAAAAAGCGAAGCCATCTGGCTTCGCTTTTTTGTTGGCGCTATTAACTGGATAACGTCGTCACGTTGGCCCGCGCCATGTGCAGTTTTTTGTAGCTGTCGATCAATCGCAGGTGCCGGTCGAGCCCCTCCAGTTTGATGCTGGTCGGCGTCAAACCATGGAAGCGCACACTGCCGTCCACCGAGCCGATCACTGCATCCATCCGCTCGTTGCCAAACATCCGGCGGAAGTTGGCCTCGTAGTCTTCCAGCTCCAGGTCTTCGTCCAGCTTCATCTCCAGCACCGCGTTGACGGCTTGGTAGAACAAGCCACGCTCAACGGTGTTGTCGTTGTACTGCAGGAACATCTCCACCGCCTCTTTCGCCTCTTCAAATTGCTGCAAGGCGAGATAGATCAGCAGTTTCAACTCCAGGATCGTCAGCTGACCCCAGGCCGTATTGTCGTCAAATTCGATGCCTATCAAGGAAGTGATGTCGGTGTAGTCATCCAGCTCACTTTCCACCAGACGCTCAACCAACGCTCGCAGTTCGTCTTCGTCCAGGCGATGCAGATTCAGGATATCGGCGCGGAAGAACAGTGCTTTGTTGGTGTTATCCCAGATCAGATCGTCTACCGGATAGATTTCCGAATAGTCCGGCACCAGGATGCGGCACGCCGTTGCACCAATGTGCTCATACACCGCCATATACACTTCTTTGCCCATGCCTTCGAGAATGCCGAACAAGGTCGCGGCTTCGTCGGTATTCGAGTTTTCACCCTGGCCGGAGAAGTCCCACTCCACGAATTCGTAATCCGATTTGGCACTGAAGAAGCGCCACGACACAACGCCGCTGGAGTCGATAAAGTGCTCGACGAAGTTATTCGGCTCGGTCACCGCATGACCTTCAAACGTCGGCTGGGGCAAATCGTTGAGGCCTTCGAAACTGCGGCCCTGCAGCAATTCGGTCAGGCTGCGTTCCAGCGCCACTTCCAGGCTTGGGTGCGCGCCGAACGAGGCGAACACACCGCCGGTACGCGGGTTCATCAACGTGACGCACATCACCGGGAATTCACCGCCCAGAGACGCATCTTTCACCAACACCGGGAACCCTTGCTCTTCCAGTGCCTGAATACCGGCCAGTATCCCGGGGTACTTCGCCAGCACATCGGCCGGCACATCCGGCAGGGCAAATTCGCCTTCGATGATTTCGCGTTTTACCGCGCGCTCGAAGATCTCCGACAGGCATTGCACCTGGGCTTCGGCCAGCGTGTTACCGGCACTCATGCCGTTGCTCAGGAACAGGTTTTCGATCAGGTTCGACGGGAAATACACCACCTCGCCGTCTGACTGGCGCACGTACGGCAGCGAGCAGATGCCGCGTTCTTCATTGCCCGAGTTGGTATCGATCAGATGGGAGCCGCGCAGCTCGCCGTCGCGGTTGTAAATCTTCAGGCAGTACTCGTCGAGAATTTCGGCCGGCAGCTCATCTTTACGGCCAGGCTTGAACCAGCGTTCGTCCGGGTAGTGCACAAACGCAGCGTTGGCGATGTCTTCGCCCCAGAACTGGTCGTTGTAGAAGAAGTTGCAGTTGAGCCGCTCGATAAACTCGCCCAACGCCGACGCCAGCGCGCCTTCCTTGGTAGCCCCTTTGCCGTTGGTAAAGCACATCGGCGAGTGCGCATCGCGGATATGCAGCGACCACACATTGGGCACGATATTGCGCCACGAGGCGATCTCAATCTTCATGCCCAGGTCCGCCAGGATGGCCGACATATTGGCGATGGTTTGCTCCAGCGGCAGATCCTTGCCGGCAATGTAAGTGCTCGCCTCTGAACTGGAAGCAGGCATCAGCAACGCCTGGGCATCGGCGTCGAGGTTGTCCACCTCTTCGATCACAAACTCAGGCCCGGCTTGCACCACTTTTTTCACAGTGCAACGGTCGATGGAGCGCAGGATGCCCTGGCGGTCCTTGTCGGAGATGTCCGCCGGCAACTCGACCTGGATCTTGAAAATCTGGTTGTAACGGTTTTCCGGGTCAACAATATTGTTCTGCGACAGGCGGATGTTTTCCGTGGGGATGTTGCGCGTGCTGCAGTATAACTTCACAAAATACGCTGCACACAACGCCGACGAAGCCAGGAAGTAGTCGAACGGACCCGGTGCCGAGCCATCGCCCTTGTATCGGATAGGTTGATCGGCCACCACCGTGAAGTCATCGAACTTGGCTTCAAGTCGAAGGTTGTCGAGAAAGTTGACCTTGATTTCCATGGGGGATTACCAGAATAACGGGCTAGACGATTTGGTCGCCATTATCCGGCTTTTCGGCCGTAAGTCTCAGAAAAAAGGCCAGTCACGTGCGCACGCGACTGGCCTTCTTTGTTTCGGGAACGTCGGATTGCAGCACCTGACGCAGAAGCGTTGATCAGTGATGCGCCGCCAGGAGCTCGTCAGTGGACACTACGCTTGCATAGGCGAAGCCCAGGGCCGACATAAAGGCTGCGTGCACGTGGGCTGCCGGAACGGTGACGCCGTTGAACTCCAGATCACGGGTAGCACAGGCGTCATGAATCACCGTGACGGTGTAGCCAAGATCGGCGGCGGCGCGGGTGATGCCGTCGACACACATGTGGCTCATGCTGCCGACGACGACCAGTTCCTTGATGCCTTGCTCGTCGAGGATTGACTGTAGTTCGGTTTCGCGGAACGAGTTGACGAAGTGTTTGAGCACGACCGGTTCGTCGGCGCGGTTGAGGACCTTAGGGTGCAGCTTCGCGCCTTCGGAACCCGGGGTGAAAAATGGCGCGGCGTCGGAAGTGAACTCGTGGCGGATGTGCACCACCGAATCACCCGCATCGCGGAAGGCTTTGAGCAGACGAACGGCATTGTCCGCCGCGGCATCGGCGCCGACCAGCGGCCACTTGCCTTGGGGGAAGTAGTCGTTTTGGATATCGACTACGATGAGTGCTTGCTTGGCCATGACTGTTTCCTCGAAGTGCTTGTTGGTGTGGAATGAAGTATCGGGTCCGGCAGGCCGTCCGAGGATTGGCTGCACCGACAATAGAAGGGGGAAAACTGACAATGGACGCAGAAAGGCCAATCGCCGAGCTGGGTGTGCTGATCTATCCCGGCGCGCAGATGGCGGCGGTGCATGGGTTGACGGACTTGTTCGGGGTGGCGAACCGGATTGCCGCCGAGCATCAGGCGGCGCAGTTACCGTTGCTGCGGGTCAGCCATTGGCAGGTTGATGGCGAACAGACGCCCGAGCGGGTCTACGACAGCCATCCCGCTCCGGACAGCGCGTTGGTAGCGGTGTTGATCCCGCCGTCGATCGCCGGTTTTTCCGAAGGTCAGGCACCGCAGGGGCTGATTCGCTGGTTGCGTCAGCAACATGCGAATGGCGCGACACTCGGCGGGGTTTGTGTGGGGTCGATTCTGTTGGCAGAAAGTGGCCTGCTCGACGGTCGCAGCGCCACCACCCACTGGACCTCGGCCAAAGCCTTCGCCGAGCGTTACCCGGCGATCAAGCTCAAGGCCGACACCCCCATCGTTGACGACGGCGACCTGATTACGACCGCCGGGCTGATGGCCTGGTCCGAACTGGGTTTGCGTCTGGTCAACCGCCTGCTGGGGCCAAGCATCGCCACCAGTACCGCGCGGTTTCTGGTGGTGGAACATAGCGACAGCGCGAGTGAATGCGGCAGCAATTTTTCGCCCATTCTTAGCCATGGAGATGCTTCGATTCTCAAAGTCCAGCATTGGCTGCAGAGCACCGGAGCGACCGATGTGTCGCTGGCGACGATGGCCGAGCGGGCAGGGCTGGAAGAGCGCACGTTCCTGCGTCGATTTCGCGCGGCAACCGGACTCAAACCCACCGAGTACTGCCAGCACCTGCGGGTCGGCAAGGCCCGGGAGATGCTCGAGTTCACCAACGGCACCATCGATCACATTGCCTGGACGGTGGGTTATCAGGATCCGAGTGCCTTCCGGGCGACGTTCAAGAAGATTACCGGGTTGGCGCCAAGTGATTACCGGACACGGTTTGGGGTGGGAGCGAGTCAGGGATGAGCGTCAGTCGTGCAAAATGCCAGAGTTGAAACCCTTGTCGTGCAGAATCAAACAGGCAGGGTGCCATCACGTTTTTCGCAACTGGCTGATTTGAAAACCGTTTCCTTTCAGCCCCCCTTGGCCTGATCTCTGCACCCCTTCTACTACATTCATCAAGCGCAGATTGAAGGGGGACGCATGACCCCAGCAAGCCGCAAGAAAGTGGTGGTCGCCCACTCCGTGCGCCCCGAGGCACCGTTGCACGAAGTGGAAACCAATCGTGCGCTGGCCCGTTGGCTGGCGCAGATCCTGGGGCTTAAGTACGGCGGCAGTTACGACCCGGCACTGCACACCGGTCGAGACCTTTATCTGTTGCCGACCCAGACGCTTGTTGGCGTCGCTGCCGCCCGGCAATTGGGCGTCAAGGGACCGGAGGATTTGTGGGGCGGTTATGTCGAGCATGATTTCATCTGCACCAAAGCCATAAGCCACGGGTTACGCAACAAAAATGCTCACGCTCCGGAAGGCTGGTCACCGTTGTTTTCCGAACGGGTGCGCAGCGTGGTGCTCGACGGCCTCAGCGTGTTTTCCGTGGAGGATGCGCGCCCAGCGGCGGAACATCTGCTCTACACCGGCCCGATCCGCATCAAGCCTATTCATGCCTGCGCCGGACGCGGTCAGGAAGTGATCAAAAGCCTCGACCAGTTCGATGCCATCCTCGCGAGACCCGATGCCAAAGCGCTATTCACTGAAGGCGTGGTGCTGGAGCAGGACCTGGACCAAGTGATCACCCACAGCGTCGGTCAGAGCTTTATCGGCGACCAGGTGCTGAGTTATTGCGGTGATCAATACTTGACCGAAGACGGTCAGGGCGAGCAGGTTTATGGTGGGTCCAACCTGCTGGTTGTGCGGGGTCACTACGACGATCTGCTCGCGCTGGAACTGCCGGACGATATTCAGCTGGCGATCCGGCAGGCGCAAGTGTTTGACCGTGCTGCGGATGAGGCTTATCCCGGTTTCTACGCCTCGCGGCGCAACTACGACATCGCCCAAGGTGTCGACAGTAATGGCAAGCAGCGCAGCGGTGTGCTCGAGCAGTCCTGGCGGATGGGCGGTGCCAGCAGCGCCGAAGTTGCCGCCTTGCAAAGCTTCGTCAACGACCCCGGGATGCGTGCGATTCGCGTGTCTTCGGTCGAGACTTACATCGACCAGCCGCTGCCGGCGGACGCCATCGAGGTGTATCGCGGGCCGGCGCAAAACAGTGACTTTCTTCTCAAGTACGTAACGGTTAAATCCTATGACGGCTAGAAGCGAAACCATTCAAATCGACATCGACGAAGAACAGATGATTGGGACCTTTCTCAGTCCCAAATCGAAAGTGCCCGGCGTGCTCTTTGTGCACGGTTGGGGTGGCAGTCAGGAGCGGGACCTGGAGCGGGCGAAAGGCATCGCCGGTCTGGGTTGCGTGTGCCTGACGTTCGACTTGCGCGGACATACCGGCGGGGCCGGAATTGCGCTGAATCGAGTCACGCGCGAAGACAACCTGCGCGACCTGCTGGCGGCGTATGACCGCCTGCTCGCGCACCCGGCGCTCGATACATCGGCGATTGCCGTGGTCGGCACCAGTTATGGCGGTTACCTGGCTTCGATCCTGACGTCATTGCGTCCGGTGCGCTGGCTGGCGCTGCGGGTGCCAGCGCTGTATCGCGATGATCAATGGCACACGCCCAAACGTGACCTGGACAAGCTCGATTTACGTGATTACCGCAGCACGTTAGTGCGCGCCGACAGCAATCGTGCGCTGCATGCCTGTTCGCAATTCACCGGGGATGTGCTGCTGGTGGAGTCCGAGACCGACGACCATGTGCCCCACGCAACCATCATGAGTTACCGCGCGGCCTGTCAACAGACGCATTCGCTGACCCACCGGATTATCGACGGCGCCGATCACGCCTTGAGCGAACCTGTTTCGCAACAGGCGTACACCTCGATCCTGGTGGGCTGGATCACCGAGATGGTGGTGGGCGAGCGGTTGAGCATTATTCAATCCAGCTGAATTTGCGGTGTTCTTTAGATCAATCGCGAGCAAGCTCGCTCCCACACTCGACCTGTGTTCGCAGGACTATGTGGGAGCGAGCTTGCTCGCGATGATGTCTTCACAAACACCAGATCACTTGGGTTTCTTCTCGATCCGCAACGACTTGGCTTTGGCTTCCACGATCAGGTACATCACCAGGGTAATCAGTAGCGGCAGGATGAAATAGATCGCCCGATAGGCCAGCAATCCGGCCACCAGGCTGCCTCGGGACGCTTCATGTTGCAGCAGCGCCACGAACACCGCTTCAAGCACGCCGAGCCCTGCCGGGATGTGCGTAATGACCCCGGCAATCGCGCTGATCAACAACACCCCAAGCACCAGCGGGTAATCCAGCTTGCTCGGCAGCAAGGTGAAAATCACCGCCGCCATCAGCGACCAGTTCAGCGCCCCGAGGGCCAGTTGCAGCACCGCCATGCGCAGGGACGGCAGGTCGATTTCCACCCCGCGTATCGCCCACTCCCGCCGCTTGGAAAACTGACACGCTGCCAGGTACCCCGCGCTCACCAGTAGCAACAACACGCCCACACCTTGCAAGGCACCGGTGCTCAACTTCCAGCCTGGCGGCATTCGCACCAGTCCGCTGCTGAACACTGCACCGGCAATCACCATGTACCCGAACCAGTTGGTCGCGAGGCTCAACCCGAGAATTTTCGCGATGTTGCCCTTGCTCACCCCGAGTCGCGAATACAGCCGATAACGCATGGCAATACCGCCGACCCAGGCACTCAGGTTGAGGTTGAAGGCATAGCTGATAATCCCCACCGGCAAGATCTGCTTCCACGTCAGGTCCTGGCGAATGTAGGTACGGCCGATCAGGTCGAAGCAGGCGTAGACCAGAAAACTCACCAAGGTCAGACCGGACGCGATGATCAGCGTGCGCACCTTGAAATCTGCGAGGTTGTCGAACACTTCATCCCATTCAATGCGCTGGGCAAGCATCGTGAACAGTACGATCAACGCCAGGAAAAACAGCATTGTCAGCGGCCGTTTCCAGCGGCTCCAGCGGGATTTGGTCGGGTTGTCGGCGTGGGTCGCCGGTTGTGTATCAGAGTGGCTCATCAGGTGTCACTCCCGGCGGAATGGGAAAAAGGTTTCAGGCGCGGTTTATGCGCCGGCAGCCAACCGGCCCAGGCCGGGAAGTGCCGCAGAAAGTGGAACACCAGAAAGCCGACGGTCATGTGCCAGATCCGTCCGCGCGGGGCTTTGTCGGTGGACATCGCCTTGCAATGGTTGTTACTCAGGTCTTCGAGGCGCTCGAACAGGTTGCGGTTGAAGGCGCGATCGCGGATCAACACATTGGCTTCCAGGTTCAAGGACAGGCTCAACGGGTCGAGGTTGCTCGAACCGACCGTGCTCCAATCCTCATCCACCAGCGCGACTTTGCCGTGCAGCGGACGGTCGCAATATTCGTAAATCTGCACGCCGGATTTGAGCAGGTAGTCATAGGTCATGCGCGCGGCGAGTTTGGCCGCCAGCATATCGGGCTGACCTTGCAGGATCAGTCGTACATCGACGCCACGGCGCGCCGCGTTGCGGATCTCGCGCAGCAGGCGATAGCCCGGAAAAAAATAGGCATTGGCGATCACCACCCGGCGCTGGGCACTGCGCAGCACCTGTCGGTAAACCTCTTCGATGTCAGTCGGATGCTCGCCGTTGTCGCGGTACACCAGGCGAACCTGGCCGTCGTGATCGCTGAACGCCAGTTCCGAGCGCCGTTGCCTGCGGCGTTGCCACCAGTATTTGGCGCGAGCCGGGCGACCGCTTTGGAGCAGGGCGAAGTGATGAATGTCGGCCACCGCCGGGCCTTGCACTTCAACGGAATAATCCTGCTTGGCCTCAGGGCCGAAGTCAGCCAGATGGTCGGCCGAAAAGTTGATGCCGCCGATGAACGCAATCGTGCCATCGACCACCACGATCTTGCGGTGCAGGCGGCGGAACCAGTTGGTGCGTATGCCCAGATGTTTGGGCGCAGGGTCGAAAATCTGGATGCGCACGCCGGCCTCACTCAGGGCGGTGAGGTATCCCGTGCTCAGTTCGCCGCAGCCAAAGCCATCGAGACTGGCGGTGATCCGCACGCCGCGTTGAGCGGCGGCGATCAGTACTTCCTGCAGCTCATCACCGACCTTGTCCTCAAACACAATGAAGGTTTCCAGCAGGATTTCAGTCGTCGCCTGACGCATGGCTTCGAACACCCGAGGAAAATACGCTTCGCCGTTTTCCAGCAGCTCTACGCGGTTGTTGCCTTGCCAGCCATATTGGACGTCGACCACTCCCGGCTCACGGGCCGGCGGGGTGGTGGATAAGTGCTCCACTTGGGTTTTATCCATCGATGAGCTGCTCATAGCTCGATCTCCACCGATAGCGGTGCATGGTCGGAAAGGTGTGACCAGGGCCGTGCGGCCAGCACTTGCGGCTGACTGGCCTTGAGGTTGCGCACGTAGATGCGGTCAAGGCGCAACGCCGGCAAGCGCGCTGGAAAACTGCGCGCCGGTTTGCCGTGGAACTCGGCGAAAACTTCCCGTAAACCACAGGGTTTGAGCAGCGCGTCGGCACGCTGGCGCCAGTCGTTGAAGTCTCCGGCAACGATCACCGGGGCATCGCTGGGCAGTTCTTCGAGACGCTGGGCCAGCAACTTGAGCTGTTCAGTCCGGTGGGTTTCGCGAAGGCCCAGATGCACACAAATGGCATGCACTTCCTGGCCGTCACCGGGCAGGCGCAGCACGCAATGCAAGATGCCGCGGTTCTCGTGACCGCTGATGGAGACGTCGAGGTTGTCGTGGCGAATGATCTGGAATTTCGACAGCAGTGCATTGCCATGATCGCCCGCCGGATAGACCGCATTGCGCCCATAGGCAAACTGCGGCCACAGGGTGTCGGCGAGGAATTCGTATTGCGGCATCGCCGGCCAATTGCTGTAGCGCTGGGGGTGATGCTCGTGGGTGCCGTGGACTTCCTGCAAAAACACCACGTCGGCGGACACGCTGCGCACCGCTTCGCGCAATTCCGGCAGGATGAAGCGCCGGTTGAGTGCGGTGAACCCCTTGTGCGTGTTGACCGTCAGCACGGTAAAGCGGCGCACGGAGGTGATGATGGGTTGCTGTTCGTCGGTGGTGCCGACCGGTTCGGAAATGCTCATGACAGCACTCCTTCGGCGGCCAGTTCACCGGGACGGGTGGCGAGGTCTTTATCCAGATGAAAGCGCTCCAGCAAGCGGCGGGCATCGAAGGGCGCGCGGACTTTGATGTCGTTGTCGAAGTAGCAAAACACCTCACGGGACTTGCGCGCCTTGGGCTTTTGCCGGGGTGCGATCAGCTGTGGGTCGGGCGGTTGCTGGCCGTGGTGCCAAGCCTCGATCCGGTCGCCCCAGCGTTTCAGCGCCTCGGGGGTGTAACCGCTGGCATAAAGTTCTTCGGCACCGTGCAGGCGCAGGTAAACGAAGTCGCTGGTGAGGTCTTCCCGGTACGGCCATTTACCGGCGGTGTCGGCGATGACGAGGGCCGCGTTATAGCGTTTGAGCAGGCGGATGAAGGCGGGGTCGACGAAGCTCTCGTTTCTGATTTCTACGGCATGGCGCAAAGGCTTTTTTCCGTAGGCCTTCATGCTGGCGTGACCGTTCACGTGCGCATCATGCTGGCGGGCGAGGGCGGCGGCCTCTTCGGTGTTGTGCGGCAACTGCTCCAGAAAGGTCTCGAACAACTCGGCATCGAATTTGAAGTTGGGCGGGAATTGCCAGAGGATCGGGCCGAGTTTTTCTTTGAGTTCCAGCACCCCGGACGCAAAGAAATTCGCCAAGGGTTTATGGACGTCCCGCAGTCGCCTGATGTGGGTGATGAAACGCGGGGCTTTGACGCTGAAAACGAAGCCCCTCGGGGTTTCGGCGTACCACTGGGCATAACGTTCGGGCCGTTGCAGGGCGTAAAACGATCCATTGATTTCGATGCTGTTGACCGCCCGTGAGGCGAATTGCAATTCGCGCTTGTGGGTCAGCCCCTTCGGGTAGAAATCCCCCCGCCAGGGCGTGTAGCGCCAGCCTGAAATACCGATGTGGATCGCCGCCATGTCGCCTCCCGTCTAATGGTTCTCGGACTGCCCTGTCTTTTGATGACTGCGGGGCGGGCGAGAAAGTTTCGACGGGACTACGGACGGTTAAAGCAAATATCGCAGCCTGCGGCAGCTCCTACAGGGGCACGCGAACACCCGTAGGAGCTGCCGAAGGCTGCGATCTTTTGATCTATCTCTTTTGATCTATCAATGCCCGGCGACGATGCGGGTCGAGCCTTCAGCAGGTTCGGCATACACCGGACCCAGTCGATCAAGACGACCGCTCCACGCGGTCAGTGCCAACGCGACCAACACCACCAGACCGCCAATCCAAGCGGTGTGGATCAAGCCCATGTGAGCAACGATCAAGCCACCACCCCATGCGCCACCGGCGATGCCGAGGTTGAACGCGGCAATGTTCAGACCGGATGCCACATCCACCGCATGCGGCGTGTGATGTTCGGCCTGACGCACCACGTAAACCTGCAGGCCCGGCACGTTGCCGAACGCAACCGCACCCCAGACCAGCACGGTGGCCAGGGCCAGCCATGGGTTGCCGGCGGTAAAGGTCAGTACGAACAACACTGCGGCGAGCAGGGCAAAGATGATTTTCAGGGCGCTGATCGGGCCGCGTTTGTCCGCCAGTTTGCCGCCCCAGATGTTACCGACGGCCACCGAGATGCCATAGACCAGCAACACCAGGCTGACGGTGCTGGCGCTGAAGCCGGAAATGTCCTGAAGAATCGGTGCCAGGAAGGTGAACGCGATGAACGAGCCGCCGTAACCGACCGCGGTCATGGCGTACACCAGCAGCAGACGGGGTTGCTTGAGCACCTGCAATTGCTGCAACAGTGAAGCCGGTTTGCTGTGGGCAATGTTTTTCGGCACGTAAAGCAGACTGCCGATGAACGCGATCACACCCAGTGCAGACACCGCGAGAAAGGTTTCACGCCAGCCGAAATGCTGACCGATAAAGGTCCCCAGCGGCACGCCGGTAACCAGTGCCACGGTCAGACCGGTGAACATGATGGCGATCGCGCTGGCGGCTTTTTCCTTCGGCACGAGGCTGGTGGCGATGGTCGAGCCAATCGAGAAAAACACCCCATGGGCCAGGCCAGTGACGATCCGCGCGATGATCAGCGATTCGTAGCTCGGCGCTTTCCAGGCCAGCAGGTTGCCGAGGGTGAACAGCACCATCAGCGACAACAGCAGCATTTTGCGCGGGACTTTGCCGGTGAGGGCGGTCAGCACCGGTGCGCCAATGGCAACGCCCAATGCGTAAAGGCTGACCAGCAGGCCGGCGGACGGCAGGCTGACGCCGAGGTCGGCGCCGATGGTGGGTAACAGGCCAACGATGACGAACTCGGTCGTCCCGATGGCGAAGGCGCTGAGGGTCAGCGCGAGCAAGGCAATGGGCATGGCTGCAACTCCGGTGGATTGATTGATGGAGCGCAGTGTCCGGGTTTGGGGTATGCGGAAAAATACAGGGATGGGCATTTGAAATTTGCGTTGTGCGCAAAGATCAAAAGCTACCCCCTCACCCCAGCCCTCTCCCCCAAGGGGGAAAGGGAGCAGATTTGTGTTGTTTTCAAAACCTGAGTTCGACTCGATATTTCAGGTCGACGTAGCTCCAGGAACACCTCGGTAGGCTCCCTCTCCCCTCTGGGGCGGTCCGACGTTTCGGGAGGGCTGGGGTGAGGGGTGGCCCTTGATTTCACCCAATAACCGAACTTGCCTACAATTCCCCGATCAGTTCCTTACAGACCCTTTTGCAGGAGCGCCGTGTTTGTTCAAGTTCAAGACCGCGATACTACTGGGGGCATTGCTGATTCTGGGCAGCAACGAGCTGGAGGCTGCCACACTACCGGGTGTGCCGGCGCCGGCCACCGCCGCGACACCACTGGCCCACCCCGAACCGCTGGTACAGGGTGGTTTGCTGGGTGCCATCAGTTCGAGCATTGATCAAGTCCAGGGAAAACTCGATCTCAACGAGGACCTGCTGGACGCCTGGCGTCTGCGTGCAGACCGGGCGGCGGTTGAGGTGGATCAACTGGTCAATCGTCCTTCGGCCCGTTCGAGCTGGAGCGTGGCGGGGGATTTCCTGCTGTTGTCCGGTGTGTGGATGGGCGTCTTTGCACTGCTCTGGCTGCTGGGAGGGCTACTCACCAAACGTCTGTGCCAGAACCGCCTGCTGCTCACTCGCGAGCGCGGTCAGGCCTTACTGGGTTATGTGTTGCCCTACACGGTTCCGGCGCTGATCAGCCTGCCGCTGACGCTGTATGTCAGCCACTTCTTGCAAGTGTCCGCCGGCCGGGCGCTGGCATTGTGTTTCGCCTATGCCACCAGCAGCGGCATTTTCGCCGCGTCGTTGCTGTTGTCGCTGGTAGTGCTGTTCAACGCCGGCCACAAGCGCCGAGCGGTGCAGATTATTCGTCAGTACAGCCCACGCCCGCTCTTTTTGATGGGCTTCCTCGTGGCCCTGAGCGACGGCTTGACCAGTCCGCAGATCGCCCGCCTGCTCGGCGGCAATCTCACCAGCAGTGTCGCGGTGTTCACTGGGGTGGCGGCCTCGATTATCTTTGGCTTTTTGGTGATCAAGATGCGCCGTCCGGTCGCCCATCTGATCCGCATTTTGCCGTTGGCCCAGCGCCTCAGCCAGCCGGCCTTGCGTGAAATGCTGCGAATCTTTTCCGGGCTCTGGTACTGGCCGATTCTGTTGATGGTGCTGGTGTCGGTGATCAACCTGATCGGCATTGGCGATGACAACCAGAAAGTACTGCGCTGTGCGCTGTTTACCACGGTGTTATTGATTGCGACGGTGTTTCTCAGCACGTCGCTTCATCACCTGTTCAAGTCGCGCAGTGAGTTGTCCGCGCGCCGCAGCAGTGCCTACAAAGAGCGATTTCTCAGCCTTTCCCATGCGTTGCTGCGGATCGCCCTGGCGATTGTGTTCATCGATGTCCTGGGGCGCATCTGGGGCGTGTCGCTGTTTGAGTTTGCGGTGAGCAATTCGGTCGGCCGGGCGATCAGCGATTCGCTGAGTCGTATCGGTTTGATTTTCCTGGTGACCTGGATGGGCTGGGTGGTGTTGGACACGGCGATTCAGGAAGCCCTGAAACCACCCGTCAACAAACGTTCGGCGCGCCAACCCAGTACCCGAACCAAAACCATCCTGCCGCTGCTGCGCAACGCGATCAAAATTATCCTGGTGGTGATCTGCGCCATCACCACCATGGCTAACCTGGGGATCAACGTTGCACCGTTTTTGGCCGGTGCCGGTGTTGTGGGGCTGGCCATCGGTTTCGGTTCCCAACAATTGGTGCAGGACGTGATCACCGGGTTGTTCATCATCATCGAAGACACGTTGTCGATTGGCGATTGGGTGGTGCTCGACTCTGGCCACGCCGGCACTGTCGAAGGCCTGACCATCCGCACCTTGCGTCTGCGCGACGGCAAGGGGTTTGTGCACTCGGTGCCGTTCGGTCAGATCAAGGCCGTGACCAATCAATCGCGGCAATTCGCCTATGCGTTCTTTTCGGTGCAATTCACTTACGACACCGATGTCGACAAGGCTATCGAGTTGATCCGCGAGGCCGGGGATTCCATCCGCGACGATGCGTTCCTCAAGTACAACCTGCAAGGGCCGCTGGATGTGTTTGGTGTCGACAAGATGGACCTTAACGGCGTGGTGCTGACGGCACAGTTCCGCACCGTGTCGGGTGGGCAATACGCAGTGAGTCGTGCGTTCAACCAGCGTTTGAAAAAGCTTGTGGACAACAGCCCGCGGGTGCATTTCGCGCAGACTTATCCACAGCAGGTCTTGATGCCCAGACAGGCTGTTGAGCCGCTGCAAAGCGATGGGCTTGCATCGGAGCATTCATCGGTGTTCCTGCCGGATCAGCCGAGAACCCAGTAAACATGCGGATACCTGTGGCGAGGGAGCTTGCTCCCTCGCCACAGGGTTGTGGTGTTTGGTTATCGGTGTTGGATCAATTTGCTACGGACCTCAGTACTGTCCTGCTGATCCAACTCCAACCAGAAAATCTGCTTGCCAGCAATCTCGGCAGCGGCGGGCAATCCATCGCGATACACCAGCCGATTACTCGCTAACGCCGGCACCTTCGCGCCGGGTAAAAGCGTCCCGGCGAGGTTCAGCGGATCAACTCCGCACACGGCAATCAAACTCCCGTCATGCGGCCGACGCCGCACCTCGCGCAGCAACGGTATCGCCTCTGGCAACGCAAACTGTTCACCGGCCAAGCCACTGACAAACCGCCCGCCGCGAATCTCGCCCCGAGCTTCCAGCCGATGGAACGTGCGCAGCAATTCCCGCCAGCTCGGCAACCAATCCGCTTCACGTTCCAGCAAGCGCCAGAACACCACGCCGTAGCGCCGGAGCAAGGTCATGGCGATATGTTCAAGGGTGTCGCTCGGCGTCGGTGCCGGACGTTTGTTATCTACAACCGGCGCAGGCGCGCCGCGTCGCAGCAAGGCCCAGCGCCCGGCATCGTCCATCCCGCCGACAAACGCTCCGCGCCCGCGTCGGCTGCTGCGATTCTGGCGTTTGCTGGCCGGCGTAATCAGTGCTCGCAGACCGGCGAAGCTGTCGGCGTTCACCAGCCCGGCGCCTACGAGTTCCTGCAAGGCGATTTCCAGTTCCGAGCGCAGCAGGTGGGCTTCGTGAGTCAGCTCATCGAAAAACAGCGCGCCGTGTTGGCTAAGCGCTTCATAAACTTTTTGTGTCTTGGGCGACAGTTCGCTGGCCGGCGTCTGCTCGGTCAACCCGCTCCACAACCCGACCTGACTGCGTGGCAATAGCAGAATCGGTGTGCTGCGCAGCGCCGTGCTGGCGCTCTTGTTGCGCGCGGTCAGCCGTGTCCACACCAGTTTGCCGCTGCGACAAAGGTCATCCAGCCAACTCGCTGAATAGCCTTTGATCCGCGCCGGCAAAATATCGCTGTCCCAGGCTGAAGCAGCGGCGGGGTAGCCTTCAAACTGACCGACAATCGCGGGCAACACTGCGCTGCCCTGACCCTGGGTTGCGGCGGACAGGTGCTGCCAGTCGAACAGGAAGCGCATGAAATCCTGCAACGCCACGGGCTCGATTTCCCGGCGCAGACGCTTGACGGTGTAGCGGTGAATTCGCGCCAGCAGGTGCCGCTCGCACCATTCTTCCTCCGCCGTGCCGGGCGTGAATTGACCGCGCAGCACATAGCCTTCGCGTTCCAGTTGCGCCAACGCCTGGGTGACTTGAGTTGCCGGTAGTCCGAGCGGTTCGGCAATCGAGCTCAGCGGCAACGGACCGAACGCGCTGAGCCGCGCACGAATCACTTCCAGCACCGCTTCGTCCGGCGCCCAGACGTCATCGAACCCGGGCAACGCCTCCAACGGTGGCTGCAAAATAGCTTGTGGATAAATCGCGTTCAGGCAAGTCAGCCGCTCCAGTGCCAACCACAGCGCTTGCCCGGCATTGACTTGCAAGCGGCTGGCGCGACCGCTGTCGGCCAGAGCGGTCAGCCATTCGAGCCAGTCTGGATTAGCCAGGGCCTCGGCGTCGGAGATGCACGCGAGGCTCATTAACGCTTCATGCATTTCATCGACACCAGTCGGCGTTGGCCAGGCTTCCTCGCGCACAGCTTGAATCGCGTCTGCATCCAGCGCACCGAGGTCGTCGGTGGACTGCGGATCGCTCCAGCGGCGGTTGAGTACCGCTTGAGTGCGGCGCTCTTCCAGCGGCGCATCGTCGAGAAAGGTGTAGGGCCGGGCACTGAGAATTTCCGCTGCCAGCGGCGAGGGCGCTGGTAAATCGCGGCTGATCAGACGGATGTCGCCGCGCTCCATGCGCCGCAACAACGCCAGCCAGCCTTCGCTGTCCATGGCCTCGTGCAGGCAGTCGTCGAGGGTTTGTTCCACCAGTGGATGGTCAGGGATTTCCCGTTCACCGGCGAGGTTTTCCACGCAGGCCATCTGGTCGGGAAACACGCTGGCGATCAGGTCTTCGCTTTTCATCCGCTGGATCTGCGGCGGGACTTTGCGTCCGCCACTGTAGCGCGGCAGCGCCAGAGCGACCCCGGCATTCCAGCGCCAGCGCACACCGAACAGCGGCGCATCGAGCACGGCTTGAATCAGGGTGTGCTCGGCGCTGTTGCTGTGCAAATAGCGCCAGACATCTTCGAGTTCAAAACTGTGGCTGGTGGACAGCGACAGAACGATGGCGTCTTCGCTGGCGGCGGCCTGCAATTCGAAGTTGAAGGTGCGGCAGAAGCGCTTGCGCAGGGCCAAGCCCCAGGCACGGTTGATGCGGCTACCGAACGGCGTGTGAATGATCAATTGCGTGCCGCCGGACTCGTCGAAAAACCGCTCCATCAGCAGCGTGTCTTGTGACGGCAGGGCGCCCAATGTCAGGCGAGCACGGGCCAGGTAATCGACCAATTGTTCGGCGCTGGCCAGGTTCAGACCGAGGGTGTCGGTCAGCCAGTCGATCGCAGGCTGCAAGTGACCGGGGGTGGCGCCGAGCAGCTCATCGAGTTGCGCTTGCAGGCGGGCCACGGCGAATGACAGTTCAGCGCTGCGCCCCGGCGCTTCGCCGAGCCAGAAGGGAATGGTCGGCGGTTGGCCCTGAGCGTCTTCGACCCGGACCTTGCCGGTTTCGACCCGCAGAATCCGGTAGGAGGTGTTGCCCAATTGGAAGACATCCCCGGCGATGCTTTCCACCGCAAAGTCTTCGTTGACGCTGCCGATGTTCAGCCCTTGGGGTTCGAGTAAAACGCTGTAGTCGGCGTTGTCCGGGATCGTCCCGCCGCTGGTCACGGCCGTCAGCTTGGCGCCCCGGCGACCGCGCAGGGTGCGGGTCACGGCGTCGCGGTGCAGGTAAGCGCTGCGGATGCCCAGGCGACTGTTGTAGCCTTCGGCGAGCATCTGCAGCAGCGCTTGATAATGTTTTTCGTCGAGCTCGCTGTAGGGCGAGGCGTTGCGGAACATCTCCAGCAGCGCCTGCTCCTGCCATTCCTGGCAACTGACCTCAGCGATGATCTGCTGGGCCAGCACGTCCAGCGGTGCCTTGGGGATCAGCAAGGTGTCGAGTTCGCCACGCCGCACGCAGTCGAGCAGGGCGGCGCATTCGATCAGGTCGTCGCGGGTGGTGGCGAACAAACGGCCCTTGGGCGTGCCGCCGACCTGGTGCCCGGAGCGGCCGACCCGTTGCAGAAAACCGGCGATCGAACGCGGCGAGGCAATCTGGCAGACCAGGTCGACATCGCCGATATCGATCCCCAGTTCCAGGGACGCCGTGGCAATCAATACTTGCAGCTCGCCGCGCTTGAGGCGCTGTTCGGCGTCGAGACGAAACTCCTTGGCCAGGCTGCCGTGGTGGGCGGCCACTGCATCCTTGCCGAGGCGTTCGCTCAAGTGCCGGCTCAGGCGTTCGGCGAGGCGTCGGGTGTTGACGAAAATCAGCGTGGTGCGGTGTTCGCGGGCGAGGGCGGCGAGGCGGTCGTAGACCAGTTCCCAGATGTCGTTGGCCATCACCGCCGACAACGGCACGGGCGGCACTTCGATGTCCAGATCCCGTGGGCGGGCGTGGCCGATGTCGATGATTTCGCACTCGCGATCACGGCCAACCAGAAACTGCGAGACGGCTTCGATGGGTTTTTGCGTGGCAGACAGGCCAATCCGCATCAGCGGTTGCGGACACAGCGCTTGCAGTCGCTCGAGGCTCAGGGCCAGGTGACTGCCGCGCTTGCTGGCGGCGATCGCGTGAATTTCGTCGACGATCACCGTGCGGGTGGTACTGAGCATTTGCCGACCGGAGTCGGAGCCGAGCAGCACGTAAAGGGATTCCGGGGTGGTGACCAGGATATGCGGCGCGGTCTTGCGCATCGCCGAGCGGTCTTTTTGCGGTGTATCGCCGGTGCGCACGGCGGTGTTGATCTGCAATTGCGGCAGGCCCATCGCGCGTAACTGCTCGGTGATGCCGGCCAGCGGGTCTTGCAGGTTGATCTGGATGTCGTTGGACAGGGCCTTTAGCGGCGAAACGTAGACCACCAGGGTTTCATCCGGCAGATGGCCGCCGTTGGCCATTGCGCGGTGGACCAGATCGTCGATAACCGCGAGGAACGCGGTGAGGGTCTTGCCGGAGCCTGTGGGTGCGGCGACCAGGGTCGAACGGTGCTGGCGGATCAACGGCCACGCCCGGGCCTGGGCGGCGGTGACCGTCGGGAAGGTGCTGCTGAACCAGGCGCTGACGGCGGGGTGGAAGCCTGCCAGGGCGCTGTCCGTCGGGATTGGCAGATTCATGTCCTGATTTATGCGGGCGAGTCGGGGAAGTTGCAAGTACCGCTCGGGATCTGCGTCGATCCTTATGGCCCCTTCGCGAGCAGGCTCGCTCCCACAGGGGATTTGTGTGCGCCCTGGATCTAATGTGGGAGCGAGCCTGCTCGCGAAGAGGCCAGTAGCAGCACCACAAATCCCTGAGATCTACACTTTACGGATGACGGTTGCGCACTAAACCCGCAAAATGCAACGATTCCGGCAACTATCGACGGCATCGCCCGCGAGCGGTGTCGATAAAGCCATTGTTTCAATCAGACTGGGCCTGCTGACTCTATGCGAATGCGCCTTATGTTACTGGGCGGCGGAAATGCCCTTGGGCAGGCGCTGATTCGCCTCGGTGCGGAGGAAGACATCGGCTTCCTCGCCCCCCGCCCACCGCAAGACGGCTGGGACGCCGCGACCCTGACGCAACTGCTCGACGACACCCGTCCGGACGCGTTGATCAACCTCGCCTATTATTTCGACTGGTTTCAGGCAGAGACGGTCAGTGAACAGCGTCTGGCCGGGCAGGAGCGGGCGATCGAGCGCCTCGCCGAACTGTGCCAGCATCACAACATCGTGCTGCTGCAACCGTCGAGCTATCGCGTGTTCGATGGCTCCCGGGCGACGGCCTACAGCGAAAAAGACGAACCGGTGCCCTTGGGCCTGCGCGGTCAGGCATTGTGGCGGATCGAGCAAAGCGTCCGCGCCACCTGCCCGCAACACGTGTTGCTACGATTCGGCTGGCTGCTGGATGACAGCCCCGACGGCACCCTCGGGCGTTTCCTCGGCCGCGCCGAACTGCCTGAAGAATTGCTGATGGCCGATGACCGCCGGGGCAATCCGACGCCGGTGGATGACGCTGCCCGGGTGATCATCTCGGTCCTCAAGCAACTCGATTGCTCGGCGCCGCTGTGGGGCACCTACCATTACGCCGGGCATGAGGCGACCACGCCGCTGGCGCTTGGGCAGGCGATCCTCACCGAAGCACGCGCGCTGCATCCGCTGGCCATCGAAGCGCCGACCGCCCAGGCTCACGCCGCCCGGCCCGACGCCGCCGAAGAGCCGCAACACGCGGTGCTGGCCTGCAAGAAAATTCTGCACACTTTCGGGATCAAGCCCCGCGCCTGGCGTGCGGCACTCCCGGGCTTACTGGATAGGTTTTATCGCCATGGCTGACGGCCCTGTTTTAATCACCGGCGGCGCCGGTTTCATCGGCTCGCACCTCACCGATGCCTTACTCGCCAAGGGCCATTCGGTGCGCATTCTCGATGACCTCTCCACCGGCAAACGCAGCAACTTGCCGCTGGACAACCCCGGCGTCGAACTGATCGTGGGCGATGTCGCCGATGCCGCGCTGGTCGCGCGGGCGATGGTCGGATGCAGCGCAGTGGCGCACCTGGCCGCAGTGGCGTCGGTGCAGGCGTCGGTGGATGATCCCGTGAAGACCCACCAGAGCAATTTCATTGGCTCGCTGAATGTCTGCGAAGCCATGCGCCAGACCGGCGTCAAGCGCGTGCTGTACGCGTCCAGCGCAGCGGTCTACGGCAACAATGGCGAAGGCGAGTCGATCGACGAAGACACGCCCAAGGCGCCGTTGACGCCCTACGCTTCGGACAAATTGGCGAGCGAGCATTACTTCGATTTTTACCGTCGCCAGCATGGTCTGGAGCCGGTGATTTTCCGCTTCTTCAACATCTTCGGCCCGCGCCAGGATCCGTCCTCGCCGTACTCCGGGGTGATCAGCATTTTCAGCGAGCGCGCGCAGAAGGGCCTGCCGATCACGGTGTTCGGCGATGGTGAGCAGACTCGCGATTTCGTCTACGTCGAAGACCTGGTCGACTTGCTGGTGCAAGCCATCGAGAAACCGCAGGTCGAAGTCGGCGCGGTCAACGTCGGCTGGAACCAGGCCACGACCCTCAAGCAAATGCTTGAAGCCCTTGAAGCGGTGGTCGGTCAATTGCCGCCGGTGAGCTATGGCCCGGCGCGCTCCGGTGACATCCGCCACTCGCGAGCGAACAATCAGCGTTTGCTGGAGCGCTTTACCTACCCGGAGCAGACACCGATGCGTGTCGGCCTGGCGCGGTTGTTGGGGCGCTGAGGTTTCCGCGGGCATGAAAAAGGCGCCTTTCGAGGCGCCTTTTTTTGTGTGCTGGGTTTAGAACTTGTAACCCAGGCCAACCATGTAGATGAACGGGTCTACGTCCACATCGACCTTGGCGCGAGTGCCCTGCGCCACTGCGTTATTTTGCACCGTCGCGGTGGTGTCGATGTCGATGTAGCGCACCTGGGCGTTGATCATGATGTTGTCGGTCAGCATGTAGTCGGCGCCGACCTGGAACGCCATGCCCCAGGAGTTATCCGCCTTGAAATTGCTGAAGCCGTTGGCGCTGGCTTCGCTGCCGACGTGCTCGTCGTAGATCCAGGTGTAGTTGATACCCGCGCCGACATACGGCTGGAACGCGGACTTCGAGTCCAGTGGGTAGTACACAATGCTCAGCGTCGGTGGCAGGTGTTTCAGCGTACCGAGTTTGCCGTTGGCTGCGCCCAGGGCGGTGCCTTTGATCTTCACGTCATGCTCGAACGGCGAGGCCGCCAGCAGCTCGATCCCCCAGTGGCTGTTGAGCATGTAAGCGAAGTTCAAACCCAATTGTGTGTCGCTGCTCATGGTGGCCTTGCCACCCAGATCGGCACCCTTCAGCGGACCTTGATCAACCTTGACGCTGGAGCTATCGGCTTTCGGGTTGACGGTGATTGCACCGGCACGAACGATGATATCGCCGGCGTCGTGGGCATAGGCTAACGGTGCTGCGAGCACGAGGGCAAACAGCGAAGCGCTGAGCAAGGACTTGTGCATGGAGGGCTCCAAAGGACGTTAAAAATATTCGATGTCCAATGGTACGGAGCCGTCTGATACGGTCTTTTGACTCAGCTCAATGAAACAGTGATGGCCCCAAAAGATCGCAGCCTTCGGCAGCTCCTACATTGACCGCGTGCAAACCCGATCCTGTAGAAGCTGCCGAAGGCTGCGATCTTGGCGATATCAACGGTAAGAAAAATGACCGGATTCACTCCGGCAATTCATACACATAAATCTTGTCCGCCTCCATCTGATACCCCGCATCGGCCAATTCACTGCTGGATGCCTTGACCTGCAACGCACCCTCGATCCAGTACGGCTGATACAACTCGTCGAGCTTCACACCCACCTCGCTTTTGACGTGCACGATCTGATTCGACGGCGGTGGCGGCACGTGGATGCAGGCGCCGAAATAAGGCACCAGCAGAAACTCCGTGGTGCGACCTTCTTCACTCACTTCCAGCGGCACGATGTAGCCCGGCAACCGAATGTTCTGACCGTCGAGGCTTTCCACCACCGGTGCATTGGGCATGTCTTGCTTGGCCGCGGGCGCCGATTCGGCGGCCAACGCGTTGCCCATCTGCGAAAGGTCGTGCAGCGGCGTCATGTTCGGCACTTCCGGTGCGGCGTCCGGTGGGATCATTTCCGACCAGGTCAGGTCTTTCGGCTCGGCCGCCCACAGGGGCAAGGCGACCAGCATCAACAGCGCAAGCACAGCGCGGGGCATGTTCAACGTCCTCATAAACGGATCGACAGGCCATCGGCCAGGGATTGGCGATACGCGCGCCAGGCCGGCACGCTGCCCATCAGCAACGCGGCGATCAGGATGCCACCGAGCAGCGTCCATTCATATTCGCTCGGCCAGGCCAGCGGCAGGTACAAGCCGTAATTGGCTTGCACATAACCTTGAGCCAAGGCGATGCCCACATACAAAAGACATACCCCGGCAATCACGCCCGACAGTGCCAAGGCAAACGCCTCCAGCACCAGCAAGGTCGCGATGTGCCACGGTCGGGCACCCACCGAACGCAGAATCGCCATCTCCCGACGGCGTTCGTTGAGGCTGGTGAGGATTGCCGTGAGCATGCCGATCAGCCCGGTCAGCACCACGAACAGTGAGACCACGAACAAGGCTTTTTCCGCCGTGCTCATCAAACTCCACAGCTCTTGCAGCGCCACGCCCGGCAGGATCGCCAGCATCGGTTCACCCCGGAATTCGTTGATCTCACGCTGCAGCGCGAAGGTCGAAATCTTGCTGTTGAGGCCGAGCATGAACGCGGTGATCGCTTGCGGTGTCAGGTCCATGTTGCGTGCCTGATCGGCACTGATCCGACCGTTGCCGCGCGCCGGCACGCCGTTGTGCCAGTCGATGTGAATCGCTTCCATGCCGCCAAGGCTGATGTGCAACGTGCGGTCCACCGGGGTGCCGGTGCGTTTGAGAATGCCGACCACGGTGAACGGTTTGTCGTCGTGCTTGACCAGGCTGATCACTGCCACGCCGTGGGCCAGCACCAGTTTGTCACCGAGTTTGTAATGCAGCGCATCCGCCACTTCGGCACCGAGTACCACTTCGAACGGGTCGGTGGCGAAGGCGCGGCCGTCGGCCAGTTCCAGGTGTTGCTGATGACCGTACTGGTAATGCTCGAAGTACGCCTCGGTGGTGCCCATCACCCGGTAACCGCGATGGGAATCGCCCAGGGACATAGGGATTGCCCACTTCACTTTCGGGTTGTTGGCGAAGTGCTCGAAGCTGTCCCAGCGGATGTTGTTGGTGGCGTTGCCGATGCGGAACACCGAGTACAGCAACAGGTTTACCGAGCCGGAACGGGCGCCGACGATCAGGTCGGTACCGCTGATGGTGCTGGCGAAACTGGCCTTGGCTTCGGTGCGCACCCGTTCCACCGCGAGCAGCAGGCAGACCGACAGGGCAATGGCGAACGCGGTGAGGATCGCGGTGAAGCGGCGGTTAGCCAGGCTGGCCATGGCTAGACGAAACAAATACATCTCAGACCTCGGACGGGGTGGCGGCGCGATTGAGATCGGCCAGCGACAGATGGCGATCGAACAGCGGTGCCAGGCTCTGGTCATGGCTGACGAACAGCAGGCTCGACCCGGCTTCGCGGCATTCGGCGAACAGCAAGCGAATGAAGTTCTCGCGGGCGTCGTAATCCAGGGCCGAGGTCGGTTCGTCGGCGATCACCAACTCAGGCTGACCGATCAACGCGCGCGCAGCGGCCACCCGTTGCTGTTGGCCGATGGACAGCGAATCGGCGCGGCGACTGAGGATGCTTTCATCCTTCAGACCCAGGTGGGCGAGGAGGGTGGCCGCCGCCTGATCGACGCTGCCTTGACGCTGGGTCGCCCGTTCAGCGCGCAGTTTGGAGAAGTGGCAGGGCAACTCAACGTTCTCGCGCACCGAGAGAAACGGCAGCAAGTTGAACTGCTGGAAGATGTAGCCGGTGTGATCGACCCGGAAGCGGTCGCGGGCACCGGCCGAGAGTTCGGTCAGCTCCTGGCCCAGCAATCGGATGCTGCCGCGATCAGGCTTCTGCACACCGCCGAGCAGGCCGAGCAGGGTGGTCTTGCCGCTGCCGCTGGGGCCTTTGAGGAACAGGGTTTCGCCAGGCATAAGGCGAAACGCCGGGATGTCCAGCAGCAACGGATGACCGGGCCAGCTGAAGCCCAGGTCGGACAGTTCGATGAGTGCTTGGGTCATTTAACCGGTTTCATGAGTGCTGATGACCTGTAGGAGCTGTCGAGTGCAACGAGGCTGCGATCTTTTGACTTTAAAGATCAAGATCAAAAGATCGCAGCCTCGTTGCACTCGACAGCTCCTACAGGGGATCGGGGTGAATTTAGAATTTCAGGGCGGCAGCCTTGGCCGTCACTTCAACCCCTTGCTGCCCGCTCGGGCTGATCAGTTGTACCTGAATCTTCTGGGTCGCCGGGAAGGTGTTGAAGATGTTCGCCAGGTCCAGGTCTTTCAGCGCACCCGGTGCCGAGCAGCTGAATTGGTAATGGGCGTGGATTTCGCTGTGGTCGTGGTGATGTTCGCCCTTGGCCTCTTCGTCGGCATCGGGCTTGTCGCCGAACAACGGACTTTCCAGTTCCTGAGTCGCGACCACGCAACCAGCGGCTTTCGGCAGCTTGAACAGCACCAGCGGTTTCTCAAGCAGCGCACGAACGGCGGCGACTTTGGCCTTGTCGGCGTCGGTGGCAGCGGCGTGTTCGAAACCCACCAGGTTCATCGCCGGGCTTTCCAGTTCCAGCTCCAGGGTTTGACCATCCAATGCTGCGTTCAGGCGACCGACACCATGCTCGTGGGTGCCGAGGCTGCCGTGCTCATGATCATGTTCATCGCCAGCGTGGGCGACGGCCAGCGGCAACAGGGCAAACGGCAGAGCGAGAAGCAGACGGCGCATGGCGGGTCTCCGAAAAGTAAAATGAAGAGTTTGTTATGTAATCTTATAACGTAAGTGCCGAGAGTTTGACCGCCTGCTTGGCGTTGCACAAGTCCCATGGGAGCATGCAAGTCAGAAATGTGCAGGAGCAGACTTATGTTGCGTATACGCGGAAGCATCGGCGACTGGCCGGTGGATTTGACGTTGGAGATGGATGACGGCGACTGGGCGCGGCTCGGTGCGCAGTTACAGGTGGTGAAACCGGAGGCCAGTGCTGCACCGGCAAAACCGATCAATCAGGATGATGCGCTGTGGCAGATCGCCAAGGATTTGCTGCGCAAGGCCGGGCAATTGAGCGGACCGGATTTGCTGGATCAGTTGGAAGGACTGACCGGCAGCGCGGCGTCGGGCAAGCGGTTGCTGGTGCGTTTGCGCCACTGCTCTGATGTGAAGGTGACGAGCGGCGGGGATACGCCGCTCTACAGCTGGCAAGAGCCAGCGTAGGAGCTGCCGCAGGCTGCGATCTTTTGATCTTCCGGCCATTCAGCGACCCAAAAGCAAGATCAAAAGATCGCAGCGCGCCGCAGCTCCTACGGGTTAATACAACGCAGCAAACAACTTGCGGCGGTACGTGGTCACCAGCGGGTGATCGTTGCCCAGCAGTTCGAACACCTGCAGCAAGGTCTTGTGCGGCAGGCCTTCGTTGTAGCTGCGATTGCGCACGAACAGCTTGAGCAACGCATCCAGCGCCGCATCGTACTGCTGACGGGCCAGTTGCTGGATCGCCAGCTGATAAACCGCTTCATCGTCCTGCGGATTCTTTGCCAGGCGCGCTTTCAGCTCTGCCGCATCCGGCAGGTCCTTGGCCTGACCGAGGAACTGGATCTGCGCCTTGGCGCCGGCGAGGGCTGCCTTGTGCTCATCGCTCTTGACTGCGTCGAGCACGGTTTGCGCTTCACCCAGCTCGCCACGTTCGGTGAGGCAGCGGGCGTAGAGAATCAGCGCCTTGGCATTGGTGTTGTTTTCGCCCAGCAGCACTTTCAGTGTGGCTTCGGCGTCGGCGAAGCGGTTGTCATCAAACAGGGCCTGAGCCTGTTCGAACGGGTCGGCAGCCGCCGGCGGCGGCATTTGCACGTGAGGTTCGAGCATTGCGCGTACCGCAGATTCAGGCTGTGCACCGGCGAAACCATCCACCGGCTGACCGTCCTTGAACAGCACCACCGTCGGCAGGCTGCGAATGCCGAAGCGCGAAACGATGTCCGGCTCGACGTCGCAGTTGACCTTGGCCAGCAGCAACTCGCCCTGATAGCTCTCCGCGATGGTTTGCAGCATCGGCATCAAGGCCTTGCACGGCGCACACCATTCGGCCCAGAAATCCACCAGCACCGGTTTGTGGAAAGAGTTCTCGATCACCGACTGCTCGAAATCGGCAGTCGTGGCGTCGAAGATGTACGGCGTTTCCTGACTCATGGGGGATCTCTTGGAAGCGTGAATCTGCTCACTATAAGGGCTGGCGCAAAAGATCGCAGCCTTCGGCAGCTCCTACATTGACCGAGTGCGAACCCAATCCTGTGGGAGCTGCCGAAGGTTCGGGCCGCGTTCGGACGATCTTTTAGCGGCTTCAAACGCGACGCGCGTGGTAGAGGCTCACATGCCGAAACTCTTCGGGTTCGGCCAGATCGGGCAGGGTCATCGCTTCCAGCATCTCGATGCGCTGATAGAGCGGGTGCCTGAAATCCCTCACTCGGGAATCCGCTACCAACGCTTGCTGGCCGCGACTCAGGAATTCATCGAGCAACGGCAGATTCGCCCGGTCGTACAGCACGTCGGCCACCAGAATCAGATCAAACCGATCCGCTTCGGCGAAAAAATCCGTCGAGTAGTTGAGGTGTACGTCATTGAGTTCGGCATTCGCCCGGCACGCCGCAATCGCCAGCGGGTCGAGGTCGCAGGCCACCACTTCCAGCGCTCCGGCCTTCACTGCCGCGATCCCCGCCACCCCGGAACCAGCACCGAAATCCAGCACCCGCTTGCCTTTGACCCACTCAGGGAATTCGGCGAGATAACGGGCGACCGCCAGCCCACTGGCCCAGCAAAAACTCCAATAAGGCGGCTCATGGAGAATCCGCCGGGTTTCTTCCGGGCTGAACGCGCGGTCCATGTTGTCGCCGTCGATCAGCCAAAGCTTCAGATCGGTGTCCGGCAATTCACAGGCAACCAGTTGTGCGTCACCGAGCAATTCACCCAGCGCCTGTTGCAGGTCGAGCGGTGCAATCATGGCGCTTTGACGAATTGCAGCTGACCCAGCACTTGCGTCGTTGGCTGGCTAATGACTTGCGACGGCAGATGCAAAATCAGCTGACCGGACTGGCTGGCGCGGCCCCGCAGTTCAACGCGGGCACCGACCGGGAAGGATTCCGGGTTGAAACGCAGGTGAAACGGCAGAGCCTGATTGGTGCCGATCAGGCTGGAACTGGCGAGCAATTGCTGCGGGCGGTCCTTGTCGTCGATCACCAGCAGCGCCAGTTCGACTTCGGCACCCGCCGGCACGCCTTGTAGGGTGCCGCTCAATTCACGCTGATACGCGGGGAGCGGGCCCAGGTTGGCGGACTCTTTGGCTTTTTTCTGCGCCGCCTGTGGGGCTGGCCCTGGCGTCGGCGGCTGGGGCTTGGGCGCATCGCTGCTGCAGGCCACCAGCAGGCTGAAAAGACTGAGCAAAACGAGCGGTCTTAGGGACATTTTCGGCTCCAGCAAGGTGAAATCCATGGATCTAGCTCTATAGCCCGTCTGTATACCGCAAACCCTATGGCTTGTCTTGCCACGGGGATGCGCTACCATGGCCCTCCCTTTTTTTGTTGCCTGCCACCATGCACTGTCCCTTCTGCGGTGCCAACGACACCAAGGTCATCGACTCGCGTCTGGTCGCCGAGGGCGAACAGGTACGCCGCCGGCGTGAATGCCTGGCCTGCGGCGAGCGTTTCACGACGTTCGAGACGGCCGAACTGGTGTTGCCGCGCCTGATCAAAACCGACGGCAGCCGCCAGCCGTTCGACGAAGAAAAACTCCGCGCCGGCATGCAGCGTGCGCTGGAGAAGCGCCCGGTGAGTGTCGAACGCCTGGAGTCGTCGTTGGTGCACATCAAACACAAACTGCGCGCCACCGGTGAGCGAGAGGTAAAATCCCTTGTCGTCGGTGAACTGGTGATGGCCGAGCTGCAAAAGCTCGACGAAGTCGCCTACATTCGTTTCGCCTCCGTGTATCGGCGCTTTCAGGACCTCAACGAGTTCCGCGAAGAGATCGATCGCCTGGCCAGAGAGCCGGTTAAAGAATGACCACCTCTTCCGAACAAGCCAGCCTCGACGCCCATTACATGGCCCGTGCCCTGGAACTGGCGCGCAAAGGTCATTACACGACGCACCCCAACCCGCGGGTTGGCTGCGTGATCGTGCGGGACGGGCAAATTGTCGGTGAAGGCTGGCACGTGCGCACCGGCGAACCCCACGCCGAAGTCCACGCCCTGCGCGCCGCCGGCGATAAGGCTCGAGGCGCCACCGCTTACGTGACCCTCGAACCTTGCAGCCACCACGGGCGTACGCCGCCTTGTGCGGATGCGCTGGTACATGCGGGTGTGGCTCGGGTCGTCGCGGCGATGCAAGACCCGAATCCGTCGGTTGCCGGTCGTGGCATGCAGCGCCTGGCCCAGGCCGGTATTGCTACCGAAAGCGGTGTGTTGGAAGGCGAAGCGCGCAAGCTCAACGAAGGTTTCCTAAAGCGCATGGAACACGGCTTGCCGTTCGTGCGGGTCAAGTTGGCCATGAGCCTTGACGGTCGCACGGCGATGGAAAGCGGCGAAAGCCAATGGATCACCGGTCCTGCGGCGCGTTCGGCGGTACAACGACTGCGTGCTCAGGCCAGCGTAGTGCTGACCGGCGCCGACACGGTGCTGGCAGACAACGCCCGTTTGACCGTACGCGCTGACGAGCTGGGGCTGGACGCCGAGCAAACCGCTTTGGCCATGAGCCGTCCGCCGCTTCGCGTGCTGATCGACGGTCGTCTGCGAGTGCCGCTGGATGCACCGTTCTTCAAGGCTGGCCCGGCGCTGGTCGCCACGTGCATGGCGATCGAAGAGCAATACGCCAACGGTCCGGAATGCCTGATCGTGGCGGGCGAGGATGGCTTGGTCGACCTGCGCAAACTGCTGGTCGAACTGGCCAATCGCGGGGTCAACGAAGTGTTGGTCGAAGCGGGTCCGCGCCTGGCCGGGGCTTTCGCTCAACAAGGGCTGGTCGACGAATTCCAGATTTTCATCGCAGGCAAGTTTTTAGGTTCGTCTGCGCGCCCGTTGCTGGATTGGCCGCTCGCGCAAATGAAGGATGCGCCTGAACTCAAAATCACCGAAATTCGCGCGGTTGGCGATGACTGGCGAGTCATCGCCATTCCTTCGCCAGCGGCGAGCGTATAATTCCGGGCCTGCGCCACGCGACGGCCCTGTTCTCGAGGAGGACTCCATGTTTACCGGCATCATCGAATCCATCGGCAGTATTCGTGCATTGACCCCAAAAGGCGGAGATGTGCGGGTACACGTAGAAACCGGCAAGCTCGATCTGAGCGACGTCAAACTGGGTGACAGCATCGCGGTCAACGGCGTGTGCCTGACTGCGGTTGAGTTACCAGGCAACGGCTTTGCGGCGGACGTCAGTCGCGAAACCCTCGACTGCACCGCCATGAATGATCTGAAAAGCGGCAGCCCGGTGAACCTGGAAAAAGCCCTGACCCCGACCACTCGCCTCGGCGGGCATCTGGTCAGCGGCCATGTCGATGGCGTGGGTGAAGTGGTTGCCCGTACCGAGAATGCTCGCGCGGTGGAATTCCGCATCCGTGCACCGAAAGAACTGGCCAAGTACATCGCCCATAAAGGCTCGATCACCGTCGACGGCACCAGCCTGACCGTGAACGCAGTCGATGGCGCCGAGTTCTTGCTGACGATCATTCCGCACACCTTGAGCGAAACCATCATGGCGTCTTATCAGCCAGGTCGCCGGGTGAACCTCGAAGTTGACTTGCTTGCCCGTTATCTGGAGCGCCTGCTGTTAGGCGATAAAGCCGCAGAGCCAACGTCCAGTAACATCACCGAAAGCTTTCTGGCCGCCAACGGCTACCTCAAATCCTGACTCAAGGGGGTGCCTTGTGGCGCTCAATAGCATCGAAGAACTGGTTGAAGACATCCGCCAAGGCAAGATGGTCATCCTCATGGATGACGAAGACCGCGAGAACGAAGGCGACCTGATCATGGCCGCCGAGTGCTGCCAGCCTGAACACATCAACTTCATGGCCAAGCACGCCCGTGGCCTGATCTGCATGCCGATGAGCCGCGAGCGCTGCGAACTGCTGAAGCTGCCCTTGATGGCGCCGCGCAACGGTTCCGGCTTCGGCACCAAGTTCACCGTGTCCATCGAAGCAGCCACCGGCGTGACCACCGGCATTTCTGCCGCCGACCGTGCGCGCACCGTGCAGGCCGCTGCCGCAAAAGACGCCAAGGCTGAAGACATCGTCAGCCCCGGCCACATCTTCCCGCTGATGGCCCAGGCTGGCGGCACCCTCGCTCGCGCCGGCCACACCGAAGCGGCATGCGACCTGGCGCGTATGGCCGGTTTCGAGCCGAGCGGCGTGATCTGCGAAGTGATGAACGACGACGGCACCATGTCCCGCCGCGCGGAACTGGAAGCGTTTGCTGCCGAACACAACATCAAGATCGGCACCATCGCCGACCTGATTCACTACCGGATGATCCACGAACGTACCGTTCAGCGGATTGCCGAGCAGCCGCTGGACAGCGAACTGGGCCAATTCAACCTGGTGACCTATCGTGATTCCGTGGAAGGCGACGTGCACATGGCCCTCACTCTGGGCACCGTGTGCGCTGAAGAGCCGACCCTGGTTCGGGTGCACAACATGGACCCGCTGCGCGACCTGTTGATGGTCAAGCAACCGGGCCGCTGGAGCCTGCGCGCGGCGATGGCCGCGGTTGCCGAGGCTGGAAGTGGTGTGGTGCTGTTGCTCGGTCACCCGCTCGATGGCGACGTGTTGCTGGCGCATATCCGTGAAACCGCGGAGCACGTTCCGGCGAAAAAACCGACCACCTACAGCATCGTGGGTGCCGGTTCGCAGATCCTTCGGGACCTGGGCGTGCGCAAAATGCGCCTGATGAGTGCTCCGATGAAATTTAATGCGATATCCGGTTTCGATCTGGAAGTTGTAGAATACGTGCCCTCCGAATAATGACCGGTTGTTTCCAGTCCTTGATTCGCGGTTAACACATCACTGAGGGACGCGTAGAAAACGCGTCCCGGCTCTTTAAGAGATCTAACGAATGACCCTGAAGACCATCGAAGGTACCTTCATCGCCCCTAAAGGCCGCTACGCTTTGGTAGTAGGCCGTTTCAACAGCTTCGTCGTTGAAAGTCTGGTCAGCGGTGCAGTTGATGCCCTGGTTCGCCACGGCGTGAGCGAAAGCGACATCACCATCATCCGCGCACCTGGCGCCTTCGAAATCCCGCTGGTTGCGCAGAAAGTCGCTCAGAAGGGCGAGTACGCGGCAATCATCGCCCTGGGCGCGGTCATTCGTGGCGGTACTCCGCACTTCGAATACGTGGCGGGCGAATGCACCAAGGGCCTGTCCCAGGTGTCCATGGAGTTCGGCGTTCCAGTCGCATTTGGCGTGCTGACCGTTGATTCCATCGAGCAAGCCATCGAACGTTCCGGCACCAAGGCCGGTAACAAAGGTGCTGAAGCTGCCCTGTCCGCTCTGGAAATGGTCAGCCTGCTGGCGCAGTTGGAGGCCAAGTGATTAGCGACGAAAGCGATCGTTTCAACCCGCGCGATCCAAAGCCTGCGGATGCCGGCAAGCCATCGAAAAGCGTCAAGCGTCGCGAAGCCCGTCAGCTCGCGACTCAGGCGCTGTACCAATGGCACATGGCCAAGCAATCTTTGAACGAGATCGAAGCGCAGTTTCGGGTCGATAACGATTTCAGCGATGTCGATGCCGCTTACTTCCACGACATCCTGCACGGCGTTCCGGCTCACAAGCCTGAGATCGACGCTGCACTGACGCCGTGCCTGGACATCACCATCGAAGAGCTGGACCCGGTTGAACTGGCCGTTCTGCGCCTGTCGACCTGGGAACTGCTCAAGCGCGTCGACGTGCCGTACCGCGTTGTGATCAACGAAGGTATCGAGCTGGCGAAAGTCTTCGGTTCCACCGACGGCCACAAGTTCGTCAACGGTGTACTCGACAAGCTGGCCCCGCGTCTGCGTGAAGCTGAAGTGAAGGCGTTCAAGCGCTGATTCGCGCTTGAATGGCTGCCATGGGCGAGTTTGAGCTGATCCGCAATTTCTTCGCCGCCGCGCCTTGTGCGCAGGGCGGCGAAGGCGTTGCCCTCGGGATCGGCGATGACTGCGCCTTGCTGGCTGTTCCCCCCGGGGAGCAGTTGGCCATTTCCACCGACACGCTGGTTGCCGGCGTGCATTTCGCAGATCCTTGCGACCCGTTTCTGCTCGGTCAGCGCTCGCTGGCCGTGGCCGTCAGCGACCTGGCTGCCATGGGCGCCACCCCCATTGCCTTTACCCTTGCCCTGACCTTGCCGACGGTGACCGCCGATTGGCTGGACGCCTACGCCCGTGGTTTGAACCTCATGGCGCAAAGCTGTGGCGTGGCGCTGGTGGGCGGCGATACCACCCGTGGGCCATTAAGCCTGACCATGACCGTGTTCGGTCGTGTGCCGACAGGTTTGGCGTTGACCCGCAGCGGTGCGCAGCCAGGCGATTTGCTGTGCGTTGGCGGTGAGCTTGGCAACGCGGCGGGGGCATTGCCGCTGGTGCTCGGTCAGCGGACGGCTGAAGCCACTATCGCCGATCCGCTGCTGGCACATTACTGGTCGCCGCAGCCGCAACTTGCGTTGGGCCAGGCGCTGCGTGGTAAAGCCACCTCGGCGCTGGACATCTCCGACGGCCTGCTCGCGGACTGCGGGCATATTGCCCTCGCGTCAAAGGTCGGCATTCAGGTTGAACGGGACACGTTGCCATTGTCGAAAGCTTTAGTGGCCTTCCTCGGTCAATCGGGTGCAGAAGTCGCGGCCCTGAGCGGCGGTGATGATTACGTGCTGGCCTTTACCTTACCGTCCGTCGACTTGCCGAAATTGGTGGCCGATGGCTGGCCGATCCATGTGGTCGGCCGTGTTGTGACGGGGCAGGGCGTGATGCTGCTAAACGCCGACGGTCAAGACATCACCCCGCAAACCCGGGGTTATCAACATTTTCGGGAGACACCGTGACAGATCATCCCAAACAGGTCCCGGCGGAATTCGTACCGCCGTCGGTCTGGCGCAATCCGTGGCACTTCCTGGCGTTCGGCTTCGGTTCGGGCACCTTGCCAAAAGCACCGGGCACCTGGGGTTCGTTAGTTGCGCTACCCTTTATCCCGTTGTGGCAGATGCTGCCCGATTGGGGCTACTGGCTGATGCTCGGCATCACCATGCTGTTCGGCTTCTGGCTGTGCGGCAAAGTAGCCGACGATTTGCGGGTGCACGACCACGAAGGCATCGTCTGGGACGAAATGGTTGGGATGTGGATCACCTTGTGGCTGGTGCCGGAAGGTTGGTACTGGTTGCTGGCGGGTTTTTTGATGTTCCGCTTCTTCGACATCCTCAAGCCGTGGCCGATTCACTGGATCGACCGGCATGTGCATGGCGGCGTCGGGATCATGCTCGATGATGTATTGGCCGGGGTATTTGCGTGGTTGGCGATGCAGGGGCTGGTATGGATTTTTGCCTGACGGGCAAAACAGGGGACTAGGGATGGCTCGACGCTGGTTGGCTGTGATGGTTTTCGCGATGTTTTGCTCGCTCGCCCAGGCGAGTGACGGGGGCACAACGCCGTCGGTGATTCATCTGGCCAGCGAAGACTGGGAAGACTACACCGCCGCCGATGGCCACGGTCTGGGCTGGGACGTGTTGCGGGAAGTCTTCGAACCGGCAGGTGTCAAACTGGACATCCGCAGCGAACCCTACGTCCGCTCCATGGGCCTGGCCCAGCGCGGCGAAGTGGATGCCTGTGTCGGCTCCTATTTTGATGAGTCCAGCGATCTGCTCTATCCGCGCTGGAATTTCGATACCGATCACATCTATGCCTTGGGCCTGGCCAGCAACCCCGCACCGACCCCGGAAACCCTGGGCAACTATCGACTGGCCTGGGTCCGCGGCTACGACTACCAGGATTACCTGCCCAACGTGCGCCGCTATAACGAAGTCATGCGGCGTACCGGGATTTTGTCGATGTTGACCCGCAACCGCGCCGACTTTTACATCGACGCGCTGACCGAGGTCGACTATGTCCTCAAGTGGGCCAAGGATCCGTCGCAGTTCCGTCGCACCCACATCGCGGAATTGCCGCTGTATCTGTGCTTTGCCAAGACCCCTAAGGCCCGGATACTGATGGCGCTGTTTGATCAGCGCATGGAGCAACTGGTG
Organism: Pseudomonas sp. LBUM1647; assembly: GCF_059716175.1. Taxonomy (NCBI): domain Bacteria; kingdom Pseudomonadati; phylum Pseudomonadota; class Gammaproteobacteria; order Pseudomonadales; family Pseudomonadaceae; genus Pseudomonas; species Pseudomonas sp. LBUM1647. The sequence continues at coordinate 6,116,718 of NZ_CP166809.1, read as the reverse complement.
AAAAACGGCCAGCTGAAACCGATCTTCGAACGCTGGAAACAACCCTATCCATTCGACTCAAACTGAACACGGTCAATGTAGGAGCTGCCGAAGGCTGCGATCTTTTGATCTTTGTGCCTTCAAAGGCACCGCACATCAAAATCAAAAGATCGCAGCCTTCGGCAGCTCCTACATTGATCGCAGGGGACCTGAGATCTAACTTTTTGATTGTTATGCCCCATAATTCAGCCTAAGCGTCTGTCGGAACGTGCTGTTACAATGCCGCCTCTGCGAATCTCCAGTACTTATTGATCAGGAGCACACCGGTGCCTGTCGTTTTTGTCGCCGCTTCCAAGCTGCCAACGCCTTTTGCGCAATTCACCATGCACGGCTTTCTCGATGAAGAAAACGGGCGCGAGCACGTTGTGCTGAGCCTGGGTGAGTTCGCCGACGGTGCCCCGGTACTCGGCCGGTTGCACTCCGAATGCCTGACTGGCGATGCCTTGTTCAGCCAGCGTTGCGACTGCGGCTCGCAACTCGAGGCCGCCTTGCAGGCCATCGCCCGTGAAGGCCGTGGCGTGTTGCTGTACTTGCGTCAAGAGGGCCGAGGCATTGGCCTGCTGAACAAGATCCGCGCCTATGAATTGCAGGATGGCGGCGCCGATACCGTTGAAGCCAACGAGCGTCTGGGCTTTGCCGCCGACCAACGTGACTACGCCATGTGCCTGCCGATGCTGGAGCACCTGGGCGTGAAATCCCTGCGTCTGATGACCAATAACCCACGCAAGGTCAAAGCCTTGACCGACATGGGCATCGTGGTCGCCGAGCGCGTGCCGCTGCACACCGGCCACAATCCGCACAACAAACTCTACCTGGCCACCAAGGCCAGCAAGCTCGACCACATGATGGGCAACGAGCATCAGGGTGAGGCAGACCGGGCGTGACCCGCGGTCAGGTTCGGCGGCGACTGTCCGTCAACTGGTGGCAATACCTGGCGCTGGCCTTGGTACCGCTGTTCGTGATCAACGGCGTTTTTGGCCAGAGCGAGGCGATCCTGCCGGTGCTGGCGATGCCGTTGTTCATCGCCGGTGTGGCGTCGATGTTTGTCAGCCTGAAATTCTTTGGCGGCTATAAGCACGCGCTGATCGCCACTCAAAAAGCCCTCGACACCCCTGAAGAACCTGCTGCCTGGATCGCCCTGGCTGCCAAGCGTCGCACGGCATTCCTGGCTGCCGGCCTGCCAGCCTGGATCGGCGCGCTGGCGGTATTCGTCGGCCTCGAAGCCGTGCCGTTGATGCTGCTGGCGCTGTCGACCCTGGTGTTGTTTTACCTCTACCGTATTCCGCGTCAACTCGGCTGATGCGGCTCATCTGGCTGGCGGTTTTGCTGCTGGCCGTCAATGGTCCGGCGGCTGCGGTCGAACGCGTTGTCAGCCTCGCGCCATCGCTCTCTGAAATCGTTGTTGAGCTGGGTTCAGCCGACCTGCTGGTGGGTGTGCTGGATGCCGGTGAGCGTCCTGCCGAGCTCAAAAACCTTCCTTCGGTTGGCCGCTATGGCCAGCTGGACATGGAACAGCTGCTCAGTCTCAAACCTGATCTGTTGTTGCTCTGGCCCGGCAGCGTTGGCCCGGCCCAGCGTGAACAGCTCAAGCGGTTGAGCATTCCCACCTACATTGCCGAACCTCACAACCTTGAACAACTCACTTCACAGATCGAGGCGATTGCCTCACAGCTCGGCCGTTCGGAGCGTGGCGTTTCATTGGCTGAAAAGTTGCGTCAGCAACTGGATTCGCTGCGCCAGCGTTATCGTCGGGATGTGCCATTGCGGGTGTTTTATCAGGTCTGGGATCGGCCGCTGTACACCGTTGGTGGCGGGCAGATCATCAGTGATGCGCTTGAAGTGTGCGGGGCGCGCAATGTGTTTGCCGACCTGACCCTGCCGGCGCCGCAGGTCAGTATTGAGGCGGTATTGCAGCGTAATCCAGACGTAATTCTGGCCAGTGATCAGGCGCAGCTCGATGCGTGGAAAGCATGGCCGCAGGTGGCTGCGGTGGCGCAGGGACGGTTGCTGTTGGTAACGGATAAAGGGCTGGAGCGGCCGAGTGGGCAGATGATCGAAGCGACTGCCAAACTCTGTCAATTGATCGCGCCCGACCGCTGACCTGTGGCGAGGGGATTTATCCCCGTTCGGCTGCGAAGCAGTCGTAAACATTGCATGGGTTGTACCTGATACGCCGCGCGTGCAGGCGTTGGGGGCCGCTTCGCAGCCCGACGGGGATAAATCCCCTCGCCACAAATGACCGCGTGGCTCTTTAGAGCTCCGGTGTCCAGGTCACCCCAAACATCCACGCCCGACCTTCCTCACGATACCCATACTGGCTGCCATCATGGCTGTACAGCGCCCGGCTATAACCCTTGTCCAGCAGGTTGTCGACCTTAAGCTCAAGCTTGATCTCACGGTTCAACTCCCAGCTGCTGCGCAACCCCAGCAGCGCATACCCGCCCAACGGCTGCTGATTGTTCTCATCGTCGTAGCTACTGCTCACGGCCTGCCAACTGGCGCCGAGCCCTAGCCGGTCGAACTGCCGATCCAGATCCAGGCTCAAGGTCCGCCGCGCGCGACGAGCCAGGGTGTGACCGCTGTCGCGATCCCGCGGGTCGATGATCGCCACACCGAGGTTGCTCTGCCAGCCGAACAGTTCCTGTTTCAAAGCCGCTTCGAAACCATTGATACGTGCCGAGGCGACGTTCTGCGGCCGTGAGTTGCTACCGAAAATAATCGCGTCTTCCAGGTCCGTACGGTACAGAGAAGCTTCCAGGCGAGCGGTGTCTGTCAGTTGACTGCGCCATTGCAGCTCATAGCTTTTCGACGTCTCGGGTTTCAGATCCGGATTACTGAAGTCGGGGTAATACAGATCATTGAACGTCGGCGCGCGGAAGCCTTCGCTGTAGGTCAGCAGCACATCGTTGTCCGGATTCAGCGGCAGGGTGAAAGTGCCACTCCAGCTGTTCTGGCCGCCGAACTGCTGGTTCTGATCCCGGCGCAGACCCAGCTCGGTGGAGAAGCTATCCGCCTGGTAGTGATGCTGAATGAACGCCGCATGGTTCCAGCGGCTGTCCTCGTCGAATGGCGTGCTGCTGTTGATCCGGTCCTCGTACCAGTCGCCGCCGAGGATCAGGCTGTTGCGCTCGTCGAGGGTCAGGTCGTTCTGCCAGTTCACCGAGTCGCGATACGTGTTGAAAACACTGCGTTCGTCACTGAGCTTGTCGAGCGTCTTCTCGCGGTTTTCACTGTGGCCGAACTCGACGCGGGTTTTCCACAGGTCACTGATACGCGCATCGACGTAACTGCTGACGCTGCTCACCGCGAAGTCGCTGTAGGGCTGTTGCTGAACTGACTCGAACGTGTCCATGTCGAAGCGACCGAATGGATTATCGAACTCACTTTTTCCACGGTTATCCAGCAGGTTGGCGCCGATTTCGAGGTCATCGGTGAGGGCGTGACTCAGGCTCAAGCTCATCGATTTGTTGCGGTATTCGTCATGATCGCCATCGCTGGGGTACGACTCGCGGGTGCGATTGATTCCGGCGGTTTCATCGAGGCTGGCGCCGAGATTGAATCGGGTCTGCTCGTCGCCGCCGGACAGCCCGAGGCTGCGTTCCCAGGTCTGATTGCTGCCAAAGCCCACGTGCATTCGCGGTTGCAGGCCTTGCTCGCCGCCGCGACGAGTAAAGATCTGGATCACCCCGCCAATCGCATCGCTGCCATAAATCACCGAGCGGGAACCGCGCAGCACTTCCACGCGCTCGACCTGTTCAATGTTGATGTGTTGCAGGTTGCTGTCGCCGGAGGTGGAGTTGCCGATGCGCTGGCCGTCGACCAGCACCAGGCTTTGGGCCGACTTGGTACCGCGAATGTAAATCCCCGGCAGACTCCCGCGCCCGCCGGTTTGCCCGACCTGCACACCCGGCACACGACGCAGCAAGTCAGTGACGCTGCTCGGTTGCAGGCGATCAATATCTTCGCGGGTGAACACGGTGTTGGCGGCGCTGCTGTCATTGCGCGCTTCGACCTGACGATTGGCGCTGATCAGCACGTCGGGAAGCTTCAGGGCTTGATCGCGTTCGAAGGTGTCGGCCAGCAGTTGGCCGGCCGGCAGCAGGGTCAGCGTCAGGGCGAGGGGGGAGAGTTTCATCGGAAGTCCATTGGCTTTGGAGCGAGTACAGTTTTGAAAGGCATGAAAACCAATGTGGGAGCGAGCTTGCTCGCGATGACGGTGTGTCAGTCAACGAATATGTCGACTGTCAGACCGCTATCGCGAGCAAGCTCGCTCCCACAGGGTTTTGTATGTGTCTTTAGATGTTGAGCAGTTGCAAGCGCTCACGCACCGACGCTTCGATCCCGGCCTCATCCAGCCCGCATTCGGCCAGCATTTGCGCAGGCTTGGCGTGCTCGACGTAACTGTCCGGCAGGCCCAGATGCAGCATCGACTTGAGGATGTTTTCGCGAGCAAGAAACTCGCTGACCGCGCCACCGGCACCGCCCATGATCGCGTTCTCTTCGATGGTCACCAGCAGCTCGTGGCTGCTGGCGATATCGCGAACCAGTGCTTCATCAAGCGGTTTGACGAAACGCATGTCGACCACGGTTGCATCCAGCGTCTCGGCGACTTTCAGCGCCTCGGCCAGTTGCACGCCGAACACCAGCAGAGCGACTTTGCTGCCCTGACGACGAACCACACCCTTGCCGATTTCGATCGGTTCGAGGTCTTTCTCGATCGTCGCGTTCGGGCCAGAGCCGCGCGGATAACGCACCGCCGCCGGCCCGTTGAACAGGTGGCCAGTGGTGAGCATTTTGCGCAGTTCGTTCTCGTCGCTCGGGGTCATCACCAGCATGCCGGGGATGCAGCGCAGGAACGACAGGTCGAAGCTGCCCGCATGAGTCGGGCCGTCTTCGCCGACCAGACCTGCGCGGTCGATGGCGAACAGGACGTCGAGGTTTTGCACCGCGACGTCATGAATCAGTTGGTCGTAACCGCGTTGCAGGAACGTCGAATAAATCGCCACCACCGGTTTCGCGCCTTCGCAGGCCATGCCGGCAGCGAGGGTCACAGCGTGTTGCTCGGCAATCGCCACATCGAAATAGCGCAGCGGGAAACGCTCGCTGAAGGCCACCAGATCGGAGCCTTCCTTCATCGCCGGGGTAATGCCCACCAAACGCGGATCAGACGCGGCCATGTCGCATAGCCATTCACCAAATACGCCGGAATACTTCGGCCCGCCGGCTTTCTTCGGCGCGGCGGCCGGAGCGTTCAGCGGTTCGAGTTTGGTAATCGCGTGGTAGCCGATCGGGTCGACTTCTGCCGGGGCGAAGCCTTTGCCTTTCTTGGTGACGACGTGCAGGAACTGCGGGCCTTTCAGATCGCGCATGTTGCGCAGGGTGGCGATCAGGGTAGGCAGGTCGTGGCCATCGATCGGGCCGATGTAATTCCAGCCCAGCTCTTCAAACAGCGTGCCGGGGACCAGCATGCCTTTTGCGTATTCTTCGGTGCGGCGGGCGATTTCCCAGGCGCCGGGCAGGCGCGACAGGACCTTTTTGCTGCCTTCGCGCATGCTCGCGTAAGTGCGGCTGGAAAGGATTTTCGCCAGATAGTTCGACAGCCCGCCAACGTTGCGCGAGATCGACATGTCGTTGTCGTTGAGGATCACCAGCATGTTGGCGTTCACTTCCGGCGCATGGTTCAGCGCCTCGAAGGCCATGCCGGCGGTCAGTGCGCCATCGCCGATCACGGCGATCGCCTTGCGATCACTGTTCTGCAGGCGGGCGGCAATGGCCATGCCCAGCGCTGCGCTGATCGACGTGCTGGAGTGGCCGACGCCAAAGGTGTCGTACTCGCTCTCGGAACGACGCGGGAAGGCTGCGACGCCGTCCTTCTGGCGCAGGGTGCCCATGCGCTCGCGACGGCCGGTGAGTATTTTGTGCGGATAGGCCTGATGACCCACGTCCCACACCAGCCGGTCGTCCGGGGTGTCGAACACGTAATGCAGCGCGATGGTCAGCTCGATGACGCCCAGGCCGGCACCGAAATGCCCGCCGGTCTGACCGACCGTGTAGAGCAATTCCAGGCGCAACTCATCGGCCAGGGTTTCCAGCTCGGCTTCGCCTAACCGGCGCAGGCCGTCCGGCGTGTTGGCACGGTCGAGCAGGGGCGTGGTCGGGCGCTTGCGGGGAATCTCATGAAACGTCGTGGGCATCAGGCGAATCGTTATAGGTATAAAAGATGCGGCAGTTTACCTGATGCATCGCCCCCTGCCCACGCGTTGGTATTTTTTGGCGGATACGCCGTCAGCTGCGCCGATCGACGATATAACGGGCCAGATCGCGCAATGGCTCGGCTGCCGCGTCAAACGGTCGCAGCGCATGCAGGGCTTGATCGCGCAGTTCCAGGGCGTAGGCCTTTGCGGCGTCGAGGCCGAGCAGGGCCGGATAGGTCGGCTTGTCGCGCGCGATGTCGGCGCCCTGGCGTTTGCCGAGGGTTTCGGTATCGCTTTCGACGTCGAGAATGTCGTCCTGCACCTGGAACGCCAGGCCGATGGCCTGTGCATAAGTCTGCAAGGACTTGAGTTCGTCCTTTTCGGCGCGACCACTGGCCAGGGCACCGAGTTTGACGCTGGCCTCGATCAGCGCGCCGGTCTTGTGTCGGTGCATGTATTCGAGGGCTTTTTGATCGAGTTTCAGACCGACCGAGCCGAGGTCGATGGCTTGACCGCCGACCATGCCTGCCGGGCCCGCGGCCAATGCGAGAGCGCTGACCATTTGCAGGCGGATTTCAGCGTCCGAGGTGCTCAGACGCGGATCAAGCAGGGCGCTGAAGGCCAGGCTCTGCAAGCCGTCACCGGCCAGAATCGCGCAGGCTTCATCAAATTTTTTGTGAGTGGTCGGCTGGCCGCGACGCAAATCGTCGTCGTCCATGGCCGGCAAATCGTCATGCACCAGGGAATAAGCGTGAATCAGCTCCACCGCGCACGCTGCGCCGTTGGCGTGCTCAGCCTTGCCGCCCAGCGCTTCGCACGCGGCGTAGGCCAGCAGCGGGCGGACCCGTTTGCCGCCATTCATCACGCTGTAGCGCATGGCTTCGTACAGACGCGCGAGCTCAGGGCTCGGCGCGTTGAACAGGGTTTCCAGTGCAGCATTGACGCGGGCCTGGCTGGTCGCCGAATACGCTGCAATCATTCTGGCTGATCCGCGTCGAAGGGTTCCTCGGCCAGCTCGCCATCACGCTCGAGCAGCACCTGAACCTTTTGCTCGGCCTGGGCCAGCGCCGCCTGGCAATCGCGGGTCAGACCGATGCCCTGTTCGAAAGCCGTCAGCGAGTCTTCCAGCGACAATTCGCCGTTCTCCAGGCGCTCCACCAGCGTTTGCAGGTCAGCGAGAGATTGTTCGAAATCCAGTGCAGCTTTTTTGCGGGCCATGGCGGCTATTTCCGGTTGACGTTAAACCGGCGCGACACTAGCAGACATGGGGGTTATGGGCAAATGAGGGCCGCGTTTCGGCCACTGGCTTCAGCCGCAACACACTTTGTGTAGCAGCTGGCGAAGCCTGCGTCCGGCTGCGCAGCAGTCGTCAATCCTGCGTGCACGGTATGCCTGATGTACCGCGAGTTCTGGTTTTACGACTGCTGCGCAGTCGGACGCAGGCTTCGCCAGCTGCTACAGATCGCGGTTTGGTTCAATTAAAGTGGTGAGACATCGGAGTAGTTGATCTGGTATCGAGTACTGCGCCCGCCACCGGGCAGACGTATGAGGAAACCTTTCTCCAACAACTCGGCTAAATGACGGGTTGCGGTAGCTTTGGATACCTTCGCCACGGCCTGATACTGCGCCGCACTGATGCCCTCCGAGAAACCTCGTTCCCCACCATCGAGCAAGCGGTTCAGCACCTTGGTTTGCTCGGTTGAAATCTCTGATTCCCGGTGCGCCTGCCAGAAACGCGCCTTGCCCAGCACGCTTTCGATCCGCGCCATGGCTTGTTGCAAGCTGCGCAGCAGGGTCTGCAGAAACCATTCCAGCCACTCGGTGATATCCAGTGTGGCTTTCTGGCAGGTTTCGAGCACTCGATAATAGCCGGACCGATCCTCGAGAATGCTCGCGGACATGGCATAGAAGCGGATGGCTTGGTCTTCACCCTGAGCCAATGCCAGATCGGTGATCGTTCGCGTCAGGCGACCGTTGCCATCGTCGAAAGGGTGCAATGTGACAAACCAGAAGTGCGCGATGCCGGCCCGCAGCAATGGATCGAGTCCCGCCTGATTTCGGCTGGCGGTAAACCAGGTGAGGAAGGTGTCGAGCTGTCGCTCAAGGCCCTGGCGAGGCGGGGCTTCGAAGTGAACGGTTGGTCTGTCGAGCCGGCCGGACACCACTTGCATCGGATCATCGCCACGTAACGCGCCGACACGGATCGACCGGCTGGCGAGATCGGTCTCTTGCTCGGGAAAAAGCCATTCGTGCCAATCGAGTAATCGCTCCAGCGTCAGCGGTTCAGCGAAATGCTGAGTGGCGTCGAGCATCAATTGCGCCAACCCTTCACTGCGCTGGCTGACATTATTGCCATCGACCAGCTCCAGGCCCAGCCGCCGCGCCAACGAAGAGCGAACCGAGCCAGCATTCAACTGCTCACCCTCAATGGCGGAGGAGGTCACGATGTTCTGCAGCAGCGCATCCAGTTCGCTCTGAGCGCTCAGCGAACTGCCCACTGAGCTGGCCATGCCCATCAATCGCCCTTGTGCTTGGACACACTCGCGCAAAAACGGCCCCAACCGCTCTGCTTGCCAGTTGAAATTCGGCCAATCGGGCTGCTGCCAGATCCAGTGAGGTGCCATGAACTCGGTGCTCTTGGAGTGGGTGAGCCGAATAGAAATGTTATTCGGCTCATATGGTGAGCCGAATATGACGCCTATTCGGCTCACCGTCCACCTGCCAGCGTGAATCCCACCGCAAAAATAGAGGTATCCGATTGTTAAAAAACCGCCGAATGGCTAATCTTCGCGCCTTCTACGACCCGATAGTCATGGGTCTTTCTGACGAAACGCAGTTTTTGGATCTGTAACGCGCCGAGGATCGGGCGCAAGGTTTCGTTATGCATGGCAGGAGGCGTCACATGCGTTCATTTCTTCTATTGCTGACGGGGCTCATCTGCGCGACCGCGGCGTTGGCCGAGCCTTCGGCCGAGGTGTCGGAACCCGTGGGTGGCTGGCGTTATTCCGGCCTGCTGGACCGCAGTGAAAATCCTCAAGTCGCCTATCCCACGCCACCGATCGATCGCGGTGTGCAGCGCAATCGCACCATGATCCAGGGCCAACTCAAGGCCATCGGCACTCAGCGAGGGCCGCACACCCTGGCCGTCAACGGTAATCCTCTTAATCTGTACACCGACGATCAGGGGCGTTTCGCCCGGCCGTATGCGTTCGGAGCCGGCTCCAACAGCGTCGAAGTGCGCAGCGCCGAAGGCCAGTCGCTCAAGCGCGTTCAATTCTATGAAGCCAACAACCTGCGTACCCCGGCGCGGATTCGCGTGGTGCTGGGTTGGGATGACCCGAAAGCCGAACTCGATCTGCACATCATTACCCCCGACGGCCAGCATGCGTTCTGGGCTCGCCCGGCGATGAGCAACGGCGGTGGTCTGGACCCGGACGGCGTCGATGGCCCCGGCCCGGAAATGTTCACCATGACCGCACCGATGCATGGCACCTATCTGGTTTACGTGAACTATTGGGGCAACTTCGGCAGTGGCGGCTATAACTTCGATGAGACCAGCAACCAGAATGAGGTGATCACCTCGCAGATCAACCTGGTGCTCAACGAAAACACCGTCGACGAAAAACGCGAGACCTTCATCGTGCCCCTGCGGGCCATCGGTGACCTGCTGCTGGTCAAGACTTTCAACTATTAAGCATCCCGCTCCACGGATGACATCGGGTTTTGTGAACATGAGCGATAACACTGTTTCTCCGGCCGCCGAAACGCCAGCAGCCAAAACTCCTCGCCGCTGGCCGGCGCTGCTGGTCGGGCTGTGCCTGGTGGCCGGCGTGGCGGGCGGTTTGGGCTGGTTTATGCACAAACCCAAGGCGCCGCCGGCGGAATTGGCCAGCGACAAACTGGGCATGAGCCGGCCGGACGGTCTGCTCGAAACCCACTCCTTGAGCCAGTTGCCCAAGGATTTGCTGGCGGTGCCGTTCCTCAAGGAAACCCTGACTGAAGATTTCGTCTTCTATTACGAAGCGCATGCGGATCGTCTCGGTTTGATCGGCAGTCTGCGGCGGATCATTTACGAACATGACCTGAAGTTGCAGGACAGCCTGATTGAACAGCTCTTCGATCAACCGGCGGATGTGGCGCTGTGGCGTGGGGCGGATGGCCGCCTGAAAGACTTTTTGTTGGTGATGGATCGCGGTGGTCTGGCCAAGGTGCTGGAGCCGCTGGCGAAAGTGGCGTTGGATGATTCACAGCTCACCACAGTCGGCACAGTGAAAGTCGGCGCCGACGATGTGGCGCTTTATCAACTGACCTACAACGCCAGCAAGGCAATGGTGTTCGCCTCCCATGGCGACAAACTGGTGGTGCTGTCCAATCCGGCCAAACTCTATGACGCGGAAAGTGGCCCTTCGGAAGAACCGGGCAGCGTCTCAACCAAATCCATCGCCGCGTTGCTTAACGGCGACAAACTGTTCCCCGAAGCTTTCGGCCTGTCACCGCGTGCCCCCGAGGTGAAACAACGCCTCTCGGTGAATTCCAGCGTCCTGGCCATGGGGTATCAGCGTTTCATCCCGAACTTCGCCGGGCTGCGTTTCGACATGGACGACAAGGGTTGGCACAGCTTCTTGGCCATGGACGAACTGGACGACCAACCCGACTTCGATTTCAAACCGATCTGGCAAGCCATGCCGATGGGCGCCAGTGCCTGTGTCGCCTTGCCGCTCGCCGCCGAACAACAAAAACCACTACTAGTGAAACTCGGTGCCGAAGAGTCGGTGGCCCAGGCCCTGACCGAACACATGGCCGGTGCCGCTGGCCTGTGCTGGTACGCCGATTCGCGGTTGTACACGCCGTTGCTGGTGGCCAGCCTGAACGATGACGACAGCGCCAAACTCGACGGCGACCTGGGCAATCTATTCGGATCAATGGTCGGTGCCTACGAAGGCAACGTCGAAGAACACGCGTTCCCGGTCGTAGAAAAACAGGAAGGCCAAACCCACCAATGGCAGCGTCAGGTCAGCTCCAACTTCGGCCCTTACAAGGCCAAAGATGCCGAGCAACCGGACGCGATCACCGGCAAGGCGTTCATGAAAGTCAGTCTGGCGCGCCACGGATCGACGCTGCTGTTTTCCCTCGACGACAAGCTCGTGGACAAAGCCCTCGGCACCCTCGACAAACGCTTCCCGCCGATGGCCGACGTGGTGCCGAAAGACCTGCTGATGCCGGTCTACTTCGGCCCGGATTCCATGGCGCAATTGATGCGACAGGAAACCCTCGACAGCCTGCCGCAGGACATGGAGCCGGTGTTCTACAACGCCGCGCAGACTTACCTGATCCCGAAACTGCGCAAGCTCGGCGGCTACGGCAAATACGCCCTGACCTTGCCGGAAGGCAGCGAGCCCGACGGCCACTGGCAGTGGCTGCCGCTGGAATGGAAAGCGCTGTGACCGCACTTATCCGAGGCCTCGGCCTGCTGGCGATGTTGCTGGGCAGTCGCGCATTTGCCATTGAAGCCGCACCGCTGGATCCGCAGCAATCCCAGGTGTTTCGCGCCTGGTTCGTGCGCATCGCCCAGGAACAACTGACCCAAGGCCCGAGCCCGCGCTGGTATCAGCAGGACTGCGCGGGCCTGGTCCGTTTCGCCGCCAACGAAGCGCTGAAAGTCCACGACGACAAATGGCTGCGCAGCAATGGCCTGTCCAACCGCTACCTGCCGCCAGAGCTGCAACTGAGCGAGGCGCAACGCGGCCTGGCCCAGCAATGGCAGCAGGGCGGCGGCAAGGTCGGGCCGTACGTCAACGCGATCAAACTGATTCAGTTCAACAGTCATCTGGTGGGCCGCGACGTGTCGCAGGCCCGGCCCGGCGACTTGATGTTTTTCGATCAGGGCGACGACCAGCACCTGATGATCTGGATGGGCCGCTACATCGCCTATCACACCGGCACCACCACCCCGACTGACAACGGCATGCGCTCCGCAAGCCTGCAGCAACTCATGACATGGAAGGACACCCGATGGATACCCGACGCAGCCAACCCCAACTTCATCGGCGTCTATCGACTGAATTTTCTCTCCCAATGATCGGTGCCCGCATGTTGCGTTTTCTGCCTCTGCTGTTGGTCCTGGTGCTGCCTTTTTCGGCGGTCAACGCCGAAGACACCGTCGAGCCGAGTGGCTACACGCCGGTTGCCGGTGAAAGCTTTTTCCTGCTGGCCGACAGCAGTTTTGCCAGCGACGAACAGGCGATGGTTCGCCTCGAAGCGCCAGGTCGCGATTATCGTCGGTTCCGCATGGAGCCTTACGGCGGCGCCGACATTCGCGTGTACCGCATCGACAAGCCGCTGGATTTCCTCAAGCGCCAGAAGAACCTGCACCGCGTGGTCAGCGATGGCCAATTCAAGGGTGAAGGACTGTCGAACACCCTCGCGTACCTGTGGGACAACTGGTACCGCAAATCCCGTCGCGTGATGCAGCGAGCGTTCTCCTACGAATCGCGTAAGCAAGTCACCGAGGAAGTGCCGGAACTGAAGATGGGCGCCGCCATCGCCGCGCCAACGCCCTACGATGCTCAGCCGCAATTCGCGCTGATTCCGGGTCTGCCGGTGGTCAGCCAATTCCGCTATCCGCTGTGGCAAGCCAAACCGATCCAGCCGCCTGAAGGCGTGAACCTGGCCGGATCTTCCAGTGAGTTCGTCAGCGTTGCACCGGGTAACGTGTACATCCCGTTGGGCAATCTGAAACCGGGTCTGTACCTGGTGGAAGCGCTGATCGGCAAGTACCGCGCGACCACCATGGTCTTCGTCTCCAACACCGTCGCCGTGAGCAAGATTGCCGGTGATGAATTGCTGGTGTGGGCCGCGCGCAAACACGAAGGCAGTTCGGTGCCGAAGGTGAATGTGCTGTGGACCGATGGCCTCGGCGTGATGAGCAGCGGCGCCACCGATGCCGATGGTTTGCTGCGTCTGAAGCACGTCAGCCCGGAGCGTTCGTTCGTGATCGGCGAGGACGAAGAGGGCGGGGTGTTTGTCTCCGAGAACTTCTATTACGACAGCGAAATCTACGACACCAAACTCTATGCCTTCACCGACCGGCCGCTGTATCGGCCGGGGGATTGGGTGTCGCTGAAGATCGTCGGTCGCGAGTTCAAGAACGCCCGCGACTCTGTGCTGCCGACTGCAGCCGACGTCAACGTGACCGTGCTCGATGCCACCGGCACGGCGCTGCAATCGCTGGCGCTGAAACTCGATTCCAAGGCGGGCACTCAAGGCCGTTTCCAGTTGCCGGACAACGCGGTCGCGGGCGGTTATGAGCTGCGTTTCAGCTACAAGGATCAGGCCTACAGCAGCGCCTTCCGTGTCGCCGAATACATCAAGCCGCACTTCGAGATTTCCCTGAACCTGGCCAAGCAGGATTACCGCACCGGCGAACCCGTAAAGGGCAGCCTCGTGCTGCTGTACCCGGACGGTAAACCGGTGGCCAACGCCAAGTTGAGCCTGAGCCTGCGCGCCCAACAGCTGTCGATGGTCGACAACGAACTGCAATACCTCGGGCAATTCCCGGTGGAACTGACCAGCACCGAACTGACCACCGACTCTAAGGGCAACGCGACGCTGGATCTGCCGGCTGCCGAGAAGCCGAGTCGCTACATGCTCACCGTATTCGCCAGCGATGGCGCGGCGTATCGGGTCAAGACCACCAAGGAAATCCTCATCGACCGCGGCGCGGCGAGTTTCAGCCTGCGCGCGCCTCAGCGTTTTAGCGCGGTGGGCGACAAGGTTGCGTTCAGCTACTTGAACGAAGGCGGCAGCGAACAAAGCAAAGCGGTCACGCCGAGCAGCTACAGCTGGGTGCGTCTGGAAGACCAGAGCACCGGCGAAGGCAAACTCGCCGCGAAAGACAAAGGCTTCACCTTGGCCTTCGACCGTCCGGGTACTTACAACCTGACGTTGAAGGATGACCATGGCCGCGTGGTGGGTGCCAGCGGTCATTCGGTCACTGGCGACGGTGTCAAAGCCGTGCCGGGCACCGTGGAAATCGTCCTCGATAAAACCGAATACAAGGCCGGTGACGAAGCCCTCGCATTGATTACGTTCCCTGAGCCGATCATCGATGCACTGCTGTCGCTCGAGCGCGACAAGGTCGAGGCCACAGCGCTGCTGTCCAAGGGCGGCGACTGGCTGAAGATGGAAAAACTCAGCGAGACCCAATACCGCGCGCGGATTGCGGTGAAGGATAATTTCGCGCCGAACCTGACCTTCTCGGTGCTTTACACCAAGGGCGGTCAGTACAGCTTCCAGAACGCCGGCATCAAGGTGGTTGCGCCGCAGATCGACGTGGCGATTGCCACGGACAAAGAGGCGTATCAGCCGGGCGATACCGTGTCGGTGGACCTGACCACGCAGTTCGCGGGCAAGCCAATTCCAGCGCACCTGACGGTCAGCGTGGTCGACGAAATGGTCTATGCGCTGCAACCGGAAGTCGCGCCGACCATCGACCAGTTTTTCTACCACCCGCGCCGCAACAACGTGCGCACCAGCGCCAGTCTGTCGTTCATCAGCTACGACGTGGCATTGCCGGGCAGCCCAGGCGCGCCGGGCAAAGCCAATCGCAGCGAGCGGGGAGTGAAAGTGCTGGAGCGGCCGCGTCGTGAAGATATCGACACCGCCGCATGGCAACCGGAATTGATCACCGACGCCAACGGCAAAACCCGTTTCACCTTCAAGATGCCGGACTCTCTGACCCGCTGGCGCATCACCGCCCGGGCCATCGCCGATGACGGTCAGGTCGGGCAGAAAAAGCAATTCGTGCGCTCGGAAAAGCCGCTGTACCTGAAGTGGAGCGGCCCGACCAAATTCCGCACAGGCGACAAACCGGATCTCGGCGTGTTCGCTTTCAGCCAGGCCGAGAAACCGGTCAAGGCTGAGTTGGTGATTCATTTCGGCGGTACCGAACAACGCGTCCCCGTGACGCTGAATAACGGCATCAACTACATCGCGCTGCCAGCGTTCGCGTTGGCCAGTGGCGAGTGGACGGCTGAGCTGGTGCAGGACGGTAAAACGGCTGATGCCTTGGCTGTGCGACTGACCGCGACCGGCGAAGGCTGGCAAGTGACCCAAAGTCAAAGCCTGGACGTGGCCAGCGGTGATACGCCGCTGACCTTGCCAGCGGACGCGACGGATATTCGCCTGCGTCTGGATGACAGTCCGCAAGCGCTGTTCCGCTCGGCACTCGACGATCTGTTGGGTTATCCGTACGGCGGCGTCGAACAAACGGCCAGTCGTTTGCTGCCGCTGAGCATCGCGTATCCGACCTTGTCGTCGAATCCGCAAATCCGCGATCGCTTGCGCCTGATCATGCAAAACAGCCGTTTGCGGCTGGTGCAAATGGCCGGGCCTTCGGCGAGCTTCACCTGGTGGGGCATGGACGGCGAGCCGGATGCATTCCTCACGGCTTACGCGTATTACGCCGACTGGCACGCCAGCAAAGCCTTGGAACTGAGCCTGCCGCCGGAGCATTGGCAGCGGGTGCTGGAGGTCTATTCGAAGCAGGCCAAAAACACGCCGCTGTTGCAGAGAGCGCTGATTCTGTCGTTCGCCAAGCAGATGCAATTGCCGGTGAACACCTTGCTCAGCGGTTTGATGGATGATCTGTCGAAAGCGGGTGAGGGCAATGCGGCGAACCTGATGGACGATGGCGAAGACAGCATCGTCATGAGCGATCCGGATTCGGCGTTGGGTCTGGCGGCGGCGCGTGTGTTGACGGCCTCTTTGGCGAAGCAATCGAAGGTGACTCTGCCGGACGCATTCAATCGTCAATTGCCAGACGCGCAACAACGATTGGCAGTCAGTTCGCAGCCGTTTGCCGAAGCCTTGAACCTGTCGTTGCAAGCCTTCGATCAGGCTCACGCGCAAGCGTTGTTGCAACGTCTGCTGCCACAGCAATCGACCCTGGAACGTGCGCTGGCGCTGACCTGGTTGCAACGCAGCATCGAGCAGGCATCGCCCACCCTCTTACTGGCTCCGGGTGAAGGCTGGAAGAAAAAATATGGTGATACCGGTGAGACTTATTGGACGTGGCAGGGTGCTGCGCCAGTGCCTGCGGTGCTGTCGCTGACCGGTGCGCAAGAGCGTCCGTTGCGAGCGGCTTTGAGCTTCCAGACCAAACAACCGCTGGTTGATCCGATGGCCGTGACCATCACCCGTCGCCTGTCGCGTCTGGTGCCGGGCGACGAAGCCTTCACTTTCAAACTGGAGGCGGTCGGTACCAAGCCGTTGTCCAGCGACAGCCTGTATCTGGACGAAGTGATCATCACCAGCAAAGCCGCCAAACCGCTGCGCTACGGCATGCTCGAAGTGCCGCTACCTCCGGGCGCCGATGTCGAGCGCACCACGTGGGGCATCAAGCTCATGGGCAAGACTGGCACCGAACCGTCCGCGTTGGAGAAAGCGCGTTTCGAGCCGGGGCAAATGGCTTACGCGATTCCGGTTGATGCCTTGAGTGGTGAATTGCGTCTGCGTCATTTGGTGCGCTTCTCGCAGAAGGGCCAGTTCAACCTGCCTCCGGTGCGTTTCACTCAGGTCTATGCGCCACAACATCAGGCGCAAGAGCAAAAACCGGCCCTCGGCCAGGTCACGGTCAACTGACATGACCCGACCTCTGGTCTGGTGGCTGCTGTGCTTGATCCCTGCGCTGGCGACAGCGCAGGAGGAGCCGCTGCGGCTGGCTTTTAAAGGTGAGTTACTGTCCTTGAGCCGGACTCAGGTGATCGCGCGCGAGCCGTTGCCTGCTGATGTGCAGACGCCGTTGGGCAGTGTGTGGAAGTTGTTTGTGTACGGCTGGCTGTTGGATACCAATGCCCATGAGCCGGCTTACGAATGTCGCGGTCAATCGAAAGACGAAGTTTACTGCTGCACGGCGGGCGGCAAGATTGAGCGCGATCAGGCCTTGGTGAAGTCGTGCGGGTTGTACTTTGCGCCGCAGCGGTTGGGCATTGCTGGCGCTGACTGGCGCACGTATTGGCAGGCGCGGCAGGCACCGGAGTGGTTGCTGGATGTGGCTTCGTTGCAGCCTTCCACGCGAGTTTCAGTGACTGAGTTGCTGCGAATGCTGGCCGTGATGCCGGCGCAGGATCAAGCGCGGCGGGTGTTGCTGGATGTGGTGTTGAATGCGGCTGACGGCAATGTCGTGGGCGAACTCGGTGGCCGGTTGCGGGTGAAAACCTGGAGCTGGTTGGGGGATAAGGACCCTTCGTCGCGTCAGGGTGGTTTTGCCGGGTGGACAGTGGATGGCACGCCGGTTTGGGCGGGTGGGCGTGGGACCAGTCAAATGGTCTTGCGTCACTACGGTGGGGCGTTGGCTTCGGTGTTGCCGGTGGATTGGCCTTTGGATGCGGGACGGTGTGTCGAGGTGGGGCTGTTTTCACGCTATCCCATCGGGCGCGTTCTGGCGGGGGATCGTGTTGTTGAGTCCGGGCCCTTGCTGGGCGATTACCGCGTCGAATTCACCAACGGCAACCAACTCGATATCCACAGCGACGGCGAACTGTTTTTGCTGAAAGACACACTGATCGCCCGTCTGGACCGCGAAGAATACGTCGCCCGCGTCCTGCAACGCGAAGCCAGACCCGAACCCGCCGAAGCCGCCAAAGCTTTGGCCATCGCCATCCGCACGTATCTGCTGCAAAACGCCACCCGCAACGGCGACTGCCTGAGCATCGACGACAGCAGCAGCCGGCAACGCGTCGCCCCACGTCCAGCCACCGCCGAATCACGCCACATCGCCGCCTGGACCAGCGACCTGGTCCTCGCCGGCAGCACCGTCACCTACCACTCCGACCAGCCCGGCCCGGACAAGCTCTCCTGGCAGCAAGCCGTCGAACAAGCCAACGCCGGCCAACGCTACGACGCCATCCTGCTCCACGCCTACCCCCGCGCGAGCCTCAGCCGCTGGGACAATCCAGTCGCTTCCTGCGAAGCGCTCCCCGCCGCGCAAGACTGGCTGCTGAACCAACGCCGCGGCTGGCGTCCGCGGTTGGAAAACGAGGTTGGCTACAACGAAGTCAGCACCTTCGCCGTCTGCCGCCTGGCCTTCGGCCGCCCCTATGTCGACCGCGAACGCCAGCGCATCTACGTGCGCGGCGTGTTGTCGCTGCAAGACCGCCTCGACCTGACCCACGAATACCTGCACCTGGCCTTCGAAGCACACCCTAACGGCCAGGATGAAACCTACATCGAAGGGCTCGCCCGCCACCTCTTGCTGGAATAGGCCATGAAACTCCGTTATCCACAGGTCTTCCTGTTCCTCTGCTCCTTTTGCGTATGGCCGACGACGTTCGCCGCCGAAAGCGCCGCCAAACTCGACACACCCGTTGGCGGCTGGCGCACTGGCGCGCCTGAAGGCGAAGGCGAAAACTTTCGCCAGATCGTCAACTACCCGGCCTCCTCGGTGAACACCCCGGTGGGGCAGGCCAACACTGCACGCATCACCGGTCAGATCAACGCCACACCCAAGAGCAACGAACCCGGCAGATTGATCGTCAACGGCGTCAGCATGCCACTGAAAATCGACCCAGCCGGGCGCTTTGATCGCCCGTTCTCATTCCCCAACGGCAGCAACAGCGTCGAAGTCCGCAGCCCCGATGGCCAGCAACGGCATCGCACGCAGTTCCTGAACGCCAGCGGCGGGGCAACGCCGGCGAAATTGCGGGTGCTGCTGGCCTGGGACAGCGACGGCACCGATCTCGACTTGCACCTCATCACCCCCGACGGCGCCCACATCTGGTACGGCGATCGCGTTGTTCCCAATGGTGCTGCGCTCGATGTTGACGTGACGACAGGATATGGGCCGGAAATCTTTGCTATGCCGGCGCCGATCAAAGGCCAATACCTCATCTATGTGAACTACTTTGGGGGCGGGTATCGCAGTGATGATGAGGGGCAGGAGGAGGCGGTTCAGCCGCTGACGACGGCGCAGGTGACGGTGATTACAGAGGAGGGGACGCCGAACGAGAAGATGGAGACGTTCCTGGTGCCGATGCGGGCGGTGGGGGAGTTGACGTTGGTTAAGGGGTTTAGTTATCCGTGAGGGCGAATCGTCGTAGCAGTGCTGCGACTATTAAATCGGGCAGCAGCTTGCTGCCCGATTGCATGGTAAAGATGCATGGCGAAGCTCATGGCATCTACTTCAACGGCAAATCGCAAACTGACTCGATCAGCCTAAACCCTGAGTTCGAGTTGTACTCGCAGAAAAGTGTGATTCTGCAAGCGCTGCAGCGCGGGCGGGCGCCCATGACCACGAACGAGCTGGCGCAACTGTTGAAAAGCCGCAGCCTGCGTCACGCTAAGCTTTACATCAACGAATTGACCCTCACCAACCAGCTCGTGCAAATTGACCGAATGCTCTACACCACACCGGAGCTTGGCTACGAAAACGTCGATCTGGATGCCATGCGCCAGGCCATCAACGCGGTATTGCTGCACCACAGCAAACCCGTCGACCCATCGGTGATCCAGGCAGAGCTAAACATGCGGCATGGGGCGACCTACCCAAAATACTTCTATGGCTCGCTGGCGCGTTTTTTCGCTCAGCAGCAGCACTGGCATCGTCGGCAGAGCCTATTTGCTTTGCAACCAATTGCCTTTGGCAGCTTAACCGGCGCGATCGAGTCCCTGTGCTCCACGGATGAAAGTATGGAAGTTAACGTCGAGGTGTTACGTCGACACATCGCGATCACAGATGAGGCAGCCAGAGTGTCCATTTACAACTGGAAAGCCACCTCCGCGCGTTAAGGTAACGCTGAATGACCTATAGCCTTGAGTTTGATCAGCGTGCGCTGAAGGAATGGCAAAAGCTGGGCGATACCATCCGGCAGCAATTCAAGAAAAAACTGGCTGATATCCTGGAAAATCCAGTATTAGCGCGTCGTTCATTTTAGGCGACAGGAAGTAAATATTTCTGTAGAAAGACTTTTTATTGTGGGGATGCAGACGTGTGGAACAATTGGCCGACCGAATCTGATGCAAACTTTCTCTTGGGTGTAAATAAATAATATGAATCTCGACTCTACCCTTCTTCAATTCGAACATGACTTCAGCGCTTTGCTGGCTTCTGCACCTCCCTCGCGTGCGCAAACGCTGCTGGCGTCTGCCGACCATGTTTATCTGCTTGCCCCTAGCTCTATTATGGGCGTGATCTACGCGCCGATCCTGGCTCGCCGTCTGACCGAGCAGGGTAAGCGGGTTTTTCTTGTCGATGATCACTACGCAGCGCAGGGCGATCACTGGCAAGAATGGCCCGTGCTGAGCTCAGACGCGTTCGTTTCCCAAGCATACGGTCAGAATGCGGCTGTTTCTGTCAATATGTCGAGTGCGCCGTTTGTACATGGTTACTTCTCTCAGGTTTCAGCGCGTGCACAGATGGCGGAACTGGATATGATTCCGGTTATGGACGTGTTCGAGGTGCCGGTAGTTTACCAAACCGCCAGCACTATGCGCGCTCAAACTATTGCCCGAGCCGATGACTATCGTAAACTGGCGCGACGTTTGGCAGACCCGCTCAGTATCAAGACCTTACTGGCCATGTTGACGTTGAGATTGAACTTTGATCGCAATGCCTTATTGCCCGTATTGTGCAGTCCTGAAGACGAGTACTTCGCGTCCTACCCTGGCGGCAGCACCGACACCTTTAAACTAGGTGAGCAGGAAGTGTTGTGTGACATTGGAGCTCATGTCGGAACGACAGTCCGCAAGTTCATTTCTGCCACGCGCTGGCAGTATGCCGCCATCCACGCCTTCGAGCCTGATATTGAAAATTATGCTGCCCTCGAAAAAAATTATTCCGCGAAGCTGCCAAACTTCCAAGCGCACAATATCGCACTATCCGATGCACGCTCCACCATGCGTTTCTCCCAAACAGGCACGATGGGTAGCCGATTGGATTCAGACGGTAACACTCATATTCAAGCGTTACCGCTCGATGAAGTGGTCGATTATGCAACCTTTATCAAAATGGATGTTGAAGGGCACGAGACCAGCGTATTGCGAGGTGCACGCAAACTGATTCAGAGCCACAAGCCGCGTTTGGCTGTCACGGGGTATCACTTCGCCGATGACTTGCTTGATATTGTAGATTTGGTGTTGGACATGGAGCCTGAATACCAACTGCGTTTGCGTCACCATTACTTTTACTATTATGACTCCATCCTTTATGCACAGGTTCTCTCATAATCAAACCAGAGTTTCCTGCGCAGCGTTATACCTCCCAGAAATGGTTTGACTTGGAAAGCAAGGAGCTCTTCGGTAAACCGTGGGTTCTGATGGGGTTGACGAAGCACTGTTATCATTTACTGGTTGTGGACATGGTTCAACTCATTTTACTGGCGCATGTTCGAGCGTGGTGCGTATCGGATTGACAGGGACTCCGTTCAGATCCTTGTCACGACAAGCCTAGTCGGGGATTTTGTGAAGTAATCTCATCACTCCGGTAAAATCGGGTTAATTCAATGATATTAAATCAACACGGAAATGTCGCTTAACTTAGGAGTTAAGCGACAGTACACCGTGGATCCGCTTTATAGGTGTCGGGTACATCTGTCGCAAGTGGTATTTACCTACGGTGTTCTTTACGGGACACCAAAATCTTCAAATAAAAAAGATTGGCATATATTCAAAAATCTCGAACTTAAGCTCGGTTCAGATTGCTTCGCGGTGTCGCCTCAAGGTCGCTGGGATTGCAGCTTCAGCTACAAAGGGATTGAAGTAGAAGCTAGCTAATCTCTGCGCAGCGACACCTCTCCTAGCTTCTCGGTGCCGAGTAACTCTTCGCAACCGAAAGGCGCTACAGACTATCGAGCCGCACTCCTATCTCCTCTCGACTGCCCTTTTGCGGCAAGCAGCTTTGCTTCAGATATCAGCAAGCGTCTTTGCTACAAAATCTGTTGCTTCAATGCGCGTATGGGCTGAGGTATGGGCTGATCGGACAGGCGATAAAAAATGTCTTATATTTCAGTTGGATATTGAATTAAAAAGCCGGCTTGTGGGCGGCTTCATTTTTTGGTTTTTGCCTTATTTTGCTGGGTTCTATTAGTGGATTTACAGCTGACCCCCCATTTGTCCCCCCATTTTTAATGTTCGTGAGTCTTTGGCTCCTGTTCGGATGCCGAGTCCATTAGAGATTTCACAATCATTAACCTATCGTAGGATTAGCCTGGGGGGCACCCTGGTAAGCAATGAGCGAACTGCTTACTCGCTCAGTAATTGTCATGTTGTTCCATTTCCCCCAGCAATGAGTGAATTCCCGACAACATTTTGAAAACGCTATTCATGATCTCGCTGAGGTGGCGCACGTTCACGTATTGCAGATCCGGTAGCGACGCCGCTCCCTTTTTTGTCGTCGGATAGCGGAAAGCATAAGAGGCCGGATCGATTTCATCCAGCTGCTGGATGAAGCTCTCCATCGCCGGCAGTTCTTTGTCATCTTTGCGTGGATCGAGTTTTTCAAGGAGTTCCCGTAGCTCACCCCAGAGTGGCATCAAGCCATGGCTGTGATCGAGTTTTTCTGGTTTTTCTGCTAGCCGACGGGCTAGGGGAACCATCAATTTGAGTTCAAGCTCAATGCCTTGCCGATACAAAAAAACCAACGGATAGATGACGCTGTCTAGGCTGACTTTCCGCTCTGCTAGAGCAAACAGCAGTCCATCAGCCGCGTCTTTGTAACCCGCTGCGTATAGGTCCAAGGGAAAGTGGGTCCAACCCAGCATTGCGTTGTTATGCCAATCATCTCCCCGGATAAATAGCGGTTGCCCAGAAAAATCAGAGGGGAATTTAGAGTTTTCTAGCGGGCCCGCATCGAGCAATCCATCGATTGACTCAGTCATTGTGGTGACTTCCTAGTTCGTTGTGGTTCAGTCCCAGCCTAGCCTGTCTTAGCCAACTGTCATCACATGCCCCTGCATGTCAGCCATCCACTGTGACTGAAATGGGTATCTGTTTTGGGCGGCAAGCATGTCCCCATTCATGGTGATCGTCCGAGGCAGGCGGATTGTGCCTACATGGTTATGCAGACTGAATCGAGGCAATTGCCACGGAATTTTCTGATACTGTTTTTTTATACAGCCTTTCGTCGGCTGCTTTCTGCTTATACCTTGCCGCTTTCTACGTCAAGTGGGATAATGCGCCTAGTCCACTTTAAATTTATTAAAAATCAATAGGTTACGTGTGCAATGGACGATTCTAGAGCGCTTATAGAGAAATTAGTCCAGATCACGAAGGTTGGAGCGGTCGGCGACGGTGAGAAGGTTCGCATACAGACCCTCCGACTTATTCGAGCTTTGAGGGAGTCTGGGGATCCTCTTGCAGACCTGATACATAAAGAGGTCTTTTCACAGAAGTTCGATGAGGGCAGCGCATCTAGCATCCGAAGAGTTAAGGATGCTGGAATATCTTCGCCTGTTCCGACCGATTCGGAGTCAAACAGCGAATTGCTATCGGTCGAGGATCCAATAAAACTACCAAATGGTTTTGTTAGTTCAGATGAGATTAAAGGACCTTTGAATCTTGTCTTGTCTGAGAGTAAAAATGCGAAGAGGTTGTTGGATGCTGGAATAAGTCCAACTAGCAAAATACTATTCACAGGTCCTCCTGGAGTTGGTAAAACAGTATGTGCGAAATATTTAGCTCAGAAACTCAAGGTCCCGTTGCTGACATTGGATTTGGCTACAGTCGTTAGCAGCTATCTTGGTAGAACAGGTAATAATTTAAGGAAAGCTCTCTCTTACGCCAGAAGTAGACCCTGTGTTTTGCTTTTGGATGAAATGGATGCTATCGCAAAAAAGAGAGATGACTCATCTGACATAGGTGAAGTCAAACGGTTGGTTACTGTGATGCTACAAGAGTTAGATCAATGGCAAGGTAGTAATCTATTGATAGCCGCCACGAATCACTATCACTTGTTAGATCCTGCGGTGCAGAGGCGTTTTGACCAAGTGATTGAGTTTAAACGTCCTGGGATAGACGACTTGGTGAGAGTTGGCTTGGGGCTGAGTTCCAGTGGTGATGTTCCAAAAGCTTGGATATATTTTATTGCTTCCTTGATGGACGGGACGTCGTTTAGTGATTTTCAACGTGAGATAAATAACTTACGTAAAGCGCTCGTTCTCGAAGGGGAAAGTGGCGGGTTAGAGTATTTGCGCTTCCTTCTAGAGCGCCAATGTCCAGCGGAAGATCGTGCTAGAAGAAAAAGTTTAGCGTTGCTTCTAGTGACTAAAGGGAAAGCATCGCAGAGGACGGCAAGTAAGATAACTGGCGTTTCACGTGATACATTACGAGCAGCAATGACTGCGGGAGCTTAACATGGAAGGTAAAGAGCGGTTTCTATTTGGGCGCGGAGAAAAGTTAGCTGATCACGTTCCGTATAAAGGGGGATTCGATAATTCATTGCCTCCCTATAGCCTCTCTGAGCAAGTTGAACGCTTGGATTCAATGCTCGAAACATTGGAAAAGGATTTTAAAGAGATACCTAAAGATGCCTTGGCGGATGGTAACGCTGTCGCAGCACTTACTCTTCATCCTAAATATGTTGCTAGGTCTGGATTTCCTGAATACCTTTTAAACGCCTTTTCGCTTCGCCTTGTTGGTAGCAAGCCTCAGAAGAGCAAACCTGATGCAGGACGTGGTAGCGATAAGGAAGAGGGCGTCGCATCGACAACTTTGTACGTTGCGGGAGAGTTCAAGTCTTTTTCCAAGCTTAGGAAAAGTCTTTCTGGTATAGAGGAAGGTTCAAAACTTTCAAAAGAAATAGTGAAGGTAGAACGTTTAGAGGTTTTTAGGGCAGAGGATAGGCTTCTAGGCGAATTTGACAAGGAAGAAAATAATTTAGAAGTTGTAGTCCATTTTGATAGTGCCGTCGATCTCGACTGGGAATCTGACTTTGTAAAATTTGCTGAAAAAAGTCACATTTCACTAGATATGTCTCGTTCTTACCAAACTCGCGGATTATTATTTTTAGCAGCGAAAGGTGATGAAGAGTCCGTAAAAGAGTTGGCTAAATTTTCCTTTGTGCGCGCTATAAGGAAAATGCCTAAGCTAAGAACAATTAGTCAGCCTAAGTTGGTACGGTCAAGTGGTGTGGCTAGAATTACAATTCCGGTCGAAAAGGCTCTGGATGAAAGTTTTAAAGTTGCTATTTTTGATGGGGGCTTGCCGGATGATCATCCCTTTGGTCGCTGGGCAAAGAATATAGAGCCATCTTCAAGTTTTAATATTGGCGACGCAATCCCTGAGCTGCAAGATCATGGTCAAGCAGTTACGTCCGCGCTTTTGTTTGGTAACGTTCAGCCCGGAGCATTGGAACGGCCGTATGCTGAAGTTGATCATTACAGGGTGTTGGGTGACTTAATTGCGGATGATAGTCTTTATGACGTAATGCTGTATGTAGATAATGTGCTCTCTCAAACTAACTATCCGTTAGTTTCTTTTAGCATTGGTCCATATCAAGTCGCCGGTGATGATGAGGTTACTGCATGGACTTCAATGCTTGATGATCACTTAGGAGAAGGCGATATCTTGGCAGCTGTGGCTGTTGGGAATGACGGTGACAGGGGGTGGCCGGAATCTAGAATTCAGGTGCCGAGTGACTCAGTTAATGCCCTAGCCATTGGGGCCAGCGATGGATTTCATGATGGGTGGTGTAGAGCACCTTATAGTTCGATTGGACCAGGAAGAAGCCCTGGCTTGATAAAGCCCGACATGTTGGCTTTTGGCGGCGTTGATAGTAATAAGTTTAAGTTTTTGTTCCCCGGTCCAGTGATTGCTGAAGATCGTGGCACTAGTTTCGCCACTCCGGCTGTCATGCGTATTGCTGCTGGGCTTAGAGCTTATTTTGGAAATGCTCTGACCACGCCTGCTATCAGGGCACTATTAATTCATTCCGCAGATGACAATGGTCATGCCCGTGAGGAAGTAGGCTGGGGAATTGTTAATCCAGATATCCGAAGCATTGTTACTTGTGAGGATGGAGAAATTAAAGTCCTTTATACTGGCAAGTTAGAGCCCGGTAAAGTTTTGAGGGCGCCTATACCAATGCCAGACGAGGTCCTTGCAGGAGATTTTACTATAAAGGCTACTTTTTGTTATAGTTGCTCTACAGATCCACATATGCCTGGCGAGTATACCAGGGCCGGTTTGGATGTTAAATTCAGACCGAACAAAAATAAGTTTAAGAAAGATAAGCTTTATCCCGATACGGCTTCTTTTTTTGGCCGTCACGAAAAAAGTAATGAGCAGGAACTGAGAACTGATGCGCATAAGTGGGATACTGTTCGTAGTAATACGGTGAAAAAGAGGGGTAGCTCTCTTGTTGATCCAGTTTTTGATATTCACTATATTGCGAGAGAACCAGGAAATAGCGTAACTCCTGTACGCGCAGGAAAGTTGTCCTACGCCTTGGTTGTTACCGTCAAGTCAAACCGTATTCCTGATTTGTACGAAAAGGTTCAAGCGAAGTATCTTAGTAGTCTAGTAGCGATTCAGCCTAAAATTGAAATCCCGATTGCGCTTGGCGTCTGATTTTGAGGTCGAAAAATGAATAGAGAAGAAGAAAAAGTCATCGGCGCTCTTAACGATAGTCATTATGAGTGGCGGACTATAAAGGGGCTAAGTACAGCTACTGGATTAGATGCATCAAAGGTGCTAAGTATTATAGAAAAAAATGCATCGGAGATTGTGCAGTCATCTTCGTTTAGTCCGGCAGGGGAAGCGCTGTATTCTACTAGGGAAAAACGTAGAAAAAACTCAAGCACTTTGTCTCGCTTAGGGTCGGCACTACGTAATAGGGCGGACTAAATGGATTTTGTATCTTTTCCCGTTGTTTGTGCTTTTGTAGGGGCGCTAGCGGTTAAATCATTAGAGCTGGCCGAAATTCACAAGTTGCCAGTGACTCAACGCCCAAATTTAAAAGAGTTTGTGTATTGGGTTCCTTTCTTGGTTTTGCCTTTGATAGGTGGTTTCTTAGCCTACGTCTATATAGAGTCCAATACTACGTTAACTCCTTTACTAGCTCTGAATGTTGGAGTCACCGCACCCTTGGTTTTTCGCTCTATGGCAGAGCGCATTCCGAATAAAGTGATTGATCCAGGGGCGGGTGCTTAATTATGTTGAACAAAAAAGGGCCTTTTTAAGGCCCTTTTTCTTTATAGCTTGTTCCACGTGCGATAGAAACAGCCATCGCTCCATTACATTTTTAGAAGGTTTAACTGTTACGTGTTTTCTTAGCTGCATTATCAACTAGTGGTGCCAGTAACGCAGAGAAGATATATGCTTAATTTTTATAGTTTTCATGTGTCAGTTGCTTGATGCAAGTAATGACATGGGGCCTTTGCCTGTTCCCGGATGATCTTGATACTCTCCTATGAGATCCAAGTATTTCTGGTCCACCGGGCCGATAGGGTACGCTGAGTAAGGCTTTTTATTTACGCATTGAAGTAGTTTTGGTGCTGTGACAATAGGTTGCTTGAAAAACTGCCGTCGAATTTCACGTCCAAGAATTTCTCCAATTAAGCTTGGCACGGCGTTACCTATTTGGCGCTGAACCTCAGTTCGTCCTCCTAGAATTTCGTAATCATCAGGGAACGTCTGTAGCCTACACATCTCTCGAGATGAAAGACGCCTATTCTTCCAGTGAAAAGGGCCTATAGCGCTACCGGGTTGAGCTTGGATTGTCCATGACGGCTTGTCTTTAGCTAACTTCAACAGGAAGCTCCAGTAACGTGTTCTCCATCCAAATAACGGCAATCCTTCTCCTCTGTTTGTGTGGTGAAGATAGTTCTTCCCTTCCGGTACACTACACAGCAGATCGCCCCATTTTCCGGTCGCGGCTAGATCAGGGTGAGATAGATGCTCAAGGTCGCCTATTGCATCCCAGGCGGTACGCCATACTTCTCTGGGGAATAAGTCTAGGTCCTGCGCCTCAGGATCTCTATGTGTAGGTGCAGGGAAATTAAATGGTTGCCCGTCCCGGGAGCCTATAATGAACACCCGCTCACGAACTTGTGGTACACCGAAATCCGCTGCGTTTATCACGCCGAGATTAAAGTTGTAGTTGGTTCCTTCCTCAGAATTGATATTCTTAATTATGTTTTTTAACAGAGAAATTGCTTCATCTTTGCCTTTGTAAGTAATGCCGAAGACATTCTCCATAAGGAAGGCTTTGGGCTTTAAGTCTCTCAAAACCCGAAGGTATGCTGTAAGGGTATCTGCCCGAGGATCATCCAGACGCTTTGTATCACCTTTAGACCAATATGCAGCTTTTGAAAATGGTTGACACGGCGGGCCGCCGATTAATAAATCAGCGTCAGATTTTAGAAAGCCACCTGTGGATCGTATTTGGTCACTACTCACAAGGTGAATATCGTCATGTACGACATTCCATTGCGGCCGGTTATGGCGAAGGGTTGTGCATGCCCATTTATCAAATTCTATCGCAACGGATGTTTCGAAGCCGGCAGCTTCAAGACCTAGATCTAAGCCGCCGGCCCCGGTGTAGAGGCTAATTGTCTTGAGCATGGGAGGGTATTGCCTTACCTTGAAGGATTTTGGGCCTAGGGGGAGCATCGTACAGTGCTCCGCAGAGAAAATCTAACATAATTGTATTGGTGGTACAAGTGATTGAGGTCAAATTGAGAGCTGTGATGTCAGCCTATGCAGAGAGAACAGGCCAAAAAATTACCTACCAGCAGCTTGCTGAGCGTTCTGGGCTGTCCAAAGCCACACTGGAGGCTCTGGGTTCGCGGCCAGATTACAATGCAACGCTTTCGACAATTGACGCTCTCTGCTCTTGTCTGATGTGCAGTGTTGGAGACTTGCTTGAGTTTAAGCAAACGACCGATCCTACGGCCAACTGACATGACTATTAGAATCGATCATCGTATTGCAAAAGAAGTTCTCTATTTAGAGGTTGAAAATTCTTCCAGCGCTCCTTTGGATGTGTTTTCTGAAGAGTGGTTAGGCAAAATAAATCATCTTTCTGAACTGTGCCCTCCGAGGAAGAGCGCAACATTCATCGCTGCAATTGGTACCGCTCTACTAGCAAAGGCTATTGAGCCCGCAGTGGATGTTTATTGTTTGCTAGACCGCGATGGTGGTGAAAATTCTTATTCTGCGAGATCCTTGGCGGATAATGTTTGGGCTAAACATCGAGCACTATTAGGTATTGATTTGGGCGCTAACGGTCCTAATCCACTGAATAATACGCCATTTATTGGTAAAGCGCGCATAGATGAAATTGAAAATGTCAGGAATGCTGCTGGGTTTAATTATCTGAATGATTGTCTTCGCGAGTTAGAAAGTTACACCACGACAGCTCAAGCTCGTTTGGCTCTACGTGGTTTCATTATCGCGAGGAAAAGGGATTTTATTACAACCTTTTTTGCTGGCGAGACTGCGGGTGATTATCTTGTGCTACCTACGCTCGAGTCGGCGATTCGAGCGTTAATCACTGTTGATAGTGAAGATGGACGCTGCGCCCAAGCGGTTGCGGCAGGACTTTTAGCCTCTAATTCATCGACTAGTGATCTAGAAGTCGGTCACATTAATGATCCTGATAGAAATTTCCCTCTTGATATTGGAATTTATTACGCTGAGGGGGATGATAGGCGGTTGTCTGTTGCTGTGGAAGTTAAGGACAAGCCTGTAGGGACAGCGGAAGTTTTGTCCTCTGTAGAAAAAGCGTTAAAGTTTGGTGTTGGGACAGTGATTTATTTGGCTATTTCTCCTCGTCAGACTCAAGCTGATTTTAGGGTTGAGACCATTCGCTCGCGGGACATGGGGTGTAAGTTGATTGTGTATACCACATGGGCTGACTTTATTAAAACATGCATCGGCTTTTCAGATGAGTCCAGTGCAGTGCTCTATTCTAATGTTTATCGGATGATTGGCCGTTATTTGCAAGAGTTGGGTGTGAGTCAAGCAGGAATAAGCATTTGGGAAGGGTTTGCTGGGGAGTGATTTATTGCAGTTAGTTCTGATGCGTTGCTAAATGGTGACTCATTATTTTGGTTTTTGTTAACGTTGTTAATTCTCTATGTACTAATAGCATTCGCGCTCGATGTTTGCGAATGCTATTAGGAGAGTGAGTCTATCGAGGAGCTTGCTTTTTATAAGTTATAGCTAGTGTTTTTTTCGGGTATAGCTTAGCTATTTCGTAATCTGGATTGTAAGTAACGATATTGTGGGTTGCTATCGTAAGGCCGGCAGCTAACCCTCCAACAATGCTGAGCGCGCTAATTCCTAGGGCTGTTATACGACCTGCTGTATATATCCTGCACGTCAGTCCTTGGCATTCAATTAGCTTTTCAATGGTTTCTACCGTATCACCAAAAAACTCAGGTTCGATTTCTTTTATTTTAAAAGATCGCTTATCAGAGATCATTGAGGAAATTTCCTCGTTCGAAATACTACCTGCTGAGTAAACTCCAATATCCATATATCCTCCATTGAAAGATGGTGCTATTTAAAATAGCTCTTTGTTTATACCTAGAAGCATCATGTTTTTGTCGTAGCAAAGTGGGACTGAGTCGCAATTTCCACCTTTTTTCTTTACATCCTTTTTATCCACCAGCGGAAGATATTTAGGTAAATCCTGATCTTCGATGTCTTGCCCATTGATCGAACAGTTAAAAACCGCTGTAGTCATGCACACAACGTCAAGTTTGCTTACGTCTACCCGGCTTGATGATGGTTTTTCCGCTGCCTGTGGTTCGTAACGCTTTCCTCCGTAGCCTGGACCGGTACCCTCTTTGTAAGCCACTACACCGCCTGACGTATCCGTGCCCAAGTACCATCCAGTAGTAACGCCGTAGAGTCCAGCGGGTGCATTTCCCATAAACTCGCCTTGATGTGCGCATGTTCCTGCGCTATCGCAACTGGTAAGTCGAAATCCGGGAACAGCTTTAATGAAGCGATTTCCATTTTGATCCACGTAAGGCCGGTTCACCGATTGGTAGACTGAGTTTGGAAGAGAGCAGTTGATATGTTTGATCGATAATATCGGGGCGGGGGTCGGTGTCTTATCGCATACACGAACGTCCACATCCGCAGCGGCTGTGATAGCTATACCTGCCTGTAAAACGACTATTAGCATTGCGTTAATTAGTGAGGTTTTAATGTTCATCTTAATGCTCGGTTTTCTGATTGGGGGTTGGGTTTGCATAGCGCCCAAAAACTACGCTTTAGGGCAGTGTTCGGACTGGTAGGGCCGGCGATATGCTGTTCGGTGGTGCAGCGTGGGGGCTGTGGAACACGGTTTTCTTCTGCGAGGCTGGGCTGTCATGCACGGTGAGCTCCTTGTTTCGGCATAAATAGCTGGATGTAGGCGTATTATGTCGAGTATCGACATGTGACGCTATTCCTGTCCAGTGGGCAATGCCCAACCATTCCGCTCCAATTGGAGGGCGGTATGTCGGGCACTGAAGAAAGACAACTGGCAGTGGTCGTGGGACGGGCCATTGCCAAGCAACGCAAACGCTGCGGCTTAACTCAAAATGAGGTCGCGGAAAAATTGGGGGTGAGCTTCGACGTTGTGTCGCGTACGGAACGCGGTATCGTCATGCCTGGCATTGCGCGACTGATGCAGCTCGCCGCGATTTTTGACTGCGAGACAGCGGAGTTGCTGACAGAAACCAGTACCCGCTCTACGGATCAGGCCAGTCGCATGGCTGATTTGATCAGTGATCTCGACCACGCTGAACGGTTGCTTATCATGAGCATGGTTGAGCAGTTGGTTGCGTACATGAAGCAGAAGTAGCTTGTTTAAGATCAGGATTGGGTACTTGCAGATAATTCGATCCCGGCTTCTGTAGTGATTAGCTCGAATAACAAACCAGCTAGCAGCACTGCAATCAGGATTGGCCAGGAACGTGCCATGAGGATCGCCAGTACCACCGCTAACAGGCAGCTGGCCAAAATGCCGAAAAACATAAAAAGCAGACCGATAAAGCGTATGAAATTCATCGCGTTTTCCTTCAGGCTGAGAGATGCATGAGCGACGACCGCCCATGCGTAATGGTCGAGATCGACGTTAGGCTACCAATCGTAGAGCTGAGTTGAGTGCGCGCTGTTTGATCTGCGCTCCCTGCCCGAACCAAGCGGAGTCAACCCGATACTCTGAACTCCTGGCTCGGCGCTCGTGATCCACATACTCAGTCACGGCGTTTAACAGGCCCCATGCGGTGCCGCGAGCGGACTCCAATTCAGATCCTCGACCTTTGCCTTCGTATAGGTTTTGAATCCTCTCTAGCGCTCGCTTGTTGCGTATTACGTCAGGGACTGGGTCATCGACTTGGGTATCGCACATCACACTCATAAAGAAGCTCATGGCCTCGGGCCATTGAACCTTACGCTCGGCGAGTTCGCGCATCCGATACATGAATTCTTCCCATTGCGAGACGGCGATACCTAGCTGTTTCTTCACCGCTTGCGGATCAAAGCGCGTGCTGTGTGGAACCTTGATGGCGTGAGTAGCACCGTTCAGGGAGATGGAAAGGGTGTTGTTGCACACCACTCTCACTGTGGTCGGTGTCGCCGTGGTGGCCAACGTGCCGTCGCAGGAGGTGGCCAGCAGCAGGTAGCCGTTAACCAGGTCTTTGTCTTTAAGCTCAGCCGATTGCCCGGTACGCGCCAACGCCCAGAACTTCTTACCGCCCTTCAGCACGCCAGCGGTTTCCAGCTCGTAACCAGATACCTCTGTCAGATCTCGGTAAAACTCCAGCACCTCGCGAGGCTGTACTACCTGATAACGGTTAGAGACCACCGATAGGGCGGCTTTGGTATCGGAACGGTACAGTACCTTTTGCTCTGGGAAAGAGTGAATGCTGCCCAGGTGGCCGATAGCATCGGCTTTGAAGTGGACCGGGCTTTCCTGAATCTGCCAGTCCATGCCGGCTTCGCGCTGCCATATTTCCAAAGGTTGTTTCGGTGAAAGCGCAGAGCCCAGGCCATGCCAAGGAGCGGTGCCGACGTAGGCCATTTGTTCGATCAGGTGAGCCATTGGTGGTTCCTTTTTGAAGGTTACGCAAATAAAGCCATTGCTCTGCTGAGAGGCTTGGATGAGGTTTTTTTTACCATTGCGGATAAGGGTATGGGCGGGGGATTAACCTTGCGGACAGCTGAAAGAGGTGCCACAACCACCGCACTTGTAGTTGCCTAGTACCTGTAGATCGATCTCATCACCTAGCCTTGCTCCAGTGATGCAACCAGTCGCGCTGCTCGTCGCTATGCGAAAGACTGCGTCAGCGATCCCGGTGATTGATCTGCCTTTCGGCTTCCCGATTGAGATGCCATTTCTTCTGGATGCGGCATAAAGGGCGGCGCCCGCAAATGCTCCTGCTAACGAGAAAACGGTCTTCGCCAGCGCTTTAGGCGTTGCAGTGAGAGATCCACATGAAGGGCAATTGATTGGCATGGTGGTGCTCCGGCGTTAAAGGTCTACGGTTGTGGTTGCGGTAGTTCCGAGATGCCATTCCGTAATGTATCGCCGAATAATTTTGGGATGAGTACGCTCAGTTGAGCAGGCTCTCGGTCGTTTTGATGATCGTTGCAGCTGTGGACGCGCAGTGGTCAACGGCCATAAAGAACGGGGGTGCGAACTAACTTTCTGAGTCAGCGGGAGCTAACGTTCTGTTGGGTGCAGTGACTTGCCGTCAGCTGTTGAACGCATGGCTGTGACGCTGTGTATTTTTTTACCGGCGAGAGAACGACCACATCGCTGTTTGTTTGACGTGTACATTCGAGGCCAATGAAAACGCACACGCAGAGGGGGGATAGCACAATGCCCGTAAGCGATCAAACGGCTCCAAAAATTCTCAGAATGAAGCAGGTTCGTGAGCGGTTAGGCCTTTCACGTTCGACGATTTACGACCGAATGAACGAGCATTCGCCTCGTTATGACGCAACGTTCCCAAAGCCTGTAAGAATTGGGCTCTGTGCGGTTGGTTGGATTGAAGCATCGCTCAATGATTGGATTGAGAACCGTCCGAGTTGCTGAGAGTTCGTCATGTCAGATTTAAAATCATGAGTGCCGACCTGGCTCGATTGATTTTGTCACTAACTATCACTGAGGAAACTATTCAAGAACCTCTGTAAAGTAGGGTGGATTGTCGAAATAAGTTAGTTATTGCTGGGGGGCGAGCTTGAGACGCTTTTGGTATGTTTATAATTAACTAGCCATTGACTTGTATTAAATCCAAATAGTGATCTTTTTCAAGGTTGTCAGGTGTCAGTCTGACTGGAGGAGGAGTGTGTCTGTCAAGAACGAAACTGCATTGCTTGCGTGGTGTATGAGGCGCAAGGGATGGGATGAGGAGACCGGAGAATTAAATAACTGTGTTGTAGCTGATGAGTGGGATGTTGCAGATTACATTCGCCGAGTTGAGTCTATGCTGAAAAAGCTGTTTTCAACTAAGGCGAAGCTATTCAGCGTCGTTCAAGTAGGGCGATTTAAGCGCTCTGTTCTTCGCGCAACGGCGCTTGGACAGGAGTTTATTGACTTGCTGCAAGGGGACTTGGGTCTGATATTCGATAATTATGCGTATTACGAATTCAACCCTTACATATCTCTGTATGTGGATATTGTTTACCGTTTAGATCTAGATAGGCTCGCGGTCAGTTTGTCAGACGAACAAGTTGATAATTTTTCTGTGGCATTGGCAACTTTACAGTTTGGTATAGAGGAGTTTAGGCGAATGGGGCAAGGTTGCGAATTCAAAAATAAGCTACGGAATTTCAGGCGCTCTGCTGATAAAAATCTATTTGGAGTGAAACAGTACATTGATGAGATGTTTCGGATCTATTCTAGGTTGATGGTTGTGCGGCTCGATGTCGGGTATCGTAAAGCGCTTAACGACGCTGAATCTGGACAAAGAGTTGAATACGAACGCGTATTTAAAGATAGGGTGGAGCTTTTCAAGCGCATTCGTAAAAAGTCCGGTAAAAAACTGGTGGGGTTTGTCTGGAAGCTGGAGTACGGCCTAGAAAAAACGTATCACTATCACTTGCTTTTATTTTTTGATGGGGCTCAGGTACAAGAGGATATAAGTTGGGGGAAAATGATCGGCGAGATCTGGGTGGGCGAGGTGACTGGCGGAGAAGGGGTTTACTTTAATTGTAATAAAAACAAGAGTGACTACAAGCTTTGTGGCATAGGGACAGTTGAGTATCATGACAAGGAAAAACGCGATAATTTGCTGTTGGCTGCGTCATACTTAACTAAGCCGGATTATTATTTGCGTATGGTTCTTCCAGGTGGTGGGCGGTCGTTAGGTAAAGGTGTGATACCTCAGGGAGCATCTAGAAAAAATGGTAGACCTAGAATGAGAGCGCATATCTAAAGCACAAAGCCAAGTCGATTGCTCGACTTGGCTTTGTGCTTTAATCGCATGGTGAGTCCAATCCAAACTCTTCGAAAAGCTCATCGGTTGCAATCCAATCTCTTAATGTTCTAGTGATGTGGGTTTCGGTTAAAGTGACCCCTTCAAGCTTGCTTAAGTCATCTTGGATCAGCTTTGCTGCCTGATGTGCGTTTTGAGGTGTGTTTGTTTTCATTTTTTCTATTAGCAGTACTTTGGCTTTCTCTTTAGTGGCTTCGTATCTCGCTGCACTTGCCTTTCCTCCCTTTGAAGCAGTAATAGATCGGCTTTTAGATTTTTCTATTCTAAACTCAATAAGTTCTTCGGCTTCGAAACTGCCTGTGTACTTAAAGGCGGCGGCAATAAAAGACCATCCTGTTTCAGTTTCTCCTTCTTCTAGCATGATTTTTGCTGTTATAGTTAAAAATATAGAGCAATGGAATAGATAGTTGTAAGGGCTTTCTTTGCGGAAGAATTGTCCGCGCCATAGTTTTTCCAGCTTGTCTGGAGATGTATACTCTTTGTCTAGGTCGGCTCTGATTTCAGTCTCTAGCGCTTCTAGTGTTTGGGTAATGTCTGTGTGCCCTATCTTCATGCTGAGTATTGCTAGGTTTGTATTAATTGCGTCTGATAGGCCTCTGGTGGAGAGGCTTTTTATTGAGTTGTACATGAATCCTGTGTTTTCTTCAAAATCGGAATCAACTTCGGCTTCGTTTCCAAATATTATCTTTTTCATTTGTTTATCCGTTTTTTGAAGTGAGAAAGGATGCCCAGTCGTTCATTAGCAAGCGACGTTTATCGAGAAAGTCCGAGCGAGAGTACGCTCCTTCAGTCTGGTCGCGTTCGTCATGCGCCAGAGCCATCTCGCAAACCTCCCGTGGGTAGTGAGTACACTCACCGGCCCAGTCACGAAACGAGGATCGAAAGCCGTGCCGTGTTACATGTTCGTACTCCATGCCGTGCAGGAGCGTTCGTACTGCGTTGGCGTGCATGACCCCCGTCTTGCCCTGGCCTGGAAACAGAAAGGCGCTTCCCTCATCTTGTGGAATGCTCTTCACCAGCTTTACGACTTCTTCGGCAAGCGGAATTACGAAAGCTACTCGCATCTTCATTCGATCATCTGGCAGCGACCAAGTCCTAGCTTCTAGATCAAACTCATCCCAACGAGCGAACCTGACCATGTGGGCGCGTGCGCTGGTCATGATCAGCAGTTGAGCGGCCCATGATGGAGGTGTGGAGTTCGCCCTGAGCTTCATCATCAGCTCAGGCACTTCCTGCCAGCGCAAAGCTTCAAAGTGCTCACGCTTCCGAGCTTTCCTCTTTTCAGAGCGGCTCAACAGATTGTCTAAGTGCCCGCGCCAGCGAGCAGGGTTCTCACCTTGTCGCAGGTTGCGTGCCTTGGCTGCGTCCAGGACTTGTTCTATTTGCCCGCGCACCTCGTCAGCGGTTCTGGTCTTGGTGGCCCAAATGGGTTGCAGCACCTTCAGCACCTCGGGAGTGCCAATGTCTTCGGCTGACAGCTTGCCTATGTGATCAAACGCATACAGCTCCAGTTTCCGCAGCCACCCTTTACGCCACTTTTCCGACCACGCCGCGCCGTGAGCATCACGGTATTGCGTTGCGAGCGTCTCGAATTTTAATTGCTTGGCTTCACTTGCACGCTGGGCTTCCCGTTGAGCTGCACGCTCTACGTCTCTGGCTGCCAGGGGATCAATGCCATCGTTCAATTGACTGCGTTTGGCGCTGGCTGCTTGTCTGGCTTTCTTG
This sequence comes from Pseudomonas sp. LBUM1647, assembly GCF_059716175.1. Lineage (NCBI taxonomy): Bacteria > Pseudomonadati > Pseudomonadota > Gammaproteobacteria > Pseudomonadales > Pseudomonadaceae > Pseudomonas > Pseudomonas sp. LBUM1647. The sequence continues at coordinate 6,079,328 of NZ_CP166809.1, read as the reverse complement.
AGGCTGACTTCAGGGAATGAGCCCAATCCCATCTCCCTACGACGCCCCCCCAATTGAAAGCGAAGTAGCCAGGATTTACGTCCGGTAGGTTTGACGACCAAACGGAGGCCATCACCATCTTCGTAAGTGCCAGGCTCGGTCAGGTTCTCGACTTGTTTCGGATTCAGTTTACTCATTGATTTCCCCTTACTGTCCTTTTGTCCCCCCATCTGTCCCCCCACTTCATCGTCGGATGAGGTCAAATGGCGTTGAACACCATCGGACAGGGGAATGCCTGAAACCCCCGGAATAGCTAAGCTATCAGGAAGATTCTTGGATGGGATAGGATTATTTTGGACAATTAAAAAGCCGGCTTGTGGCCGGCTTCTCGGGGACTGGCTTGGTTCATTTTTGGTAAACCGCGCCAGCCTTCAAAACGTACACCCGGATCTTGCGTCCGGCTGTGGGACTTGGCGAGAAAATCATCTGCCTTGTCGGTGCGATCTGAGCCGCGGGGCGGGTCGATGCGCAAATGTGGGGCGCAGCATACTGATTTTTTGGGGGAATTCCCAGCGTGGTGTGCGACCTAGAGCTATCCCGGGACTTGTAGCCGCTGGCGAAGCTGTGGCGAGGGGATTTAGCGAAGCGTCGCACCGCCCCGTCGGGCTGCGAAGCGGCCCCTGTTTTTCCAGCCACACCGCGTCCAATGAATTACGACGGCTTCGCCGCCGAACGGGGATAAATCCCCTCGCCACAGCTTCGCCAGCTGCTACACCGTTATGTGTTTACAGAAAAGGTATGGGTGGCCTGCGTTTGTTCAGGGTCGACCACCAGAACACCCATCCCAGAACCCTTATGTTTTGTTCTTCGATTTGCGGAGGTCTGAAGACTTCATCCGGGTATTCGGAGCTGTTGTGGCTGCGCATGCGAATCGCGTTGCCTGGTACCCGGCTCAGGTATTTGATGCGCAACATGCCGTCGTGCTCGATTGCGTAAATCTCTCCGTCGACAATTTGCGTGAGTCCGCGGTCGATGGCGACGATGGAGCTATCTTCAATTTTTTCGGCCATGCTGTTGCCAACCATGCGGGCGCAGATGGCATCGGCGTGGTTGATTTCCAGGGAGTCAAGATCGCTGCGCGGCAGGCGGATTGATTCGCTGGGGTCTTTGATGACATGGGTTTTGTCGGAGCCGGGGGCAGTGGCCGCTTCTTTGTAAAAGGGTAGTTCGATATCGACGGGGTCGATGACCCGATAGGTGCCCCGGATTGACTGGGCGTCGAAGGTGTTGCCGGAGGCGTCGATCAGATGCAATTCCCTGGCGTCTTGCGGTCCTTCGCCGGTTTTCAGCCATTCAGTGTTCACGGACAGTCTTCTGGCGACATCTTCCATGCGGTAGTCAGGAACTCCGCGGGTATACCAGTTATGGACAGTTTGAGGGTCGGAAATACCCAGGAATTCGGCAAATCTCGTTGTCGTGATTTGTAGCTCTTTCAGGAGCACTCTGAATCGTGGGCCGCAGGATTTGTTCTTTTTCATAAACACGAGTCTAGCCGTGCGGCATAAGGCTTTGATTCAACAAAACGTTCAAATCTGGCGTGAAATTTAAGTCCTGATGTAAGACGTCTTTTGTAAAAATTAAACAAGAAAAAACCGGTTTGCCCGCCAGTTAAATGTGCTGTTGAACATGATATTCAAACGCCCACAAAAAACCCCGGATCAACCGGGGTTCTTCGTTATAGCCGCTCGTGAGAGCCGGCTATCAGCCTTTATAGGCAGCAACCGACTTCATGATCTCTGTGCGAGCGGCTTCTGCGTCGCCCCAACCTTCGATCTTCACCCATTTGCCTTTTTCGAGATCTTTGTAGTTCTCGAAGAAGTGCTTGATCTGTTCCAGCAGCAGCGGTGGCAGATCGGTGTATTCCTTCACGTCGACGTACAGCTGGGACAGCTTGTCGTGTGGGACTGCGATGACTTTGGCATCGCCGCCGCCGTCGTCGGTCATGTGCAGGATGCCGACCGGACGGGCGCGGATGACCGAACCTGGAGTAACCGGGTAAGGGGTCACGACCAGCACGTCGAGGGGGTCACCGTCGTCAGCCAGGGTGTTCGGGATGAAACCGTAGTTGGCCGGGTAGAACATCGGGGTGGCCATGAAACGGTCAACGAACAGGCAATCGCTGTCTTTGTCGATTTCGTATTTGATCGGGGCGTGGTTGGCCGGAATCTCGATCGCGACGTAGATGTCGTTCGGCAGGTCTTTGCCAGCCGGAATCTTGCTGTAGCTCATTGGGCGGTGCCCCCGTTAGTTGACCAAAAACACTTGGCCGGATTGACCAAAAAGTGGCGGCGATTATAGGCATATTCCGCCGCCGATGCCACGATCCAAGGGTCGTAGAGACCTTAGTCGCGTGCCTGATAGACCGGGTCTTCGGCCAGAAGTTGCCGCAGCCGGGCCAGAGGGTCCTGACGATAAAACAGCTTCAGTTGCTCATAGACCTGAGGATACGCCTCGTGCAGTAAATCCGGGGCACTGAAGAAGTATTCGCTGGTGACCGCGAAGAACTCGGCGGGGTTTTCCGCAGCGTACGGGTCGATGGCGGTGTCAGCGTCGGGATTGCGGTCCAGTTGCCGATCAAGGTCGTCGTAGGCCTCTTGCATGACCTTGGCCCAGTCGCTGACCCGCATGTCGGCGTGCAGCGGCGGCAGGCCGTTGGCGTCGCCGTTGAGCATGTCGAGTTTATGCGCGAGTTCATGGATCACAAGGTTGTAGCCTTCCCAGCCACCACTGGCCATCACGCCGGGCCACGCGAGGATGATCGGGCCTTGCTGCCAGGCTTCGCCGCTGTGTTCGCCGTCCCATTCGTGCTCGACGCCGCTGGCGTCGCGATGGCGTTGGGGGCTGAGAAAGTCGTCGGGATAGAGGACGATCTCGTGGAAACCCTGATACCAGTTCAGATCGCCCAGGTGCAGCAGCGGCAATTGCGCCTGGGCGGCAAGCAGCAGGCGTTGCTCCTGGAGGAGTTCGACGCCGGGCAGGGCGGTCAGGTGTTTGTCCTGGAGGAACAGCACGCTGGCTTCGCGCAGCCACTGGTCTTCGGCGGCGCTGATGCCATCGAGAAAACTCAAGTGATGACGCACCCGCTGCCACATGTCGTCGGCAATCGGATGCTTGGCCAGGATGCGCCGGCGACGCCAGGCGCTAAGGGACCACATGGTGAATCAGCGCGATTGGGTTTTGGACGCGGCGTTGCCGAAGCGGCTGCGGATGATGCCGATGATCATCGGTACCAACGACAGCAGGATGATGCCCACGACCAGCAGCGACAGGTTTTGCTTGATGAACGGTACGTTGCCGAAGAAGTAACCGAGGGTCACCAGGCCACCCACCCACAGGATGGTGCCGAGGATGCTGAAAGCAAAGAACCGCGGATACGGCATTTTCGCCACGCCGGCGACGAACGGTGCAAAGGTGCGGATGATTGGCAGGAAGCGCGCCAGGGTTACGGTTTTGCCGCCGTGTTTGTCGTAGAAGTCGTGGGTTTGCTGCAGGTAGTCGCGGCGGAAGATTTTCGAGTTCGGGTTGCTGAACAAACGCTCACCCGCCGTTCGTCCGATCACATAGTTGGTGCTGTCGCCAAGGATCGCCGCCAGCATCAGCAGTCCGCCCAGCAGCACCGGGTCCATGCCGCCACCGGCCGCAACGGCACCCGCGATGAACAGCAGGGAATCGCCCGGCAGGAACGGCATCACCACCAGACCGGTTTCGCAGAAGATCACCAGGAACAGAATGGCGTAAATCCATGGCCCGTAGTTGTTTACCAGCAAATCGAGGTAAACATCGAGATGCAGGATAAGGTCGAGCGGGTTGAAATCCATGGAGAGCACCTGAGGTGACGGCCCGACTCGGCAGGCCTGTGCGGATGACTTCGCGAAAGGCTACAGACGGGTGTAGTTTTTCTTACAAGCCGGAAAGGTCGGCATTATACGGGCTGAGAGGTGAAAAGCGCGTGGAGTTTGTAGCGGGGGATGTCGACAGGATCAACGGTTGGTGTGGACCACTGTGGGAGCGGGCTTGCTCGCGAAGGCGGACGGACATTCACCATTGATGTCGACTGACAGTCCGCCTTCGCGAGCAAGCCCGCTCCCACAGGTATTGATGCGGATCAGAGCTCGTCGCTGATCGGCAACACGTAGTTCTTGAACTCGGTGTCTTCCTTGAATCCGATGGATTCGTAGGTTTTCTGCGCGACTTCGTTGTTGCTGCTGGTGGAAACGCGCATGCGTACAGCGTTGGTTTCCTTGGCCATTTTCTTTGCGGTGCGGATGAGGTTGTCGGCCACCAGCTGGCGGCGGGCCTCTTCGGCGACGTAGATGTCGTTGAGGATCCACACGCGCTTCAGCGAAAGGGACGAAAAGCTCGGATACAACTGACAGAAACCCATCAGTTTGTTGCTGTCGTCATCGGCCAGGGCCAGGTAGATCACCGACTCCTTGCGACGCAGGCGCTTTTCAAGGAACGCCCGGGACGAGTCCGGATAAGCCAGGGAGCCATAAAACTCGCGATATTTGACGAACAACGGGGTCAACAGGTCCAGGTGTTCGAGGGTCGCTTGAATAATCCGCATGGTAGGTCTCGTCTTCAAGTGGCTGTCTTCACGTACTGTGACGGCGAACGGTTCTCACTCGGGCAGCCGTGTTTCGATCCTGCCTGAAACTGAATCAGAAATGCAATGCGGAAACGGTTCAGGCATCCGGCAGACTCAGTAGGAAATTACCTTTCATGTCCGCTCCTGCGTCCGACTCCAGTGTCAGAACCTGGGCTTCGTCCTTCAGATTGACCCCTGACAACTGCCGTCGGCAGGCTTCGCGCATCAAATACAGCAAACGGTGTGCCGCCATGCCGTAACTCAGGCCTTCGAGTCGGACGTTGGAGATGCAGTTGCGATAGGCATCCGTCAGCCCGACCTTTGGATTGTAGGTGAAATACAGCCCCAGGCTGTCCGGGGAACTGAGGCCAGGGCGCTCGCCGATCAGGATTACCACCATTTTCGCACCCAGCAGTTCGCCGATCTCGTCGGCTACGGCGACCCGACCCTGTTCCACCAGAATGACCGGTGAGACGGACCAGCCGTCACTCACAATCTGATCTTCCATCCGCGCCAGAAACGGCAGGGTATGGCGATGAACAGCCAGCGCCGACAACCCATCGGCAACGACAATTGCCAGATCGACACCGCCGGGATTGGCCAATGCGTAATCGCGCAGTGTCTGAGCCGACTCATCACTCAGCTTTCGCCCCAAATCGGGGCGTTGCAAATAACTGTTCCGGTCCGTAGCGGCGCTGTGTAGCAGCAAACTGGCCCGCCCGCGCTCAGCCAGTTGTGAGCTGAGCCCCGCATGGTCGAACGGCAAGTGCACCGCATCCCGTGCCTGAGCGTGGGCGTACTGGAAATCCAGCTGCGCGCTGGTCGGCATGCTGGTGCCGGTTCTACCCAAGGCGATCCGCGCCGGTGTCAGGCGGCGCAGTTCCAGCAACGGGTTCTCTGGATCAGCAGGTGGTTTGTCCATTTCAACACTCATCCCAGTTGCCCCATCGCTTGGCGGAAAGCCGGCGGCAGGCTGTCGCCGAAGTGAATCTTGCCGTCTGCCTGGGTGAAAATGCCCATTCTCGCCAGCCATTGTTCGAATTCCGGCGCAGGTTTCAGGCCCAGCGTCTGACGGGCGTAAAGCGCGTCGTGGAACGAAGTGGTCTGGTAGTTGAGCATGATGTCGTCGGAGCCGGGGATGCCCATGATGAAGTTGATCCCGGCCACGCCCAACAGGGTCAGCAGGGTGTCCATATCGTCCTGGTCGGCTTCGGCGTGGTTGGTGTAACAGATGTCACAACCCATGGGCACGCCCAGGAGCTTGCCGCAGAAGTGGTCTTCGAGGCCGGCGCGAATGATCTGTTTACCGTTGTAGAGGTATTCCGGGCCGATGAATCCTACAACGGTGTTCACCAGGAACGGTTTGAAATGTCGCGCAACGGCGTAGGCGCGGGTTTCGCAGGTCTGTTGATCGATGCCGTGGTGGGCGTTGGCTGACAGGGCGCTGCCTTGGCCGGTTTCGAAATACATCAGATTCTGCCCCAACGTGCCGCGATTCAGGCTCAATCCGGCGTCGTAACCTTCCTGCAACACGTTCAGGTTGATACCAAAACTGGCGTTCGCCGCTTCGGTGCCGGCGATCGACTGAAACACCAGGTCCAGCGGAACACCGCGATTTATGGCCTCGATGGACGTGGTGACATGAGTCAGCACGCAGGCCTGGGTCGGAATCTCATAGCGCTGGATGATCGCGTCGAGCATTTCCAGCATGGCGCAGATTGAGGCGATGCTGTCGGTGGCCGGGTTGATGCCGATCATCGCGTCGCCGTTACCGTACAGCAGGCCGTCGAGAATGCTCGCGGCGATACCGGCCGGTTCGTCGGTGGGGTGGTTGGGTTGCAGGCGGGTGGATAGCCGACCGCGCAGGCCCATCGTGCCGCGGAACTGGGTGACCACGCGGATTTTCTGCGCTACCAGCACCAGATCCTGCACGCGCATGATCTTCGACACGGCGGCGGCCATTTCCGGGGTCAGGCCTGGCGCGAGGGCGCGCAGGCTCTGTTCGTCAGCGGCATCGCTGAGTAGCCAGTCGCGAAAGCCGCCGACGGTGAGGTGGCTGACGGCGGCGAATGCTTGTTTGTCGTGAGTGTCGATGATCAGTCGGGTGACTTCATCGGTCTCGTAAGGAATGAGTACTTCTTGCAGGAAGTGGCTGAGCGGGATGTTGGCGAGGGTCATCTGCGCGGCCACACGCTCGCCATCGTTGAGGGCGGCGACGCCGGCCAGAAAGTCCCCGGAACGCGCCGGACTGGCCTTGGCCATGACGTCCTTGAGACTCTCGAAGCGATAGGTCTGGGCGCCGACTGAATGGGCAAATGCAGCCATGGGACGGGGTCCTCCTGATTCTGTAGATAACTCAAACACACCACCGAACCTGTGTAGGAGCTGCCGAAGGCTGCGATCTTTTGATCTTTAATAGGCAAGATAAAAAGATCGCAGCCTTCGGCAGCTCCTACAGGGGTTCGGTGTGCACTTCAATATGGCAGGCGCCGGGAATCAGCCCGGCGCCGGTGCAACTCAGACGCCTTCGAGCATCGCATCCGCCGGCGCATCGAAGCGCTGCTTGGCGGTCAATTGGAAATACAAGTAACCGACAGCCATAAACCCGAGGAACACACACCCGATCAGAGTGTTGAACCAGGCCATCGCCACCAGGCACACCACTGCCAGAAACAGCGCAATTCCCGGCACGATCGGATAACCCGGCGCGCGGAAGGTGCGTTCAAGGTTGGGCTCGGTTTTACGCAGTTTGAACAGGCTCAGCATACTGATGATGTACATCACGATGGCGCCGAATACCGACATGGTGATCATTGCTGCCGTCAGGGTCATGCCTTGCAGGTTGACCAGGCCGTCGCTGTAGATCGCCGCGATGCCGATCACGCCGCCGGCCAGGATCGCCCGGTGCGGAGTCTGGAAGCGCGAGAGCTTGGCCAGGCCGCGAGGCAGGTAACCGGCCCGGGCCAGCGCAAAGAACTGCCGCGAGTAGCCAAGAATGATGCCGTGGAAACTCGCCACCAGACCGAACAGGCCGATCCACACCAGCATGTGCATCCAGGTCGAATTGTTGCCGACCACGGCTTTCATTGCCTGAGGCAACGGATCGTTGATGTTCGACAGTTGACGCCAGTCGCCAACGCCGCCCGCCATCACCATCACGCCGATGGCCAGGAACACCAGGGTCAGAATGCCACTGACATAAGCCCTGGGAATTGTGCGTTTCGGGTCCTTGGCTTCTTCAGCCGCCATCGCCGCGCCTTCAATCGCAAGGAAAAACCAGATCGCGAAGGGGATCGCCGCAAAGATGCCGGGAATCGAGCCCATGGTGAACTCGTTGGCGCCCGACCAGCCGTTAAGCGCGAAATTACTGAAGCTGAAGCCCGGCGCAACGACGCCCATGAACACCAGCAACTCGGCGACTGCCAGCACGGTGACCACCAGTTCGAAGGTGGCGGCGATGCTGACGCCGAGGATATTCAAGCCCATGAACACGAAATAGGCGCCAACGGCGGCGATCTTGGGGTCTAGTTCCGGGTATTGCACGTTGAGGTAGGCGCCAATGGCCATGGCAATCGCCGGGGGCGCAAAGACGAACTCAATCAGGGTGGCGATGCCGGCGATCAGTCCGCCTTTCTCACCAAAGGCTCGCCGGCTGTAGGCAAACGGCCCGCCGGCGTGGGGAATCGCGGTAGTCAATTCGGTGAAGCTGAAGATGAAACAGGTGTACATCGTCGCCACCATCAGTGCGGTGACGAGGAAACCCAGGGTCCCTGCGGTGCCCCAGCCGTAACTCCAGCCGAAATACTCGCCGGAAATCACCAGACCGACGGCAATGCCCCATAAATGCAGGGTGCCGAGTGTGGGTTTGAGCTGTGTAGTAGAAGTCATAAGTCCTCGCTGTCTTTTTTATTTTTTGATTTGTTGGACTTTCGTGTACGACATTTTCGTGTAAAGCGGGCACGCAAAGCCCGTGCCAGAGCGGCAAGTCGATGTCTGTGTGTCATTGAGGGCGCCTTCGCGAGCAGGCTCGCTCCCACAGGGGGAGCGCGGTGCAAATGTGGGAGCGAGCCTGCTCGCGATGGCCATCTGAAGGGCGACACAGGATTACCTGTATCGCCCCCTGTTTTTAGAAGAAGCCCAACGGGTTGATGTCGTAGCTCACCAGCAGGTTTTTGGTTTGCTGATAGTGATCGAGCATCATCTTGTGGGTTTCACGACCGACGCCGGATTTTTTGTAACCGCCGAACGCGGCATGCGCCGGGTACAGGTGGTAGCAGTTGGTCCAAACGCGACCGGCCTTGATGGCGCGGCCCATGCGATAGGCGCGGTTGATGTCGCGGGTCCAGAGGCCGGCACCCAGGCCGAACTCGGTGTCGTTGGCGATGGCCAGGGCTTCGGCTTCGTCCTTGAAGGTGGTGATGCTCACCACCGGGCCAAAGATTTCTTCCTGGAACACACGCATTTTGTTGGTGCCCTTGAGCAGGGTCGGCTGGATGTAATACCCGGTCGCCAGATTGCCCTCGAGTTTTTCGATCTTGCCTCCGGTCAGCAACTCGGCGCCTTCGCCCTTGGCGATTTCCAGGTACGAAAGGATTTTGTCGAATTGCTGCTCGGACGCCTGGGCGCCGACCATGGTGTCGGTGTCCAGCGGGTCGCCACGTTTGATCGACAGGACTTTTTTCATCACGACTTTCATGAAGTCGTCGTAGATCGACTCTTGCACCAAGGCGCGGGAAGGGCAGGTGCAGACTTCGCCCTGGTTGAAGAACGCCAGCACCAGGCCTTCGGCGGCTTTTTCGATGAAGGTTTCTTCGGCTTGCATGATGTCGGCGAAGAAGATGTTCGGCGACTTGCCACCCAGCTCCACGGTGGACGGAATGATGTTTTCGGCGGCGCATTTCATGATGTGCGAGCCGACCGGGGTCGAGCCGGTGAAGGCGATCTTGGCAATGCGTTTGCTGGTGGCCAGCGCTTCGCCGGCTTCTTTGCCGAAGCCTTGCACGACGTTCAGCACGCCCGGCGGCAGCAGGTCGCCGATCAGCTCCATCAGCACGGTAATGCCCAGTGGCGTTTGCTCGGCAGGCTTGAGCACCACGCAGTTACCGGCGGCCAGGGCCGGGGCGAGTTTCCACGCGGCCATCAGGATCGGGAAGTTCCACGGAATGATCTGCCCGACCACGCCCAGCGGTTCATGGATGTGATAGGCCACGGTGTTGCCGTCGATCTCGGCAGCGCTGCCTTCCTGGGCGCGGATGCAACCGGCGAAGTAACGGAAATGGTCCGCCGCCAGCGGGATGTCGGCGTTGAGGGTTTCACGCACGGCTTTGCCGTTGTCCCAGGATTCGGTGATTGCCAGGACTTCGAGGTTCTGTTCGATGCGGTCGGCGATTTTCAGCAGCACCAGCGAGCGAGCCTGGACGGACGTGGCGCCCCAGGCATCGGCGGCTGCGTGGGCAGCGTCCAGGGCTTTGTCGATGTCTTCGGCCGTGGAGCGTGGGAATTCGGCAATGGGTTGGCCATTCACTGGCGAGGTATTGGTGAAGTACTGACCTTTAACAGGCGCGACGAACTCGCCGCCGATGTAGTTACCGTATTTGCTCTTGAACGAAACGATAGCGCCTTCAGTACCGGGGTGAGCGTAACGCATGATGTTTTCTCCTTGGCTTTTGTACTTATAAGAGATGCGCATGTGCGCTTGTTATAAGCGTAGAGCAAAGGCCGGGCCACCGCCTTGCAGGTCAGGCAAATCAAGGCCTTACGCAGTTTTTGTCGGACCGACGGACGCTGCCTGTGACGCTTTCGGTACGGTCGTCGTGACACTTTGTACCGTCTTCGGCACAACCTGTGACCGGGCGGTCTTGCCAGCATTGCAAAGCATGGATGGCTGGAGGATGCTCGGTGCCTGTGATGGACCGTAGGAGCTGCCGAAGGCTGCGATCTTTTGATCTCGAACCATCAAAGTCAAAAGATCGCAGCCTTCGGCAGCTCCTACAGGGCCGTGTACACCTTTCGGGGAGAACAATAAGAAATGCACGACAACCATTTGAGTCGCCATGCCCAGCAGGTCCTGACCGTCACTCAGGGAAAATCCCACCTGCACGGCCCCGGTAGCGATCCGTCGATAGCCCGTTCCTGGCTGCGCTGTCTTGAGGATTATCACCTCGACCCGGCCCTGACCATGGCGCCGACGGTGCTGGAACATGGCCGCGTCCTGGAAAGCCGCGAGCGCTTGCAGCAGGTGCTGCACATCGCCGGCAGCGAAATGACCAGCCTTCATCAGCAACTCTCCGGCGCCGGCCACGCGGTCCTGCTGACCGACGCCCGCGGCGTGATCCTCAATTGCGTCACCGCGCCTGCCGAGCGGAAGATTTTCGAGCGCGCCGGCCTCTGGCTCGGTGCTGACTGGAGTGAAGCCTGCGAAGGCACCAACGGTATAGGCACCTGTCTGGTGGAGCGTCAGTCACTGACCATCCATCAGGACGAGCATTTTCGCGGCCGTCACACCGGCCTGACCTGCTCGGCGAGCCCGGTGTTCGACCCGCATGGCGAACTGCTGGCGGTGCTCGACGTGTCCTCGGCGCGTCACGAGGTCTCGCGTCAGAGCCAATTCCACACCATGGCCCTGGTCAATCTTTCGGCGAAGATGATCGAGAGCTGCTATTTCCTGCGCTATTTCGACAATCAGTGGTTGCTGCGTTTTCACCTTCAGGCCGAATCCGTCGGGCTGTTCAGCGAAGGATTGCTGGCGTTTGACGGGGAAGGGCGGATCAGCGCGGTCAACCAGAGTGCGCTGAACCTGCTGGGGCATATTCGCGGTGGGTTGCTGGGCAAACCGGTGGAGGCGTTTTTCGATTGCTCGCTGGATGAGTTGCTCGGCCGCGCCAGCGTCAATGCCAGCGCCAGTTGGCCGTTGCGCACGCGCGACGGGCGGAGTCTGTTTGCGGTGTTGCGCGGGCAGCCACGCAGCATTCCGGTGCCGGTGGTGCAAAGTGCAGTGATCGCCGAACCTTCGCGCTTATCGGGCATTTGTCTGGGCGACACGGGGTTGCAGGAAGACTTCCGCAAATCCTTGCGCGTGTTCGAGCGGGACGTACCGCTACTGATCAACGGCGAAACCGGATCCGGCAAAGAAGCGTTTGCCAAAGCCGTTCATCAGGCCAGCCAGCGAGCAGAAAAAGCCTTCGTCGCCCTCAACTGCGCAGCCATCCCCGAAAGCCTGATCGAGAGCGAACTGTTTGGCTATCGCGGTGGCAGCTTTACCGGTGCGCGTAAGGAAGGCATGCGCGGCAAGTTGCAGCAGGCCGATGGCGGGACCTTGTTCCTCGATGAAATCGGCGACATGCCCCTGGCTTTGCAGACCCGGCTATTAAGGGTGCTGGAAGATCGTCAGGTGGTGCCGATCGGCGGCGAGCCGGAATCGGTCAATGTGCGGATCATCAGCGCCACTCACCGTAATTTGCTGGAACGGGTGCAGGATGGCAGCTTCCGCGAGGATTTGTATTACCGGCTCAACGGGCTGGAAGTTGCACTGCCGGCGCTGCGTGATCGCAGTGATAAGTCTCAGTTGCTCGACTTTTTACTGGCCGAAGAGGCGGGCGGGGAAACCGTATTGATCGACGGTCCGGCACGCCAGGCGTTGCTGGCCTTCGCCTGGCCGGGGAACGTGCGGCAGTTGCGCAATGTGCTGCGCACGTTAGCGGCGTTGTGTGAGGAAGGGCGTATCGGGCTGGAAGATTTGCCGGCGATGATTCGACAGGCCAGGCCAGCGGTTGTCTTGGCGGTTGAGGAACCTTCCGAGCATCCGCTGGATGATGCCGAGCGGCTGGCGTTGCTGAATGCGCTTGAACAGACGCGTTGGCATATGACTCACACCGCTGAACAGCTGGGTGTTAGTCGCAATACCCTCTATAGAAAACTGCGTAAACACGGGATTGAGCGGTAGTCAGTAAGATCCGCCCTCACCCTAACCCTCTCCCAGAGGGAGAGGGGACTGTCCGAGGTGTTCTTGGAGGTACATCGACCTGAAATAACAAGTCGAACTCAGGATTTGAAAACAACAACGATCGGGCCCCTTTCCCCTTCTCCCCTTGGGGAGAGGGCTGGGGTGAGGGGTGGATTCAGAGTCAGACCCACATCCCTGATATCACCCCCAAACCACCCCATCACCTAAAGAGTGCGAATTTTCCCACCCTAAGCTAACCTGCGGCCATGTTTTACGAGGTCGACTAATGCACATTCATATTCTTGGTATCTGCGGCACTTTCATGGGTTCGATGGCGGTTCTGGCCAAAGAGCTGGGCCATCACGTGACGGGCTCCGATGCCAACGTCTATCCGCCGATGAGCACTCAGCTTGAGGCTCAGGGCATTGAGTTGACCCAAGGCTACGACCCGGCGCAGCTCGATCCGGCACCGGATCTGGTCGTGATCGGCAATGCCATGTCCCGCGGCAACCCGGCTGTCGAATACGTGCTGAACAAAGGCCTGCCCTACGTTTCCGGCCCGCAATGGCTGGCGGATCACGTGCTGCAAGGTCGCTGGGTGCTGGCCGTCGCCGGTACCCACGGCAAAACCACCACCAGCAGCATGCTCGCCTGGGTGCTGGAACACGCGGGCATGAGCCCAGGTTTCCTGATCGGCGGCGTGCCGCAAAACTTCTCGGTGTCCGCTCGCTTGGGTGACACACCGTTCTTCGTGATCGAAGCCGACGAGTACGACAGCGCGTTCTTCGACAAGCGCTCCAAGTTCGTTCACTACCGCCCACGTACGGCGATCCTGAACAACCTTGAATACGATCACGCCGACATCTTCCCCGATCTGCCGGCCATCGAGCGGCAATTCCACCATTTGGTGCGGACCATTCCGAGCGAAGGCCTGGTGATTCATCCGACCACCGAGCCTGCGTTGCAACGTGTGATCGAGATGGGCTGCTGGACCCCAGTGCAAACCACCGGTGCCGGCGGTCAGTGGCAGGTCAAACTGCTCAGCGAAGACGGCTCTAAATTTGAAGTGATGTTCGAAGGTGTTGCCCAAGGCGTGGTCGAGTGGGACATGACCGGCCAACACAACGTCGCCAACGCGCTGGCCACGTTGGCTGCGGCGCGCCACGTCGGTGTTGTGCCGTCCATGGGCATCGCTGCTCTGAGCGCATTCAAAAGCGTCAAGCGCCGGATGGAGAAAGTCGCGGAGGTCCGTGGCATTACCATCTATGACGACTTCGCTCACCATCCGACGGCTATTGCGACGACCCTCGACGGCCTTCGCAAGCGCATCGGCGATGCACCGTTGATTGCGATCATCGAGCCGCGCTCCAACTCCATGAAACTCGGTGCTCACCGCGACGGCTTGCCGGAAAGCGTGGTCGATGCCGATCAGGTGATCTGGTATGCGCCGGCCAACCTCGGTTGGGATCTGGGGGCTACTGCTGCGTTGTGCACGGTGCCGTCGATCGTCAGCGATTCGCTGGAAGGCATCATCGATCGCGTGAAGAGCCAGGCCCAGCCCGGCACTCACGTGGTGATCATGAGCAACGGCGGCTTCGGCGGCCTGCACGGCAAACTCGCCGAGGCGCTGCAATGAACAACGGCCCGGAACGCATCACGCTGGCGATGACCGGTGCTTCGGGCGCCCAATATGGTTTGCGCCTGCTTGACTGCCTGATTCGTGAAGACCGCGAGGTGCACTTCATGATCTCCAAGGCTGCGCAACTGGTGATGGCCACCGAGACTGACGTTTCGTTACCACCGAAACCCCAGATGATGCAGGCCTTCCTTACCGAATACACCGGCGCTGCCGCCGGACAGATTCGGGTGTATGGCAAGGAAGACTGGATGTCGCCGGTGGCCTCGGGCTCCGGCGCGCCAGCGGCGATGGTGGTGGTGCCGTGTTCCACCGGGACCTTGTCGGCCATCGCGATGGGAGCCTGCAACAACCTGATCGAACGTGCCGCCGACGTCACCTTGAAGGAGCGCCGTCAGCTGATTCTGGTGCCGCGTGAGGCGCCGTATTCGAGCATTCATCTGGAGAACATGCTCAAGTTGTCGAACATGGGCGTGACGATTTTGCCGGCGTCGCCCGGTTTCTATCATCAGCCGCAAACCATCGACGACTTGATCGATTTCGTCGTGGCGCGAATTCTCAATCTGCTGAACATTCCCCAGGACATGCTGCCGCGTTGGGGCGAACACCATCTGACCAGCGATGAATAAGCTGCTGGCGGTAGTGCTGGCGCTGCAATTGGCTGGCTGCGCCACGGCGCGAACGCTTGATGCCGCCAAGCCAGGGGCGCCAGTGGTGTATTCGGGGACACGTCTGGATTTGTATGCCATGAACGGCGGCTGCTGCGCCATGGACCGCTTCGGCGCCGAAGCGCCGAGCTACCCCGGCGTCGACCTGCCGGCCAGTGCGTTGCTTGACACGCTGCTGTTGCCGCTGTCGGTGCTCACGGTGATCGGGGTCAGTTTTCAGGCGACGGGCGGATTGTAAAAAGCAAAAGATCGCAGCCTTCGGCAGCTCCTACAGTGGAATGTGTACTCCTGTAGGAGCTGCCGAAGGCTGCGATCTTTTGATTTTACTTGCCTAACTTGCGCAACTCATCCGACTCCACAATCCGCACCCCATCCTGCTCTTCCAGCGCCAGTCGCCACATGGCGCGGGCCAGTTGGCAGGCTTCGATGCCGCGGTATTTGCCGGGGATCAAACGGGACAACGGCCCAGCGAATTGCTCGGCCGGACGCGGCTCAAGGCGATCGCCCAGCAGCAGCGAAGGGCGGCAAATGGTCAGTTGCGGCCAGTCCTGTGCGCGCAATGCATATTCCATCTCGCCTTTGACCCGGTTGTAGAAAACAGAAGACCTGCGATCGGCCCCCAGGGCACTGATCACGATCAGGTGCCGTGCGCCCATCTCCCGTGCACGTTTGGCGAACGCCACCACCATGTCCAGGTCCACCGCGCGAAACGCCTTTTCCGAGCCGGCTTGCTTGATTGTGGTGCCCAGGCAGCAGTAGGCGATGTCGACGCGACCATTCAATTGCGGCAGAAACACCGCAGGGTCGCCGACCGGGTTTTCCAGATGGGGATGCTCGGCCAGTGGCCGGCGTGAGGGTGCCAATACCCGTGAAATCGTTGGCTCATTGAGCAGACGGTCAAGAAGATGTTCACCGGTCAAACCGGTAGCTCCGGCAAGCAGTACGTGCTGAGGCGTCAAGTACATAGTGTTTCCCCCTTGATACTATTCAGCTTAGTTGCTCTTTGCATCCTTGCTGCTGATAGAGACACTTTGTAGTGCTTTTCGTGCCTGCTGTTTGCGTAACAGCTGCCAGTGAGAGAGAACGGTTTTCGGCGCCCAGATCTGCGGTTCAGAGGCTTCGAAGCTGTCCGCCAGTTCACGTTCGGCGACGGTAGCCCTGGCCAGTTTGAAGGCTTGCTCCAGGTCGTCGGTCTGGTTCAGTGCCTGGGCGAACAGCGCATCGCCGAAGTAGGTGAAGTTGGCTTCTTCCGAGCAGCCGAAGGACACGCGGTCAGCGCGCGAGGCGGTCATGATCAGGGTGCGTTCATCCTTGAGAGCCGGAATGAAGCCACCGGAGTAGCAGGACGAAATCACGATGATCTTGTCGCGGTTTTTCAGCGGTGAGAGAACCGCGGCGAGTTCGTCGGCCGGCAGATCGGACAGTTCCATGCGCGGCTGGTCGAGCACCAGTTCGTGTTCGCTGGTGCCGTGGCTGGTCATGTAGATGAAAATCAAGTCTTCCGGGCCACTGCGTTCGGCCAGGGTGGCGGCGGCGCGGCGCAGGTTTTCCCGGGTGGCCATCGGCCGGTCGACGAGGTGGTCGCGATGGTTCACCAGGCGGATCTGGCCAAACGCACCAAAGCGGCTGCTGAGCATGTTGCTGACGTAATCGGATTCGCGCAGGAACACGCTTTGCTTGCCGTCACCGCCGAGTGTCAGGGTGTACAACTCGACCGCCGGGGTTGAAGCCGGCACGTTGGACAGTGCATCGTCGAGCAAACGACCCTGTGCCAGCAAACCGAGTTCCAGGCTGTCGGGCAGCAGCTTGCCATCGGCATCGCGAACACGCTGGCCATTGATCCACGTACCGCTTTGCACCGTGCCGTCAGTCAGCACCAGGGTGCCGTGCCCCGAGTAACTGTCACCGTCGAATTGACCAATGTAGAAGCTGCCGTCTGACAGGTTCAATCGACCTTGGCCGGTGAAGCGCCAGTCGCTGAACTGGCCGATGTAATGGCTGCCGTCGGCGCCGATCAACTCGCCCTTGCCGTTCAGCGATCCTTCCTTGAATTGACCGAGCCAGACATCACCGTCGGCGTTCTCGTAGCGGCCCTTGCCGTGCAGTTGGTTGTTCTTGAAGCCCCCGATATAGATATCGCCATCGGCGCTGTTGAACGTCCCGTTGCCTTCGAGCTGACCGTCGACGAAATGCCCGGTGAACTGATTGCCGCTGGCGTCGCCCCGTTGGCCTTCGCCGTTGGGTTTGCCGTGGGCGAACTGGCCCTGATACGAGCTGCCGTCTTCGAGTTCGAGACGACCGAGCCCTGAATATTGATCGGCCTTGAATTCACCGCGGTAGGTCATACCGTTTTCTTTGAGGGTGCCTTCGCCGTCCCGTCGACCGGCTTTGAAACTGCCGGTGAAGCTGCTGCCGCTGGTGGTCAGTGAGCCCTTGCCGTCGAACAGCCCTAGATTGAATCCCCCGCGATAGACTTCGCCGTTATTGCCGTGCCATTCGCCCTGGCCATGCCATTGGCCCTTGTCGAAATCGCCGGCGTACCAGCTGCCGTTCGGGTAATCGATACGGCCCTGGCCTTGCAGCAATCCGTTGACCAGTTCACCGCGATAGCGTCCGCCGTCCGGCAACCGGGCGTCGGGGGGCAACAGCGATTCGCCGTCGCCGCAAGCGGTGAGCAATAGGGTCAGAGCGAGGAGTGCAAGTGGGCGCATAGCGGGATCCGGGCAATTAGGCGACCGAGTATGCCGCAGCTGTTTGACCTTATATAGCCAGGAAACAGAAGAGGGCGCGAAACAGCGTGAGCTGCTTCGCATCCGGGATGGGTTACACGAAGCAGAGGGACAGTGGCTCGGCGATGTAGGCCGGTTTGTCCGAGCCTTCGATCTCAAGCGTGGCGGTGGCCTTGAGCAGCCATTGGCCGGGTTTCTTCTCGATGACTTCGTTCATGTCGACCTTGAGTCGTACCCTGGAATTGACCTTCACTGGCTGGATGAAACGCACGGTATCCAGGCCGTAGTTGACCACCATCTTCGCCCCTTCAGGGAGGATCAGGATGTCTTCCATCAGCTTGGGGATCAGCGACAGCGACAGGAAACCGTGTGCAATGGTGCTGCCAAATGGCGTTTGCGCGGCTTTGACCGGGTCGACGTGGATGAACTGATAGTCCCCTGTGGCTTCGGCGAACAGGTTGATGCGCTCCTGATCGATGGTGAGCCATTCGGAACGTCCGAGTTCCTTGCCGACATAATCTTTGAGCTCTGCAACTGGAACATAGGGCATTGAGACTCTCCTTGGGTTCATCGGTTTTATAGTTTTGAGGTGGGGGGATTTGACCTCCCGGATTACCACTTTAGATCAACATGGCAAATGGCTCCGGTCAACTGAACATGATTTTGGCGAATGCCGGTCTATAGCGTTGGCGTGCTTATAATGCTCGGCCCGCTTGTGCGGGATGATATTGGCGGGAGATGACGAATGTTGTTACGTGGCCTGACCTGGCTGGTGCTGTTCCAATTGCTGGGCACAGCCATCAACCACTTGTTTTTACCGGTGCTGCCGGGGCCGATTGTCGGCCTGCTGTTGCTGCTGGTGTTCCTGATCAGCCGCGGCCAGGTCGGCGAACCGCTGAACCTCGCGGCCAGCAGTCTGCTGCGTTACCTGCCGTTGTTGCTGGTGCCGCCCGCCGTGGGTGTGATGGTTTACGCCAAAGACATTGCCGCAGATTTCTGGGCCATCGTCGGCGCGCTGGTGTTGTCACTGTTGCTGTCCCTGGCCTTCGCTGGCGTGCTGATGCAGCGCATGGTCAAGCGTCACGCTCATCGTGAGGACAGCCAATGATCTTCGACTGGCACGGCGCCTGGACGTCGGTGATTCATCATCCGTTGTTCGGCATCGGTATTACGCTGGGGGCTTATCAGCTGGTGCTGGCGGCGTTCGAGAAAACCCGCTGGATCTTTCTGCAGCCGGTGCTGGTCTCGATGCTGCTGGTGATTGGCGTATTGGTGGGTTGCGGCCTGACCTATGCCGAGTACCGTAAGAGCACCGAGATCCTCAGCATCCTGCTCGGGCCTGCGACCGTTGCGCTGGCTGTGCCGCTGTACCTCAATCTGCGACGCATTCGGCAGTTGTTCTGGCCGATATTTACTACGCTGGTGATAGGTGGCGTCGTCGCCACCGGCATGGGCGTATTGCTGGGCTGGTCGTTTGGTGCCGAACACATGATCCTGATGACCATGGCGCCGAAGTCGGTGACGTCGCCGATTGCCATGCTGGTGGCAGAGCAGATCGGTGGCGTTGCGGCGCTGGCGGCGGTGTTCGTGTTGATTACTGGGGTGATCGGGGCGATCTTCGGGCCGAGTCTTTTGACCAGGCTGGGTGTGCACAGCCCTGAGGCGCGCGGTATGGCACTGGGCATGACGGCACACGCGGTAGGCACTGCGGTGGCGATGCAGGAAAATGAAGAATGCGGCGCCTTCGCGGCGCTGGCGATGAGTCTGATGGGCGTGGCCACGGCAGTTTTCCTGCCGTTGGCGGTGTCGATGGTGGTGTAAGGAAATGTCTATGAGCTTGCCGCTTTTTCCGCTGAATACGGTGTTGTTTCCTGGCTGCATCCTCGATTTGCAGATATTCGAGGCGCGCTACCTGGACATGATCAGTCGCTGCATGAAACAGGGCGGCGGCTTCGGCGTGGTGTGCATCCTCGACGGCGAAGAAGTCGGCATCGCCCCGGCGGGCTACGCGCTGGTCGGATGCGAGGCGCTGATTACCGATTTCAAACAGCAGGACAATGGCTTGCTGGGCATTCGGGTGCAGGGCGGACGGCGTTTCCACGTGTTGCGCACCGAGATTCAGCGCGATCAGCTGACCGTCGCCGAGGTCGAGTGGCTGGAGGACGAACCTGAGCAACCGCTGCAGGACGAGGACGCCGACCTGGTTGCACTGCTCAAAGCCCTGGCCGAACACCCGATGGTCGAAGCGTTGAACATGGGCACCGAAGCGACCGGGCAACAGTCGTTGGCCAATCAGTTGGCGTATCTGTTGCCGTTTGCCGAAGTGGACAAGATCGACCTGCTGCAACTCGATGATCCGCAGCAGCGACTGGATGCGATTCAGGCGCTGCTGGATGAGTTGCAGGGTGAGTTGTTTGCCTGACACCCGCTAAAAGATCGCAGCCTGCGGCAGCTCCTACAGGTGTACGCCTTACCTATGTAGGAGCTGCCGCAGGCTGCGATCTTTTGATCTTTAGTAGGCATACCGCAACATCGCATGCGGTAAGTGCCGCAACGCAAAAAAACCGAACAGCGCTACCATCGCCGGAAGCACCAGCCACCAGACCTTCGGTGGCATGGCGTTTAGCGGCGCCGGGCGCTGATTCAGCCACAAACTCGCGGCACACACGCACGCTGCCAGCATCGCGCCGGCCAGCACATCCGTTGGCCAGTGCGCGCCCAAGTACACCCGCGACAGGGCAATCGCCAGCGCGGGCAAGCAACCCAATAGCAGCCAGGTCAGGCGCATCCGCGGTGGTTGTCCGCGGCCGGCCAGCACGGCCAGCGTCAGAAACAGCGCAAAAGAGCCCGAGGCATGGCCGCTGGGCATGCTGTAGCTGGTCAGCGGATCGCTCAACACTTCCGGGCGTACGCGGGCGAAAAAGTGTTTGGTCACAGTGTTGCCCAGCGCGGTGCACAGCAGGGTGCTACCGGCGAAAATCGCCTGGCGCCATTGCCGGGTGAGCAGCAGCAAACCCGTCAGCAGGGCGCTGAGCAACAGCATGTTACGAAACTCGCCAATCAGCGTGAACGTCACCGCCACTTCATCGAGCAGTGGGCTGCGGTGCTCCTGCACCAGGGTCATCACGCCCTGATCGAGGGCGGTCAGGTGCGGATAGCCGATAAACAGTCCGGCCAAAATCAGGAAGCTCATTCCGGTAATCAGCACCGTCGCTTTGCGATGACGGCGCAGACTGCTGGTGGCGCTCAAGCCCACCATGACGACGATGCTGCCAGCGACGATGCCGGCCTCGGGCCAGAAGCCCTCTGGCAACGGCAGGCGAATCGCCGCTCCAGTGGCCCAGCCGGGCAGCAAATACGCGACGCTCCAACCAGCGGCAGCCAGCAGACTGACGGCGGCGAAGCGCGGGAAGGGCATGTCGAACATCCCGGCGACCATCGGCAACATCGGCCGAAGCGGGCCGATAAAACGCCCGACTAACAGGCTGGCGATGCCGTAACGCTGGAAATACGCCTCGGCCCCGGCGATCCATTCCGGATGATGGCGCAACCCTGGCAGGCGCCGGATGTTCTGATGGAAATGTCGCCCGAGGAAGTACGAAATGATGTCGCCCAGCACGCCGCCGAGGAACCCCAGCAACAGCGTTTCGCCCAGCGACAGCGCACCGCTGCCGGCCAGTACCGCCACGGCAAACAGAAGCACCGTGCCGGGCACGATCAGCCCGGCAATCGCCAGGCATTCCACACAGGCCACTATGAACACCGCCGCAGCCAGCCATTGCGGGTTGACCGTCAACCAACCGGTCACGCTATCGAGCCATGGGCCCATAAAAACAACTCCCTCTTATTAGTTGACCCCCGGCGTAGGAGCTGCCGCAGGCTGCGATCTTTTGATCTTGATCCTTTAAGGGCAAAAGATCGCAGCCTGCGGCAGCTCCTACAGGGAACTGTGTTCACAGCAAAAAATAATCGCGACCTTCGATCTGCCCCCGTCGCAGCGGGTTGCGCGTGCAATACGGCGCGTAAGTCGCATCGACGAAACGGTACATCAAATGCTCATCGCGGCCGTGGGGAATGCCCAAACGCGTGGTTTGTATGATGTGAACAGGCGCGGGGCCGACATCTTCCACCAGCAGCACTTCATGGTCGAAGCGCTTGGCGTCCCAGACCGGCACCTTCAGGCCCAGCGCCTTGCAGAGCAAAGTTTGTCCGGCGCAAAGCTTTTGCGAGGGGCGAGGGCGACCCTGGGCGTCGGGATTGTTCAACAGCATCTGCGCCAGGCTCGCCGGCCCGCTCAAGTCATCGACCCACGGATAGGCGGATTTGATCAACACTGCATTGCCCGGACCCTGGGCGCTGAAGTTCAGGGAATCGCCGCCCCGGGCGTAGTACATATAGATGTGGCCGCCATCCAGAAACAAAGCCTTACGTTTTTCTGTGTAGCCGAGGGAGGCGTGGCTGCCTTTTTCTTCGAAGTAATAGGCTTCAGTCTCGATAATCCGGGCGCTGAGCCACAGGTCGCCGACCCGGTGACGAATGACTTTGCCGAGTAAATCCCGGGCCAGCGTTTGGGCGTCTCTGTCGAAAAATGCATCCGCGAGCCCCTTGGGCAGGCTCGTCGCGGACGTGCGAACAGTCAGGTTGGTCATGATGAACGGCGTTTATCAGGGCTGATTGAGTCGCGATGATAACAATTTGCAGCTTAATCACGGCTGAACGTCGGCAAATTGCCCTCCATTTCGACCATCCGCCCGTCACCGCTGTTAGTCCCGGGACGCGACAGCTATAATCTGCCGCTTTCCTCTTTGCCAAGACCACAGCAGACAATGACTGAGTCCGTTCTTGACTACATGACCCGCCTGGGTCGCGCTGCCCGCGAAGCTTCTCGCGTCATCGGCCGTGCCAGCACCGCGCAGAAAAACCGCGCCTTGCAGGCTGCTGCCAATGCGTTGGACGCCGCACGCGCCGAGCTGACGGCTGCCAATGAACTGGATTTGGTCGCTGGCCGTGCCAATGGTCTTGAACCGGCATTGCTTGAGCGTCTGGCGCTGACCCCGGAACGCATCGACGGCATGATCGTCGGTTTGCGTCAGGTGGCGGCTCTACCGGACCCGGTTGGCGCGATCCGCGACATGAGCTTTCGCCCGTCGGGCATTCAGGTCGGCAAGATGCGCGTGCCGTTGGGCGTGATCGGGATCATCTATGAATCCCGGCCAAACGTGACCATCGATGCCGCCAGCCTGTGCCTGAAGTCCGGCAACGCGACCATCCTGCGTGGCGGTTCCGAGGCGATTCATTCCAATCGTGCCATTGCCGCCTGCATCCAGCGCGGTCTGGCCGAAGCCTATCTGCCGGCTGCAGTGGTGCAAGTCGTTGAAACCACCGATCGTGCCGCGGTGGGTGCGCTGATCACCATGCCAGAATACGTCGACGTCATCGTGCCCCGTGGTGGCCGTGGCCTGATCGAACGCGTTAGCCGTGACGCCCGTGTACCAGTCATCAAGCACCTGGACGGTATCTGTCACGTTTACGTCAGTGCTCATGCCGACCTGCCGAAAGCCCAGCGCATCGCGTTCAACGCCAAGACTTACCGCTATGGTATCTGCGGTGCCATGGAAACCCTGCTGGTGGACCAATCGGTCGCCAAGGATTTCTTGCCATCGATGGCTGCACAGTTCCGCGAAAAAGGCGTCGAGCTGCGCGGCTGCGAACGCACCCGGGCGATCATCGATGCGGTGGCGGCCACTGAAGAAGACTGGAACACCGAGTACCTGGCGCCGATTCTTTCGATCCGCGTGGTCGACGGGCTGGACCAGGCCATCGAACACATTAATAAATACGGCTCCCATCACACCGATTCGATCGTCAGCGAAAACCTTGCTGACACCCGGCGTTTCGTCGCGGAAGTCGATTCGTCGTCGGTAATGATCAACACCCCGACGTGCTTCGCCGATGGCTTCGAATACGGATTGGGTGCCGAGATTGGCATTTCTACTGATAAGCTGCACGCCCGCGGCCCGGTGGGTCTCGAAGGTCTGACCTGCGAGAAGTACATCGTGGTCGGTGATGGCCAGTTGCGCGGCCAGGCGTCGGACTGACTTGGGCGACCTCGACCTGTCAGCCCCGGTAACCGCCAGCGAGCCTGCGCCTCGACGCATCGGCATGCTGGGCGGGACCTTCGATCCGGTGCACATCGGCCATTTGCGCAGTGCGCTGGAAGTCGCCGAATCGCTGGCGCTCGATGAGCTGCGTCTGACACCCAGTGCCAGACCGCCTCATCGCGGTACGCCGCAGGTATCGGCGAAAGACCGTCTGGCGATGGTCGAGTGCGCGGTGGCCGGTGTGGCGCCGCTGGTGGTGGACGCCCGCGAATTGCAGCGGGACAAACCGTCCTACACCATTGACACCCTGGAACTGATGCGCGCCGAACTGGCCGCTGAAGACCAGGTTTTTCTACTTTTGGGCTGGGACGCATTTTGCGGCCTGCCCACTTGGCACCGCTGGGAAGAGTTGCTCCAGCATTGCCACATCCTGGTGCTGCAACGCCCGGATGCCGACAGCGAACCGCCGGATGCCTTGCGCAATCTGTTGGCGGCACGCTCGGTGAGCGACCCGCTGGCCCTTAAAGGGCCGAGCGGACAGATTGCATTCGTCTGGCAGACGCCGCTCGCGGTATCCGCCACCCAGATCCGTCAACTGCTGGCCAGCGGTAAGTCGGTACGTTTCCTGGTGCCCGACGCGGTCCTGGCCTACATCGATGCGCACGGTCTCTACCGTGCGTCGAACTGAAAAAAAGGCGCGCTTCAAGGCACGTGATCACGTGTAACGAAGCGCCCGAACATACGAGCAAAACGAGTTTTATATGACGAACAAAGACGTAACTAAAGTAAAGCGCAAAGGCACGTTCAAGAGCGCCCCGCTGCCAGTAGAGGTCCCAACCGGCCCTGAGCTGCGCGGCGAAGAGCTGGTCAAGGTTGCCGTAGCGGCCCTGGAAGACGTCAAGGGCCAGGACATTCAGGTGATCGACGTTCGTGAAAAGCAGAGCATCACTGACTTCATGATCATCGCTACCGGTACCTCCAACCGCCAGATCGGCGCGATGCTGGATAAGGTCCGCGAGGCGGTCAAAGCCCTGGGCGTCAAGCCGCTGGGTGAAGAAGGCAAGGGCGACAGCGACTGGGTCCTGCTGGATATGGATGATGTCATCGTGCACATGATGACCGCTTCGGCTCGTCAGTTTTACGACCTTGAGCGTCTGTGGTCCGGTGCAGAACAGAGCCGTGCTCTGAACGCGGCTCACCACAGCCCGGAAAACACCCATGAGCACTTCGTCAAGCTCAACAAAGACCAGCAATAAGGGACCGCTGTGCGACTGCGACTGATCGCCGTCGGTTCACGCATGCCCAAGTGGGTGGAAGAAGGCTGGCATGAATATGCCAAGCGTCTTCCGTCCGAGCTGGCGCTGGAACTGGTGGAAATACCGCTCAATACCCGTGGCAAGAACGCCGACGTGGCGCGCTTCATCCGTCAGGAAGGCGAAGCCATGCTGGCCAAGGTCGGGCCGAACGAGCGTGTTGTGACCCTCGAAGTCCACGGCAAGCCCTGGAGCACCGAGCAGCTGGCAGTCGAGCTCGATCGCTGGCGGCTGGACTCGCGCACGGTGAATTTCATGGTCGGCGGCCCCGAAGGGCTGGCGCCGGAAGTCTGTGCCCGGGCCGATCAGCGCTGGTCGCTCTCGCCGTTGACGTTGCCGCACCCGCTGGTGCGAATCCTGATCGGCGAACAGCTGTATCGTGCCTGGACAGTCCTGTCCGGCCACCCTTACCACAAGTAGTTCTGCCCTCATGCCCCAGCCGATCCGCATCAAGGACCACGAAAAAGACGCCCGTCTGGTGCGTGGCCGCGTCGTGTTCGGGGCAATTGCGGTCGTGACGTTGATCGGTGTGCTGATCGCGCGGCTGTATTTCCTTCAGGTGATCCAGTACGAGTACCACTCGACCCTGTCGGAAAACAACCGCGTCCATGTGCAGCCGATTCCGCCGACTCGGGGCTTGATCTTCGATCGCAATGGCGTGGTGGTGGCGGATAACCGGCCCAGCTTCAGCTTGAGCATGACCCGTGAGCGCTCCGGCGAATGGCAGCAAGTGCTCGACGTGATCGTCGAAGTGCTGGAACTGACGCCCGAGGATCGGGTGATCTTCGAGAAACGCATGCGTCAGGGGCGTCGGCCGTTCGAGCCGGTGCCGATCCTGTTCGAGCTGACCGAAGAGCAGATCGCCCGCATCGCGGTGAACCAGTTCCGTCTGCCGGGTGTGGAAGTGGTCGCGCAGTTGGTGCGTCATTACCCGCAGGGCGCGCACTTTGCGCACTCGGTGGGTTACATGGGGCGGATCAACGAGAAAGAGCTCAAGTCTCTGGACCCGGTGAGTTACAGCGGCACCCATCAAATTGGCAAAACCGGCATCGAGCGCTTCTACGAGCCGGAATTGCACGGTCAGGTCGGTTACGAAGAAGTCGAGACCAACGCCCGTGGCCGCGTGCTGCGGGTACTCAAACGTACCGAACCGATTTCCGGCAAGGACATCGTCCTGAGCCTGGACATCAAATTGCAGGAGGCCGCTGAAGCTGCACTCGGCGGTCGCCGTGGCGCAGTGGTGGCGCTGGACCCGAAAACCGGCGAAGTCCTGGCGATGGTCAGTCAGCCGAGTTTTGACCCGAACCTGTTCGTCACCGGCATCAGTTTCAAGGCCTATTCCGAGCTGCGCGATTCCATTGACCGGCCACTGTTCAACCGCGTGCTGCGCGGTCTGTACCCGCCGGGCTCGACCATTAAACCGGCCGTGGCAATTGCCGGCCTGGATTCTGGCGTTGTGACCGCGTCGAGTCGGGTGTATGACCCCGGCTATTACCAGTTGCCCAACTACGATCACAAATACCGTAACTGGAACCGTACCGGTGACGGCTACGTCGATCTGGACACGGCGATCATGCGGTCCAACGACACCTACTTCTACGACCTGGCCCACAAACTGGGAATCGATCGCTTGTCGGCGTACATGAGCAAGTTCGGCATCGGTCAGAAGGTCTCGCTGGACATGTTCGAAGAGTCGCCGGGGCTGATGCCTACACGTGAGTGGAAGCGTGCAACCCGGCGTCAGGCCTGGTTCCCCGGCGAAACACTGATTCTCGGGATCGGTCAGGGCTACATGCAATCAACGCCATTGCAACTGGCCCAGGCCACGGCGCTGGTCGCGAACAAGGGTGTCTGGAACCGTCCGCACCTGGCCAAGACCGTCGAAGGTGAGCGGCCGAAGGATGAAAACCCGATGCCGGACATCATCCTGCGTGACCCGTCCGACTGGACCAAGGTCAACCACGGCATGCAACAGGTGATGCACGGTGCCCGGGGTACGGCGCGCAAAGCGGCGATCGGTGCGCAATACCGCATCGCGGGCAAAAGTGGTACGGCTCAGGTGGTCGCGATCAAGCAGGGTGAGAAGTACGACCGCTCCAAGGTTCAGGAACGCCATCGCGACCACGCCTTGTTCGTCGGCTTCGCACCCGCCGACAACCCGCAAATCGTGGTGTCGGTGATGGTTGAGAACGGCGAGTCCGGTTCTGGCGTCGCAGCGCCCGTGGTGCGTCAAATCATGGACGCCTGGCTTCTGGACCAGGACGGTCGGTTGAAGGCCGAATACGCCAGCCCTATCAGTGCGGAGGCTACGGCCCGTGAAGAGTAATTTCGATCGCATCCTCTCCAGTGAGGATGTGATGCGTCGCCGCGCGACGCTGTTGCAACGCATGCACATCGACGGCCCGTTGCTGATCCTGCTGCTGACCCTCGCCGCCGGCAGCCTGTTCGTGCTGTATTCGGCCAGCGGCAAGAGCTGGGATCTGCTGGCCAAGCAAGCCACCTCGTTCGGCATCGGCCTGGTGTCGATGATCGTCATCGCCCAATTCGAGCCGCGTTTCATGGCCCGTTGGGTGCCGGTCGGTTATGTGCTCGGCGTGCTGTTGCTGGTAGTGGTGGACGTCATGGGCCACAACGCCATGGGCGCCACGCGCTGGATCAACATTCCCGGGGTGATCCGCTTCCAGCCCTCGGAATTCATGAAGATTCTGATGCCGGCGACCATCGCCTGGTACTTGTCCAAGCGCACCTTGCCGCCGCAGCTCAAGCATGTGGGCGTCAGTCTGTTTCTGATCGGCTTGCCGTTTATTCTGATTGTGCGTCAGCCCGACCTCGGCACTTCGCTGCTGATCCTCGCCGGTGGCGCGTTCGTTCTGTTCATGGGCGGCCTGCGCTGGCGCTGGATTCTCAGCGTGATTGCCGCGGCTGTGCCGGTGGCGGTCGGCATGTGGTACTTCATCATGCACGACTACCAGAAGCAGCGAATCCTGACCTTCCTCGATCCCGAGAGCGATCCGCTGGGCACTGGCTGGAACATCATTCAATCGAAAGCCGCCATCGGTTCCGGCGGTGTGTTCGGCAAGGGCTGGTTGCTCGGCACCCAGTCGCACCTGGACTTCCTGCCGGAAAGCCACACCGACTTCATTATTGCGGTCATGGGCGAAGAATTCGGCCTGGTGGGTATCTGCGCACTGCTGCTGATTTACCTGCTGTTGATCGGTCGCGGACTGGTGATTACCGCCCAGGCCCAGACATTGTTCGGCAAATTGCTCGCGGGCAGCCTGACCATGACGTTTTTTGTTTACGTTTTCGTCAACATCGGTATGGTCAGTGGCCTGTTGCCGGTTGTGGGGGTGCCGTTGCCGTTCATTAGCTACGGAGGAACTTCGCTGGTGACGCTGCTGTCAGCGTTTGGGGTTTTGATGTCGATCCATACCCATCGTAAGTGGATCGCTCAGGTTTGAATAAGGTGAAGATTTCAATGCAAGTAATGCGTGGCTGGGCGACTCGATACGCGCCATGGGTCGGCCTGGTAAGCATCCTTGGCACAGCGCAGGAAGCGTTGGCCGGCGATTACGAAGGCTCACCGCAGGTGGCCGAATTCGTCGGTGAAATGACCCGCGACTACGGTTTTGCCGGTGAACAGCTGATGGGCGTGTTCCGCGAAGCCGAGCGCAAGCAGTCGATTCTGGACGCGATCTCGAAACCGGCCGAGCGGGTCAAGCAGTGGAACGAGTATCGCCCGATGTTCATCACCGACGCGCGCATCGCCCGTGGTGTGGACTTCTGGCGTCAGCACGAGGCTGTACTGACCCGTGCCGAGCAGGAATACGGCGTGCCGGCGCAGGTTATTGTTTCGATCATCGGCGTTGAGACCTTTTTCGGACGTAATACCGGCAATTTTCGGGTAATCGACGCCTTGTCGACCCTGGGTTTCGACTATCCTCCCCGTGCCGAATTTTTCCGCAAAGAATTGCGTGAGTTCCTGTTGCTGGCCCGGGAAGAGCAGGTCGATCCGCTGACTCTCAAAGGCTCTTACGCTGGCGCCATGGGTTTGCCGCAGTTCATGCCGAGCAGCTTTCGTGCCTATGCGGTGGACTTTGACGGTGACGGCCACATTAATATCTGGACCAATCCGGACGATGCCATTGGCAGCGTCGCCAGTTATTTCAAGCGTCACGGCTGGGTAGCCGGCGAACCGGTGGTCAGCCGCGCCGATGTGCGTGGCGATCAGGTGGACGAAGGTTTGACCACGGGCATCGAACCGACTAAAACCGTCGGGGAGTTGCGGGCGCTGGGGTGGTCAAGTCATGATGCGCTGCGCGATGATATGCCGGTCACGGCTTTCCGCCTGGAAGGTGACAATGGCCCCGAATACTGGATGGGCCTGACGAATTTTTACGCGATCACGCGTTATAACCGCAGCGTGATGTACGCCATGGCCGTACATCAACTGTCTGAACAGCTGGTCCAAGCACGGGGCGTCAAGTAATGCGGGCATTGCCTATGAATAAACCCCTGAAGCTGATGGCATTCGCCGCGTTGGCGGTGCTGGTCGCCAGTTGTTCGACCAGCCGCGCGCCAACCCAAAAGTCTTCCACCGCCGTGCGCGCAGCGCCAGGCCTGGACATCAACCGTGCGCACAAAGATGGCGCGCCGTGGTGGGACGTCGATGTATCGCGCATCCCGGATGCCACGCCGACCCTGCATACAGGTCCTTATAAAGCCAACCCATACACCGTGCTGGGCAAGACTTATTTCCCGTTGCAGGAATCCAAGACCTACGTGGCCTCGGGCACTGCGTCCTGGTATGGCACCAAGTTCCACGGTCAGAACACCGCCAATGGCGAGGTTTACGACCTGTACGGCATGAGTGCTGCTCACAAGACCTTGCCACTGCCGAGTTACGTTCGGGTGACTAACCTGGACAACAACAAGAGCGTCGTCCTGCGGGTCAACGACCGCGGGCCGTTCTACTCGGACCGAATCATCGACTTGTCCTACGCAGCGGCCAAGAAACTCGGCTATGCCGAAACCGGCACCGCGCGGGTCAAGGTCGAAGGCATCGACCCGCAGCAATGGTGGGCAGCCAAGGGCCGTCCGGCGCCTTTGATGCTTAACGAGCCGCAAGTCGCGCAAAATAGCGCCCCGACGATTACGGCGTCGGCCGGCACCGTCGAACAATGGACGCCACCGCCGCAGCAGCACGCCGCGGCTGTCGTGCCCGTGCCGATCGATGCAAAAAAAAACGCTTCTGTACCAGCCTCTGGCCAGTATCTGCAGGTGGGCGCGTTCGCCAACCCGGACGCTGCAGAACTCCTGAGATCGAAGCTCAGCGGGATGGTGAGCGCTCCGGTGTTCATCAGTTCGATCGTGCGCAATCAACAGACGCTGCATCGGGTGCGCCTGGGGCCGATCGGCTCGCCGGGTGAAATCCAGCAAGTGCAGAACAGTGTGCGCCTGGCCAATCTCGGTTCGCCGAGCCTGGTCACTGCCGAGTAATACGTAGTACTTGATTGAAGGTTCGCTTGCGGTTTGGGGGGTGGACCTGGTTGTTGGCTCGTTGAAGAACAAAAGCCCGGCAAGGGTTCTGAGTGAACAACTGAACACGCGACAGCTCGTTAGAAAGCTGTCTGATTAGTTTTGCCCCTTAGGGCAGTTTCCATTAGCGATTTCGAGAGACGGATGAACATCACCACCTTTGCCAAACGCCTGTGCCTGCTAGTCCCGCTGCTCCTCTCGCCTGCCGCTTTCGCGGTCGAGATGATGCCGTCGCCACCGCAACTGGCCGCCAAAGCCTATGTACTCATGGATGCCAGCAGCGGCAACGTGCTGGTGGAGAACAACGGTGACCAGCGTCTGCCTCCGGCCAGCCTGACCAAGCTGATGACCGCGTACATCGCGACCCTGGAAATCCGTCGTGGCCAGATCGGCGAAAACGACCCGGTGACCGTCAGCGAAAACGCCTGGCGTACCGGCGGTTCGCGGATGTTCATCAAGGTCGGCTCGCAAGTCACTGTCAGCGACCTGCTGCACGGCATCATCATTCAGTCGGGTAACGACGCCAGCGTTGCGCTCTCCGAGCACATCGCCGGCAGCGAAGACGCCTTCGCTGACATGATGAACAAAACCGTGGCCGATCTGGGCATGACCAACAGCCACTTCATGAACCCGACCGGTCTGCCGAACCCGGAGCACTACTCGTCGGCTCACGACATGGCGGTGCTGGCTCGCGCGATCATCCACGAAGACCCGGCTCACTACGCGATCTACTCGCAGAAAGAGTTTTTCTGGAACGGCATCAAGCAACCTAACCGTAACCTGCTGCTGTGGCGCGACAAGACGGTCGACGGCCTGAAAACCGGCCACACCGACGAAGCCGGCTACTGCATGGTGTCTTCGGCAGTACGTGATGGCATGCGCCTGATCGCTGTGGTGTTCGGCACCAACAGTGAAGTGGCTCGCGCCTCCGAAACCCAGAAGCTGTTGACCTACGGTTTCCGCTTCTTCGAAACCCAGACGTTCTATCAGAAAGGCGCCGAGCTGGCTCAGGCTCCTGTCTGGAAAGGCACCACCAATCAAGTCAAGGCCGGCCTGGCCCAAGACCTGACCATGACCCTGCCAAAAGGCCAGCTGAAAAAGCTCGCCGCCAGCATGACCATGAACCCGCAACTGATTGCGCCAATCGCCAAGGGCGACGTAATCGGTAAAGTCGAAGTGAAGCTGGACGACAAAGTCGTGCATAGCGCTGACCTGATCGCTCTGGACGCGGTCGACGAGGGTGGTATCTTCCGCCGCATGTGGGATAGCATCCGTCTATTCTTCTACGGCTTGTTCAACTGAATTAGTGTGGACTTGCATGGCCCTGTTCCAATCCGGAACGGGGCCATGTCCGTTGCCACGGCTTACGAGGCCGTTACGCCATGACAGACAACGAAGTAAAGGCGCCAAAAATCGAATTCCCCTGCGCGGATTACCCTATCAAGGTGATCGGCGATACCGGCGTGGGCTTCAAGGACAAGATCATCGCGATCCTTGAGAAACACGCGACCGTTGACCACAAGACCCTGGCCGAGCGCCAGAGCACCAACGGCAAGTACACGACCATCCAGCTGCACATCATCGCCACCGGTCAAGAACAGCTGTACGACATCAACAGCGAGTTGCGGGCTACCGGTTTCGTGCACATGGTGCTGTGATGTCTGGCACGCTGGGCTTTCGCGAGCTCGGCCAGATGGCTTACGAGCCGGTCTGGCATGCCATGCAACGCTTCACCAACGAACGCGGCAGCGATGCCGCGGACGAGATCTGGCTGGTCGAGCACCCACCGGTGTTTACTCAGGGGCAGGCCGGCAAGGCCGAGCACGTGTTGCTCCCGGGAGATATTCCGGTAGTAAAGGTTGATCGCGGTGGTCAAGTGACTTATCACGGTCCCGGCCAGTTGGTGGCCTACCTGTTGCTCGACGTACGCAAGCTGGGTTTCGGCGTGCGTGACCTGGTCAGCCGCATGGAACAATGCCTGATCGAGTTGCTGGCCAGCTACGGCGTCACTGCCGTGGCCAAGCCGGATGCTCCGGGTGTCTACGTCAATGGGGCGAAAATCGCTTCTCTGGGTCTGCGGATCCGCCACGGTTGCTCCTTTCATGGCCTGGCCCTGAACGTGGACATGAACCTGGAACCGTTTCGACGGATTAATCCCTGCGGCTACGCCGGGCTGGCGATGACCCAGCTGAGCGATCACGCAGGATCGATTGAATTTGCCGAGGTAAGTGCCCGGCTGCGCGCGCAGCTCGTCAAACACCTCGACTATGCTGAGCAGACGACCCTAACGGGCGGAATCGACTGATATGACTACTGATGCAGTGCAAACCATGATCCCGACGCTGGATGTCACCGAGCGTCCGGCCCCGCGTGCCAAGGTTGAAGCCGGCGTCAAGCTGCGCGGCGCCGAGAAGGTTGCACGTATCCCGGTGAAGATCATTCCGACCACCGAACTGCCGAAGAAACCTGATTGGATTCGTGTGCGTATCCCGGTTTCCCCGGAAGTCGACCGCATCAAGGCCCTGCTGCGCAAACACAAGCTGCACAGTGTCTGCGAAGAGGCGTCCTGCCCGAACCTGGGCGAATGCTTCTCCGGCGGCACCGCGACCTTCATGATCATGGGCGACATCTGCACCCGTCGCTGCCCGTTCTGCGACGTTGGCCACGGTCGTCCGAAGCCACTGGACGTCAACGAGCCGGAAAGCCTGGCCATCGCCATCGCCGACCTGAAACTCAAGTACGTGGTGATCACCTCGGTTGACCGCGATGACCTGCGTGACGGCGGTGCCCAGCACTTTGCCGACTGCATCCGCGAGATTCGCAAACTGTCGCCGAATGTGCAGCTCGAAACCCTGGTTCCGGACTACCGTGGCCGTATGGACGTTGCGCTGGAAATCACCGCTGCCGAGCCGCCTGATGTGTTCAACCACAACCTGGAAACCGTGCCGCGCCTGTACAAGGCCGCGCGTCCGGGTTCGGATTACCAGTGGTCGCTGACCCTGCTGCAACGCTTCAAGCAGATGATGCCGCACATTCCGACCAAGTCCGGCCTGATGCTGGGTCTGGGCGAGACCGACGAAGAAGTGATCGAAGTCATGAAGCGCATGCGCGAACACGACATCGACATGCTGACCCTGGGCCAGTACCTGCAACCGTCCCGCAGCCACTTGCCGGTGGAGCGTTTTGTGCACCCGGATACCTTCGCCTGGTTCGCCGAGGAAGGTTACAAAATGGGCTTCAAGAACGTCGCTTCCGGCCCGCTGGTACGTTCTTCGTACCACGCCGACGAGCAGGCGAAACTGGTTAAAGCTGAATTGATGTCGTCCTTGTAACAAAGCGCCCGCAAGGCTTTTCAGCCTTGCGGGCGTTTTTGTTGGCCGTGTCTACGGCCACTACAGTCTTTTCCTGCAACCTGCGGGGCGACTGATCCTCTTCTGTTTGCCCCCGTTCCTGACTACTGTGTGCTGAAGCTTTTTTGCGCAGGGAGATTCATGGATGACCGTACGACCGACTCACACGCTGTTTCCTCACTCACCCGTTCCGGCCTTGCCGTCGGAAGGGATGATTGGCGTCATCGCGCCCGCCGGCCCCGCAGCGCTGGACACCGATAAAGCGATCGCCTGGATGCGCGCTCGCGGATACTCACTGCGGGTTTTCCCCGGTGTGTACGAGAAAGACGATTACCTGGCCGGCAGTGATGATGTACGCCTCAATGACCTGCACGCCGCGTTCGCCGACAGTGAGGTCGACGCCATCATTTGCTTGCGGGGGGGTTACGGTACGCCGCGGTTGCTCGATCGCATCGACTTTGAACTGCTGCGCAACAATGCCAAGCCGTTCATCGGCTACAGCGACATCACTGCGCTGCACTTGGCGATCAGCCGTTATGCGGGCTTCGTGACCTTTCATGGCCCGATGCTCAACGCCGACATGCTGGGTGACAAGCAAAAACCTACCGAGTCTTCATTCTTCAACATGCTCAGAGGGCAGGTGAAGGCCGGTAGCGTGTTGACGCACCCGGTGGCCTACCCGTTGACCACAATCGAGCCTGGTATCGCTCACGGGCGCTTGCTGGGGGGCAATCTGTCGCTGATCGCTGCGACCATGGGCACGCCGTATGAGTTGGATGCCGAGGGCGTCATCCTGTTCATCGAGGACATTAACGAGCTGCTGTATCGCATCGACCGGCTGCTGACCCATCTGCGTCTTGCCGGCACGCTGCACAAGCTGCGCGGGGTTTTGGTGGGGGATGTGGCGGGGGTTGATACGGTTGCGTTGGAGCGCTTGCTCAAGCAGACCTTTGCACCTTTGCGGATACCGGTGTTGGCAGGGTGGCGCAGCGGGCATTGCGATCCGAACCTGACGTTGCCGATGGGCGCGCTGGTGAGGCTGGATGCGGGGAACAAGGAGTTGGTGTTGGAGCAGGATGTTGTAATCAGGTAACCAGGTGATGCAAAAAAGATCGCAGCCTTCGGCAGCTCCTACAGTGGAATGTGAACACCTGTAGGAGCTGCCGAAGACTGCGATCTTTTGCTTTTAGCGGCTGCGCAGGCCTTCCAGCAACTTGTGCGTCGGATACCCATCCGCCGGCCAGCCAAACGACTGCTGGGCGCTGCGGATCGCCTTGCGGGTGTTGGCGCCGATAATGCCGTCGGCGTTGCCTGCGTCATAGTTCTGCGCGCTCAGCAGGCTTTGCAGTTCGATCCGCTCGGTACGGCTCAGCGGCAAATCATCTTTCGGCCATGTGCCGTTGATCAGGCCGGCGCCGTTGAAACGCTCGGACAACAGGCTCACGGCCAATGCGTAGGACGACGAGTTGTTGTACTTGAGGATCGCGCGGAAGTTGTCGAGGACCAGGAACGCCGGGCCACGGTAACCGGCCGGCAGCAGCAGGGCGGCTGACAGGTGTTCGGAGCCTGCCGGAACCTGGCCGCCATTGGGCAGGGTGACGCCCAGTTGCAGCCACTCGGCGACGCTTTTGCGAATCGTGCCATCGGCCAGGACGTAGTTGAAACTGCCCGGTAGCTGCACTTCAAAGCCCCACGGCTGGCCTTTCTGCCAGCCCGAGCTCTGCAGGTAGTGCGCCGTCGAGGCCAGCGCGTCGGCCGGGCTGCCCCAGATGTCGCGGCGACCATCGCCATCGAAGTCCACAGCGTGGGTGTTGTAGGTGGTTGGGATGAATTGGGTCTGGCCCATGGCGCCAGCCCAGGAACCGAGCATTTTCTCAGGCTCGATATCACCCTGTTGCAGGATCTGCAGGGCGGCGATCAGTTGCGCGTGGGCAAACCCGGGACGCCGACCTTCATACGCCAGGGTCGCCAGGGAATTAATCACCGACTTGTTGCCCTGAAACTGCCCGAAGTTACTTTCCATGCCCCACACCGAGACCAGTGCCTGACGATCGACGCCATAGCGCTGCTCGATGCTTTGCAGGATGTCGGCATATTGGCTGACCAGCGCCTCGCCTTTGCGTACCCGCAACGGCGAAAGGGCGCCGTCGAGGTATTCCCACACCGGGCGGGAGAATTCCGGCTGGCTGCGGTCGGCGCGGATCACGCTGGTGTCGAGGCTGACATTGGCGAAGGCGCGGTCGAACAGGTCGGCACGGATCCCAGCGGCCAGAGCGTCCTTGCGGAAACCCGCCTGCCATTCGGCGAAGGTCTGGGTGGGCTGGATGTCGAGGTTTTCACCGGTCGGAACCACGGGCGGAATGACCGCAGGAGCTGTCGCGACGGGAAGGGTCTGAAGCGGCTTGGCGTCGGCTGCGGTCGGTTTTTCCGCGCAGGCAACAAGCAAAATGAGGCTGGAGGCAGCGATCAGTTGGCGCAGGGGCCAACGACGGGAAATACAAAGGGGCATGCACGGGTCCAGGGAGTACGAATCAGGTGCAGACCTTAACATGTTGAGCGAGCGCTTGCCTTTCAGGCCGCCAGAAAGTAAGAAGCCTCCCAGCTATTAGACTGGAAGGCTTCGCGGCGGTAGCTGCCTTTGCCCTTGCCGGCTGGTTCCTGACGGCTGCGGAACAGAGGCTGGGCGATGATGGATTTGGCCTTGTTGGGGCCATTTTTAGATGGCTTTTTGCTCATGATGAGTCTCTCGGACAGGTGGGTTTTGCGGGGGAAATAATCTGCCGAAGTTGGGGGGCTGTCTAGAGGGGAAATTCAGATTTGATTTGTAGGAAGCAAGATCAAAAGATCGCAGCCTCGTTTCACTCGACAGCTCCTACATTGGAATGCGTCCCCCTGTAGGAGCTGTCGAGTGCAACGAGGCTGCGATCTTCTGATCTTATTCAGCGGGCAACGACAATCTCTGCCCGGCCATCAACAACGACAACCGACTCAAGCTCATCCACGGCGAACCGGCCGCCTGGCCTTTGATCTGTGCGTCGATGCGCTGAGCTTCCAGCAATAGCTGCGCCCAGCGTTGCGCCGAGTAGCGTTGCAAGGCTTTGCTCATCAGGGGTTTGCGTTTGTCCCAGACCGGTGGTCGGGCAGAGCTGAAGGCTTTGTCCAGTGGCACGCCCTGGCTATATTGCAGCGACAGGTTGGCCAACAGACGCAGCTCCCGGGCCAGCGCCCAGAGAATCACCGGCGGTTCGACGCCTTCACCGCGCAGCCCTTCGAGCATGCGCAGGGCATGAGCTGCTTCACCATTGAGAATCGCATCGGTCAGGCCAAAGACATCGAAGCGCGCACTGTCGGCCACCGCCGCTTGCACGGTTTCGACGGTGATCTGACCACCTTCGGCCATCAGTTTGAGCTTTTCGATTTCCTGGGCAGCCGCGAGCAGGTTGCCTTCGACCCGTGCGGCGATCAGTTCGACGGCGTCCTGGCTGGCGGAAAGCCCGGCCTGGGACAACCGTTGACGGATCCAGCTCGGCAACTGGTTGGCCTCTATCGGCCAGATCTGCACGAACTGAGTCTGCTGACCTTCGACCAGCGCCTTGCCCCACTTGGTTTTCTGCGCACTGCCATCAAGTTTCGGCAGGCTGATCAGCAACAGCGTGTCTTCGGCCGGTCGCGAGCAATACTCGATGAACGCGGCCGCGCCTTTGTCACCGGGTTTGCCGGACGGCAGACGCAGTTCCAGCAGGCGTTTTTCGGCGAACAGCGACATGCTCGCGCCGGCTTGCAGCAACGTTCCCCAGTCGAAGCTGGCGTCGGCGGCGAAGACCTGGCGCTCGTCGAATCCCTGTTGGCGGGCGGCGGCACGAATGGCGTCGGCGGCTTCCTGGCACAGCAGTGGGTCATCGCCACTGATGATGTAGACCGGCGCGAGGGCACCTTGCAGGTGTTTGGCGAGTTGGGCGGGGGCGAGTTTCATAAGAGAGGGCGAACGGGGCGCCTGGGCGCCCCGTAAGTCTTACTGCTGCGGCAGTTCGATTGGCGACTGACGCGGAGTCTGCGCTTCAGCCTTCTGCGCCGCTTCCAGTGCATCGGCTTCAGCCTTGGCTCTGGCTTCGGCGGTCTGTTGCAGTTGATCCAGCTGGGCCGGAGTGAGCTGTTGCAGGCGCAGCATCATGCGTTGTACCAGCTCGCGACGGGTTTCTGCTCGGGCCGTTGAGGCTTCCTGGTCGGAACCCACCAGGTTGTTGCCGTCGTGCATGAAGACCTTCTGCACTTCGAGCTTGTCGCTCAGCAGCGACAGGTCGCGCCCACCACGGATATCGTAGTTCAGCACCGTAGTCACCTGATACTCGCCGGTGCGACCGGCACCTGCGTAGCTGAGGATGCGCTGGTTTTCCTGCTCATCGGTCAGCACCAGCTTGTAAGGTGCGCCGCTGTAGACCTTGACGCCGCTGCTTTCCAGCACCTGACGCAATTGCATCACGGTTTCGCCGTAGGCGTTGCGGGCGCTCAGGTCGAGTTCCTTGATCGCCAGTTCGGTGGTGCCGGTGCCGCGCAGCTGGAAACCGCAGGCGCTCAACAGGACCGCAAGGCCCATCACCAGCAAATTGCGTTTGATCATCTTGTTGCTCCCCTTGAAACCATGTGGGCCGATCTTGCGGCCCGAAAGGTTTTACTCGGCGCCAGGCATGACCTGGCGCCTGATCCAATTAGCTGGCGACGATATTGACCAGTTTCCCGGGCACTACGATCACTTTACGAATGGTCAGACCGTCAACAAAGCGCAGCACGTTCTCGTTGGCCCGTGCGGCGGCTTCGACTTCTTCGCGGCTGGCGCTGGCGGGCATTTCGATGTGGCCGCGCAGCTTGCCGTTGACCTGGATGACCAGTTGCAGGCTGTCCTGCACCAACGCGCTTTCGTCCAGCACCGGCCAAGCGGCGTCGATCACCGGATCGGCGTGACCCAGGCGATGCCACAGCTCGTGGCTGATGTGCGGGGTGATCGGCGCCAGCAGCAGCGTTACGGTTTCCAGACCTTCGTGAATCAGTGCGCGATCCTGCCCGGTGCCTTGCGGGGCTTTTTCCAGCACGTTCATCAGCGTCATCACCTGGGCGATGGCGGTGTTGAATTTGTGGTTCTGGCCGACGTCGTGGCTGGCCTGCTTGATGGCCTGATGGATCGAACGGCGAATGGCTTTCTGCTCGTCATTCAGGCTGGCGACGTCCAGTTTCCCCGGCAGGCCCTGAGTGACTTGGGCTTGAGCCAGGCGCCAGACGCGCTTGAGGAAGCGGTGCGAACCTTCCACTCCGGAGTCGGACCATTCCGCGCTCATGTCGGGTGGCGAGGCGAACATCATGAACAGGCGGCAGGTGTCTGCGCCGAACTGGTCAATCATCGACTGTGGGTCGACGCCGTTGTTCTTTGACTTGGCCATTTTCTCGGTGCCGCCGATTTCCACCGGCAGGCCGTCCGCGATCAGCTTGGCGCTGATTACCTTGGCCTTGCTGTCGCGTTCGAGTTCGACGTCTGCCGGGTTGAACCACGTATAGGCACCGTTGGCTTCGCGACGATAGTAAGTCTCGGCGATCACCATGCCCTGGGTCAGCAGGTTCTTGAACGGCTCATTGGAACTCACCAGGCCTTCGTCGCGCATCAGCTTGTGGAAGAAGCGCGCGTAGAGCAGGTGGAGAATGGCGTGTTCGATACCGCCGATGTACTGATCAACCGGCAACCAATGGTCGGCCGCCGCTTTTTCCACCAGACCGCCTTCATAGTGCGGGGAGGCGTAACGGGCGTAGTACCACGACGACTCGACGAAGGTGTCCATGGTGTCGGTTTCACGCTTGGCCGGTGCGCCGCATTTCGGGCAGCTGCACTCGTAGAACTCAGGCATGCGCGCCAATGGCGAACCAGCGCCGTCCGGCACGACGTCTTCAGGCAATATGACTGGCAACTGATCTTCCGGGACCGGCACATCACCGCAGGTGTTGCAGTGGATGATCGGGATCGGGCAGCCCCAGTAGCGCTGGCGGCTGATGCCCCAGTCGCGCAGGCGGAACTGGGTGCGCGAGGCACCGAGTTCTTTCTTGATCAGCGCGACTTCTATGGCATCGAAGGCGCCTTCGAAGTCGAGGCCGTCGAACTCGCCGGAATTGATCAGCGTGCCGTGCTCGCCGTAGGCGTCTTGCCACGGGGACGGGTTGGTGTCGCCGGAGCTGGTGCGCACTACCGATTTGATTGGCAGGCTGTACTTGGTGGCGAACTCGAAATCACGCTCGTCGTGCGCCGGAACCGCCATCACCGCGCCGTCGCCGTAGTGCATCAGCACGTAGTTGGCGACCCACACCGGGAGTTTCTCACCGGTCAGTGGGTGCTCGACGAACAGCGAGGTCGGCAGGCCTTTTTTCTCTTGGGTGGCGACGTCGGCTTCAGCGACGCTGCCGCCCTTGCATTCAGCGATGAACGCTTGCAGCTCGGGGTTGTTCTGCGCGGCCAGGGCGGCCAAGTGGTGCTCGGCGGCTACGGCAACGTAAGTCGCGCCCATCAGGGTGTCCGGACGGGTGGTGAAGACTTTCAGTACACCGCTTTCGCCGATGGAATCGACGTTGTACGGGAACTGCACTTCCATGCCGCGGGACTTGCCGATCCAGTTGCGCTGCATGGTCTTGACCTGTTCAGGCCAGCCCGGCAGATCGTCGAGGCTCGACAGCAACTCATCCGCGTAGGCGGTGATCTTGAAGTAGTACATCGGAATTTCGCGCTTTTCGATCAGCGCGCCGGAACGCCAGCCGCGACCGTCAATCACCTGTTCGTTGGCCAGAACGGTCTGATCGACCGGGTCCCAGTTCACGGTGCCGCTTTTTTTGTAGATCACGCCTTTTTCGAACAGGCGAGTGAACAGCCATTGTTCCCAGCGGTAGTAATCAGGCTTGCAGGTGGTGACTTCGCGGGACCAGTCCACCGCGAGGCCCAGGCTGCGCAGCTGGGTTTTCATGTAGGCGATGTTTTCGTAGGTCCACTTGGCGGGCGCTACGTTGTTCTTCATCGCGGCGTTTTCCGCCGGCATGCCGAAGGCGTCCCAACCCATGGGTTGCAGGACGTTCTTGCCTTGCATGCGCTGGTAGCGGGAGATCACGTCGCCGATGGTGTAGTTGCGCACGTGCCCCATGTGTAGCTTGCCGCTGGGGTAAGGGAACATCGACAGGCAGTAGAAAGTCTCCTTGCCTGGCTGTTCACTGACTTCAAAGGACTTTTGCTCGTCCCAGAACGACTGGGCGGCGGCTTCGATTTCACGGGGCTGATATTGTTCGTGCATGGCTACTTTTGAACTGAATAGGGGTGGCCTAATCCTCTTCAATGCAACGCTGGACGGTGAACACGCCAAATCGGCGTTTCGGTGCCCAGACGAGCTGGAAGTGGAGTTACAGGAAGCGCCGTAGCATACATGACCGCGCTCTACCGAGGGAAACCCTGATTACTGCTGCGGGTCGCCCAAAAACCGCTGCGAGGGCCGTTGGTCGCAGCATTCAGCCGGTTTGTTCATGGAAGCTAAGCTCTAAATGGGGAGTGAGTCTTATCTTCAATGAGGTGAGGGATGGTTGAGTCACGGCAAAAAGTTACAAAACCGGAGCTGTACGAAAGACTGATCGATCGTCTGGGAATGGCCCTGGACGCGGCAAAAACCGCTGGCCGGTTACGCGATGAGCGTCCGCTGGAACTGGAATTGCGTGGCTTGAGCCCCGCAGAGTTTGCACTGGTCAAGGCGTATCTCGATCGCAGTGAACGTGAGACACACGGATGCTTGTCAGAAGCAGTGAAGCAACTCGACGCACCACGTTCGGCCAAGATCATCTGGCTCAAGGACAAGGTTCCCGGCAAGGACGCGGTAAAGGTCCGGTCTTTGCAATTCAAGTAAGGACACTGGAAGTAATGTCTGATGTATTTGTGAAGCATAGTCCTTCCGTATTTGTTGTCGCATTGCGTCAACCCACTTAGGCTTCGGGCATCTTTTTGGAGATGCTCGATGCCTTTTCGATATTTCGTTAAACAACTCCTGTTGCCGCCCGGCATTCTTTTGCTGCTGTTGGTGCTTGCCTGGTGGTTGCGTCGCTCAAGGCCGCGCCTTGCCGGGTTGTGCTTTGCGCTGGGCGTGGGCGGCTTCT
Source organism: Pseudomonas sp. LBUM1647 (assembly GCF_059716175.1). Classification (NCBI taxonomy): domain Bacteria; kingdom Pseudomonadati; phylum Pseudomonadota; class Gammaproteobacteria; order Pseudomonadales; family Pseudomonadaceae; genus Pseudomonas; species Pseudomonas sp. LBUM1647. The sequence goes on along the minus strand of NZ_CP166809.1, from coordinate 6,037,264 downwards.
GGCTGATGAGTCTGCCGGTGGTGGTGCAGTGGGGCGCCAAGGCGCTGGAGCGTGAAGCGCCGCTGGCTCGCGATGAATGGGCAACGCTGGGTCAGCGCGCCGATGCGATCGTGGTACTCGGTTCGGGGCGTGAGCGGGGCGATCTGGCATGGGGCGCTGACCAGCCAACGGGCGTGGGCCTGGAGCGCGAGCGCTATGCGGCGCGCCTGGCCAAGGCTTCTGGTTTGCCGATTCTGACCAGTGGAGGCCTGCATTACGGCACCCCGCCGACCGAAGCGAAGTTGATGGCGGACTCGTTGCGCGATGATTTCGGCGTGGCCGTGCGTTGGCAGGAAGGGCGCAGCCGCACGACCCGGGAGAACGCGCAGTTCAGCGCCGAGGTGTTGTTGCCGCAAGGGATCAAACGCGTGGTCGTCGTGACTCAGGCCTGGCACATGCCGCGAGCGGTCTGGAGTTTCAAAAAGGCAGGTTTTGAAGTGGTGCCAGCGCCGGTGGGGTTTTTAGGCGTGGACAACGCCCGGCCACTGGGTGGCTGGATGCCGGAATTCAAGTCGATCTGGCAGAGCGGGCAGTTGATGAATGAGGCGGTGGGGCAGGTCGGGTATTCGTTGTTCTACCGTTAAAATCAAAAGATCGCAGCCTCGTTTCACTCGACAGCTCCTACAGGGGATTGCGTACTCTGTAGGAGCTGTGTAGGAGCTGTCGAGTGAAACGAGGCTGCGATCTTTTACTGGCGCCGCAATACCTAAACAGTCTTGGCCATCCGGCTAGCCACCAGCGCCCAGCCAAACAACAGCACGCAAACAATGATCAGCGGCCACGAACGCCATTCCAGATAAGGCGTCAGGTTGTGCATGGGCACCACTTCACCGTACAAAATGCCACGTTCAAACTGAGGGATCTGCACGGTGATCTGACCGAACGGGTTGATCAAACCGGTCACGCCGTTGTTGGTGGCGCGGATCATCCAGCGACCAGCCTCCAGCGCGCGCATCTGCGCCATTTGTAAATGTTGCAGCGGGCCGATGGACGTGCCGAACCAGGTGTCGTTGCTGATGGTCAGCAGCAGATCGCTTCGCGCCGCGAGGCTGGCGGCGAATTCCGGGTAAACCACTTCGTAGCAGATGAACGGCGCAATCTGATAGCCCTTGGCTTGCAGCATCGCCTGATCGGCGGGACCGCGGGCAAAGTCCGACATCGGCAGGTCGAAGAAAGCGATCAGCCCGCGCAGCACGTCCTGCAACGGAACGTATTCGCCAAACGGCACCAGCTTCTGTTTGAGGTAAGTGCCATCCCCTTCACCCGCGACGGTGATGCCATTGTAGAAACGCCTTTCGTGATGGACTTCCTCGCGGATCGGTACACCGGTAATCAGCGCAGACTTACGCTCTGCTGCAAAGCTTCCCATCATGTTCAGGTAGCCCTCGGCGGACTCCTTGAGCACCGGGATGGCTGTTTCCGGCCAGATCAGCAAGTCGACCGGTTTCGAGCTGAAGCTCATGTCGCGGTACAGCGCCAACTGCGCGTTGAGCTGCGCCGGGTCCCACTTCATGCTCTGTTCGATGTTGCCCTGAATCGCCGCGACACTCAGCGGAGCGCCCGCCGGGGTTGTCCAGGCGTGTTCCTTGAGCGCCATGCCGACCACCCAAGGGCCGGCCAGCAGCAACACACCAGCGGCGATAAAGGCTTTGCGGCCAGTGCGCACCAGACGCAACGCGTTGTAGATCAGCGCGGCCGTCAGGGCCAGAGTGAAGGAAATCAGCCACATCCCACCGAGTGGCGCGAGCCCGGCCAACGGGCCGTCGAGCTGACTGTAGCCGGAATAAAGCCAGGGGAAACCGGTCAGGAACCATCCGCGAAAGGCTTCCTGGCCGACCCACAATGCCGCAAACGCCAGGGCATCAGCCAGCGGCGCTTCGTTACGCCGCAGCCAGCGCGCCCAGATCCAGGCGGGCAGGGCGAAGAACCAGGCAATCGCCGCCGTGAAGATCAGCATCAGGAAACCGGCCAGCAGCACCGACGCGCCGCCGAAGTGGTGAATGCTGTAGTAGATCCAACTGGTGCCGGCGCCAAACATGCCGAAACCGAAACACCAGCCACGGCCCAGGGCCTGACGTGGGTTCAGCTCGCGTAAGCCGGCATAGAAGAAACCAACCGCCAGCAACGCCAACGGCCAGATATCGAACGGCGCCAGGGCCAGGGTGGTGAGTGCACCGGCCGCCACGGCCAGCAGGTTACCGGGCCAGCCGGGGCGGGTTACGCGGAGCATGTCAATCCTTAACGGGCAATAGGTGTTAAGCGCAGCAGATGAATCCGACGGCTGTCAGCGTTCAAAATGCGGAAGCGATAAGGGCCGATTTCAGTGATTTCGTTGCGTTTTGGCAGGTGCCCGAACGCGCTCATCACCAGGCCGCCGACAGTGTCGAATTCGTCATCGGAGAATTGGCTGTCGAAGAACTCGTTGAAGTTCTCGATCGGCGTCAGGGCCTTGATCAGGAAGTCACCGCTGGGCAGCGGCTTGATGTAGCTGTCTTCTTCGACGTCATGCTCGTCTTCGATGTCGCCGACGATCTGTTCCAGCACGTCTTCGATGGTCACCAGGCCCGCCACACCGCCGTATTCGTCAATGACGATGGCCATGTGGTTGTGGTTGGCGCGGAACTCGCGCAGCAGCACATTCAGACGCTTGGACTCAGGCACGAAAGTGGCCGGGCGCAGCAGGTCCTTGATGTTGAAGCTGTCGCCGTTCTCCTTGAGGATCAGCGGCAGCAAGTCCTTGGCCAGCAATACACCCATCACGTCATCGTGGCTTTCGCCGATCACCGGGTAACGGGAGTGGGCCGAGTCGACCACGGCAGGCAGGAACTCGCGGGGTGTCTGGGTCGCCTTGATGCTGATCATCTGCGAGCGCGGGACCATGATGTCCCGTACTTGCAGGTCAGCAACCTGGATGGCGCCTTCGACGATGGCCAGCGCTTCGCTGTCCAACAACTTGTTTTGGTGTGCGTCGCGCAGCAGCTCCAGCAGCTCCTGGCGGTTCTTCGGCTCGTGGGCAAAAGCCTGGGTGAGCTTACCCAGCCATGACTTTTGCCCGTTGCTCGATCGATCTTCGCTCATAGCGATTACTCTGAATCCTTTGTTGTAACGATAGGGGATGTGACTGTTTCGTCGTCCGCATACGGGTCGGGATAGCCCAACTCTGCAAGCAACGTTCGTTCCAGTGCTTCCATTTCTTCGGCTTCCTCGTCATCTATGTGGTCGTAACCCAGCAGATGCAAGCAGCCGTGAATGACCAGATGAGCCCAATGGGCCTTGAGCTCCTTGCCTTGTTCGGCAGCTTCGCGCTCGACCACCGCCACACAGATCACCAGATCGCCCAGCAGCGGGATATCCAGAAACTCGTCGGGCACATCGGCAGGAAACGACAAGACGTTAGTGGCGTAATCCTTTTGCCGCCAGGTGTGGTTCAGCTCGCGACCTTCCTCTTCATCGACCAAACGGATGGTCATTTCGGAGTCGGCGGTGCGCTGGCGCAGGGCCAGTTCGCACCATTGGCGGAACTCGGCTTCGCTTGGGGCAGGCGCGTCGGTAGCCAGTTGCAGATCAAGCTCAAGCATCGCGGCGGCTATCCTTTGGGGCTTCATCGGTCACGCGATTCTCGAAGCGCTCGTAGGCTTCGACGATGCGTTGCACCAGTGGATGGCGCACAACGTCCTTGGACTCGAAATGGGTGAAGCTGATACCCGGTACGTCTTTGAGCACTTCAATCACATGGTGCAGCCCGGACTTGGTGCCTTTCGGCAGGTCGACCTGGGTGATGTCACCGGTGATGACCGCCGTGGAGCCGAAGCCGATACGGGTCAGGAACATCTTCATCTGTTCGACGGTGGTGTTCTGGCTTTCGTCGAGGATGATGAAACTGTTGTTCAAGGTGCGACCGCGCATGTAGGCCAGCGGTGCAACTTCGATCACCTGACGCTCGATCAGCTTGGCGACGTGTTCGAAGCCGAGCATTTCGTAGAGTGCGTCGTAGAGCGGGCGCAGGTACGGGTCGATCTTCTGCGACAGGTCGCCAGGCAGGAAGCCGAGCTTTTCGCCCGCTTCAACCGCCGGACGCACCAGCAGGATGCGGCGAATCTGCTCGCGTTCCAGCGCGTCTACCGCGCAGGCAACGGCCAGATAGGTCTTGCCGGTACCGGCCGGGCCGATGCCGAAGTTGATATCGTTACCGAGGATTTCCTTCACATAGCGCAACTGATTCAAGCCGCGAGGGCGAATCATGCCTTTTTTGGTGCGCAGGGCGACGGAGGGTTCGGAGGGGGAGATGTTGTCCATCTCTTCGACGGCCGATTCCTGCAGGAACAGGTGAACCACGTCCGGCGACAGCTCGGTACCCTTGGTTTCCCGGTACAGGCGGCGCAGGAGGTTTTCCGCGGAGGTGGTGTGTTTGGGGTCGCCGATCAGCTCGAACTGGTTTCCGCGGTTGCGGATCTCGATGGTCAGGCGTTGCTCGATCAAGCGCAGATGCTCGTCGAACATCCCGCACAGATTGGCGAAGCGACGGGCCTCAAAGGGCTCGAGGATAAAACGATGTAGTTCTATGGGTGCGTTCAAGGTCGTATTTAGCCGCCCTGGGGCAATTAAGATGAAATCAAGGATAACGCCAGTGGCCTGGGTGCGAAAGGTCTTAAATCGGGTGCGGAAATTTTGCTTCTGAACTGTGGCGAGGGGATTTATCCCCGTTGGGCTGCGAAGCGGCCCCCAAAAATGGGACTGCTGCGCAGTCCAACGGGGATAAATCCCCTCGCCACAAAAGCCCGCACCCACAGGGGTATGCGGTGTTATTGGATCAACGAGCCCCGCAGCGAGTGCGGTTGTGCGGCGTCGATGTGCACGTCGGCGAACTGCCCAATCAACGTCGGATTGTCGCAGCGGAAATTAACGATGCGGTTATTCTCGGTCCGGCCTTGCAGTTCGCCGGGGTCCTTTTTCGAATAATCGGTCACCAGGATCCGCTGGATCGAACCGACCATTTGTCGGCTGATCTCGAAGCCTTGCTGGTTCAGGCGATGTTGCAGGGCGTTCAGGCGTTCTTTTTTCAGCGCTTCCGGCGTTTCGTCGGCCAGATCGGCAGCTGGAGTGCCTGGGCGCTGGCTATAGACGAACGAGTAGGAGAAGTCGAAACCGACGTCTTCGATCAGCTTCATGGTCTGTTCGAAGTCTTTTTCGGTCTCGCCCGGGAAGCCAACGATGAAGTCCGAGCTGATGCAAATCCCCGGCACGGCAGCACGCAGCTTGCGCAGTTTGGATTTGTATTCCAACGCGGTGTGGTTGCGCTTCATTGCCGCCAGGATTCGGTCCGAGCCCGATTGCACCGGCAAATGCAGGTGTTTGACCAGTTCCGGTACGTCGGCGTGGGCCTGGATCAGGCTGTCGGAGAACTCCAACGGGTGTGAGGTGGTGTAGCGGATGCGGTCGATGCCATCGACGGCGGCGACGACGCGGATCAGTTCGGCCAGGTCAGCCAAACGACCGTCATGAGTGGTCCCGCGATAGCCATTGACGTTCTGCCCCAGCAGGGTCACTTCGCGCACGCCGTTTTCGGCCAGGTGGATGATCTCGGCGATCACGTCATCGAAAGGTCGGCTGACTTCTTCACCGCGGGTGTAAGGCACCACGCAGAACGTGCAGTACTTGCTGCAGCCTTCCATGACCGACACGTAGGCGCTTGGGCCATCGATGCGCGGCTCGGGCAAGTGGTCGAACTTTTCGATTTCCGGAAACGAGACGTCGACTTGCGGCAGCTTGGTAGCGCGGGCGGCGTCGATCATTTCCGGCAGGCGGTGCAGGGTCTGCGGACCGAAGACCACGTCCACGTAAGGGGCGCGGTCGCGAATTGCAGCGCCTTCCTGGCTGGCTACGCAACCGCCAACGGCGATGACCATGTCCGGGTTGGCCAGTTTCAGTTCGCGCCAGCGGCCGAGCTGGGAATACACCCGGTCCTGGGCGCGTTCTCGGATCGAGCAGGTATTGAGCAGGATCACGTCGGCATCTTCAGCGCGAGCGGTGACTTCCAGGGCCTGATGTTCGCCCAGCAGATCCACCATGCGCGAGCTGTCGTACTCGTTCATCTGGCAACCGTGGGTTTCGATGTAAAGCTTCTTGGCCATGGACAGAGTCATCACGTGATTCAAAGAACCGCGCATTATAGGGAACATGTCCCAAGGTTCCTACCGCTGTGCGTCCGGCGGCTATGCTATAGTTCGCGCCCTCATTTTTATCCCCGATGTGTTGCTCGCCCACCATGACCAAACGTGAAGCTCCAATCTACAAGGTGATTTTCCTCAACCAGGGCCAGGTGTACGAAATGTATGCCAAGCAGATCTATCAAAGTGATCTGTGGGGCTTCCTGGAAGTGGAAGAGTTCGTCTTTGGCGAGCGCACGCAAGTGGTCGTCGATCCGAGCGAAGAGAAGCTCAAGGCTCAGTTCGAAGGCGTTGTGCGCAGCTTTGTGCCGATGCATTCGATCGTGCGGATCGACGAAGTCGAGCGCCTCGGTACGCCGAAAATCAGCGAAGCCCGCGGCGCGGTCGGCAATGTCATGCCGTTTCCGATGCCGATGCCTGAGAAGTAAATAGCAATCTTGAAGCTGACAGGGCTCTCTTCTGTGGCTAGAGAGTCATTGTGGTCAGGGGATTTATTGTGGCGAGGGGATTTATCCCCGTTCGGCTGCGAAGCAGCCCTGCATTCAGGCATCCCATTCGCTCAATTGGATCGCATTCGCTGACTTTACGACTGCTGCGCAGCCGAACGGGGATAAATCCCCTCGCCACAGTCAGGGAAGGGGCGAAAAAGGCGTACGCCCATCGGCGCTTTGCAATTCCATCAGGTATTTGCGGAAGATTTGCCCCAGTACCTGGGTAGCTACTTCCAGTTCTTCGCGGGGCATTTTCTCGGCCACTTCGTCGGCGGTGTCCAATGCTTCTTCAGCGCCATTGACCGCAGCCATTTTCAGCACGATATACGCCTGAACGTTATTGGCCGGTACGCCTTCGCCGTGGAAGAACATGGTGCCGAGTTTGAATTGCGCCTGAGCATGGCCTTGCAACGAGGCCTTTTCGAAGTAGCTCAGGGCTTTTTTGAGGTCGCGCGGCGTATTTTTGCCGTCGTAGTAGAACTCACCCAACTCATATTGCGCTTGCGCATCCCCTTCATCCGACGCTTTCTGGCAGGCGGCGAGAGCCTGTGCCAGGTCTTGCGGCTGAGTATTGAGGGTGCAACGACCCATCGCTGGGATTAACAACGAGTTGCCGCCTGCTTGTGCGAGCGCGAGCAGGGGCTGAAGGAGCAACAGGCAGCCCAATGCAAGGGCGCGGCCGGTGCGGTTCATGGGAATCGACTTACCTCTGAAGGGCGCGCGGACCCATCGAGGGATCCAATAAGCGCGCATTATGAAATAAGCAGGGCCAACCTTACAAAGTCTTTACTCGTTTTTCTGCTGCGCGGGGAATATATCGCCCACTTTGCTGGGGATTTTGAGCAGAAGCGTAGGAATAAGGGCGGGAATGCAGGTGAAAGCTGACGCCGGCAACGGCCAACGTCAGCGGCACAGCGTTATTTTAATGCAGCAAATGCGCGCTCGGCGGCATCCAGTGTCAGTTTCAGCTCGGTTTCGCCGTGGGCGATCGAGGTGAAGCCGGCTTCGAAGGCGCTCGGCGCCAGGTACACGCTGCCTTCGAGCATCAGGTGGAAGAAGCGCCCGAACAGGGCGGCGTCGCTGGCCATCACGTCATCGAAGGTCACGATGTCGTCGGCGCCGCTGAAGTACAGACCGAACATGCCGCCGGCCTGTGTGGTCACGAACGGAATGCCCGCGGCATCCGCACGTTGTTGCAGGCCATCGAGCAGGCGACTGGTGTAGTCAGTCAACTCGGCGTGGAAGCCCGGGCGGCTGATCAGGCGCAGGGTCGTCAGGCCGGCAGCCATGGCCAACGGGTTACCCGACAAGGTGCCCGCCTGATAGACCGGGCCCAGTGGCGCGATGTGCGACATGATTTCGCGCTTGCCGCCGAAGCAGCCAACCGGCATGCCGCCACCGATGATTTTGCCGAAGGTGGTCAAGTCTGGCGTCACGCCGTAGTGGGCTTGTGCACCGCCAAGGGCGACACGGAAACCGGTCATCACTTCATCGAAAATCAGTACCACGCCATGCTTGTCGCACAGGGTGCGCAGGCCTTCGAGGAAACCTGGCGCCGGCGGTACGCAGTTCATGTTGCCGGCCACTGGCTCGACGATGATGCACGCCACCTCCTGGCCGACTTCGGCGAGCAGGGTTTCTACGGCGTCGATGTCGTTGAACGGCAGGGTCAGGGTGTGCTTGGCGAAGGCCGCCGGCACACCGGCCGAGCTCGGCACGCCTTGGGTCAGGGCGCCGGAGCCGGCCTTGACCAGCAAACTGTCGGAGTGACCGTGGTAGCAGCCTTCGAACTTGATGATGCTGTCGCGGCCGGTGAAACCACGGGCCAGACGGATAGCACTCATGGTGGCTTCGGTGCCGGAGCTGACCATGCGCACCATTTCCATCGACGGCACGATCGAGCAGACCAGATCAGCCATCTGGGTTTCCATCTCGGTCGGCGCGCCGTAGGACAATCCGTGCTCAAGCTGTTTGCGCACGGCGTCCAGCACGTCCGGGTGGCTGTGGCCGAGAATCATCGGCCCCCAGGAACCGACGTAATCCACATAACGCTTGTTGTCTTCGTCGGTGACGTAGGCGCCTTCGGCGTGTTTGAAGAACAACGGCGTGCCACCCACGCTTTTGAATGCGCGAACAGGCGAGTTCACGCCACCGGGAATGTGTTTCTGGGCATTGGCAAACAGGGTTTCGGAACGAGACATGATGGGGCTCTCAAATCAGATTTAGCTATTTAATTACGTAGCAGTTCGTTAAATGCGCGGGCGCGGCGTGTCACTTCAGCCGTGCTCTCGGCGCCAAACAGGCCATGGACCACTGCCAGCAGATCGACCCCGTGGGCCACCAGTGGCGCAGCGTTTTCCAGGGTGATGCCGCCAATCGCGCAGATCGGCAGGTGCAGTTTACTGCGGGCCTGGTCGAGCAATTCGAGGCTGCAAGTCGGTGCACCGGGTTTGGTGTTGGAGTTGAAGAAACGACCGAAAGCAACGTAACTGGCGCCTTCCTTCGCTGCTTGCTCGGCGAGTTCGAGTTGCGCGTGGCAGGTCGAACCGATGATCGCCTGGCGACCGAGCAGTGCCCGAACCGGCATCAGTGGGCCATCGGTCTGGCCCAGGTGCACGCCGACGTTCAGGCGTGCAGCGAGTTCGGCATCGTCGTTGATGATCAGCTGGGTCTTGTAGCGTTCACACAGATCGCGCAAGGCTTCGGCCTCGCGCAGACGGCGGGCCTCGTCGCTGCTCTTGTCGCGGTATTGCAGCAGGGTGACGCCGCCTTCCAGCGCCGCCTCCACGTACGAAAGAAATTTACCGGCCAGCAGCTGGCTATCGGTAATGGCGTACAGGCCACGTAGCTTCATCGGGCAATCCTTTTTGCTTTACGCATGGACAGTTACGAACAGAAATCCAGCGGCAGGCGGCGCGGCACGAACTGGCCTTTGCCCAACTGCTCCGCATCACGCAGGGTGCGCCACGTGTAGTTAAGCGCGGTCTGCACGGCACTGGCGAGATTTTCGCCGAGGGCCAGACGACCGGCGAGGGCGCTGGCCAGCGTGCAACCGGAGCCGTGATAACTGCCGGGCAAGCGCTGGCAGGTGAAGGTTTCGCGGTGACCGTCGCGGCTGTACAGACGATTGTGGATTTCGTGTTCATCGCCATGGCCGCCGGTGATCAGCAGGTGTTTGACGAATGGCAGGAGTTTTTCAGCGCACTCGTCCGCGGTGCCTTCAGGCAGTTCGGCGAGGATGCGGGCTTCGGGAAGGTTAGGGGTGGCGATGATCGACAGGGGCAGCAGGCGTTCGCGCATGGCGTAGCCGACTTCGTCCTTGCCCAGTCGTCCGCCGCCACCGGCGCGCAGCACCGGGTCGCAGACCACCGGCAAATGCGGGTGCTCCGACAACAGTTCGACCACGGTGTCGACCATTTCCAGGGAACCGAGCATGCCCAGTTTCACGGCCGCGACTTCGGAGTCGTTGAGCACGGCATTGGCCTGGGCCAACACCCACTCGCGGTCGAGAACGCGAAAGTCAGTGACGTTGACCGTGTCTTGCACGGTCAGGGCTGTGACGGCCGGGGCCGCATGACAACCCTGAGCGAGCAGGGCTTCGATATCTGCCTGCAAGCCGGCGCCACCACTTGGGTCGTGGCCGGAGAGACAGAGGACAACGGGGCGAGAGCTGTAGATATTCATGGTGCGCGAGCTTACCACCAAACATCTTTTTTCGGGTGCAGTGGCTGCCAGGTTTGCCGATACATTGTGGCGAGGGAGCAAGCTCCCTCGCCACAGAAGTTCGGCATTGCTACAACCTGACTGGACAAACAGCTCTAGCCCAATGCGTTGAGCTGGAACGCCCGTGCTAGAGCCTTTGTAGGAAAAATTTCAATGGTGTTCAATGGCCACCAACGGCTATGCTAGAGTGGATCCAAACCAATAACAGGTAATACCGGTTTTACGTCTACTCAAAAGGAATGAGGGGCTTCCTGAGATAACCGGACAGGCCACGCTGGGGCTTAAATGCGCTATTTGCTGATGTTGCTGTTGTGCTTGCCCCTCATGGCGAGTGCGGTCGAATTCGACGAATTCACTCAAAGCCTTCCCCTGGGCCGAACACTGCAAGTGTTCGAAGACGCGGGCGGTCAGGCGACCATCGCCGATGTCCGTGCACAAGCCGCGGCCGGAAACTTCAAACCCCACGACAAAGCCACCCTCAACGCCGGTTACTCGCGTTCAGTGTTCTGGCTGAAAATCGACCTGCATTACCGCCCGAGCAACCCCGCGGTGCAACGCACCTGGTTGCTGGAACTGGCCTATCCGCCCCTCGATCACCTTGATCTGTACTTGCCCGATGCGGCCGGTGGCTATCAACTGGCACGCCAGACCGGTGATGCCTTGCCGTTCGACAGTCGCGAGATCCGCCAGAACAATTACCTGTTCGATCTGAACTTCACCCCTGATCAAGCGCAACCCCTGTACCTGCGCCTGCAGAGTGAAGGGTCGATCCAGGCGCCGGTCACCCTATGGTCGAGCACTGCCTACCTGGAAGAGCAACCGGTCCGACTCTATGTGCTGGGGCTGATTTACGGCGTATTGCTGGGGATGCTGGTGTACAACCTGTTCATCTATCTCAGCGTGCGCGATACCAGCTACCTCTATTACATCTTCTATATCGCCTCGTTCGGCTTGTATCAGTTGTCAGTGAACGGCGCGGCCGTGGAGTATTTCTGGCCGAACAATCCCTGGTGGGCCAACGCCGCGACGCCGTTTTTCATCGGTTGTGCGGGCCTGTTCGGCAGCCAGTTCGCGCGCAGCTTCTTGCAGACGGCGACCCACAGTCGTTGGCTCGACCGCTTGCTGTTGGCGTTGATTGCGTTTAGCGCGGTGGTTGTCGGGTTGTCGTTGATGACCAGTTACGCCCTGGCCCTGCGCCTGGCGACGGCGCTGGCACTGACTTTCACCGTAGTGATTTTTGCCGCAGGGATTTTCGCCTGGCTGCGTGGCCTGCGAGTGGCGCGTTATTTCATTATTGCCTGGTCGGCGTTTTTACTCGGCGGCATCGTCAACACCCTGATGGTGCTGGGTTACCTGCCAAACGTGTTCCTGACCATGTATTCCAGCCAGATCGGCTCGGCGATTGAAGTGGCGCTGCTGTCCCTGGCGCTGGCCGATCGCATTAACGCCATGCGCGAGCAACAGGCGCAGACCTTGTTCGATGCCGGTCAAACGCTTGAAGTGCTGAACCAGCAACTGGCTCGCAGTAACAAGCTCAAGGACGAATTCCTCGCCACCCTGACCCACGAACTGCGCACACCCATGAATGGCGTGATCGGTTCGCTGGAACTGATGCAGACCGTCGAGATGGACCCTGAGCTGGAGCAGTATCAGCAAACGGCCGCCGGTTCCGCGCGAGACATGATGCGCATGGTCAACGGCATCCTCACCCTGACCGAGTTGCAGGCCGGCAAGCTCAAGACCTATCCGGCCGTTTTCAGTTTGCGCGGCGTGGTCGAGGCTTTGCGCCTGCAGTTCGAGGGCAACGCGTTGAGCAAGTCGCTGGACTTCAAAGTCGAGGTCACGCCGGGCCTGCCGGATCGCTTGCACGGCGACAGCGCCAAGTTGGCGCAATGCCTGGAATGCCTGCTGGATAACGCGATCAAGTTCACTCGGGTCGGCGGACTGGCGCTACGGGTGACGGGTAAAACCGTGGCGCCCGACCGACTGGCGCTGTCCTTTGCGGTGATCGACACCGGCATCGGCTTCACCGATCTGGGGGAGGCGACACTGTATCAGCGTTTCTTCCAACTCGACGGCTCGATGACCCGAGAATACGGCGGTCTGGGCGTTGGCCTGGCGATCTGTCGGCAGCTGGTCGAACTGCTCGGTGGAAAACTGACCCACCGCTCCGAGCCTGGTCGTGGCAGCCGCTTTCAGCTCGACGTCGAGTTCGAACTGCCCGTGGTGGAGCGGCCGTCAGTGCCCTTGATGACCCGCGAATTTCCTCGCCTGCGGCTGCCTCAGGACTGCACCGTTCTGCTGGTTGATGACAACAGCATCAATCAGTTGGTGATGCGCGGCATGTTGCTCAAGCTTGGGTTCCGGGTGCGCACCGTCGACAACGGGGCTGCCGCGCTCGATCACTTGCAGCGCGAAACCTTCGATGCGGTATTGCTCGACTGCCAGCTTCCACCGCAGGATGGCGCGTCGCTCTGTTGCCAGATCCGTGCGTTGCCGGGCTGCACCGAACTGCCGGTATTCGTGATTGCCTTGAGCATTGATCGGGAACGCTGCCCGACCGGTGCCTTGATCGATTACCTGAGCAAACCGGTGAAATTCGAGGACCTGCAGGCAGCGCTCTATCGTCGGGTGCTGTGTCCAAGGCAAGGCGAAAGCGCCGACAGTTAGGCAGATATGACACTTTGTTCGGTCAAGGGGCGGTGCTTAACTGAAGTCCCTTGGCTGACCAAAGGAGCCCCGTCATGAACCTGCATCAGTTCGCCGAAACCCACGAAGTCACCAACCAGCCACCGTCGCTGGACGGCGCCAACCTGTATCGCATCGACCTGCCGTTGCAGGAGTGGTCGCGGCGTTTCGGGGCCGGGTGGGCCGAGTCGCGGATCGACGCTTACGGCGCACTGGCCGGCGGGCCGCTGATGGAAGCGGGGTTCCTGGCCAATCAGAACAAGCCGGTTTTCAGCAGCCATGACCGTTACGGCCATCGCATCGACCTGGTGGAGTTTCACCCGGCCTATCACGAGTTGATGCGCACGGCGGTCGAGCACGGTCTGACCTCATTGCCCTGGGCGCATCCGCAGTCCGGCGCCCACGTCGCCCGCGCCTCCATGACCTACCTGCACAGCCAGGCCGAAGCCGGTAGTGGTTGCCCGTTGACCATGACCTTCGCCAGCGTCCCGGCGATGCGCCTGCAAGCGGATCTGGCGGAGCAATGGCTGCCGAAAATCCTCTCTACCGAATACGACCCGCGCAACGTCGGCATGGCCCACAAGGCCGGGGTCACCATTGGCATGGCGATGACCGAGAAACAGGGCGGCACCGACGTGCGGGCCAACACCACCAAGGCTTTTCCGGTCGGCGCCAGTGGACCGGGCCAGGCGTATGAACTGGTGGGTCACAAGTGGTTCTGTTCGGCACCGATGTGCGATGCCTTCCTGACCCTGGCCCAGACGGACAAGGGGTTGACCTGTTTCCTGCTGCCGCGCCATCGCCCGGACGACACGCGCAATCAGTTCTACATACAGCGCCTGAAGAACAAACTCGGCAATTGCTCCAACGCGTCCAGCGAAGTGGAGTTCCGTGGTGCGCTGGCGTGGATGGTCGGCGAGGAGGGACGGGGCGTTCCGACCATCATCGAAATGGTCGCCATGACCCGCTTCGATTGCATGGTCGGCTCCAGTTCGCTGATGCGCCAGGCCCTGACCCAGGCCAGCCATCACTGCGCTCACCGCAAGGTCGGTGGCAAATTGCTCAGCGAACAACCCTTGATGCAGAACGTACTGGCCGACCTGGCCCTGGAAAGCGAAGCCGCCCTGGCCTTGAGCCTGCGCATGGGCCAGGCACTGGATCATCTGGATGACGACCATGAAGCCAAATTCGCTCGGCTCGTTACGGCGGTGGGCAAGTACTGGATCTGCAAACGCGCGCCCGCAATGATCAACGAAGCCGCCGAATGCATGGGCGGTGCCGGTTATGTCGAAGACAGCATCCTGCCGCGGTTGTACCGTGAGGCACCGGTCAACTCAACGTGGGAAGGCTCCGGCAACGTGCAATGCCTCGACGTGCTGCGAGCGTTGTCCAAGGAGCCTGGCGTGCTCGACGTCCTGTTCAGCGAATTGGGCGATGGTCATGGCGACAAACGCCTGGCCGCACACATCACTCAGTTGCAGACAGCGTTCAAGGACACCAGCGACATTCAATATCGTGCGCGGCAGTTGACCGAAGACATTGCCTTGGGCCTTCAGGCCAAGCTGTTACTGGAAGCTGGCAACGCCGCCGTCAGTGATGCTTTCATCGCCAGCCGCCTCGGTTCGGCCGGTCGGGTGTATGGCGCGTTGCCACGTGGACTGGATGTGGAAGCGATTGTCGCCCGGTCGACACCACAGGGCTTCTGACTTTCAGTCGACACTGAACCCTGTGGGAGCGAGCTTGCTCGCGATGACGGAATAACATTCAACATTGATATTGACTGATGTACCGCTATCGCGAGCAAGCTCGCTCCCACAATGACCTCTGTGCATTGCCATTAGTGTGTAGCCAACACTCCGCTGTTCCCGTGAAGCGACGATGCAGGCAAGATGAAGGCCTGCAAGTCAGAACACAGGATGCTGATCGTGACCGAAGCTTTTATTGTCGTTCAAACCGCCGAGCAAGCCGTGGACCGGCTTGCGCTCTTGCACAATCGTGCAACCACCGCGCTGAACCAGGCGCTCAAGCGTTACCTCAAGGATCGAGTCGAACCGGACGCCGAACAGCGTGCGATGTTTCGTTATCCTGAACTGCGTCTGACCTACCTCTGCCAGGGCGAAGTCCCACAGACTACTCGCGCCTACGCCAAGGTTCAGTTGCCAGGGACCTACAGCGTCACCGTCACTCATCCGGCGGCCTTCCGTAAATACTTGCTGGAACAGCTGGTGCCGTTGATGCACGACTTCACCGTCACGGTGGAAGTCGGTATCAGCCAGCAAAATATTCCTTATCCGTACGTGGTCGAGCAGGGCGATGAGCTGGCCGGTTCCGGCGTCACCGCTGCCACGCTGGCGCGGGTGTTCCCGAGTACCGACCTGTCCGCTGCCACCGACGGGATCGCCGATGGTTTGTATGACTGGGAAAACACCGATCCGTTGCCGCTGGCGTTGTTCGACGCCGCGCGGGTGGATTTCTCCCTGCGCCGTCTGGTGCATTACACCGGCAGCGACTGGCGTCATGTGCAGCCATGGATTCTGCTGACCAACTACCACCGCTACGTTGACCAGTTCATCGTCCATGGCCTGGAACAGTTGCGCAGCGATCCGCGTTTCGTGCGCATGGTCTTGCCGGGCAACGTGATCATCGAAAAGAGCATGGACCACGGCGAAGCCTCGGCGATTGCCGCCGGTGTGGTTTGGCACCGCTATCAGATGCCGGCCTATCACCTGATCGCCAGCGACGGCCATGGCGTGACCCTGGTCAACATCGGCGTCGGCCCGTCCAACGCCAAGAACATCACCGACCACCTGGCGGTGCTGCGTCCGCATTGCTGGCTGATGATCGGCCACTGTGGCGGCTTGCGTCAGTCGCAGACCATTGGCGATTACGTGCTGGCGCACGCTTACATGCGCCGCGACGGGATTCTCGACCGGGTGGTGCCGCCAAACATTCCGATTCCGGCCCTGGCCGAAGTGCAGATGGCGTTGCAGCAAGCAGCGGCCAATATCACCGGTGAGAAGGGCGACGAATTGAAAAAACGCCTGCGCACCGGCACCGTACTGACCTACGACGACCGTAACTGGGAGTTGCGCTGGGCTCAGGAGCGTCCGCTGATCAACCTGTCTCGCGCTGTAGCGGTGGACATGGAGAGCGGCACCATCGCGGCGCAAGGTTATCGCTTGCGGGTCCCGTACGGCACGTTGCTCTGTGTCTCGGACAAACCGTTGCACAGCGAAATCAAACTGCCGGGTTCGGCCAACGCCTTCTATGAGCGTGCGGTCAGCCAGCATTTGAAGATCGGTATCGAGGCGGTGGATCTGTTGCGCACCGAACTCAACTCGCTGCACTCGCGCAAACTGCGCAGCTTCGACGAGCCGCCGTTCCGCTGATTGCGAGATGGTCATTTAGCGGTCAGGGCACTAGCATTAGCAGCCCTGACCGTTAGATGTTCCTTTTCCCATGTCTCGTCCTCAACGTCCCGTTTCCCGCCGCCCTGGCGTGAAGCCTGCGCCATCGTCCTCAGCCCCGCGCCGTGTCGCCAAAGCGCCGCCGGCCGAGCCGAAGCTGATTCTGTTCAACAAGCCGTTCGATGTGCTGACGCAATTCAGCGACGGAGAAGGGCGGGCGACGCTCAAGGATTACATCGAGATTCCCGGGATTTACCCGGCAGGACGACTGGACCGCGACAGTGAAGGTTTGCTGCTGCTGACCAACGATGGCCAGCTTCAGGCGCGGATTGCCGACCCGAAACACAAACTGGCGAAGACGTATTGGGTGCAGGTGGAAGGCGAGCCGAGCGCAGAGCAATTGCAGCGTTTACGCGATGGCGTGGAGCTGAACGATGGCATGACCTTGCCGGCCGAGGCGCGGCAACTGGATGAGCCGCAGTTGTGGCCACGCAACCCGCCCGTACGCTTTCGCAAAAGCGTGCCGACGAGCTGGCTGGAATTGGTGATTCGCGAAGGGCGTAACCGTCAGGTACGGCGCATGACCGCGGCGGTCGGCTTGCCGACGTTGCGCCTGGTTCGGGTCAAAATAGGCGATTGGTCGATCGAAGGGCTCGATCAGGGCCAGTGGAAGGAAGTGCCGGCGCGTTTATAACGTGCCGGATTCGATCAGGCCGATGACCACGCTTTTGATCACGAACGCGGCCACGCCCAGGCCGAGTACGAAGAACAGGATGAACGAGCCAAAGCGCCCGGCCTTGGATTTTTTCGCCAGATCCCAGACGATGAAACCCATGAAAATGATCAGAATGCTGACCAGACCGGTCATCATCCACTCTTCGAATACTGCAGGATCCATCGAACATCTCCAGCGCGGGCGAGGCTAAAAGGGCGGGGCGAGTATACGGCAAGGAAGAATGGCAGTGGGTTGACCTGCGTCGGTGTGCCGCAGTCATTCGTCGCCCGGCTCGCACTTGTAGGAGCGTGTAGGAGCTGTCGAGTGAAACGAGGCTGCGATCTTTTGATCTTGTTCTTAAAAATCAAAGTCAAAAGATCGCAGCCTCGTTTCACTCGACAGCTCCTACAGAAGCAGGTCTCAGCCACGCAGATGAGTCAGCGGCAACTCCGTGCTATTGAGCACCTGATTAAGCACAAAACTCGACCGCACACTCGTCACCCCTTCAATCCGGGTCAGATGCCCCAGCAGCAATTTCTGATAGTGATCCATATCCGGCACCACCACCTTGAGCTGATAGTCCGCATCCATCCCCGTCACCAAACTGCACTCCAGCACCTGCGGCAACGTACGAATCGCCGCTTCGAAGTTTTCGAACCGCTCTGGCGTATGCCGGTCCATACCGATCAACACGTAAGCCGTCAGGCTCAAACCGAGCATCTTGCGGTCCAGCAGGGCCACCTGGCGGGAGATGTAGCCGTCGTCCTCCAGCTGCTTGACCCGCCGCGAGCATGGCGAGGGGGACAGGCCGATGCGTTCGGCCAGCTCCTGGTTGGAGATGCGCGCGTCACGCTGCAATTCCGCCAAAATGCTCAGGTCGTATCGGTCGAGTTTGCTCATCAATCAGGCCTTTGTCATAACTATTGCGGTGGATTATCTATCCAGGGTTAAAAATTGCGCAAGTGATGTTTATTTGAGCAATCTTCGCAATCCTCTGCCGGCGTCGCGAGCCTATTCTTATCACCAGAATCACTGCTCGGACAAACAGTCCACAGCGGCTCGCCCAATCAGGCCAGCTGCGGTCGCCACCCCCACTGGGGATGAGCCGGCCCCCGAGCTACACACTGTCCAGAAGACGGCGTGAGGTGAGCCGACGTCATAAGCGTCGAGCACGGACGAAGTTCTCTAAAGGGAGGCCGACGGGTCTCCCTTTTCTTTTGCCCGCGATTTTTCATGCCTTTAGAAAGTGTCCCTCAATAAATAAGTTGCGCGACTGATAACCTGTTGCAGAACCGGCCTGTGCTTTCCCAGTCTTACGTACAGGCCCTAACCCGCAGTGAGGAAAAGCATGAAGTCGCGCATCTGGCGTTTGGCCGGTGTTGGTTTGCTGTGTATAAGTGTCACTGCGCAATCGCTGGCCGATGAGCCGCAAAACCGTGGCCCCGATGGCGGGCAAGGCGGCTCGGACGGGCATCAGGGCAATAATCAGGGGCATGGCGGCAATAATCAGCCGCGCCCGCAGAACAACCCGCAGCAGAACCAGCCGCGTGCGCCGCACGACTACAACAGTCCGGTTCGATCACCGCCGCCACCGCCGCAGCTACCGGCCAATGACCTGCCGATTCAGGGCCGGCCCGACACCGTGCGCCAGACCCAGCAGCCACAGCGTGGTTACTACCAGGACGTGCCGCGGCGCAACGATAACAACCAGCATTGGCAGAACAACGGTCCGCGTCCCGATGACCATCGCTGGGCCGGTCGCCCGGACGGGCACGGTAATGGCTGGGGCGCAGGCCCGCAGTACCGTCCCGGTCATGTGATCGATCGTTTCCCCGACCGTGATTACCGCGTGCCTTATCGCGGTCAGGATTACTTCTACTCCGGCGGCTACTGGTATCGTCCGCTCGGCCCGCGTTATGTGGTGGTGCAGCCGCCACGCGGGATTCGCGTCAGCTACTTGCCCGATTACGCGCGCGAAGTGTGGATCGGCGGTGCGCTGTTGTTCCTGGCGGCCGGTTCCTATTACGCCTATCAGGAAAGCACTCAGGATTACGTTGTGGTCGAGCCGCCCGTGCAACCGCAGCCGCAACCGGTCAGCAATAGTTTTGACGTGGTGGCGTATCCGGCCAACGGTCAGTCGCCAGAGCAGGTCAACCAGGACGGTTACGAGTGCTATCAATACGCGGTGCAGCAGAGCGGCTTTGATCCGCGAACGGCCACCTACCAGCCGGACCCGTCGGTGGTGCAAGCCTACCGACAGGCCCAGGGCAACTGCCTGAGCAGTCGCGGTTATCAGGTTTCTTTCTGAGTCCTGCCTGCCAGCACCACTTCTTGCGGGTCGGCGTGCACCAGCACTTCGGCTCGCGGATAAGCCGCGTGAATCGCATCGGCGGCTTGGTCGCTGATGCCGTGAGCGACTGACAGGGTCAAATCCCCCGGCAATTCCAGGTGCAACTGCACGAACCACTGGTTGCCGGAAACCCGCGTACGCAGGTCGTGCGCCCCCAAGACTCCCGGTACGCTGCAGGCCAGTTCGAGCATGTGCTGGCTGACGTCCGACGGCAGTTCTTCATCCATCAGCACCGTAAAACTTTCCCGGGCGATCTGAATCGCGCTCCATAGAATGTAGGCAGCGATCCCCAATCCGAACCAAGGGTCGACCTGATGCCAGCCAAACCCGGCGAGCACCAGCGCCACCAGGATGCTGCCGTTGAGCAGCATGTCCGAGCGGTAATGCAGGGAGTCGGCGCGCACCGCGTTGGAGCCGGTCGCCTTGACGACCCGATGTTGCAACTTCAGCAGGGCCAGGGTCAGGACCAGGGAAAACACAATCACCCCAATACTGATCCACGGCGCCCCCACCGGTTCCGGGTGTTTCAGTCGATCAATCGCCTGCAAGGCAATCAGCACCGCACTGCCACCAATGAATAACGCCTGAGCCATGCCCGCCAGCGACTCGGCCTTGCCGTGTCCGTACCGATGATCATCGTCGGCCGGGCGCAAGGCGTAATGCACCGCGAGCAGGTTGAGCAGCGAGGTGACGCCGTCGAGGGTCGAGTCGGTCAACCCGGCGAGCATGCTCACTGAACCGCTCAACCACCAGGCAATGGCTTTGGCGACGATCAGCGTGCATGCCACCGCCATCGAGGCACGGGTCGCCAGCCGCAGCAGGCGGGCGTGTTCGGAGCTGGAGATCATAGGTGCTGTCGTTCCTTCTTATGCACGGGTTACGCGGCGGGTTGCAGGCCGAACATGGCCAGTTGCTGGGCGCTGCCCTTGTGCTGGATCAGGCGCGGGTCATCCAGCGGGAAGCTGCGGCCCAGTTCTGTTTCGAGAATAGTCTGCAGCTTGTGGTTATCGACCTTGCCGTCGGTGCCGATGGCTTCCTTGAGTTTTTCCGGGGCCACCTGGGCGGTCTTGCCGGGCTCGAAGTAAATCGCGCCGGTGGCGAAGTCCACGGCAAACGCGATCAGGCCGGGGATGATGTAGAACAGCAAGCCCACGGCATCCAGCGCGGCGATGGCCGGGTCGATCTTGCCGTCAATCTGACCGCGACGGTCAGGGTAGAAAATCGATCCGCAAGCGGTCACCTGGGTCAGCAACGTCGCGACCAATACACCGCCAATCAAGCGAAAGGGAACACGCATATGAAATCTCCTGGGTCATCTGGAAAACGAAGCGTCGTCGATATGAATTAGGACCACGACGAACGCCAGGCAGTTCGCCGTTATACTCGCGCCTCTGTTTGGGAGCCAGCATGATTTCTTTGCCGATTGATGAAGTTTTACCCGCCCTGCGTGAAGCCTTGGCTACACGCCATGAAGCCGTGCTCGAAGCACCGCCCGGCGCCGGTAAAACCACCCGCGTGCCACTGGCCTTGCTCAACGAGCCCTGGTTGGCCGGGCAGACCATTCTGATGCTTGAACCGCGGCGGTTGGCCGCTCGCGCGGCAGCGGAGCGTCTGGCCAGTGAGCTGGGCGAGAAGGTCGGTGAAACCGTCGGTTATCGCATTCGTCTCGACAGCAAAGTCGGCCCCAACACCCGCATTGAAGTGGTCACCGAAGGGATTCTGACTCGACGCTTGCAGGACGATCCGGCGCTCGAAGGCGTGGGTTTGCTGATTTTCGACGAATTCCACGAACGCAGTCTCGACGCCGATCTGGCGTTGGCCCTGAGCCTGAATGGCCGCGAGCTGTTTCGTGACGATCAACCGCTGAAAATCCTGTTGATGTCGGCAACGCTGGAAGGCGAGCGCTTGGCCGGGTTGCTCGATGACGCGCCGATCCTGCGCAGCGAAGGCCGCATGTACCCGGTGGCGATGCGCTGGGGCCGGCCATTCCAGCCCGGTGAATTCATCGAGCCACGGTTGGTGCAGACCATCCTCGAAGCCTTGAACGATGAAACCGGCAGCGTATTGGTGTTCCTGCCGGGGCAGGCGGAAATCCGTCGCGTGCATCAACAGTTGGCTGATGCGCTGGGCGAGAACACGCAAGTTCTACTCTGCCCGTTGCACGGTGAACTGGACCTCGCCGCCCAACGCGCCGCGATCGATCCGGCCCCCTCCGGCAAACGCAAAGTGGTGCTGGCGACCAACATCGCCGAGACCAGCCTGACCATCGACGGCGTGCGCGTGGTCATCGATGCCGGGCTGGCGCGGGTGCCGCGTTTTGATCCGGGCAGCGGCATGGCCCGCCTCGACACCCAACGTATTTCCAAAGCCAGCGCCACTCAGCGTGCGGGCCGGGCCGGGCGGTTGGAACCGGGTGTGTGTTATCGGTTGTGGTCGCAAGATCAGCACGAGCAACTGGCGGCCTACGCCAGCGCGGAAATTCTCTCGGCGGATCTTGCCGGATTAGCGTTGCAGCTCGGTCGCTGGGGTGTGACGCCGGGGCAATTGGTGTGGCTCGACGTGCCGCCAGCGGCCGCTTATGCGCAGGCTCAGGACTTGCTTGAGCGCTTGGGCGCATTGGACGGCGAAGCGTTGAGCCGCCACGGTCAGGCCATGGCCGAACTGCCGGCCCATCCGCGCATCGCGCATTTGCTGTTGCGCGGTCAGGCGCTCGGCTTGGCCGACATGGCCTGCGATGTCGCGGCCTTGCTCGGCGAGCGAGATATTTTGCGTGGCGCCGGAGCGGATCTGCACAGTCGATTGGTGCTGTTGTCCGGCGAAGAACGGGCCGCACGCGGTGCTCAAGGTGGCGTTCAACGAGCCCGGCAACTGGCGCGGCAGTATCGCGGTTATCTGCGGGGCAAGGCGTCGGAGCCGGTCGGCGATCCGGATCATCCGCGCTGGCTCGGCGCACTACTGGCGTTGGCCTATCCCGACCGCGTTGCCCAGCAGCGTCGTGCCGGTGGCGCGGAATATCGTTTGGCCAACGGTCGTGCTGCGCTGTTCGCCGAAGCCGACAGTTTGATGAAGCAACCGTGGCTGGTGATCGCCGATCTCGGCAGTCGTCAGGGCCAGCGTGAAGAACGCATTTATCTGGCGGCGGATTTCGATCCGGCGCTGTTCGATTCAGTGCTGGCCGAACAGGTGCGCTGCGTCGATCAACTGGATTGGGATGAGCGTGAAGGCGTGTTGCGGGCCGAGCGTCAGCGTAAGGTCGGTGAATTGATCCTCAGCCGTGAACCGTTGACCGGACTCGATGAGACCGCTCGCAGCCAGGCGTTGGTGAATCTGGTGCGGCGCAAAGGTCTGGAGCTGTTGCCGTGGACTCC
This sequence comes from Pseudomonas sp. LBUM1647, assembly GCF_059716175.1. Taxonomy (NCBI): domain Bacteria; kingdom Pseudomonadati; phylum Pseudomonadota; class Gammaproteobacteria; order Pseudomonadales; family Pseudomonadaceae; genus Pseudomonas; species Pseudomonas sp. LBUM1647. Next base: position 6,014,316 of record NZ_CP166809.1, on the reverse strand, counting down.
GGAGCTGCGACAGTGGCAAGCGCGGGTTGCGTTGTTGCGACAACTGGACCTCAGCAGTAAAGAGCAGAGTGAATGGCCGGATGTCAGCGACGCCGCCCTGCTCAAAAACCTCGAACATTGGCTGATGCCGTATCTGGGCAAAGTCTCGCGCCTCAGCCACTTCGCCAATCTGGACCTGTCGAGCATCGTCCATAACCTGTTGCCGTGGCCGCTGCCGCAACGGCTCGATGAGCTGGCGCCGCATCATTTGAGCGTGCCGTCGGGTTCGTCGATTCGTCTGGATTACAGCGAACAGCCGCCGATTCTGGCGGTGCGGTTGCAGGAGTTGTTCGGCCTGGCCGAAACCCCGCGGATTGCCGGTGGCCGGCAGGTGGTCAAGTTGCATCTGCTGTCCCCGGCGCGACGGCCGGTACAGGTGACTCAGGATCTGGCGAACTTCTGGCGCAGTACGTATGCCGAGGTGAAGAAGGATTTGAAAGGTCGGTATCCGAAGCATTACTGGCCGGATGATCCGCTGGTGGCCGAGGCGACGGCGCGGATCAAACCCCGTAAAAGCTGAAGATCAAAAGATCGCAGCCTCGTTTCACTCGACAGCTCCTACAAGGGATACGCGGTACATGTAGGAGCTGTCGAGTGAAACGAGGCTGCGATCTTTTGACATTGATGTTCAAGAGGCGGCCTTGGCCGTCAACTGCTCCCGACAATAATCGGCAAACAACTGCGCCGGTTTGGTCAGTTGCCCGCGCTTGAGCCACGCCGCCACCAGCCCTGAGCCGGTGATGTCTTCGACGATGTCCACACACACCACTTTCTGGCCGTCATAGGTGCATTCCGAATGCGGCCGGGTGACCAGGATCGAGAAGCCGAAGCCTTGCCCGACCATGCCCCGGACCATCTCGATCGACGGTGAGCTGAAGGCAATGTTCGGCGTCAGCCCCAACTCTTCGAACAGGCTGACGAAGTAGGTCCGGCTCGGTTGCACGTCCAGCAGAATCATCGGCTCCAGGCACAGGTCGCGCAGCGACACTTGCTTGAGCTGCGCAAAGCGATGATCCGCCGGCAGCAGCGCATAAGGCCGTTGCGCCGGCATCAGTGGTTCGGTCTGGATGGTGGCGTCGAGGTCGTGTTCATACAGGATCGCCAGGTCGAAGGTGCCCGAGGTCAGGCCTTGCACCAGTTCTTGCTGTTCGCCGTCGCGGATGCGGATTTTCACCCCCGGATACAGCGCCGAGAATCCGGCAATCAACTGCGGCAGGTACAGCGGCGCGACCGTTTCGAAGCAACCGATATCGATTTGCCCGGCCACCACGTCGTTGTCGGCCAGGGCGTTCTGTTCGAACTCCTTGGCCATGCGCAGCAGTTCCTGGGCCTTGCGGTAGAAGCGTGCGCCGCTGGGGGTCAAAGACACGCCCTGGGCGTGGTGACGGATCAGCAGTTGCACGCCGAAGCTGTCTTCCAGGCCTTTGATCGCCGTGGAGATGGCCGGCTGGGCGATGTACAGCTTGCGCGACGCCTCGGCGACGCTGCCGCATTCGACGGTGGTGATGAAGTACTTCAATTGACGCAGGTTGTAGGCAGCCACGGCAAACCTCGGGGTGGATGATTTCGACATCCAGGCAATTTTCGCGCCGACTGCATCCGTTCTGACGACGGTGTTGTTATGCCTGAACAATAACCACATACCGCGCCACCGGGGAGATCGGTTGCCCAGTTTTTTCATGGTCTGCGAAGACATTTTTACTATTTTTCCTGGACACAGGCCTGGGCCACCATCCAATCCACAAGAAAGCCCATGGAGCATCTGAACGTGTTCGAGCTTACATTCTGGCAAAACAAAGCTGCTGCGCTGCGGTTTCCCGATCAGGCCGTGATCGACGGCAAACCCCGTGCGGCGCAGTCGGGGCAGACCTTCGCCGCGATCAACCCCGCCACCGGCCAGTGCCTGGCCAACGTGGCCGCGTGCGGCGATGAAGACGTGGACGCCGCGGTGCGCAATGCGCGGCACGTGTTCGAGGCCGGAACCTGGTCGGCGCGTTCGCCGAATGAGCGCAAGCAAGTGCTGTTGCGCCTGGCCGATCTGATCATGACCCATCGCGAAGAACTGGCGCTGCTCGACTCGCTGAACATGGGCAAACCGGTGATGGACGCCTACAACATCGACGTACCGGGCGCCGCCGGAGTGTTTCGTTGGTACGCCGAAAGCCTCGATAAACTCTACGACCAGATCGCCCCCAGCGCGCAGAACGTGCTGGCGACCATCACCCGCGAAGCGCTGGGCGTGGTCGCTGCCGTGGTGCCATGGAATTTCCCGCTGGACATGGCCGCGTGGAAACTCGCACCCGCGTTGGCGGCGGGTAATTCGGTGATTCTAAAACCGGCCGAGCAGTCACCGTTTTCCGCCCTGCGTCTGGCCGAGCTGGCGCTGGAAGCCGGCCTGCCAGCGGGCGTGTTGAACGTGTTGCCGGGGCTCGGCGAGCAGACCGGCAAAGCCCTCGGTCTGCACCCGGACGTCGATTGCCTGGTGTTCACCGGCTCCACCGAAGTCGGCAAATACTTCATGCAGTACTCCGCGCAATCCAACCTGAAACAGGTGTGGCTGGAGTGCGGCGGCAAGAGCGCCAATCTGGTGTTCGCTGATTGTCAGGACCTCGACCTCGCCGCAGAGAAAGCCGCGTTCGGGATCTTTTTCAATCAGGGTGAAGTCTGCTCGGCCAACTCGCGGTTGCTGGTGCAGCGTTCGATTCATGACGAGTTCGTCGAGCGCGTCAAAGCACACGCCGAGCGCTGGCAGCCGGGTGATCCGCTGGACCCGTCGAGCCGCGCCGGGGCGATTGTCGACAGCCGCCAGACGGCACGCATCATGAAGTTCATCCAGCAGGCCGAACGCCAAGGCGCAACGAAACTCTGTGGCGGTCGACAGTCGATTTTCAACGGCTCCGACAACTTCATTCAGCCGACCATTTTCACCGGCGTGACGCCGGACATGCCGCTGTTTCGCGATGAAGTGTTCGGCCCGGTGCTGGCGGTCACGGCGTTCGATGATGAGGCCCACGCCTTGCAACTGGCCAACGACAGCGTCTACGGTTTGGCCGCGTCGCTGTGGACCGACGACCTCAACCGCGCCCACCGCGTGGCGCGGCAATTGCGAGCGGGCACGGTGTCGGTCAACAGCGTCGATGCGCTGGACGTGACCGTGCCTTTCGGCGGCGGCAAACAATCCGGTTTCGGCCGTGACCTGTCGCTGCATTCATTCGATAAATACACCCAGTTGAAGACCACTTGGTTTCAGCTGCGCTCATAACAGCCGCTAATAACAAAACGGAGAACTGGCGATGACCACACCACGTGAAACCCGCGACTACCAGGCCGCCGACGCTGCGCACCACATCCACGCATTCGTCGATCAAAAAGCGCTCAACGATGAAGGGCCTCGAGTGATGGTCCGTGGCGAGCGCCTGCACCTGTGGGACAACGATGGTCGGCGTTACCTCGACGGCATGTCCGGGCTGTGGTGCACCAACCTCGGTTACGGGCGCAAGGACCTGGCCGCCGCCGCGTCCCGACAACTGGAGCAGTTGCCGTACTACAACATGTTTTTCCACACCACTCACCCGCAGGTGATCGAACTCTCGGAGCTGCTGTTCAGCCTGTTGCCAGGGCACTACAGCCACGCGATCTACACCAACTCCGGCTCCGAGGCCAACGAGGTGCTGATCCGCACGGTGCGTCGTTACTGGACGATTCTCGGCAAGCCCGAGAAGAAAGTCATGATCGGTCGCTGGAACGGTTACCACGGCTCGACCCTGGCGGCGACGGCACTCGGTGGCATGAAGTTCATGCACGAAATGGGCGGCATGATTCCCGACATCGAACACATTGATGAGCCGTACTTTTTCGCCCACGAGGGCAACCTGACCCCGGCTGAATTTGGCCTGCGGGCGGCGCAGCAATTGGAAGCGAAGATTCTCGAACTCGGTGCGGACAAGGTCGCCGGGTTTATCGCCGAACCGTTTCAGGGCGCGGGCGGGATGATCTTTCCGCCAGAGAGTTACTGGCCGGAAATTCAGCGTATTTGCCGTAAATACGACGTGCTGTTGTGCGCCGATGAAGTGATCGGTGGCTTCGGTCGCACCGGCGAGTGGTTCGCCCACGAGCACTTCGGTTTCGAGCCAGACACGCTGTCGATTGCCAAGGGTTTGACCTCGGGTTACATCCCCATGGGTGGTCTGATTCTGTCGAAGAAAATGGCTCAGGTACTGGTGGAGCAGGGCGGGGTATTTGCCCACGGCTTGACCTACTCCGGGCACCCGGTGGCGGCGGCGGTGGCCATCGCCAACCTAACGGCATTGCGCGATGAAGGGGTGGTGACGCGGGTCAAGGACGACATCGGGCCGTACCTGCAACAGTGCTTGCGCGAAGTGTTCGGCAATCACCCGTTGGTGGGTGATATTCAGGGTGTCGGCATGGTCGCGGCGCTGCAATTGGCTGAGGACAAAACCAGTCGCAAGCGCTTTGCCAATGAGAACGACATTGCCTGGCGTTGCCGCACGATTGGCTTTGAAGAGGGAGTGATTATTCGCTCGACGTTGGGGCGGATGATCATGGCGCCGGCGTTGATTGCCCGTCGGGAAGAGGTTGATGAGTTGGTGGGGAAAACCCTGAAAGCCGTTGATCGTACAGCGCAGGAATACGGCCGGCTCTGATCTGAAATTGGTGTGATCCCAAAAAGATCGCAGCCTTCGGCAGCTCCTACAGGGGATCGCATTCCTATGTAGGAGCTGCCGAAGGCTGCGATCTTTTGCTTTTGATGGCGCTTTGCACTCTCCCCGTGCACCCCCGCCAACCCCGCCCTTTCGCAGTGCGCGCTACCCAGTTTTTTCATCACTCCCATCGACATATTTCCTAATTTTCCTAATCCCGGCCTTGGTCCAACATCGACCTCGCCAGTCAGCCAAACGCTGCTCACCGAAAGGTCCATCAGAGACCTCAGGTGGCAGCTCTTCTCCAAGGCCGCTGGCCGTACTGCCCATGACAAAACTAAATCAACAGCTTTGGGAGTGCTCCATGATCAAGTCCTTGCTTACCCGCTTCGCACATCCACTGGCGGTCACCGCCATCGCCGCGACGGTCGCTACCAGCGCCCAGGCCGGCACCCTCTCTATCGGCCACACCACGTGGGTCGGTTACGGCACGCTCTACCTGGCTCAGGATCTGGGCTATTTCAAGGAAAACGGTTTGACCGTCGAATTGCCTGTCGTCGAAGAGGCTTCGATGTACATGGCCGCGCAAGCCTCGGGCGAATTGTCGGGCTCGGCGTCGACCATCGACGAGGTGCTCAAGTACCGTCCGCAATTCTGCTTCAAAGCGGTGGCCGCACTGGATGACAGCCATGGTGGCGACGGCGTGCTCGTGGGCAAGGACGTCAAGAGTCTGCAGGAGCTGAAAGGCAAGGCGGTGGCGGTGAACGAAGGGTCGACCTCGCAGTTCTGGCTGTCTTACCTGCTGAAAAAACACGGCATGAAAATGAGTGACATCACCGTGCAGAACATGACAGCTGACGACGCCGCCACCGCGTTCATCGCCGGTCGCGTGCCTGCCGCCGTGACCTGGGAACCGCACCTGTCGATGGTCCGCAGCAAGCAACAAGGCAAGGTGCTGATCGACAGCAGCAGCACGCCGGGTGTGATTGTCGACGTGGTCGCGCTCAACTGCACGGTCATCGAGAAGCAGCCGGAAGACGTCAAGGCGTTGGTGGCCGGTCTGTACAAGGCGGTCCAGTACACCAAGGATCATCCGGAAGAAGCCTACAAAATCATGGCCAAAGGCGTCGGCGGTTACCTCGCCGATCCGAAGGAACTGGCCGCTGCCGCGCAAGGCGTGCGCTTCTACGATCAGGCCATGAGCGAAAAACTCCTCGGCTCGCCGGGCAAACCGGGCGACAGCGAACCGCTGATCAAACTGGCCAACGAGACCGCCAGCGAATTGCAGGGCAAACCCTACAACGTCAGCAATGACGACCTGATCGACAACCGCTTCGTCAGCCCGCTCTAGGAGGTTTGCATGTTCAAGCGCAATTCATGGCTGAGCCGCTGCATCACGCCCAAGACCGGCCTGCCGGTGTCGGTGATCTGGAGCGCGAGCGGTCTGGCCTGGGTGTTGTTGGTCGGCCTGTGGGCCGGGTTGTCTTACGGCGGCGTGGTGCCGGGCATGTTCCTGCCGACACCGGGCGCGGTGGTTGAGGCCGCTGTGCGCCTGAGCCGCGACGGCACGCTCGGCCTGCATGTGTGGGCCAGCCTCGAAGTGGTAATGGTCGGCTTCATTGTGTCGTCGCTGGTGGCCGTGCCGCTGGGGTTGCTGATGGGCAGCTTTCGCATCGTCCAGGCGTTCCTTGAGCCAATGGTGAATTTCATCCGCTACCTACCGGTGACTTCGTTCGTGCCGCTGTTTATTTTGTGGATCGGCATCGGTCTGGAGCAGCGGGTCTCGGTGATCATCTTCGGCGTGTTCTTCCAGCAACTGGTGATGATCGCGGACGTGTCAAAAGGCATCTCCAAGGACCTGATCAACGCGTCTTACACCTTGGGTTCGAACCGTCGCGATGCGGTGCTGCATGTGATCGCTCCGGCGTCGTTGCCGGGTGTGCTCGACACCTTGCGCGTGACCATGGGCTGGGCCTGGACTTACCTGGTGGTCGCCGAACTGGTCGCGGCTTCCAGTGGTCTGGGTTACTTGAGCCTTAAAGCCATGCGCGGCTTTCAAGTGGATGTGATTTTTCTGGCAATCGCGATCATCGGCCTGCTGGGCCTGGTCACCGATCAACTGTTCCGTTTTCTCCGTCTGAGGATCGCCGCATGGGCTCAGTAAGCGCCGTCAACCCTCGTTTCGTCACGCCACAGGCCGCCCCGGTGCACGCCGCGCCACGGCTGCAAGTGGACAAGGTCAGTCTTCGCTATCAAAAGCCCGACGGTGGCGTGTTCACCGCGCTGGATCAGGTGTCGTTCGAAGTGCCGGATCAGCAATTCGCCGTGCTGGTGGGGCCTTCGGGCTGCGGCAAGTCGAGTTTGCTGTACCTCACGGCGGGTCTGAATGAGCCCACGGAAGGCGAGATTTACGTCGGTGGTCAGCAAGTTCAAGGACCGGGTGCGGATCGCGGCATGGTGTTCCAGAGCTATACGCTGTTCCCGTGGCTGACCGTGCGCCAGAACGTCGAGTTCGGCCTCAAACGTCGCGGTATGGCCGCCGCTCAGCGCAAGGAGATCGTTGATTACTATGTCAACGAAGTGGGCCTGACCGGGTTTGCCGACAACTACGCCAAGCAGCTGTCCGGCGGCATGATGCAGCGCGTCGCCATTGCCCGGGCGCTGGCCAACGATCCGCAAATCTTGCTCATGGACGAGCCCTTCGGTGCACTCGACAGCCAGACGCGCCTGCAAATGCAGCAGCTGTTGTTGCGGGTCTGGGGCAACAGCAAGAAGACCGTGTTGTTCGTGACCCACGATATCGACGAGGCGATTCTGCTGGGCGACCGGGTCTACGTGATGGGCGCGCGGCCCGGTCGGATCAAGCAGATTCTGGACGTGCCGATCGAACGCCCACGGACCCTGGACATGGTCATGGAGCGCTCGTTCATCGACATGAAACGCAGGATCTTCGGGCTATTGCATGATGAGCTGGAGGAGGAACATTGATTCAGCGCAATCCCTGTAGGAGCTGCCGAAGGCTGCGATCTTTTGATTCTGATTGTTGGCGGAGCTGAACTCGCTGAAGATCAAAAGATCGCAGGCTTCGCCAGCTCCTACAACTTCTGCATTTTAAGGCGCAGCAGGCAGCAGGAAACGGGCGATCACCGGCAAGTGATCGGAGATCCGCAAGGTGTCGTCCTGCCTCACCGTCGCCTCGACCCGTTTGATCCGCGGACTGTAGAACAGGTAGTCGACAGTCCGGTCCGGGCCGTTCAAGCCCGGATCATTCGGGTAATGAGTCAGCCACCGCGCCCGGTCGATGCCGCTGGCTTCGTTGTTGGTCGGGATCATCGGGTATTTGTCCCACAGCACATGCAGCGCGCTGTCGGCGGAGTAGGGCGTGCGTTGCTCGTCGGGCAGGCGTCGATATTGCCCCAGCGGTAACAGATTGAAGTCCCCACCGATCAACCATGGCGTGCCGCGGCTTTCGAACTTGTCGAGGACTTTGACCGTGGCCGTCACCTGGGATTGCAGCGTTTCGTCTGGCGGGATTACGCGGTCCAGATGGGTGTTGAGCACCGCCATCTGACCGCCGTCGCTCAACGGCAGGTAGGTGACCAGCAAGGCGTTTTTCGGTTTGAATTGGCGGGTGATGAAGTTGGCCGGTCCGACCGGTAATTGCAGGCGTTCAGCGTGTTCGATCTGGTAGCGGCTGAGGGTGGCCAGTTGTCGGCCGACGCTGCCAAAGATGTGCGGCTCAGGCACGAAGTCGGCTTTCCAGTCGAACGCGTGAGCGCTGCACGGATACAGGTCCGCGACTCGCTCCTGAAGCAGTTTGAACTGGTTTTGGTAATCGCTGGTCTTGGCGCCGTCATCGAGCTCCTGCAGCAGCACGACATCCGGTTGCTCGTCGCGGATCACCCGCGCCACTTCATCGAGGCTGAACGCCATGTCTTCGGGCGTGGGTTTTTCGTCATTGCCGGCTGCCAGGTCATTCCAGAACACGTAGCGTTTTCCCGCCAGGTACTGGACGTTCCAGGTCATCACCTTCAGTGCCTGACCGGGCACCAGCGTCGGTGCCTGGGCGTTGCAACTGACCGGCAAGGCTTCCTTGGCTTCGGGGCGCCAGGTCAGGCTGTAGATCAGCAAGGCAATCAGGCCGGTCACGATCAACAGGCCCAGCAGGGTGTAGCGCAGTAGACGGGTCATGGCTCGGCTTATAGCGTTACAAAAGTTGAGCCCGAGCATAACCGAGCGTCGGGTTTAATCCCAAGAGTGAAACCGCCTGCACATCAATTAGCTGCTACAGGGGGGCGCGTTGTTCTTCAAAGAGGTCGATCAATCTTTTCCGGCACCTCGCCGATCAGCATGAACAAGCGGAACAGCACCACGCTGACGAACAATTGCAGGAAGCTGTGGGCGCTGTCGATCAGCAGGGAAATCACCGGGTTCTGCGGTTCGGGATAGACCGCAAGGGTCGCGCCCTTGAGCACCCACAACGGGCCCATTACACAGAGAATGCACACCAGAATGCGCAGGAAGTGGCCGCGGGTCAGGCGCAGGCTTTCCTTCATCGCCGCCAGCGGTGCGAAGCCGCGCAGCACCAGGAGGTACTCGCCAAACGCCAGGGTCACCATCAGCCAGATGCCCGGCAGGAAATACAGCGACAGGCCGATCAGGATCAGCAAGGTATTGAGCGCGGTGAGCAGGGCGAAGCGTGGCCACAGGGTCGCGGACATCGCCAGCAGGTCGCGAGTGCGCGGTGATTCCCCACGACTGCGTGCATCGAGAAACAGGATCAGCGCAGCGGTGTACAGCGGATAAACCAGCAAGCCGACCATCACGCTGATACCGGGAAAGCTGTCCGGCTCGGTGGAGTGATCGACCACTTGTTGCAGCAGCGCCTCGAAGATCACCAGCGGCAGGCACAGCCGCACGATCTGGCCCAGATTGCGCTTGAAGAAATACAGAGAGTCACGCAGCACATCGAACGAATTCATCAGTCGGTATCGCAGGTTGAAAGCAGTGGCCCACTTTAACCGATGAAGCGCTTTGGGGCGCAAACGTAAACGTTCGGTAAAGACCATTGAAACATCCTGTATCAGCCTCCATTACGGATGAGCACCTTATCCACAGTGGGTAAGGGCGACGATATTCCCGGCAATCTACGAGGTCGCCATGAACAGCGAAGAACAAACCCTGATCGATGGACTGTTTTCCCGGCTGCAACAGGCCGAAACGGACTCAGCCCCGCGCGACGCCCAGGCCGAGACGCGGATCAAGGAACACCTGACTCGCCAGCCCGCGGCGGGCTATTTCATGACCCAGGCGATTCTGGTGCAAGAGGCCGCCCTCAAAAGCCTCGACGAACAGAACAAACAGCTCGCCCGGCAAGTCCAGCAATTGCAGGCCGAACTGCAATCGGCCAAGACTCAGCCGGCTGCTGCTGCTGCGGCACCGAGCAGCGGCGGCTTCTTGTCGAGCATTTTCGGTGGCGGTTCCCGTGATCCGCAGCCAGCGTCCACCCAAAGCCCACCCGCATCGAGCGGTGGCGGCTGGCGTGAACCGGCGCGGCCGTCGTTCAACTCGCAGCCGCCACAGCAAAACTTCGGTGCAGCGCCGCCTCAGCAGAATTACGCCCCGCAACAGCCCGCCGGCAGCAGCTTCCTCGGTGGTGCGCTGAAAACCGCCGCCGGTGTGGCCGGTGGTGTGATGCTGGCGCAAGGCATCAGCAGCCTGTTCCATCACAATCAGCAGCCGGAAGTGGCTGAAGTTATCAAGGAAGAGCCGGCTCAGGTCAATGATCAGAGCGGTGATAACGGCTGGGGCGATGATCAGCGCGTGGCTGACAACTCCAGTGATCAGGGCGGCTTTACCGATGCCGACTACAGCGATGACAGCTCATCGTTCTTTGGCGGCGACGACGATTCCTTCGTCTGATACACCTGTGGCGAGGGAGCTTGCTCCCGCTGGGCCGCGAAGCGGCCCCAAAAACAGGGACTGCTGCGCAGTCCAGCGGGAGCAAGCTCCCTCGCCACATGGCCGATTATTCGCGGAACAATCCTTCAGGCTGGCATACTGGGCAACTTTTCGGGCCTGGTGCCTGATCCTGCCCGCGCTCCGGCGCGCCAACGAGGATGACCGGTGAAAAAAATCGCAGTGTTCGCCGATGTCCAGAACCTCTATTACACCGTGCGTCAGGCCTATGGTTGTCATTTCAACTATGCCGCGCTGTGGGCTGATATCAGCAAACAGGGCGAGATCGTCGAGGCCTATGCCTACGCCATCGATCGTGGCGACAGCAAACAACAGCAATTCCAGCAGATCCTGCGCAACCTCGGCTTCATTGTGAAGCTCAAGCCCTACATCCAGCGCAGCGATGGCTCGGCCAAGGGTGACTGGGACGTGGGCATCACCCTCGACATCATGGACGCCGCCGATCATGTCGACGAAGTGGTGCTGGCCTCCGGTGACGGTGATTTCGACATGCTGTTGGAGCGCATCATCACCAAGCACGGAGTGCAAGCCGTGGCCTACGGCGTGCCGGGCCTGACGGCCAACTCGCTGATCCGCGCCGCCAGCCGCTACGTGCCGATCGAAGGCGCGTTGCTGCTCAAGAATTGATTTTTACGGAGTTGAAACAGGTTTGGAACGCATAGCAGTCATCGACTTTGAAACCACCGGGATCTCCCCGAGCAGCAGCTGCCGGGCCACGGAAATTGCCGTGGTGATCCTTGAACAGGGGCGCATCGTCGAGCGTTACCAAAGCCTGATGAATGCCGGCGTGCGCGTCCCGGCCTTCATCGAACAACTCACCGGCATCAGCAACGCCATGCTGCGCACCGCGCCATCGGCGGAGCAGGTGATGAACGAAGTCAACGAATTCGTCGGCATCACACCGCTGCTGGCCCACAACGCCGCGTTCGACCAGAAGTTCTGGGACTTTGAGCTGGGGCGTATCAAACGCACACGCTTGCAGAACTTCGCCTGCTCGCTGCTACTCGCCCGCCGTTTGATGCCCGCCGCGCCGAACCACAAACTCGGTACTCTCACCACGTTCGCCAACCTGCCCCACACCGGTAAAGCTCACCGGGCCATGGCCGATGCCGAGATGGCCGCCAATCTGACGGCGCATTTGGCTCAGGAACTGCGGCAGAAGCATGGGTTGCGGGAGTTGTCGCATGATCTGCTGGTCAGCTTGCAGAAAGTGCCGGCGGCGAAGATCAATGAGCATCTCAAGCGCCATCGCGGGTTCTGACTGACACCCCAAAAATCCTCGGACACAACACAAATCCCCTGTGGGAGCGGGCTTGCTCGCGAATACGGTCTGTCTGTCACATTTATGTTGGATGTGCCGACGCTTTCGCGAGCAAGCCCGCTCCCACATTGGATCTCCTGCGGCAAATAGATTGGTGTTAACGACGCCTCCGATTCGATGATCGGTCCTACCGAATTTTAGGGAATGTCTGTCTTGCCCCTCATCTGGGGCATCGATAACCTTTTGACCGTTGCTGCCAATGCAGCAACCGGGACTGCAAGCCCGAATCGTTGGAGGCATATTTGGTTCGGAGATTCGCCCATGGTCAAAGCTACCCTCAATATCCCTGATAGCAGTGCTGACTCAGATCAGTCCGAAATAGTGCAACCAGCTTCAAGAGAAGCTCACTTCGTCCCCCAAACATTCATCCGTCATCACATCCAACTAAAAGCACTGTTACTGCATGCCGAGGCGTGGTTTTGCGCCCGAGATATCGGCCGTTTAATGGGCGTGGATATAAACGGCCGGTACGCGCTCAAGCTTGATGCGGACCAGCGCCGGATGATGTGTTTGTCTGGAAGCGACGCCCCCCAGGAAACATTGATGCTGAGCGAATCCGGCGTGTACGCGATGCTGGTCTATCACTACTGCCCGGAGAACCGGAATCTGCGGCGTTGGCTGACCCATCACGTGGTGCCGATGCTGCGGGACGGTGGCGGGGTTGCTTCGAATCAGGCGCCGAGTTTGCGCTTGATGGAGTGGGCGGGGGGAACGTTAAGCCTGCTGCATTGGCGGACAGAGCCTTGGGTTCGTTTGAAAGATATGCAGTGTTTGCTAGGCGCCGGATATAGCGGCGTTCGCGGATTCTGACGATACCGCTGAACTTCTGTAGGAGCTGTCGAGTGAAACGAGGCTGCGATCTTTTGATCTTGTTTTTAAAGAGCAAAATCAAAAGATCGCAGCCTCGTTTCACTCGACAGCTCCTACGGGATCGCTATTTACCATTCCCTTCCAACTGCCCCAACGGCACCCGCTTATCTATCGCGCTCGACAACACAATCGACGTTTTGCTGAAGCCAAACTTGGCAATGCGATTGATCAACTCTTCCAGCTCCGGCATCGAACCCACCGCCGCTTGCATGATCACGCACGGATCACCCGTCACCCGGTGGCATTCGGTCAGTTGTGGGATTTTGATCAGGTCGTCGTAGGCCTTCTGGTTGCCGTGCTGGTTCAGGCGCAGTTCGATCACGCACTGGATCGGCAAGCCAAGCTTGGCCATGTCGACTTTCGCCTGGTAACCCGTGATGACCCCGCAGGCTTCGAGTTTGGCCACGCGCTCGGCCACGGCGGGGGCGGACAGGTTGACCTTGCGCGCCAGGTCGGCGTAGGACGCACGACCGTTTTCCAACAGGGCGCTGAGGAGCATGCGGTCGTATTTATCCATGGTCGTATTCCTGAAAAATGACTGACTTTCGAAAACACGGTTTATAGCGGTGATCTCCGTGTTTTGAAAAGTGTACCGGCGCTATAAACAGGTTTTGTAACTTATTTTACGCCGCTGGCCTTTCTAGAATAGCTGTTCACTTGCCTTGCCTACGAGCTGCCCCATGCCTGGCTTACGTCGTTTTCCCTTACCGTTGATCGCTGCCTTTTTCGCGTTGTACGTGATTTGGGGCTCGACTTACCTGGTGATTCGCATCGGTGTGGAGTACTGGCCGCCGTTGCTGCTCGCCGGTATCCGCTTCGTGATCGCCGGGACGTTGATGTATGCGTTCCTGCGTTGGCGCGGGGCGCCGGCACCGACCTGGGCGCAGTGGAAAGCCGCCGGGATCATCGGGATTTTGCTGCTGGCGTGCGGTAACGGCGGAGTGAGCGTGGCCGAACACATGGGCGTCGCCTCGGGTGTGGCTGCGTTGGCGGTGGCGACGGTGCCGCTGTTTACCTTGCTCTGCGGATATTTCTGGGGCGCGCGTAATACCCGTCTCGAATGGGCCGGGATTGTGCTCGGGCTGATCGGCATTGCCATGCTCAACCTCGGTTCCAACCTGCAATCGAGCCCATTGGGCGCCGCATTGCTGATATTCGCGGCAGCTTCCTGGGCCTTCGGTTCGGTGTGGAGCAAACACTTGCCGCTGCCCCAAGGCGCGATGGCCAGTGCCGTGGAAATGCTGGTGGGCGGCGTGGTCCTGTTGATCGGCAGTGCGGTAAGCGGTGAGCATCTGGAAGCCATGCCGCCGATCGAAGGCTGGGCGGCCCTGGCCTATCTGACCTTCTTCGGTTCGATCATCGCTTTCAACGCCTACATGTACCTGTTGAAACATGTGCGTCCGGCGGCAGCCACCAGTTATGCCTACGTCAACCCAGCCGTGGCGGTGTTGCTGGGGATTGTGTTTGTCGGCGAGACCATCGGTATCGAGGAAGCATTGGCCATGGCGGTAATCATCAGCGCCGTGGTGCTGATCGGATTGCCACAGTGGCGCCGTGCGCCTGAACGGCCCGCCGTTGTTGTGCCGACAGAATCCCGTGTGAATTAGGGTAAACTGCGCGCCATTGCACACTCGTTTTGCACAACCGCGCTGAATTTTCCTACGGTAATCCCATGACTTTCGCCACCCTTGGCCTGATCGAACCCTTGCTGCGTTCTCTCGAGACGCTCGGCTACCAGACCCCGACGCCGGTTCAGGCGCAAGCCATTCCGGCGGTGCTGGCCGGTCGCGACCTGATGGCCGCCGCCCAGACCGGGACTGGCAAGACCGCCGGCTTCGCGCTGCCGCTCCTGCAATTGCTGGCCATGGAAGGGCCGAAGGTGGCGTCTAACTCCGTGCGCGCACTGATCCTGGTGCCGACCCGCGAATTGGCCGAACAGGTTCACGAAGCCGTGCGTCAGTACGCCGAGAATCTGCCGTTGAGCACTTACGCGGTGTACGGCGGCGTCAGCATCAACCCGCAAATGATGAAGCTGCGCAAGGGTGTTGACGTGCTGGTGGCGACGCCAGGTCGTTTGCTCGACCTGTATCGCCAGAAGGCCCTCAAGTTCAATCAGCTGCAAACCCTGATCCTGGACGAAGCCGATCGCATGCTTGATCTGGGTTTCTCCGAGGAACTGGGGAATATTTACCGCGTGCTGCCGAAGCAACGTCAGACGCTGTTGTTCTCCGCGACTTTCTCCGATGCGATCCGCTTGCTGGCCGGACAAATGCTCAACGATCCACTGAGCATCGAAGTCAGCCCGCGCAACGTCGCTGCCAGCACCGTCAAGCAATGGGTCGTGGTGGTGGACAAGAAGCGCAAGCCTGAACTGTTCGTTCACTTGATGCGTAAGGGCAAGTGGAAGCAGGTGCTGGTGTTCGCCAAGACCCGCAATGGTGTGGACGCGCTGGTGGAAAAACTCCAGGGCCTGGGCATCAATGCCGACGGCATCCATGGCGATAAACCGCAGGCGACCCGTCAGCGCGCACTGGACCGTTTCAAGGCCAGTGAAGTGCAGATTCTTGTGGCCACCGACGTTGCGGCCCGTGGTCTGGATATCGAAGATTTGCCATTGGTGGTCAACTTCGACCTTCCGATCGTGGCGGAGGACTACATCCACCGGATCGGCCGTACCGGTCGCGCGGGTGCAACCGGGCAGGCGATTTCGCTGGTCTGCGCCGATGAAGTGAATCTGCTGTCGGCCATCGAGACGTTAACCCGTCAGACATTGCCTCGCCAGATGGAACATGACTTCGAGCCTGAGCATCGGGTGCCGGATACCGATGCCAGCGGTCAGGTGGTGAAGAAACCGAAAAAACCGAAGAAGCCGAAGACTTCCAGTGGTAGTAAACGTAACTTGGGTAAATGGGTTGAGAGTGGGGATGCTTCGGCGCCGGAGCCTTCGATCAAGCCTGTGCGCAAGGTGCCGGTGTTTAATACTGGACCGCGCAAGAAGAAGCCTTGAATACACGCGGCGTCTGTTAGGCCGCCTTCGCGAGCAAGCTCGCTCCCACATTCGACCGAGTTCTTTCAGAAAGAATGCGATTAGTGTGGGAGCGAGCTTGCTCGCGATGGCCGCGCCTCGGTCCTCAGCCCTTGTGTTTCAACCACTCCACCATCCCCAACCCCGCCGCTCGCCCACTGGCGAAACACGCGGTCAGCAGATAGCCGCCCGTCGGCGCTTCCCAATCCAGCATTTCCCCCGCGCAGAACACGCCGGGCAGTTGCTTGAGCATCAAACGTTCATCCATCGACTCGAACATCACGCCACCGGCGCTGCTGATGGCCTCGTCCAGTGGGCGGGTTTTCACCAGTGTCAGTGGAAGCGCCTTGATCGCTTTGGCCAGCAGCGCTGGATCAGCGAAGCTTTCGGCTGGCGTGAGTTCGCGCAGCAACGCCGCTTTCACACCATCGATCCCGAGCTGGCTGTGCAGATGTTTAGCCATGGAGCGTGACCCACGCGGTTTGCTCAGCGCAGCCTGCACTTTATCCACAGGCCTGCCCGGCAACAGGTCCAGGTGAATGGTCGCCGAGGCGTGCTGATTGATGGCTTCGCGGATCGGCGCCGACAAAGCGTAGATCAAACTGCCTTCAATCCCGGTCGCCGTGATCACACATTCCCCGAGCCGCGGCACGTCGTCGTTGAGGCCGATGGCGATGTTTTTCAGCGGTGCGCCGGCGAATTTGCTGACCATCAACTCGCTCCAGGCCTGCACCTCGAAGCCGCAATTACTCGATTGCAGCAGCGCGAGTCCTACGCCGCGTTGTTCCAGTGGCAGCATCCAGGCGCCGTCCGAACCGAGGCGCGACCAGCTGCCGCCGCCGAGGGCCAGTAACGTTGCGTCAGGCTTGACGGTTTTTTCGCCCTCGGGGCTGTCGATGCGCAATCCACTGCTGTCATCCCAGCCGAACCAGCGGTGTCGGGTGTGGATAACGACGCCGCTGTCACGCAGGCGTTTGAGCCATGCACGCAACAGGGGGGCGGCTTTCATGTCTGTAGGAAAGACTCGGCCGGAACTACCGACAAAGGTTTCGATGCCCAGGTCATGAATCCATTGGCACAAGGCTTCGGCGCCGAAACTTCGCAACAGCGGTGCAATCTGCGGTGCGCGTTCGGCGTAGCGTGAGAGAAATGCCGGGTAGGCTTCGGAATGGGTGATGTTCATACCACCCACGCCGGCCAGCAGGAATTTTCGCCCCACTGAAGGCATGCCGTCGTACAGGTCGACCTTGATCCCGGCCTGGCTCAGCACTTCGGCCGCCATCAAACCGGCGGGGCCGCCGCCGATGATGGCAACATGGGGGGAGAGGGCGGTCGAAGGCTGAGTCATGGAGTGCGCTGCGGTCTGGCGGAGTAGGGCGGGCATTCTATCAGCACAGATTTAGTGTGGGAGCGAGCTTGCTCGCGATAGCGGTCCGACAGTCACTTCAATTGCTGGATGTGCCGCCGCTATCGCGAGCAAGCTCGCTCCCACATTGGAACGATGTTGTTTCAAACAGCTGATCAAAAAACAACCACCCCTTTGCAAGCTATATGCAGCATGGCCTGTAGGACCTTTCACTCAGGTTATCCACAGGCAGTTCCACAGACATTGTGGGTAAAGACCCACACCTCAATGACAACCTGATGACTGCCAGACCCGTTGCGCACTGTGATGCAGGATTCCATGACGGCGCGCCAACGCCTTGCGGTCCTTGCTGTAGCCGCCGCCGATTACCCCGACCACCGGAATATCCCGGCCCAGGCAATGGCGCATCACACTTTCATCCCTGGCGGCGACGCCTTCGTCTGTCAGCTTCAGGTAGCCGAGCGCGTCATCTTTATGCACATCGACACCGGCGTCGTACAACACCAGGTCAGGTTGATAGAGCGGCAGCAAATAATTGAGCGCATCGTCCACCACTTTCAGGTAATCGGCATCGCCCATGCCCTTGGGCAGTGGAATGTCCCAGTCACTTTCGGCTTTGCGTGCGGGAAAGTTCTTCTCGCAGTGCAGGGAAACGGTCACGGCGTCCGGGGTGTTGTGCAGAATCCGTGCAGTCCCGTCGCCCTGATGCACATCGCAGTCGAAGATCAGCACCCGATTCACACGGCCGCTTTCCAGCAGGAAATGGCTGATCACCGCCAGGTCATTGAAGATGCAGAACCCGGCAGGATGGTCGTAGTGAGCGTGATGGGTGCCGCCAGCCAGGTGACAAGCCAAACCATGTTCCAGCGCCTGCTCGGCCGCCAGCAGCGAGCCGCCAACCGCACGCACCGTGCGCCGGGCCAGGGCTTCGCTCCACGGCAGGCCGAGGCGCCGCTGGTCTTCGCGGGACAACTCGCCGCCCATGTAGCGTTCGATATACGCAGGGTCATGTGCGAGCGCGAGAATCTCTGGCGGGCAGAGGTCGGGGCGCAGCAGGTCAGCGTCCCGGGTCAGTCCGCTGTCCACCAGGTGATCGCGCAGCAGGCGAAACTTGTCCATGGGGAAGCGGTGATCCGCCGGGAACTCGGGACTGTAGTCTTCGTGGTAGATCAGGGGCAGGGGCATGGCTGATTTATACAGGACGGTAGGTAGGAATGAGTGAAGGATCCTACCAGCGATGTAGACTTGCGGCATGGGAACGGGGGGCACGATGGAACCGATACTGGAACTCGAGAGCGCGCGACTGTTGTTGCGGCAGTGGAGCGATGAGGATTTGCCGGAGTTTGCGGCGATGTGCGCCGATCCACAGGTGATGCGATATTTTCCGGCGCCCTTGAGTCGCCTGGAAAGTGCTTCGCTGATCGGACGGATTCGTGGCCATTTTGCCGAGCATGGCTTCGGTCTCTGGGCGCTGGAGCGCAAGGACACCGGGGCATTTATCGGTTTTACCGGGCTCGCCGTGGTTGGCTTCGACGCGCGTTTTACCCCGGCCACCGAAATCGGCTGGCGCCTGGCCCGCGAGCACTGGGGCCTTGGCTACGCCAGTGAAGCGGCGTGGACCGCTCTGCGCTGCGGGTTTGACCGGTTGGCGCTGAAAGAAGTGGTGTCCTTCACCACCGAAACCAACATGCCGTCGCAGAAAGTCATGCAGGCAATCGGCATGCACCATGATTCAGCCGATGATTTCGACCACCCGATGCTCGCGGCCGATCATCCCCTGCGTCACCATGCGCTGTACCGCATCACCCGTGAACAATGGCTGCAAACCTTGCATGGATAAGCCGGCACGGACGTTTACAATGGCTCCCATGGGCCCTGGCCAGAAATTGAATCGACCGTCGCAGCCAAGACTGCGCGGCATGCGTTGTGTGAGGAGAGTCTGAATGAGCCAAGTGTTGGATGATCTGGTTGACCTGCTGACCCTGGAACCAATCGAAGAAAACCTGTTCCGTGGCCGCAGCCAGGACCTGGGTTTTCGTCAGCTGTTCGGTGGTCAGGTGATCGGTCAGTCCCTGTCGGCGGCCAGTCAGACGGTCGAAGAAGCGCGCCATGTGCATTCGATGCACGGTTATTTCCTGCGTCCGGGCGATTCCGCGCTGCCCGTGGTGTATCAGGTTGACCGGGTGCGCGACGGCGGCAGTTTCAGTACGCGTCGAGTGACGGCGATCCAGAAGGGCAACCCGATTTTCACCTGCAGTGCGTCGTTCCAGTACGACGAAGAAGGCTTCCAGCACCAGGCCGAGATGCCGATTGTGGTCGGCCCGGAAAACCTGCCGTCGGAGCTGGAACTCACTCAACAGCGCGCGCACCTGATTCCCGAGCACATGCGCGAAAAATTTCTGTGCCCGAAACCGATCGAGTTCCGACCGATCACCGAGAAAGATCCCTACAACCCGCAACCGTCCGATCCGATCAAATACGTCTGGTTTCGCGCCGACGGTGCCTTGGCCGATTCTCCGGCGCTGCATAAATACTTGCTGGCCTACGCTTCGGATTTCGGTCTGTTGACCACGTCGATGCAACCTCACGGCAAGTCGGTCTGGCAGAAAGACATGCAGGTCGCCAGCCTCGATCACGCGCTGTGGTTCCATCAGGATCTACGTGCCGATGATTGGTTGCTGTATGCGATGGACAGTCCTTGGGCGGGCAACTCGCGCGGCTTCTCCCGCGGCAGCGTATTCAACCGCGCCGGGCAACTGGTGGCTTCGGTCACGCAGGAAGGCCTGATTCGCCACCGCAAGGATTGGGCATGAGCCTGGCCGAGGTGCGGCACTGGGTGTTCGACATGGACGGCACCCTGACGGTGGCCGTGCATGACTTCGCGGCGATCCGCGTGGCGTTGGCGATTCCTGCCGAAGACGACATCCTGACCCACCTCGCCGCGCTGCCGGCCGATGAAGCAGCAGCCAAACATGCATGGTTGCTGGAACACGAACGGGACCTGGCGCTCGGTTCGAAAGCAGCACCGGGCGCGGTAGAGCTGGTGCATGAGCTGGCCGGGCGCGGTTATCGCCTGGGCATTCTCACGCGCAATGCTCGCGAACTGGCGCACGTCACGCTGGAGGCGATCGGCCTGGCCGACTGCTTTGCGGTGGAGGATGTGCTGGGCCGTGATGAAGCACCGCCAAAACCGCATCCCGGTGGTTTGCTGAAGTTGGCCCAGGCCTGGAATGTCCCGGCCAGTGAGATGGTGATGGTCGGTGACTACCGCTTTGATCTGGATTGCGGTCGGGCGGCAGGTGCGCGGACGGTGTTGGTGAACCTGCCGGATAATCCGTGGCCTGAGTTGGCGGATTGGCATGCCGCCGATTGCGTGGCGTTGCGGGAAATGCTTTCGGCTTGAGATTCGAGATCAAAAGATCGCAGCCTTCGGCAGCTCCTACAGTGGAATCGCGTATACCTGTAGGAGCTGCCGAAGGCTGCGATCTTTTGACGGTTATTGAAACAACGCCTTCTGCCCCTGCGGCGAGTTAAACATCCCATCCCCGTTATGCCCGACCCCGGGCACTTCAATCAGCTGCTGATTCAAACCTTGAGGATGCAGCCGCTTCAGATAAGCAAAATAATTGCGCCCGCGAGCCAATCGATTGGCTCCCTGAGCTTGGGCCTCACAGCTTTTATCCAGCGCCGGCTGCTTCGGGTCGCTGTCCTGCTGCCCGAGTAGATAAACGACATCGCGTTTGACGTAGTTTTCCTCCAGCTGCTTGGCGGTTTGCCCTTCGGCATAGGCGGGTAAATCCGCCAGTCCATATTTCCAGCGATTGAAATTCGGGCAACCGGCGTGTTTGAACGCCACCGGCCGTCGCTCATCGAAGTACGCATAAGAAGATGGATTGGCGATGACGTAACGCACCTGTATGTCGGCCGCCTTGAGCGCCGGCTGGTCGTGGCCCAGCAACGCGTATCGCTGCACCACCTGAGCGCCGCCGGAGTGACCGGCAATGACAATTTGCTTCACGTCCGGAAACTGTTTTCGATCGCCGATTCGGGCGATGATTTCGTCGAGCGCCGCGTAGGAGCTCAGGGAAAACGGAGCGGTGGATAAACCGCCCGCCATCCAGTCATTGCCCTGCCAGCGCAATACGCTGTCAGCCACGGGATGGGTCGCGATGTCGGTTTCATTGAGAAATTGCGGGGCGAGCACCAAGGTGCTCGCGCTTTGCCCGGCCTGTTCGGCCGCGCGCACGGCGCTCTGGCGATAGGTATCGGCATTGCGCAATCGACCATGGATGATGATCAGCACGCGTTCGATTTTCTTCGGCGCCGGGCCGATGCCCACCGCGATTTCACCTGCAGTCAGCAGCAGGCGTCCGGGGCTGACCTCCTTGACCGCATGCTCGGCAGCCTGGGCGCTTGCGCAGGTGATCAGTAGAGCTAACAGCCACTTATTCATTTATAGGTTTTTCGCTGCAAAGGTATCGCACTGGCCGACCTGGCCTTGCGCGAATCCGGTTTTGAACCAGCGCACCCTTTGCGCCGACGTACCATGAGTAAATGAATCCGGCACCACACGGCCCTGACCTTGCTGTTGCAAGCGGTCATCGCCGATGGCGTTGGCGGCGTTCAAGGCTTCTTCGATGTCACCGGGTTCCAGCCAGTTCAGCCGTTTCTGCGCGTTGTTGGCCCAGACTCCGGCCAGGCAATCGGCCTGCAGTTCCTGGCGTACCAGCAAACCGCCGTCGCCTTCCATCTGCCGGCCCTGTTGGCGGGCGGTCTGAATTTTCGCGGAAACACCGAGCAAGGTCTGCACATGGTGTCCGATTTCGTGAGCGATCACGTAGGCCTGAGCGAAGTCGCCCGCGGCGGAAAAACGCTGGGACATTTCCTGGAAGAAACTCATGTCCAAGTAGACCTTCTGGTCCGCCGGGCAATAGAACGGGCCGGTCGCCGAACTTGCCAGACCGCAGGCCGAGTTGACGCGGCCGCTGAACAGCACCAGGGTCGGGTCCTTATATTGACGACCGGCCTGCTGGAAAATCTGACCCCAGGTGTCCTCGGTATCGCCGAGGATCGAGCGTACGAACTCGGCTCCTTCGTCAGTGGCCGGCGGTGCCTTGCGGGTTTGCGTCGGGGCCGGTGCCGATTGCTCACTCATCTGCCCGGTCAGTTGCCCGAGGATTTGCATCGGGTCCTGGCCGGTGATCCAGCCGATCCCGACGATCAATATAATCGCCGTCAGGCTCAGACCCTTGCCGCCACCGAAGCGCATCCCGCCACCGCCACCGCCGACATCATCTCCACGGGCATCGACCACGTTGTCGCTGCGTCGGCCTTTTTTCCATAGCATGTGGGAACCCTCTGATTGTCCGTGGGATGAGTGTTGCTGCTGAGTGGGAGCGGCGCCAGTCCAGTCGTCCATCTTTTGTTGCGCACAGCAGCCTTCCCGGCAACCTGTGGTGGGTGGCCGGGAGTCTTCCAGACTCGTATTGAACACGGACAACCCATCTAATTCCTTCAGGCGACGGGTTTTTATCGAGCAGGCGACCGCCTGCTTCGAGGGAATCACTGGTCGAACGCATCCCACACCGGCGCAAAGTCTGGATTGACCTGGCGTTCGCGCTTGGACAAACCGGCGATCAGCGTTCGATCTCCTGTTCGTAAGCGGTAATACCTGCGATATGTCGCGCGGCGATGTAGCCGAAGGTCAGCGCCGGGCCAAGATTGATGCCGCCGGCGGGGTAGTGCCCGCCCATGATGCTGGCCATGTCACTGCCTGCTGCGTACAACCCGGTGATGGCTTCGCCCGATTCACCGAGAACCTGGGCGTGTTGATTGACCTTGAGGCCGGCGAAGGTGCCGAAGCAGCCGGGCTGAACCTTCACAGCATAGAACGGGCCTTGTTCGATCGGGGCGACGCAAGGGTTGGGTTGCTGCAACGCATCACCCTGTTTGCGGTTGTAAGGCGTTGAGCCGCGCCCAAACAGCGGGTCTTCACCATTGCGTGCGTGCCGGTTGTATTCGGACACAGTGCTGCGCAAACCGTTCGGGTCGATGCCGCAGGCCTCGGCCAATTCCTCAAGGGTGTTGCCGGTTTTCAGATAGCCACTACGGATAAAGGATGACAGCGGCAGCGGAAACGGCCGAGAGATACCCAGGCCATAACGCCGTTGAAAGCCATGCGTGCAGACCAGCCAGGAGGCGACCGCTTCGCCCTTCGGAGCGGCGGCGACCATGGCCGTTACATAGTCGTAGTAGCCGTTGGCTTCGTTGACGAAGCGCTGACCGTTGCCCAACACGCCGATGATCCCCGGTTTGCCGCGCTCGATGATGTGCGGGAAGTGGCCGATGCTGCCGTCCTTGTGTGGCACTTGCGAAACCGGTGCCCAGGCGACGGGCGACGCCAGATCGGTGTTCACCCGCGCGCCGGCGCTTTCGCCCAGTCGCAAGCCATCGCCGCAGACGCCGAGGGGGGGCAACGCCAGGTGTTCGTGCCCGGTTGGCGTACGAGGAAACAATGCCTTGCGCCGCTCGATGTCATTGGCAAAACCGCCGGCCGCCAGCACCACGGCCTTGCGTGCATGGATGCGGACCTTGCCTTTGGCGGTGCTGACCACCGCGCCTCGGACCTGATCGCCATCGCGCAGCAGCTCGGTAACGGGGGCCGACTCCCAGAGCCATACGCCGAGGTCTTCGGCGGATTTTGCCAACCGAGCCACCAGCGCGACACCGTTGACCAGTTGCATCGCCCGACCATGAACAGCGAGGTCGAGCAGGTGCCGCGAAAAGCGCCGTGTCACGTGCCAGGCTGCCGACAGTGAGCGCGTCAGATTGAGAAATGCCGAGAGGTCCGCACCTGCCATGATCGGCATGCCCATGAACGAAGTTTCCCGCATTGTTTTGCGAAGACGCTTGAGCAGCTTGCCGACTTTTCGCCCATCGTAAGGCGCCGCGATGACCGAGCGTCCTCCCGTGCCGGCGCCCGGTGTATCGCCATGAATATCGGCAATGGCATTGCCGTCGGCGAATTGCAGCGAGGTGTGCTGTTCGAAGAACGCCACCATCCGCGGCCCGGATTCGAGGAAAGCATCGATCATGGCCGGCTCGTAACGTTCGCCCAATTCGTGTTTCAGGTAAGTGCGCGGTTGCTCGACGTCTTCGACGATTCCGGCGCGCCGAGCCAGAGGGTTGCAAGGCACCCAAGCCCAACCACCGGACCACGCCGTGGCGCCGCCGAACACCGGATCTTTTTCGACCACGATGACTTTCAAGCCGTGCCACGCCGCGGTCACTGCAGTCGATAGCCCAGCCGCACCGGAGCCGACGATGAGCACGTCGCAGTCGATATCCGGGAGATTTTTTGATTCGGCAGGCATCGTTTGAAGCTCCAACGGTTTGTATTTTTTAGAATTTGATTCCAGAAAATATAGGAGCGTAATCGAACTCGGCAACCTTTCACCGGGTAAAGCGGGCGGTAATCGGACAGAGGGTTCCAGATTTCGCATTCGGTCGGTTGTCTTCTAGAATCGGACAAATTTTGTGTGGAACCTCCCATGGCCGGCAGTCAGATCGAACGTGTTTTCAGCGTGCTTGAAAGCCTCACCAGTGACCCTCGGGGCCTGCCGATGCAGACGCTGGCGGAGCAACTGGATATTCCCAAAAGCGCGACCCACCGGTTGCTCGCCGAGCTGATTCGGCTGGGTTATGTGCGACAGAATCCGGAGAACCTGCGGTATCACCTGTCGACCAAACTGGTGGCCATGGGTTTCCGTTACCTGTCGGGCAGCGGCGCGGATATTGTCCAGCCGGTGCTTGATCGCCTCGCCCAGGAAACCGGCGAGCTGGTGCGGCTTGGGGTGATTGAAGGTGAGCGGCAGATCTGGATCGCCAAATCCCAGGGCGCCCGTTCCGGCCTGCGTTACGACCCGGACATGGGCCGTGATGCGCCTTTGTTTTACACCGCGTCGGGGCATGCGTGGCTGGCATGTATGAGCGATGCCGAGGCGCTGTCCCTGGTCGAACGGCAGGGTGGCGAGCGGCCAAAGGACCTTGGGCCGAATGCACCGCGTTCCAACATCGAATTGCTGGAACGCCTGCGTATGGCGCGGGAGCAGGGTTATGCCTGGGTCGAGGAAAGTTCGGCGGTGGGCACCTCGGCGATTGCTGCGGTGGTGCGACATCCGAGTGATGGTCGAGTCATCGGTGTGCTGAGCATCGCCGGGCCCAGCGCACGGATGCCGGGGGCGCGACTGCATGAGTTGGCGCCGCTGTTGTTGAAGTTTACCGAGGAGCTGTCGGCTGCGAGCCTGGCTTCAGAGTTGTTCACTTGACGGTCTAAAAGATCGCAGCCTGCGGCAGTGTAGGAGCTGCCGAAGGCTGCGATCTTTTGATCCTGTGCGTTGTTCGCACACTTTTGCGGTTTGCTTGTGTGAGAATCTGGAACCAGGTTCTAAATTATTGGAATTCGCCCTTCCAAGAATAATCACAAGAGGACCGCACGATGAGTTCACCCCTGCGTATTGCCCTGATCGGGGCTGGCAATATGGGCCAGCAGCATTACCAGCATCTGCAAACTCTGACGGAAGCGACCTTGTGCGCAGTGGCCGATCCGGGTCCGCAAGCAGTGGGCCTCGCTGCGCAATGGGGCGTGGTGTATTTCGCTGATCACCGTCAGATGTTGGAGCAGGTGAAACCAGACGCGGTGATCGTCGCCAACCCGAATACGCTGCACGTCAGCACCGCACTCGATTGCCTCGCTGTCGGCGTGCCGGTCCTGCTGGAAAAACCGGTGGGCGTGCACATGGACGAAGTCCGCGAACTGGTCGCCGCTTCGAAAGCCACGGGCGTTCCTGTGCTGGTCGGTCATCATCGCCGGCACAACCCGCTGATCGTCCGCGCCCATGAACTGGTGCAAAGCGGCGCGTTGGGCCGGCTGACGACGGTGACCGCGCTCTGGCAATTGCGTAAACCCGACAGCTATTTCGAGACGCCCTGGCGTCGCGAACCCGGTGCGGGAATGTTGCTGACCAACCTGATTCACGACCTCGATCTGCTCCGGCATTTGTGTGGCGAAGTGCGGCAGGTTCAGGCGATCACCAGCAATGCGGTGCGCGGGTTTGCCAACGAAGATTGCGCGGCGGTGTTGCTGCAATTCGACAGCGGCGCGCTGGGTAGCCTGACCGGTTCGGATGCGGTCGCGGCGCCCTGGAGCTGGGAGCTGGATTCCGGGGAAAACCCGGTGTACCCACGTCAGGCCGATCAACCGTGTTATCTGCTGGCCGGGACCGGCGGTGCATTGAGCATTCCGCAACTTAAGCGTTGGCACTACGCCGACCCCGATGGGGGATGGCATCAACCGTTGCTGCCGGTGCAGGAAAACTTCAGCGCCGATGACGCGCTGCGTTTGCAGTTGCAGCATTTCGTGCGCGTGGCGCGTCGAGAAGTCGAGCCGTTGGTGAGCGTTGCCGATGCCACCCGCACGTTGGCGCTGATTGAAGCGATACGCGAGGCCGCCGAAACCGGCCGTGCTTGCGCACCGACCTTGATCGAGGGTTGAGCATGAACAGGAACGATTGGGTCTTTTCCCTGGCCAGCCTGACGGTGCTGGAATTGTCACCGCCCGAGATGGTCGAAGTGGCGGTACAGGCCGGTTACAGTCATGTCGGATTACGGTTGGAGCCTGCGACGCCTGAAGAACACCACTTTGCGCTGGTCGCCGATGTCGGGTTACGGCGCAGGACCTTGGCGCGGCTGCGCGATACCGGCATTCGTGTGCTGGATGTCGAAATACTGCGTCTTAAACCGGAAACCGTCGTCGCCGATTTCGAGAAGATTCTGGCGGTCGGTGCCGAATTCGGTGCCAGTGAATTGCTGGTGGCCGGTAACGATTCTGACGAACAGCGGCTCACCGACAACTTCGCTCGGCTGTGTGATCTGGCGGCACCTTACGGGCTTCATCCGCATTTGGAATTCATGCCGTGGACCAATGCGCACAATCTCGAACAGGCGGTGCGCATCGTCGAAAACGCGGGGCGTGAAAACGGCGCGGTGTTGGTGGACGCGTTTCACTTCGACCGTTCGGCTTCGCGGCTGGAAGATCTGGCCAGGGTTGCGCCGTCACGGTTACGGTATGCACAGTTGTGCGACGTTGCCGGGCCACGGCCGACGGACATGGCGGAGATTCTGCGCCAGGCCCGTAACGAGCGGCGTTTTCCGGGCGATGGCGATTGTGATCTGGCGGGGTTGTTGCAGTGTTTGCCGGCCGATATTCCGTTGAGCCTGGAGATCCCCACCGTGAAGTTGCTTGAGCAGGGCGTGAGCGGGTTGCAGCGGGCGCGGATGGCGTTGAGTAAAACCCGTGAGTTGTTAGCGCGGCTGTAAGGGATGTTTTTAAACAGTTGATGCAAAACACAAGGGATACCGAATGACCGTCAGCACTCCGCTCTCCGGCGTAAACCAACCCTTCAAAGGGATTCTGCTGATCGTCGTTGCGACCTTCCTGTTTTCCAGTCACGACGCCTTTTCGAAATACCTCTCGGGCTTCTACCCGATCGTCATGGTGGTCTGGGCCCGTTATCTGGTTCACACCTTACTGATGGCCGGGATTTTCCTGCCGCAATCCGGGCTGGGTGTCCTACGGACCAAACGGCCGTTACTTCAGCTGCTGCGGGCGTTGTGTCTGTTGGGTACCAGTCTGTTTTTCACCACCGGCTTGCAGTACATCCCCTTGGCCGAAGCCACGGCGGTCAACTTTCTTGCGCCGGTTCTGGTGACTGCGCTGTCGGTGCCACTGCTGCGCGAGCACGTCACGCGTGGCCAGTGGATTGCGGTGATTTGCGGATTCATCGGCGTATTGATCATCGTCCATCCCGGCGGAGAACTCTTTACCCCGGCGGTGTTGCTGCCGCTCTGCTCGGCGCTGTTTTTCTGCTTCTATCAGTTGCTCACCCGCAAGCTCAGCAACATCGACAGCCCGACCACCAGCAACTTCTTCGCTGGGCTGTGCAACACACTGGTGATGAGCGCTCTGGTGCCATTCTTCTGGCAAGTACCCAGCCTGGGCCATGGATTGATGATGGTGGCGCTGGGCGCCTGCGGGATGACGGCTCACCTGTTTCTGACACAAGCCTTCCGCCACGCCGCCCCTGCATTGTTGGCGCCGTTCGGTTATTGCCAGATTGTCTTTGCCGGTTTGCTGGGCTGGTTGCTGTTTTCTCACACGCCGACCCTGACCACCGTGGTCGGAATCGCGGTGATTTGTTGCAGCGGGTTGGCAGCAGCCTGGCAGCAGAGTCGTCGGTGAGAGAAGCAGGGCAGGCCTGGAATCAGGCCTGCCGGGGGAGGGGTTTTACGGGGTGACGGTCGGAATCTTGCGCGGTGCCATGAAGTACATCCAGATCAGCGCGATGAAGTACATCGCCGGAATCATGGTGAACAGCACGGTGTAGTTGTTATTGGTGATCGTCAGAATGTGGCCGACCAACTGGGTCATGAACATCCCGCCGATGGCCGCGCACATGCCACCGAAGCCGAACACCGTACTCATCATGTGTTTAGGCGTGTAGTCCATCACCAGGCTCCAGATGTTCGCGGTCCAGGCCTGGTGCGCACCGATGGCCAGGGAGATGGCGAACACGGCGACCCACAGACTGCTCGACCCCGCCGCCATGATCACGCCGACGATGCAGCAGGCGAACAGGAGCATGGACATCAGCCGCGCCTTGATCGGGTTGACGCCGCGGCCAATCAGGAACGAGGACAGGATCCCGCCGCCGACGCTGCCGAAATCGGCAGTGAGGTAGATGATGATCAGCGGGATACCCATCTGGGTCACGTTGATCCCCAGGTTGTATTGCTGATTGAGGAACGGCGGCAGCCAGTAGAGGTAGAACCAGAACACCGGTGCGGTGATCGCGTAAGCCAGGGCGAAGGCCCAGGTGCCACGCATGCGCAGGATTTTCGAGAACGGTACGCGGGATTGTTCCGGCTCTACTTCCTTCTGGATGTAATCCAGTTCCGATTGTTTAACGCTCGGGTGATCTTCCGGGTTGAAGTACTTCAAGCCCCAGAACAGCAACCAGATCCCGCCCAATGCCGACATGCACAGGAAGGCAGCCTGCCAGCCCCAGACATGCAGGATCAGCGGCAACAACATGGGGGTGAACATTGCACCGACGTTGGTTCCGGCGTTGAAGATGCCGGTGGCCACGGCGCGTTCGCCGGCCGGGAACCACAACCGGGTGGTCTTCACGCACGCCGGGTAGTTGGCGGCTTCCGTCAGACCCAGTATGAATCGGCAGACCATGAAGCCAACGGCCGAAGTGGCCAGGCCATGAGCGCCGGTCGCCAGGCTCCAGAGCAGCACGGCGAAGAAGAACACCCGCTTGACGCCGACCCGATCGATCAACTGGCCTTGCAGCACGAAACCGATGGCGTAGCCGACCTGGAACCAGAAGTTGATGTTGGCGTAGTCCATCGCCGTCCAGCTCATTTCCTTGGCGAGGATAGGCTGCATGACGCCCAGTGCGGCGCGGTCAATGTAGTTCAGGGTGGTGGCGAAGAACACCAGCGCCAGCATGCCCCAACGGGTTTTGCCGACGGCCATGGCGCCGCGGATCTTGTCGCCGATACCGCCAGTGGCAGGAGTCATGGAGGAACGCTCCACGGAAGAGCTTTGAGAAGGAGTCATGTAGTCCACCGATTATTTTTATGTGGTGTTCTGGGTCTTTGGTAACCGAGACCGATGTTTGTGACCGGACTCAATGTGTAGTGGATGGTGGGCAGTGGACGAAAAATCGTCAATTCGCCAAGGGCCATTGTGTTCGATAATCGAACACAAAACTAACCGGGTAGTACACTTTGAATTGCTGTGTCGATTCGTCCGGCCAATAATCCACCCCAAGTTAAGCGCGATCCCTGATCCCTGATCCCTGTAGGAGCTGTCGAGTGAAACGAGGCTGCGATCTTTTGATGTCGGTTTTTAAGATCAAAAGATCGCAGCCTCGTTTCACTCGACAGCTCCTACTTAAAAGCGAAAGCGTGCGATGTTGATAACAAGACTGTCTCCACCACCGGGAGTCGATACATGCAGCGTTCCATTGCCACCGTGTCCTTGAGCGGTACCCTGCCGGAAAAACTTGAAGCCATCGCCGCCGCCGGTTTCGACGGGGTGGAGATTTTCGAGAACGACCTTCTCTACTACGACGGCAGTCCGCGGGAAATTAAACAGATGTGCGCCGATCTCGGGATCGCGATCACACTGTTTCAACCCTTCCGGGATTTCGAGGGCTGCCGCCGCGACCGCCTGCCGCGCAACCTGGAGCGAGCCGAGCGCAAGTTCGACCTGATGCAGGAACTGGGCACGGACCTGGTGCTGGTGTGCAGCAACGCCTCGGCCGACGCCCTCGGCGATGAACAGATTTTAGTCGACGACTTGCGCCTGCTGGCCGAACACGCCGGCGCCCGTGGTTTGCGGATCGGCTACGAAGCGCTGGCCTGGGGCCGCCACGTGAACACTTATCAACAGGTGTGGAACATCGTCCGTCAGGCCGATCACCCAAACCTCGGTGTATTGCTGGACAGCTTCCACACGTTGTCGCTCAAGGGTGATCCGAGTGCGATCGCCGAGATTCCCGGCGACAAGATTTTCTTCGTGCAAATGGCCGACGCGCCGATCCTGGCCATGGACGTGCTGGAGTGGAGCCGGCATTTCCGCTGTTTCCCGGGTCAGGGCGAATTCGATCTGCCGGGTTTCCTCGCGCCGATCATCAAGAGCGGTTACACCGGGCCGTTGTCGCTGGAGATCTTCAACGACGGCTTCCGCGCCGCGCCGCCACGGGCCAATGCTGCCGACGGTTTGCGCTCGTTGCTGTACCTGGAAGAGAAAACCCGCGAACGTCTGGCGCAGGAAGCCACGCCACCGGCCACTGTCGACATTCTGTTCGAGACGCCCAAGGCCAGCGAGTACAACGGCATCGAGTTTCTTGAATTCGCCGTGGACGAAAGCCTTGGCGCCAAGCTGTCCCATTGGCTGGAGCGGCTGGGTTTCGTCAAGGCAGGGCAACATCGCTCCAAGAGCGTCAGCCTGCTGCGTCAGGGTGATATCAACCTGATCCTCAACTCCGAGCCTTACTCGTTCGCCCACAGTTTTTTCGAAGCTCACGGCCCATCACTGTGCGCCACCGCCGTGCGGGTCAAAGACAGCACCAGTGCGCTGGCTCGGGCCGTGGCTTATAAAGGCCAGCCGTATCGCGGACTGGTTGGCCCCAATGAACTGGAGC
Source organism: Pseudomonas sp. LBUM1647 (assembly GCF_059716175.1). NCBI lineage: Bacteria > Pseudomonadati > Pseudomonadota > Gammaproteobacteria > Pseudomonadales > Pseudomonadaceae > Pseudomonas > Pseudomonas sp. LBUM1647. The sequence goes on along the minus strand of NZ_CP166809.1, from coordinate 5,982,779 downwards.
TCGCCGCAGTGCGCGCGCCGGATGGCAGTCTGATTTATCTGGTGGATCAGGATGCCGACGTCTACGGCACCGACTTCAACCTGCAACCCACCGCCGTGGCCAGTGGCGGCCTCAAGCGCATCGACCATATGGCCATGGCGCTGCCGGCCGACAGTCTCGACAGTTGGGTATTGTTCTATAAAAGCCTGCTGGATTTCGAAGCCGACGATGAAGTGGTGCTGCCTGATCCGTATGGCCTGGTGAAGAGTCGGGCGCTGCGCAGCCGGGACAGTTCGATCCGCTTGCCGCTGAACATTTCCGAGAACCGCAACACCGCGATCTCACACGCGCTGTCGAGTTATCGCGGTTCCGGCGTGCATCACATCGCCTTCGATTGCGACGACATCTTTGCCGAAGTCAGCCGGGCCAAGGAGGCGGGCGTACCGCTGCTGGATATCCCGCTCAATTATTACGATGACCTCGCCGCGCGGTTCGATTTCGACGATGAGTTCCTCAGCGAACTGGCCTATTACAACGTGCTCTACGATCGCGATGCCCAAGGTGGCGAGCTGTTCCATGTGTACACCGAGCCGTTTGAAGGACGGTTCTTCTTTGAAATTATCCAGCGCAAGAATGACTACGCAGGTTACGGCGCAGCCAACGTCGCGGTGCGACTGGCGGCCATGGCCAAGTCTCGAAGCGGTGCCGTACGTCAGGCAAAGTTGTAGGAAAATCGTAAACACGGGTACAAACCGCTGCCGCGCGGCTTCCTTCACTGTGTGGCGCGGCCCATAATCGCCAACCTGTGCAGTGATGGCCGTGAGCCCGCAATGACGATAACTTCAGAACTCCCCGCCGTGCCCGACGAGCCGATTGTCGAGCCGCGCAAGAGTCGCAAAAACAACCCGGAAAAGACCCGCGAGAATATCCTTCAAGAGGCGATTGTCGAGTTCGTCCAGCAGGGGCTTTCCGGCGCTCGCGTCGATGCGATTGCCGAGCGCATCCACACCTCAAAACGCATGATCTATTACTACTTCGGCAGTAAGGAACAGCTCTACGTCGAGGTGCTGGAGAAACTCTACGGCGATATCCGCAGCACCGAAAACCGTCTGCACCTGACCGAACTGGCGCCGGTGGAAGCGATTCGGCGGCTGGTGGAATTCACTTTCGACCACCATGATCGCAACGTCGACTTTGTGCGTATCGTCAGCATCGAGAATATTCACAACGCTGAATACGTGAAGCGCTCCGATGCGATCAAGGCGATGAACAACACCATCCTCGATTCACTGGGCGAGATTTTGCGTCGCGGTGCTGAGGAAGGCGTGTTCCGCGCGGGGCTCGAGCCGTTGGATGTGCATCTGCTGATCAGCTCGTTCTGCTTCTATCGCGTGTCGAACCGCCATACCTTCGGTGAGATCTTTCAGGTCGACTTGCCGGACGAAAGCATCAAGCAGCGTCATCGCGAGATGATTTGCGAGTCGGTTTTACGGTATCTGCAGGCCTGATTCATTTTAAAAGATCGCAGCCTGCGGCAGGTCCTACAGAATGTGCCCCATCCACTGTAGGAGCTGCCGCAGGCTGCGATCTTTTGATGTTTAACCATTCATGCTCTGAAAATGCTCGAGCATTCGCTGCGCATCCGGCACCACGCCGCTGAACAACTCAAACGCCTTCACCGCCTGAAACACGGCCATGTTGCCGCCATCCAGCGTTCGGCAACCCAACGCGCGGGCGTTGCGCAGCAGTTCGGTTTCCAGCGGGAAGTAAACGATCTCCGCCACCCATAACTCACCTCGAAGCAGTTCCACCGGCACTGGCATGCCCGGCAGTTTTTTCATGCCCATGGGGGTGGTGTTCACCAGACCGTCAGCCTGGGCCAGGGTGCTCGGCAAGTCATGGCCCGCCACAGCCCGGCCGACGCCGAAATGTTGATTGAGATTGTCCGCCAGGCTCTGGGCGCGGCTGATCTCCACGTCAAAAATGGTCAGCAGCTGTACGCCTTCACTCAATAGGGCATGGGCCACTGCCGCGCCAGCGCCACCGGCACCCATTTGCACGACGCGCTCAAGGGCAACGCCCTTCAAGCCACGACGAAAACCTTCGGCGAAGCCCAGGCAATCGGTGTTGTGGCCGATGCGTTTACCGTCCTTTAGCACGACCGTATTTACCGCCCCAATGCCTCGGGCTTCCGGTGACAGTTCGTCGAGCAGCGGGATGATCGTCTGCTTGCACGGAAAGGTGATGTTCAGGCCTGTGAAGTTCATGCGTTCGGCGGCCATCAACAGGTCGGGCAGGGCGCCGCTGTCGAGTTTTAACTGGTCCAGATCGATCAGGCGATAGAGGTAACGCAACCCCTGGGCATCGCCTTCATGCTCGTGCAGCGCCGGGGTGCGAGAAGCCTGGATGCCGGCGCCGATCAGTCCGGCCAGTACAGCGTTGGTCTGAGTCACGGCGTTCACCCCTTCAAACGTTGGCTGAAATACTCCAGCGCCAGACGATAGCCGTGGCTGCCGAAACCGGCCATCACCGCCGTGGCGATGGCCGACACAAAAGAGTGGTGGCGGAAGGGCTCGCGGGCATGAACGTTGGACAGGTGGACTTCGATCACCGGCAATTCGCTGGCGACCAACGCATCGCGGATCGCGACCGAGGTGTGGGTCCAGGCGGCCGGGTTGATGACGATCCCGGCACAACGGCCGCGCGCGGCGTGAATCCAGTCGAGCAGTTCGCCTTCATGATTGGTCTGGCGAAACTCCACCGCCAGGCCGAACTCTTCGGCGGCACGACCGCACAAGGCTGAGATGTCGGCCAGGGTTTCGTGGCCATAAGTCGCCGGTTCACGGGTGCCGAGCAGGTTCAAATTGGGGCCGTTGAGCACCAGAACGATAGGGGACATCGGAGTCTCTCCACTTTTTATTTTTGGCATTGGCCAAGGGTTTCAGCCTGTGGAGATAAATTGTACTAGCTGGTTAATTTGGTCAATTGAAGAGGCGGTTCTCAGGGTTAATGTGTGCGGTGATCGGACGGTTTCGGCTTTTCAGCGGGGCAGATGCTCCACCAGAAAATCGATAAACGCCCTCAATCGCAACGGCATATGGCGGCTTTGCGGGTAGAGCAGGGTGAACGGCCGCGAGCGCCCGCCATAAGGCGTGAGCACTTCCACCAACGAGCCATCGGCCAGTTCGTTTTCGACGATGAAGCGATAGGTCTGGAACAGTCCCGCGCCATGTTTGGCCAGGGTCACGCCGCCCAGTACGTCGTCGGAACAACTGAGATTGCCCTCGGCCAAAATCTCCCGGTGCACGCCATTGTCGTTGAACAGCCAGGCAATCCGCCGACCGCTGCTGGGCAATTCGTACTGGATGCACTCGTGCTGTTTAAGATCATCCAGCGTTTGTGGAATGCCCGCGTGCTTGAGGTAGTCAGGACTGGCAATCATCACCAGCGCGGCGTCTTCTAACTGTCGGGCGATCAGGCCGGAATCCGGAATCGCCCGCACGCGGATCGCCATGTCATAGCCTTCACCGACGAAATCGATGTTGCGATTGCTGATGTGCGACTCGACCTTCACCGCTGGAAAGCGTGCCCGAAATGCCGGCAACAACGGCAGAATCCGGTGATGGGCATAGGTGGTGGGAATGCTGATTCGCAAGGTGCCGGAAGGCTGTTGCTGCTGACCCATGACCTCGCGTTGGGCCTCGACCAGTTGCGCCAGCGCCTGACGACATTCCTCGTAATACCGCCGACCACTGTCAGTCAGCTTGACGCTGCGAGTGGTGCGCGCGAATAACCGCACGCCCAGCCGTTCCTCCATGCGCGACACCGAGCGGCTCACGGCTGCCGGCGTCACGCCAGCCACCAGCGCGGCGGCGGTAAAACTGCCGGCTTCGGCCGCCAGACAAAACAGTTCGATGCTGCCCAGTTGAAGATCGTCGAATTGTCGCTGCATGATTGATTACACCGGGGATCAAATGAAGTGTGTGAGTCGTATTTATCAGATGCCTGCACACAGATACAGTGAGTTCGTGATGAGCAGCGGCAAGCACTAAGCCTTTCTTAATCAACAAGCAGGAGAACCAGCATGCCTTTCGTCAGCGTACGTATTACCCGCGATGGTGTGACCCGGGAGCAGAAGGCCCAGGTCATCGCTGAAATCACCGACACCTTGAAGCGCGTCCTTGGTAAACCTCCGGAGCTGACCCACATTGTGATCGAGGAAGTCGACACGGATAACTGGGGGTATGCGGGCATCACCACCACCGAGTATCGAAAAAACCAGTCGGGTTGATTTCCTGACAAGCCAAGACAGCCGTCCTCGGGACGGCTTTTTTGTAGGCACGAGGAAAGGATTGCTTACCATTTTGCGGTGTTATCCACCGGCCCGAGCCGAGCCTTGGCGCTAGTCTCAAAAGTCGCAGTGATGATTCAACACAGCGCCAGTTATCGGATTTTCCAGGGAATGTCGGGTCTTCGGGCTCATTAACCTAACGGATGGGTTAGCATGAGATTATTCAGCTACAAAGGGTTTTCAATGGTGATCATGTTGCGCGACGAGCACTGCCCGCCGCATGCACATGTGGATGCCGGAACCTGGAGTGCGCGCTTCAAATTCAGCTTCTGGCACAACAGTGTCGAGTTGTGGGACGTGGTTCCTCATTCTCGCAGGCCACCTTTGGCGGTGCTGGAAGGGTTGCGTCACGCGCTCGGACAACCCGCTCACTTGCGCCGCGCTCGGGGTATCTGGTGGGACAAGCTGCAAACGGTCTGTCTCGATCATCAGATATGGGACTGGCAAACCAGCGAAGTCGTGGTGGTAAAAAGGGTCGCCAGTACGACCTGCATGATTGGCTCGGCTTGCTATGAGCCGGAGACGAACAAGACCCTGCTGGCGCTGATGGGCGTTCCGGAGGGCGTGGAGATCGAACTATGAAAACGATAACAGCAAAAATGTTGGTGGATCGGCCCGTAACCGAAGCCGTGCTGGATGAAGCCATCCAGCGTGGCCAGGTGCGCCACAAAGGCGGTCTGCGGGCGACTTCGGTGACCTTTGTGGAACCGTGCCTGGCGGTCAATTTCATTGATGGCAGTGGCGTGCTGTTGCCCGTGCAGCACTATCCGGAGTTCGATGATTTCGACGTCGAGGATTTCGCAGACCTGAAAGTCGGCTTTTCCGGGACAGCCCTTTGCCATGAGGGCAAGGATCTGCAGGTCTCCATCGCCGGGATGGTTTCGGCCAGCAAGCCGCTGATGGATATGGCCGCGTCGGTCATCGCCTCGCGTAATGGTCGCCAAAGCAGCGCCGCCAAAGCAGAGGCTGCGCGGGCGAATGGCCGTAAGGGCGGGCGTCCGCGCAAGACAGATATCACCCTTTAAGCACATACAAAAAAGCCGTCGTGATGACGGCTGATTTGTTTCTGCCAACGGCAATCAACGGCGGGTCAACAACACCCCGGATTCCATGTGATGGGTCCACGGGAACTGGTCGAACATTGCGCATCGGGTGATGCGATGGGTGTCGTGCAACTGGGCGATGTTGGCCGCCAGGGTTTCCGGGTTGCAGGAGATGTAGAGGATGTTGTCGAAGCGACGGGTCAGTTCGCAGGTGTCCGGATCCATGCCGGCGCGAGGCGGATCGACGAAGACGCTACCGAACTCGTAGCTCTTCAGATCGATGCCGTGCAGACGACGAAACGGGCGAACTTCGTTCAGGGCTTCGGTCAGCTCCTCGGCGGACAAACGCACCAGCGTGACGTTATCCACAGCGTTTTCGCTGAGATTGCTCAACGCGGCGTTGACTGACGCCTTGCTGATTTCGGTGGCCAGCACTTTGCGTACGCGCGTCGCGAGCGGCAGGGTGAAGTTGCCGTTGCCACAATACAGCTCCAGCAAATCATCGGAGCGATCGCCGAGCGAGTCGTAAGCCCAGTTGAGCATCTTCTGGTTCACGGTGCCGTTGGGCTGGGTGAACGCGCCTTCCGGCTGGCGATAGCTGAAGGTGCGACCGCCGACGTCCATCTGCTCGACCACGTAATCGTGACCGATGACTTCGCGTTTGCCCTTGGAGCGGCCGATGATGCTGACGTTCAGGTCAGTTGCCAGTTTCGACGCTGCTGCGTGCCAGTGCTCGTCCAGCGGGCGGTGATAGCACAGCGTGATCATCGCATCGCCGGCCAGGGTGGTCAGGAACTCCACCTGGAACAGCTTGTTGCTCAGGGCCGCACTGGCTTGCCACGCTGCCTTCAGCAGCGGCATCAACTCGTTGATGCGCAGGCTGGCGATCGGGAATTCTTCGATCAGGATCGGCGTGCGCTTGTCTTCCTGGGAAAACATCGCGTAGTGACGCTCACCGGCTTCGCGCCACAGGCGGAATTCGGCGCGCAGGCGGAAGTTTTTCAGCGGCGAGTCGAACACCGCAGGTTCTGGCGCACCGAACGGGGTCAACAGGTCACGCAGGCGCGTAACCTTCTCTTCGAGCTGAGCGGCGTAAGCCTTGGAATCAAAAGTCATGCGTTGAACCAACCCAACTTGATCACGAACAGAATCGACAGAATCACCAGTGCCGGGTTCAGCTCACGGCCGCGGCCGGACAGCAACTTGATTGCGGTCCAGGAGATGAAACCGAAGGCGATGCCGTTGGCGATGGAATAAGTGAACGGCATGGCCAGAGCGGTGACCACGACCGGTGCGGCGACGGTGATGTCGTCCCAGTCTATTTCGGCCAAGCCGGATGTCATCAGTACCGCGACGAACAGCAGTGCAGGCGCGGTAGCAAAGGCTGGAATGCTGGCCGCTAATGGCGAGAAAAACAGCGCCAACAGGAACAGAATCGCCACGACAACGGCGGTCAGTCCGGTGCGGCCACCGGCACTCACGCCGGCTGCGGATTCGATGTAGCTGGTGGTGGTCGAAGTGCCCAGCAGCGAACCGGCCATGGCCGCGGTACTGTCGGCGATCAGGGCGCGACCCATTTTCGGCATGTGGCCATCCTTGCCCATCAGTCCGGCGCGCTTGGCAACGCCAATCAGGGTGCCGGAGTTGTCGAACAGGTCGACGAACAGGAAGGCGAAGATCACGCTGACCAGCCCGATGTCCAGGGCGCCCTTGATGTCCAGTTGCAGGAAGGTCGGGGCCAACGACGGTGGCATCGACATCACGCCGCCGAACGGGGTGAAGCCCATCACGATCGAAACGATGGTCACCGCCAGAATGCCGATCAGTACCGCGCCGCGCACTTTCAGTGCTTCAAGCGCCACGATCAGGGCGAAGCCGAGGGTCGCGAGGATCGGGGCCGGTTGTTTCAAATCGCCGAGGCCGACCATGGTTGCCGGGTTGCTCACCACGATGCCCGCGTTATGCAGGGCGATCAGGGCCAGGAACAGGCCGATACCGGCGGCAATCGCCGAACGCAGCGGCAACGGGATGCTGTTGATGATCCATTCGCGGATGCGGAAGATCGACAGCAGGAAGAACAGCACCGCCGAGATGAATACCGCCCCCAGCGCCACTTGCCAGGTGTGGCCCATGTGCAGGACCACGGTGTAGGTAAAGAAGGCATTCAGGCCCATGCCCGGCGCGAGAGCGATCGGGTAGTTGGCGATCAGGCCCATCACCGTGGAGCCGATGGCGGCTGCCAGACACGTGGCGACGAACACCGCTCCCTTGTCCATGCCGGTCTCGCCGAGGATGCTCGGGTTGACGAACAGAATGTAGGCCATGGCCAAAAAGGTCGTGACGCCCGCCAGTATCTCGGTCCGCACGTTGGTGTTGTGTGCCTTGAGTTGAAACAGCCTTTCCAGCATGTCTGCTCCCCGTGGCGCGCCAGGCGCCGTGAATGTATCGACCTCAACAGCAAAGCACAGACCGCTGCAGGCGCCTGGTAATTTTCTGTGGGTCGGAAAAAGCCGCGCATCATACCAGCAGCGTGGGGCTATGGCTGCTTATGGCTGCGATCGTCGTCGATGTTTTGCGGAAAAGCCAAGTGCGCCATACTGCGCGCTGATTTTGGGGGGTACTTATGTATTGCATGAATAAACGTCTGATTGCCGTATTCGCAATGGCGATCGCCTTGTTCCTGGGGGCACACACCGCTTCGGCTGCATCGGCACCACCGTTGAGTCAGGTGAAGGTACTGAAGGTCGAATCGCCGGGCTGTGGCTTTGAAGACATAGCGCAGGGGCAAGAGCAAACCCGCTGCAATCACAGCGGACCGAACATCAAGGTCTACGTGCTGGAAGTCGGTTACGGTCGTAGCGCGCATGTCGGGCTGGACGGTTTTGAGGTGAACGGCACCCGGACCCCGGTCTGTGCTTTTGATAACGGTAATCTGACCGATTGCACCGTCGGGAAAAAAACCGTCGGCTATCTGTATGTCTTCGATCTGGCGGGTAAACAGGAAGGTACGTTCACCTTCAGCAACACATCGATCAACGCGCCCGGCAATACGCTGTCGACGCAGCTTTACATCAAGTAACGGCGGGCTCGAACAAGGGGCAGGAAAGCTGACTACGCTTTAAAGATCATCCAGTGGACTGCGCCCATGACCTTTAGAGCTCTGATTACCCTCGCCGAGGGCATCGATGACCTGCAATCAGTGACCCTGATCGATGTGCTGCGCCGTGCCAAGGTTGAAGTGGTGGTGGCCAGCATCGAAGGGCGGCGCATGCTCACCTGCGCGCGCGGCACCCGAGTGACGTCCGATGCGATGCTGGTAGACGTGCTGGCCCAGTCATTCGACCTGATCGTCCTGCCCGGCGGTGCCGTTGGGGCGCAACATCTGGCGGCGCATCAGCCCCTGCAACAATTGATCAAGGATCAGGCGGCGGCCGGGCGCCTGTTCGCCGGCATCGCCGAGGCCCCTGCGCTGGCGCTGCAAGCCTTTGGCGTACTGCGTCAGCGGCGCATGACCTGCCTGCCATCGGCCAGCCATCAACTGTTGGGTTGCACCTTCGTCGATCAACCGGTGGTGGTCGATGGCAACTGCATCACTGCCCAAGGTTCAGGAGCGGCGTTGCAATTCGCCCTGACGCTGGTGGAACAACTCTGTGGCAAAGCCAGGCGAGCGGCGGTGGCGGGGGAGTTGGTGGTCTAGAGAGTGCCCCGGACAAACTGCTTCAGGCCTTCACTTCTTCCACCGGCACATGCATGCGGTCGCGGTTAGCCAGGGTCGGGAACAGCTTGATCCACGCCCCGGTCACCACCAATGTGCCAATACCGCCCATGACCACCGCCGGCACGGTGCCGAACCAGTGGGCGGTCAAGCCGGATTCAAACTCGCCCAACTGGTTCGAAGCGCCAATGAACAAACCGTTCACGGCACTGACCCGGCCGCGCATTTCATCCGGGGTTTCCAGTTGCACGAAGGAGGCGCGGATCACCATGCTGATCATGTCCGCCGCGCCCAACACCACCAACACCGCCAGGGAAAACCAGAACGAGGTTGACAGGCCGAACGCAATGGTCGCGACGCCGAATACACCCACTGCGGTAAACATGACCCGTCCGACTTTGCGTTCCACGGCAAATCTCGCCAGGTACAGCGACATCAGCAGCGCACCGACTGCCGGCGCTGAACGCAGCAGGCCCAGGCCCCAAGGGCCGGTCAGCAGGATGTCCTTGGCGAACACCGGCAGCAACGCCGTCGCGCCACCAAGCAGGACGGCAAACAGATCCAGAGAAATCGCCCCGAGAATGTCCGGACGACTGCGAATGAAGCGGATGCCCGCCAGCAGCGAATCCAGGGTTGCCTTGCCCTTGTTCAGCGGTGTCTGCCGTGCAGGCAGGTTGAGCATCAGCATGCAGGCGATGATGTAGAGGATCACCGTCGGGCCATAGACCCAGACGCTGCCGAAGGCGTAAAGCAACCCACCGAGGGCCGGGGCAACGATCGTCGCCGATTGCTGTGCGGATTGGGCGGCGGCGACGGCACGGGGGAACAGTGCGCTGGGCACGATGCTCGGCAACAGGGCCTGAGTGGTCGGCATTTCGAAGGAGCGGGCGGCACCCAGCAGGAACGCGAGGATGAAGATCATCTCCCGGGTGACATTGTCGGTCGCGCTACCGATGGCCAGCGACAGGGCGATCAACGCTTGCAGGGACTGACAGATTGCCGCGACCTTGCGCCGGTCATAGCGGTCCGCGACATGCCCGGTGTGCAGCATGAACAGCACTCGCGGGGCGAATTCCACCAGACCGACCAGGCCCAGGTCGAGCACATTACCGGTCAGTTGGTAGAGGTTCCAGCCAATGGCTACCGTGAGCATCTGGAAACCGCTGGCGGTAAACACCCGAGCCAGCCAGAACGCGATAAATGGGCGGTGATGACGTAACAGCAAGGGCGCTTGGCTGGGCATCTGAGGGCAGGTCTTGAGCGAGGGAAGGGTCGAGATTATCACCAAGCTGTAACCAAAAGTTGCAGGGGCAGGAAATTTCGTTAGCTAGACACCGATCACGAATTTATTGCTGGTCCCTGTGGCGAGGGGGCTTGTCGGAACGCCGCATCGCCCCGTTGGGCTGCGAAGCGGCCCTAGACCCGGCCAACTCATTTCTTCCAACCATAGCGCAGTAACCGGATTTACGACTGCTTCGCAGCCGGACGGGGGCAAGCCCCCTCGCCACAGGGGATCGCAGAGGCCGGAATGTCCAGTGAGGCAACCTGTCACGCGGCAAAAGACCACACCGTCCATCGTCAAAAATGGGACTACTCTTTTAACGTTGCTTGATCCAGATCAAGACCGCTCGTGGAATTGATCCGGCGGCCAGATGGCCAGACTCCCTACGTTGTGATGTTTGTAAAAAAAGAACGAATTCAAATTCGCCACACTCCATATCCGTGGGGGCAGTGGGTGTAGGCCACAAGCCTTCAGCCGGTATTACCTGACAGAGGAAGACTTATGTTCGGTTTGGAGGCACTTGATCTCGCCCGGATGCAGTTCGCGTTCACCATTTCGTTTCACATTCTATTTCCCGCCATCACCATTGGCCTGGCGAGTTACCTGGCGGTGCTCGAAGGCTTGTGGCTGAAAACCCATAACGACACGTACCGCGATCTGTACCACTTCTGGTCGAAGATCTTTGCGGTCAACTTCGGCATGGGCGTGGTCTCCGGGCTGGTCATGGCCTATCAGTTCGGCACCAACTGGAGCCGCTTCTCGGATTTCGCCGGCTCCGTGACCGGGCCACTGCTGACGTACGAAGTACTCACCGCTTTCTTCCTCGAAGCCGGTTTCCTCGGTGTCATGCTGTTCGGCTGGAACAAGGTCGGGCGCAATCTTCACTTCTTCGCCACGGTCATGGTCGCCATCGGCACGTTGATTTCGACCTTCTGGATTCTCGCCTCCAACAGCTGGATGCAAACACCGCAGGGCTATGAAATCGTCAATGGCCAGGTGATTCCGGTGGACTGGCTGGCGGTGATTTTCAATCCGTCGTTCCCTTACCGTCTGTTACACATGTCGACGGCGGCGTTTGTCGCGACTGCTTTCTTCGTCGGCTCCTCGGCGGCCTGGCATTTGCTGCGCGGCAAGGACAACCCGGCGATCCGCACCATGCTCTCGATGGCCATGTGGATGGCCTTGATCGTGGCGCCGATTCAGGCGGTCATCGGTGACTTCCACGGGCTGAATACGCTTGAGCATCAGCCAGCGAAAATCGCCGCGATCGAAGGTCACTGGGAAAACCATGGCGATGAGCCGACCCCGCTGATCCTGTTCGGCTGGCCGGACATGAAAGAAGAGCGGACCAAATTCGCGGTAGAGATCCCGTATCTGGGCAGCCTGATCCTCACGCACTCGCTGGACAAACAGGTCCCGGCGCTCAAGGAATTCCCGCCTGAAGACCGGCCGAATTCGACCATCGTGTTCTGGTCGTTCCGGATCATGGTGGGTCTGGGCATGCTGATGATCTTCACCGGTTTGTGGAGCCTGTGGCTGCGTAAACGCGACAAGCTCTACACCTCGCGGCCGTTCCTGTACCTGGCGTTGTGGATGGGGCCGTCTGGCCTGATCGCGATCCTTGCCGGTTGGTTCACCACTGAAATCGGCCGTCAGCCGTGGGTGGTCTACGGCCTGATGCGCACGGCAGACGCGTCCTCCAATCACAGCTTCATGCAGATGAGCATCACGTTGATCATGTTCGTCGTGGTCTATTTCGCGCTGTTCGGTGCCGGTCTGGGCTACATGATGCGCCTGGTGCGCAAAGGGCCGAAGATCGACGAAGGCAAGGAAACCAACGAGGGTGGTCCCGGCCAGAAACGCACGCCGGCCCGTCCGCTGTCCGCCGCCGATGACAACGGTGACAGCGACCACAGCCCCAGCCTGACCAAGGAGATTTGACTCATGGGTATTGATCTTCCGCTGATCTGGGCCGTGATCATCATCTTCGGCATCATGATGTACGTGGTCATGGACGGTTTCGATTTGGGGATCGGGATTCTCTTCCCGTTCATTCCGGGCAAGACCGATCGTGACGTGATGATGAACACCGTCGCGCCGGTCTGGGACGGTAACGAAACCTGGCTGGTACTGGGTGGCGCCGCGTTGTTCGGGGCCTTCCCGCTGGCCTATTCGGTGGTGCTCTCGGCGTTGTACCTGCCGCTGATTTTTATGCTGATCGGGCTGATCTTCCGCGGCGTGGCCTTCGAGTTCCGCTTCAAGGCCAGGGACGACAAGCGCCATCTCTGGGACAAGGCGTTCATCGGTGGCTCGGTCGCCGCCACCTTTTTCCAGGGCGTGGCGTTGGGTGCGTTCATTGATGGGTTGCCGGTGGTCAATCGCCAATTTGCCGGAGGCTCACTGGACTGGTTGACGCCGTTCACCCTGTTCTGCGGCTTGGCGCTGGTAGTGGCTTATGCGCTGCTCGGTTGCACCTGGCTGATCATGAAAACTGAAGGCAAGTTGCAGGAGCAGATGCATGACCTGGCTCGACCGCTGGCTTTCGTGGTGTTGGCAGTGATCGGTATCGTCAGCATCTGGACCCCGCTGGCCCACGCCGAGATTGCTGCTCGCTGGTTCACCCTGCCAAACCTGTTCTGGTTCCTGCCGGTGCCGATTCTGGTGCTGGTGACCATGTACGGTCTGATCCGCGCGGTGGCTCGCAATGCGAACTACACGCCATTCCTGCTGACGTTGGTGCTGATCTTCCTCGGCTACAGCGGTTTGGGCATCAGCCTGTGGCCGAACATCGTGCCGCCGTCGATCTCGATCTGGGACGCTGCCGCACCGCCGCAAAGCCAGGGCTTCATGCTGGTGGGCACGTTGTTCATCATCCCGTTCATCCTGGGTTACACCTTCTGGAGCTACTACGTGTTCCGCGGCAAGGTCACCCACGAAGATGGCTATCACTAGAACGCGCGACAGTGGCGCAGGGCTGATACCTGTGCCATTTCTTCAGAGGAGATTGCGATGATGGCGGGTAAACATTCCTTGCAGGAAATCGAAGCAGCAGAGAAAAAGCCGCTCTGGCAGCGGCTCGGCTGGTTGGCGATGATCTGGACTGGCAGCGTGATGGCGCTGTTCATCGTGGCCAGCCTGATGCGCATGTTCATGAATGCCGCGGGCCTGACGACCCACTGATTTTTTGACACCTGATCCCATCCCGTTGCCTTGCGGCACGGATTACAACCCTCCTGTGATGGAGGGTTTTTTTTGGATTATTTCCGGGCTTTAAGGATCACGAATTTAGGTGTGGCCGCCACTTGCTCGACGCCGCGGAACAACCGCGCGAGCTTGCTGTGATAACCCAGATGCCGGTTGCCGACGATGTACAACGCGCCACCGACGACCAGAGCCTCTCGGGCCTGCTGGAACATGCGCCAGGCCAGGAAGTCGCCGACGACTTGTTGTTGGTGAAACGGAGGGTTGCACAGAACCACGTCCAGAGACTGAGGTTCCTGACCCGCCAAACCATCGCCGGCACGTACAACCACTTCCCGGTCACCCAGCGCCGCGCGCCAGTTTTCGCCTGCCGATTGCACGGCCATGAACGACTCGTCCACGAGCGTGTAGTGGGCCTCGGGGTTTTGCAGTGCGCTGGCGATGGCCAAAACCCCGTTGCCACATCCCAAGTCGGCAACCCGCGCTGAGCCGAGGTTCTTTGGCAGGTGCGGCAAAAACGCTCGCGTGCCGATGTCCAGGCCTTCGCGGCAGAACACATTGGCGTGATTCAGCAGTTCGATCTCAGGGGCGTCGAGTCGATAACGGGTCGGGTAGGGGGACACGACGGGTGCTTTGACCTCAGCGGTCGCGATCAATAGCCGAGCCTTCTTCACCGCCAACGAGGCTTGCACCGGGCCGATGTAGCGTTCCAGCAGATCGCCCGCGGCTCGGGGCAAATGCTTGATCATCGCGGCGGCAATCACCTGAGCCCCCGGCGCCAGTTGACCCTGCAAGCGAATCAGTTGTTCTTCCAGCAAGGCGAGGGTTTTCGGGACCCGGATCAGTACCCGGTCAAAGGGGCCTGAAATGGGGTCGCTGGCAGGTACGCTTGGCACCGCATCAAATGCCTGGCCGTTACGGATCAGATTTTTTTCCAGTCCCTGAAAGGCCAGGAACGAGTCACCGCTGCTGGTCACTTGAACCTTGCCCGCCAGGCTGGCGGCCAATGCGCCAAAGCTGTCGTTGAGCACCAAAACCCGAGTGTCGGCCGAGGGCTGTTGGTCAGCCAGATGGGTGAGCAGGTATTCGTCTGCGGCATCAAACGCCTGCAGCGGTTCGTTCTGCTGTTCGGGCTGGCGGATCAGATCGAGTCGGGCAAAGGGTGTTTCGAGCAAGGGCATGAGGCGGGGCTCTGGGTAATCAACAGGGGTCATCAACTGGTGTCCCGCGGCCCAGGGGCGTTGTAGCGGGCGAGACCGTCCGAGTGTACTGCGTCGTGAAGGTTCACACGTCATCACTCAAGAAGGACCGCAAATGGTACGTTTTTTTCTTTTGGATTACTTGCAGGTTTTTTGGGTCAGCGTATCGCGCTGCTGTTGAGAATACCGTCCTTGGTTGCGGCGATGACTGCCGAAATCTTGTTATTGACCCCGAGTTTCAGAATGGCGCTTTGCACATGGAAATTGACCGTGCGTGCGCTGAGATTGAGGATTCTGGCACTCTCATAAGCAGTTTTGCCATCAGCCGCCAGTTTCAATACATCGATCTCGCGGGGGGACAAATGCGGCACAGGTGGCTTGGTCGATTTCCTGGGCAGTGTCTGTGCGATCAACGCATGCAGGTGGCGCCCGATGAACACTGAAAAACCGAGATTTTCATACAGCTCAAACGCAGTGATCGGGCAATGGCTTCTGGCCAGGCTCAGAATGCTGCAAACACCACTGTCCTCGTCATGGACCGATTGCGACCAGCCGTGCTGCAATCCTTGTTTCTCAAGCGCGTCCCACAAGCACGGGGTCTTGGAAAAAAGTTCTTCGCTCCAAAGGACAGGCAATCTGGAATGATTGCAGTGAGCCACTACTGGGTCTATTGCGCTGAAATTTTTTTGTTCATATTCAATGTTCCAGTCCGTAGGGTAGTTGTTGAGCTGGACTGTATTAAAGTGGTCAGTTTTTGTTGGGTATGTTGTTGAAAAGGCGAAAAATTTAAAACCTATATTTTTCGCGAAACCCAGTGAAATCCGGTAGGCAATATCAATCTCCGTTGCCCGCGATAATTGATTGAGCTGTGATTCCTTCCACCTCTCCATTGTGTCTCTCCAGGTGTGATGTTACTTGTGGGTGCCTTTTTGGATCCAATATCTGGCACGAGCCGAGTGTAGGATGTTTCCTATGTCCGTGTGAGAATTTTTGGCTTTGTTTGCGATTTTTAAGCAAGTATCTGGTTCTAACGTTAGGGAGTATTGGCGTAGATAAAGAAATGTCGGGCTTACTATAATCAGACTTGGATTTGTGTGTTAACTGGGTGGTTAATGTTCAGTTGTACTATGAAATTAATGTGAATGAGTCCCTGGCTAAAGCCACTACAAATCACCGGTGTTTAAGCCCTTCGCTTTGCGGGACACTGTGGCTATCTGTTGAATGGAGCACCCCATGACCGCCAGTGCAGAAAAATTCACTCGCCAGACCTTGCTCGGCGTCCAGTCGCTGACCCCCAGTCTGTTCACCTTGCGGACCACCCGGGATCCGGGTTTTCGTTTTCGTGCAGGGCAATTCGCCCGGCTGGGCGTTACCAAGGCTGACGGCAGCACCGTATGGCGGGCCTATTCCATGGTGTCGTCGCCCTATGACGAATTCCTCGAATTCTTTTCCATTGTGGTGCCAGGGGGGGAGTTCACCAGTGAGCTGAGTCGGCTGGGTGTCGGCGATACGCTACTGGTCGAGCGTCAGGCCTTTGGTTACCTGACGCTGGATCGCTTTGTCGATGGCCGGGATCTCTGGTTGTTATCCACAGGCACCGGCCTGGCGCCGTTTCTGTCGATCCTGCAGGACTTCGAGGTCTGGGAGAAATTCGAACGAATCATCCTCGTCTACAGTGTGCGCGAAGCCCGGGAACTGGCTTATCAGGACCTCGTCAGCGGGTTGGCCCAGCTCGACTATCTAGCGGCGTTTGCGCACAAGCTGCAGTTCATCACCACGGTCACCCGCGAGCAGCATCATGGCGCGCTGAGTGGCCGGATCACTGCGCTAATCGAAAATGGCGAGCTGGAGCGGGCGGCAGGCCTGGCGCTGACGGCCGAGCACTCAAGGGTCATGCTCTGCGGCAACCCGCAGATGATTGATGACACGCGCAAATTGCTCAAACAGCGCCACATGCACTTGAGCCTCAGTCGCCGACCCGGGCAAGTGGCGGTGGAAAACTACTGGTAAAAAAACGGCGCCTCAAGGGCGCCGTCGCTTGATTTACTGACCTGTTGAGGGCCGGTTGTTCTGAGCCTTGAGCAGATCGCGGATCTCTTCCAGCAACTCTTCTTCCTTGGTCGGAACCGGCGGCAGCGTTGGCGCAACGGCCTCTTCGCGTTTCAGGCGGTTGATGGCTTTGACGCCCATGAAGATCGCGAAGGCGACGATGATGAAGTCGATCAGGCTCTGGATGAATTTGCCGTACGCCAGCACTACCGCCGGGATATCGCCGTTGGCTGCTTTGAGCGTGACGGCCAGGTCACTGAAGTCCACCCCTCCGATCAGCAGGCCAATGGGTGGCATCACCACGTCGCCGACAAACGATGAAACGATCTTGCCGAAGGCTGCGCCGATGATGATACCGACGGCCATGTCGACCACGTTACCTTTGACCGCGAAGGCCTTGAACTCACTTATCACGCCCATAGGTTATTTCCTTGTTACAGCTGAGGTTGGTGAACGCAGTGTAAATCAGCAGAACGGGTCTTGCTCGAAACACCTTCTTACATGCTCGTTGTTATCGACACATTTGCCGGTCATTAGTTTACAAAGTGCCATCAGTCGCGCGCGAAATACGCGTTAATCAGCTGATTTTCCACATAAAAATCTAAATCATCGCGTTACGTTCTTTCTATTTATGTTCTGCGGATTCGACCTCTAGCCTCTGATAAGCGCACTTGGATTGCGCCTTAAAAACAGAGGAACCTGAAATGAATTCGACCATTGGCCTCGGGGCTTTTCCCCATCGGCGCACCCTTGGCGTTTTGACCGCCAGTCTGCTGTCCTTCTCCGTCAACGCTGCGACCCTGACCCGCGATAACGGTGCCGCGGTGGGCGACAACCAGAACTCGCAAACCGCCGGCGCAACCGGCCCGGTGTTGCTGCAAGACGTGCAATTGATCCAGAAGCTCCAGCGCTTTGACCGTGAACGTATTCCTGAACGAGTAGTGCATGCCCGCGGTACTGGCGCCCATGGCACCTTCAGCGTGACTGACGATCTCAGCGATCTGACCAAGGCCAAGGTATTTGCCGCGGGCCAGAACACTCCGGTGTTCGTACGCTTTTCGGCGGTGGTCCACGGCAACCATTCGCCTGAAACCCTGCGTGACCCTCGCGGTTTTGCCACCAAGTTCTACACCGCGGATGGCAATTGGGACCTGGTCGGCAACAATTTCCCGACTTTCTTCATCCGTGACGCCATCAAGTTTCCGGACATGGTCCATGCCTTCAAGCCTGACCCGCGTACCAACCTCGACGATGACGCCCGTCGTTTCGATTTCTTCTCGCATGTTCCGGAAGCGACTCGCACCCTGACCGAGTTGTACTCTAACGCCGGTACACCGGTCAGTTATCGGGAAATGGATGGTAACGGTGTTCACGCCTATAAGTTAATTAACACCAAGGGTGAAGTTCACTATGTGAAGTTTCACTGGAAAAGTTTGCAAGGGATTAATAATCTCGATCCGAAAGCGGTGACCAAGGTTCAAGGTAAAGACTATAGTCATATGACTAATGACTTGGTTGCACACATCAACAAAGGCGATTTTCCGAAGTGGGACTTGTACGTTCAGGTTTTAAATCCTCAAGACTTGTACAAGTTTGATTTCGATCCTTTGGATGCAACCAAGATTTGGCCCGGTGTTCCAGAGCGAAAAGTTGGACAAATGGTCTTGAACCGTAATCCTGCGAATGTCTTCCAGGAAACGGAACAAGTTGCCATGGCGCCGGCCAATCTTGTTCCCGGTATCGAACCTTCGGAAGACCGATTGTTGCAGGGTCGAGTGTTCTCTTATGCCGATACGCAACTGTATCGCCTGGGGGCCAATGCGATGCAGTTGCCGATCAATGCTCCAAAGATTGCGGTAAACAACGGCAATCAGGACGGCGCAATGAATAGCGGCCACAGCAGCACTGGGGTGAATTACCAGCCAAGCCGTTTACTGCCTCGTGAAGAACTGCAAACCGCGCGCTACAGCCAATCGGCCCTGTCGGGCAGCACGCAGCAGGCGAAGATTCAGCGTGAGCAGAATTTCAAGCAGGCCGGCGATCTGTATCGCTCCTTCAGCAAGAAAGAACGCAAGGATCTGATCGAGAGCTTCGGTGGTTCGCTGGTCACCACCGATGATGAGAGCAAACACATCATGCTGTCCTTCCTCTTTAAGGCCGACCCGGAATATGGGGCCGGGGTGACCAAGGTTGCCAAGGGGGATCTGAGCCGGGTTAAGGCACTGGCGGCCAAACTAGTCGACTGATTTTTCAGCCTGAAGCGGGGCCTCTTGCGAGGTCCCGTCTGGCCAAGGAGCCTTGTCATGCGTTTCTATCTGTTTGTTTTTCTGGCGTGTCTGCCGTTCGGCGTGTTCGCCGGGCCGGGCATGGACGTCACGAAAGATCCTGCTGCGCTGAAGGCCCAATTGCAGGACTACTACTTCGACGCTGCACGTCGTGGCGATGTGCCGATGCTCGAGACCTTCATTGAGGCTGGTTACTCCCTCGATACACGCGATAACAAGGGATACACCGCACTGATTCTGGCGGCTTATCACGGGCAGAGTGCGGCAGTGGACCGATTGCTTGCTGCCGGGGCCGACGCTTGTGCTCAGGACCTGCGTGGCAACACGGCGTTGATGGGCGCGATTTTCAAGGGCGAAGTAGAGGTTGCTCGAACCTTGTTGGCGGCCAATTGCAGCCCCGATCAGCGCAACGGTGCGGGGCAGACTGCAGCGATGTACGCCGGATTGTTCAAGCGCGTCGAATTACTCGACGCGCTCAAAGCCAAGGGGGCGGACCTTAATGCCGAGGATCCGCTGGGCAACAGCGCCGCGCGTCTGGCCAGCGGTGAAATCCGCAATGCGGCGCCGCGCTGATCCGCTCCAGCTGAGCTATCATCGCGGTTTTTGCCGGGAGTTCAGATGGCCAAGGCCAAGCGCATGTACGGCTGCACCGAGTGCGGCTCAACCTTCCCCAAGTGGGCTGGCCAGTGCGGTGAGTGCGGGGCCTGGAACACCCTGACCGAAACCATGGTGGAGAGCGGTGGTGCCGCAGCTCCCAGCGGTCGCACCGGCTGGACCGGTCAACAGGCACAGATCAGGACCCTGGCCGAAGTCAGCGTCGAAGAGATTCCGCGCTTTTCCACAGCGTCCAGCGAGCTCGATCGGGTGTTGGGTGGCGGTCTGGTGGATGGTTCGGTGGTGCTGATCGGCGGTGATCCGGGCATCGGCAAATCGACCATTCTGCTGCAAACCTTGTGCAACCTCGCCAAAGTCATGCCGGCACTGTACGTCACCGGCGAAGAATCCCAGCAGCAAGTGGCCATGCGCGCCCGCCGTCTCGGCTTGCCTCAGGATCAACTGCGGGTGATGACCGAAACCTGCATCGAAACCATCATCGCCACCGCGCGGCAGGAAAAACCCAAGGTGATGGTGATCGACTCGATTCAGACGATCTTCACCGAGCAACTGCAATCGGCACCGGGCGGCGTATCCCAGGTCAGGGAAAGCGCGGCGTTGCTGGTGCGCTATGCGAAGCAGAGCGGCACGGCCATCTTCCTGGTCGGTCACGTGACGAAAGAAGGTGCATTGGCGGGACCGCGGGTGCTGGAGCACATGGTCGACACGGTTCTGTATTTCGAAGGCGAATCCGATGGGCGGCTGCGTTTGCTGCGGGCGGTGAAGAACCGTTTCGGCGCCGTCAACGAACTGGGCGTGTTCGGTATGACCGACAAGGGGCTGAAAGAAGTCTCCAACCCTTCGGCGATTTTTCTCACCCGTGCGCAGGAAGAAGTGCCGGGCAGTGTGGTCATGGCGACGTGGGAAGGGACGCGGCCGATGCTGGTGGAAGTCCAGGCGCTGGTGGACGACAGTCACCTGGCCAATCCACGTCGGGTAACGCTGGGGCTGGACCAGAATCGACTGGCGATGTTGCTGGCGGTGCTGCACCGTCACGGCGGCATTCCGACCCACGATCAGGATGTGTTTCTCAACGTGGTTGGCGGGGTGAAGGTGCTGGAAACGGCCTCCGATCTGGCGCTGATGGCGGCGGTCATGTCCAGTTTGCGCAACCGGCCACTGCCCCATGATCTGCTGGTGTTCGGCGAAGTCGGGCTTTCCGGCGAAGTACGCCCGGTGCCGAGCGGCCAGGAACGCTTGAAAGAAGCCGCCAAGCACGGCTTCAAACGCGCCATCGTGCCCAAGGGCAATGCGCCTAAAGAAGCGCCGCCGGGGTTGCAGATTATTGCCGTGACCCGTCTGGAACAGGCGCTCGACGCCCTGTTCGAATAACCTTCCAGGTAGAACACAACCCCCTGTGGGAGCGAGCCTGCTCGCGATAGCGGACTATCAGTCAACATCATCGTTGAATGCTAAACCGCTATCGCGAGCAGGCTCGCTCCCACATTGGATTAGTGTTGGTCTTTAGATTTCGATCAGCGCGCCCAATTCGCGCTCCAGTTCCTCAGGATCGCCCAAGTTGAATTCGATCAACCTCCGCAGGCGTTCAATCGATTCCAGGCTGATGTGTTTGCAGACGAACCCGAGCTGACCATGATCATCGTGGGTCAACATCACATCCATCTTGATCTCGACGTCTTCGGTAAGATGAATATCCACCAGGAAATGCCAGTCCCGATTCCCCAGCCACGGTTCGGGCTTTTCGATCAACAGTCCCTTCAGTGACAGGTCAATCAACTTCACCGGCCAGATGAATTCCCCCTGACTCAGCTCGGTTCGGGCATCGAACGCAATACGTTTGAAGCGGCGGCGATCGGCAGGGTGTTCGCTCATGGCGTAATCCTCGTAAATGTTCGCTGACTATAGACCCGCATTGTCAAAGGCTGCCAGCAAGTGATGGCTCAACCCATGTCGGGGGATGGCCTTTGCGGCCGTTAGCGCTAAACTCGTGATGGCTGTCTTTCTTGTCCACCCTGGCTGGAATCATAAAATGAAAAATAATAATAGCCTGCTACGCCACTTACCCTGGCTGCTGCTGGCAATCCTGGGAGCGTGCGCCCTAGGTGTAGTGGCATTGCGCCGAGGCGAGGCGATCAACGCCTTGTGGATTGTGGTCGCCGCCGTGGCCATCTATCTGGTTGCGTATCGTTACTACAGTCTGTTCATCGCTAACAACGTGATGCAACTCGACCCGCGACGGGCCACCCCCGCCGTGCTCAACAATGACGGTCTGGACTACGTCCCGACCAACAAACACATCCTCTTCGGTCACCACTTCGCGGCCATCGCTGGCGCGGGGCCGCTGGTCGGCCCGGTCCTGGCGGCGCAGATGGGTTACCTGCCCGGTACGCTGTGGCTGATTGCCGGTGTGGTGCTGGCGGGTGCGGTTCAGGACTTCATGGTCCTGTTCATGTCCACCCGCCGCAACGGCCGTTCCCTGGGCGACATGGTCCGTGAAGAAATGGGCCGCATCCCCGGGACCATCGCGCTGTTTGGCTGCTTCCTGATCATGATCATCATCCTCGCGGTGCTGGCGCTGATCGTCGTGAAAGCTCTGGCCGAAAGCCCGTGGGGCATTTTCACGGTGATGGCGACCATCCCGATCGCGATGTTCATGGGCATTTACATGCGCTACATCCGTCCGGGCCGCATCGGTGAAATCTCCGTGGTCGGCGTATTGCTACTGCTGGGGTCGATCTGGTTGGGCGGGCAGATTGCCGCCGATCCCGTCTGGGCCAAGGCATTCAGCTTCACCGGCGTGCAGATTACCTGGATGCTGGTCGGTTACGGTTTCGTGGCCGCCTCGTTACCGGTTTGGCTGATCCTGGCGCCGCGTGACTACCTGTCGACCTTCCTGAAAATCGGCACCATCGTGGCCCTGGCGATCGGCATCCTGATCACCATGCCAGAGCTGAAAATGCCGGCACTCACCCAGTTCGTCGACGGCACGGGCCCGGTGTGGAAGGGCGGTCTGTTCCCGTTCCTGTTCATTACCATCGCCTGTGGCGCGGTCTCGGGTTTCCACGCGCTGATCTCGTCCGGCACCACGCCGAAACTGCTGGATAACGAGGTCAACGCCCGTTACATCGGTTACGGCGCCATGCTGATGGAATCCTTCGTCGCCATCATGGCGATGGTGGCGGCTTCGGTGATCGAGCCAGGCGTGTATTTCGCCATGAACAGCCCGGCGGCAGTCGTCGGCGGTGACGTGGTGGCCGTGGCACAAACCGTCAGCAGCTGGGGCTTTGCAATCACCCCGGAAGCCCTGCAAGCGGTGGCCAAGGACATCGGTGAAACCACCATCCTGGCCCGTGCTGGCGGTGCACCGACCCTGGCGGTTGGTATCGCGCAGATCCTGCACAGTGTCCTGCCGGGTGAAAACACCATGGCGTTCTGGTACCACTTCGCGATTCTGTTCGAAGCGCTGTTCATCCTGACGGCTGTGGACGCCGGTACCCGTGCCGGCCGTTTCATGCTGCAGGACTTGCTCGGTTCCTTCGTGCCGGCGCTGAAACGCACCGAATCCTGGACCGCTAACCTGATCGCAACCGCAGGTTGTGTGGCGATGTGGGGTTGGTTGCTGTACCAGGGCGTGATCGATCCGCTGGGTGGCATCAACACCTTGTGGCCGTTGTTCGGTATCTCCAACCAGATGCTGGCCGGTATCGCGCTGATGCTCGGCACCGTTGTACTGATCAAAATGAAACGCCAACGCTACGTTTGGGTGACCATGCTACCAGCGGTATGGCTGCTGATCTGCACCACCACCGCCGGTTTCATCAAGCTGTTCGACGCCAACCCGGCGATCGGCTTCCTGTCGCTGGCCAAGAAGTACAGCGATGCGCTGGCCAACGGTCAGATCCTCGCGCCGGCTAAGGACATTACGCAGATGCAGCACGTGATCTTCAACGCCTACACCAACGCAACGCTGACAGCGCTGTTCCTGTTCGTGGTATTCAGTATCCTGTTCTATGCGCTCAAGGTCGGTATTTCCGCTTGGGGCAGCAAGGAACGTACGGATAAAGAAGCGCCATTCCAGGCTCTGCCGGATGCGTAATCGAGGATTGCAGCATGTTCAATGACCTGAGTCGCCTCGGTAAATACCTCGGTCAGGCCGCGCGCCTGATGGTCGGGATGCCCGACTACGACAATTACGTCGAGCATATGCAAACCAAACACCCGGACAAACCGGTGATGACCTACGAAATGTTCTTCCGGGAACGCCAAGAGGCTCGTTACGGTGGCAAGGGTGGGCCGAAGTGCTGTTGATGCAACAGTCGGCTTGATGCAATCCCTGTGGGAGCGGGCTTGCTCGCGAAAGCGATCTGTCATTCAACATTAATGTCGACTGACACACCGCTTTCGCGAGCAAGCCCGCTCCCACATTTGTTTTTGTGTTGAATTCTCATTTTGTGAAACAGGAGATTCCAGTTGTCCTCTCCCATCCCGGTAACGATCCTCAGTGGCTTTCTCGGCGCGGGAAAAACCACGCTGTTGCGCTACCTGCTCAAAGCCGAACACGGCCTGAAAATCGCCGTGATCGAGAACGAATTCAGCGACGCCGGTATCGACACCCAACTGTTGGGCGACGAACCGGTGCAAGTGATGACGCTGTCCAACGGCTGCGTCTGCTGCACCATCCACACCGATCTGACCAAGGCTTTGTACTTGCTGCTCGAACGCCTGGACAGCGGCGAAATCGCCTTCGACCGTCTGGTGATCGAATGCACCGGCCTGGCCGACCCGGCACCTGTGGCCCAAACCTTTTTCATCGATGAAGAGCTGCGCGAGCGCTACATCCTCGACGGCATCATTACCCTGGTCGATGCGGCGCACGCTGACACTCATCTGACTCAAACCATCGCCCAGGCGCAAATCGGCTTCGCCGACCGCTTACTGGTGAGCAAGCGCGATCTGGTGGACGAGGCGACCTTTACCGCGCTGAGCGAGCGCCTGACCCGGATCAACCGTCGCGCACCGATCCGCGTGGTCGAGCACGGGAAGATCGATCTGGCGGAATTGCTCGACGTGCGCGGCTTCAATCTCAATGCCGACCTGGGTGGCGGCGTCAGCCTGCGCCCAGTGAGCAAAGCGCCGTCCATCGACCGCATTTCCAGCCTGGTGCTGCGCACCGACAAGCCGCTGGATATCGACAAACTCAGCGAGTTCATGAACGAACTGCTGGAAGATCATGGCAAGCAATTGCTGCGCTACAAAGGTGTGTTGAACATCCTTGGCGAGCCGCGACGCATGGTGTTTCAGGGCGTGTTGAAGCTGTACGGATTCGATTGGGACACGGAGTGGGCGGACGATGAAACGCGCGAAAGCGTGATCGTATTCATTGCCGATGATTTACCGGAAGAGAAAATCCGTGAGGGGTTTGCGCGGGTGGCCGCAATCTGAAGCATTGTCGGCGTCTGCTATGGCCCCATCGCGAGCAAGCTCGCTCCCACATTTGATCTGTGTCGGTTACAAGAAAATGGTCATACAGGTATTCAATGTGGGAGCGAGCTTGCTCGCGATGGCGATCTAACCGGCAACTCGATTTTGACGAAGAACCGGTCTAGCGTTCAGCAAAGTCGTTTCCAGATGATCAAGATGCCGGTTCAGCGAAGCCACTGCCATCTCGGCATCCCCACGCTCAACCGCATCCAGAATCCCCTCATGCGCCTGCCACACGCAATAACCCTCGACCTGCGCATCAAACTGCGCAATCACCAGTGAAGTAAGCGGCACCAGACTGCCAAGAAAATGCGCCAACGGTGCGTTTCCAGCCATTTCGGCTAGTTGCAGGTGAAACTCCCCGGACAACCGAATCGCCGGGCCACGCTGATCGCGTTCCAGACACCGGCGCTCACTATCGATCAAGTCGCGCAGACGATTCAGGTCTTGCGGGCGAGGCTGCTGACAGGCCAGCCGTACCAGCGTGAGCTCGGTCAGTCGCCGGGCGTGAAGCGTCTGGCGAGTCTGCTCGACGTCTGGCGCGGCGACCCGGGGACGATGATGGGTGCGAAGGATGATGATCTGCTGATGAGACAGGCGCGTCAGTACCTGGCGGATGCTGCTGCGGCTCA
Source organism: Pseudomonas sp. LBUM1647 (assembly GCF_059716175.1). NCBI lineage: Bacteria > Pseudomonadati > Pseudomonadota > Gammaproteobacteria > Pseudomonadales > Pseudomonadaceae > Pseudomonas > Pseudomonas sp. LBUM1647. The sequence continues at coordinate 5,956,947 of NZ_CP166809.1, read as the reverse complement.
CCCCGAACATGTCCCCCAGGCTTTCTTCGGTGAAGCGACTGCCGGGGACGATGCGCTGTTCGAGAATGGCATCGAATATCCGTGAGTAGAGATCATCCGCCGACGGCTTCCCGGTGTTCGTGCGGGGGAAGCGCAGGGCAGTGAGGGTTTGCGGTGAGGCGAAGCTGTTCATGGCTTGTCTCCAGTTCGAAGCGGACTCAACTGACGAGGTTGTCGTCCGGAATATTCAATTCGATGCCCATCCGCTGGCCTTCCCGAAGGATGTGCCGACGCATTTCGGCGCTGGCCTGGGCGCTGTTTTTACTGCGAATAGCGCGTACCACGGCTTCGTTCTCCTCAAGGCGCTCAGCCAAATGCTCCGGGGAGTTGCGCAGCACGTCGGCGCTTTGCTTGAGGGCGTTGCTGGTCTGTTGCACCACACTCTGGAAGATCGGGTTGGAGGTCAGCGTGAACAGCTCTTCGTGGAACGCGATGTAGGCGTTCACGCCGGCTTCGCTGTCGTTGGCTTCCAGCGCTTCGCGCATGTCCATCAGGGTCAGGCGCAGTTGCCCGACTTCCTTGCTGCTGATCGACTGCGCCACCAGACCGACAATGAACGGCTCGAGGGTGTAGCGCAGTTGCAGCACGTCTTCCAGGCTTGCACCGGCGACCGCGCTGTCGTGGCGTTGGCTGTCGCTGAGATTGGCCTCCAGCACCACCACGCCTTTCCCCGGCATTGAACGCACCAGCCCAAGGGTTTCCAGCACGATGACGGCTTCACGCAGGCTCGGGCGGCTGATGCCCAGTTGTTCGGCCAGCTCACGCTGCCCCGGCAGCATCTCTCCGGAGCGCCACTGGCCACGGGCCAAAGCGGCCCGAAGTTTCTCTACGACTGAATTGACGACGGTTGACGAGGTAATCACTGTTCGCTCCATGAGCATCCAAAACGATTGATGACCGTGCCTGCCCGTGGGCAGGCACGGCGATTATTCAGAATTCCTGCTGATGCGCCGGGCCGACAGGCTTTCTCGGCTGGAAGGTATAACCCACCTGGCCAGAAAGTACTTTGTTCGCCCGTTGAATATCGATGTCCTTTTCCCAGCGCGCGATGGCCACGGTAGCGACGCAGTTGCCGATCAGGTTGGTCAGCGCCCGGCCGATGCCCATGAACCAGTCCACTGCCAACACCAGCACCAGGCCAACCACCGGAATCGCCGGGATCGCCGTCAGTGTCGCCGCGAGAATCACCAGCGCCGAGCCGGGAATACCGTGGGCACCTTTGGAGGTGATCAACGACACCAGCAGGATGGTCAGCAGGTCGGTCATGGCCAGCGGCGTGCCGGTGGCATTGGCGATGAATACGATGGCGAGGGTCAGGTAGATCGAGAAACCGTCCAGGTTGAACGAGTAACCGGTAGGAATGACCAGCCCGACCGTCGAACTGCCGATGCCCAGATGCTCAAGCTTGCGCATGATTTGTGGCAGCACGGCGTCGGAAGAAGCGGTGCCCATGACGATCAGCAGTTCTTCGCGCAGGTACTTGAGCAACGGCCACATCCGCAGGCCGGACAGGCGCATCACCAGGCCGAGAATCAGCGACACAAACGCCACGCAGGTCAGGTAAAACAGGCCGACCAGGCTGCCCAGGTGTTGCAACGAGTCCAGGCCATATTTGCTGGTGGTGAAAGCGATGGCGCCGAACACGCCGATCGGCGCCAGACGCACGATCATGCCCATGATGCGGAAGATCACGTGGCTCAGCTCATTGATCAGCCGGGAAATACCCGACGCTGCTTCGCCCACCAGGTTCAGCGCACTGCCGAACAGCACCGAAAACAGCAGGACTTGCAGAATGTTGTTCTCCGCGAAGGCGCCGATTACCGAGGTCGGGATCAGGTTCATCAGGAACTGGGAGGTGGTTTGCATGTGCTGGCCGCGCTGGGCGATGTCGCCCATGTCGGCAGCGGAAAGCTGATCCAGATGAATGTTCGCGCCGCTGCCGATGCCGGTAGTGAAGGCGAACACCAGACCGATTACCAGGGCGATGGTGGTCAGGATTTCGAAGTAGATCACCGATTTCAGGCCGATGCGTCCGACCTTCTTCAGGTCGCCGGCACCGCTGATGCCGCTGACCACTACGCAGAACACGATCAGACCGATGAGCATCTTGATCAGTTTGATGAAGCCATCGCCGAGCGGTTTGAGCTGGGCGGAGTATTCAGGGAGGGTCAGCCCACAGACGATGCCGAGCACCAGTCCGAGAACCACTTGAAGGAAGATTGAACGCGAGCACCATCTGAGCATGGGAGGAATCCTGGTCGGTGTCCTGGCTGCCGTGCGCTTCGCGCATCAGATTCAGGACTTAATTATTGTGGTCTTACCGGTATGTCCAGTGCAGGCGCAGTCTAGGCTCGGTTTTTTCGGGATTACAAGGGAAAATAGCAAAATTGGCATGACCGGTCTGACCGGTGGTGCCAATTTATTGAAAATCAAAAGATCGCAGCCTTCGGCAGCTCCTACAGGGAAACGCATTCCAATGTAGGAGCCGCCGAAGGCTGCGATCTTTTGACCTTTCTAACAGGCGAAAAAAAAACCGGCCATCACTGGCCGGTTTTTTCATTGCTGCGGTTCTGCGGGCTGATTAGGCGCCGTATACCGGCAGCTTCTTGCAGATGGCCTTGACCTTCTCACGAACGGCGTCGATCACCGCTTCGTTGTTCAGGTCCGCCAGGATGTCGCAGATCCAGCCGGCCAGCTCTTTGCACTCTGCTTCCTTGAAGCCACGAGTGGTCACAGCCGGAGTACCGAAGCGCAGACCGGAGGTGACGAACGGGGAGCGTGGATCGTTTGGCACGGAGTTCTTGTTCACGGTGATGAACGCTTTGCCCAGAGCGGCGTCAGCGTCTTTACCGGAGATTTCCTGCTTGATCAGCGACAGCAGGAACAGGTGGTTTTCAGTACCGCCCGATACCACGTCAAAACCGCGCTCGATGAACACGCCGGCCATGGCCTTGGCGTTCTTCACCACTTGTTGCTGGTAGGTCTTGAACTCAGGTTGCAGCGCTTCCTTGAAGCAGATCGCTTTAGCGGCGATCACGTGCTCCAGCGGGCCACCCTGGGCGCCCGGGAATACTGCGGAGTTCAGTTTCTTCTCGATGTCGGCGTTGGCGCGAGCCAGGATCAGACCGCCACGTGGACCGCGCAGGGTCTTGTGCGTGGTGGTGGTCACGACGTCAGCGAAAGGCACCGGGTTCGGGTAGACGCCAGCGGCGACCAGACCGGCCACGTGGGCCATGTCGACGAACAGGTAGGCGCCAACCTTGTCAGCGATTTCGCGGAAACGCGAGAAGTCGAGGATCTGCGAGTAGGCAGAGAAACCGGCCACGATCATTTTCGGCTTGTGCTCAACCGCCAGACGCTCGACTTCGTCGTAGTCGATCAGGCCATTGCCGTCGATACCGTACTGAACGGCGTTGTACAGCTTGCCGGAGGAGGAAACGCTGGCACCGTGGGTCAGGTGACCACCGTGCGCCAGGCTCATGCCCAGGATGGTGTCGCCCGCTTGCAGCAGAGCCAGGTAAACGGCGCTGTTGGCTTGCGAACCGGCGTGTGGCTGAACGTTGGCGTAATCAGCGCCGAACAGTTCTTTTGCACGGTCGATGGCCAGTTGCTCGACCACGTCGACGAACTCGCAACCACCGTAGTAGCGCTTGCCCGGGTAGCCTTCGGCGTACTTGTTGGTCAGTACCGAGCCTTGAGCTTCCATGACCGCAGGGCTGGTGTAGTTTTCCGAAGCGATCAGCTCAATGTGCTCTTCCTGGCGCTGAGCTTCTTGCTCCATGGCGGCAAAGAGATCGGCGTCGTACTTGGCAATAGTCAAATCACGGCTGAACATGGCGGTCCTCAAGGATCGGGGCAGAAAAGGGGGGCATTCTAACCCAATGGGTTTTAGATGGCATATGAAAGGACATCATGTCGCAGACAAGTGGGCTTCATGACGGGATCAGCGGTGATCGTGCCGGCCTCTTCGCGAGCAGGCTCGCTCCCACAGTGGATCTTCAGTGATCACAAATCTTGTGTACACCCAAAAAACCTGTGGGAGCGAGCCTGCTCGCGAAGGGGGCATCAGCCCCACCGCAAAACTTCAGTCGAACATGAAGAGCGCATCATTGCTGAACTGCGCCTCAAACCGGCTCGCCGGCATCGGCCGCCCGAACAGATACCCCTGAACCTCGTCGCAACCATGCTCACGCAGGAAGTCGAGCTGCTCGTGGGTTTCCACGCCCTCGGCGATAACCGCCAGATTGAGGCTGTGGGCCATGGCGATGATCGCGCGGGCAATCTGCGCATCCTGCTCACCCGACGGCAGGCCGTCGACGAAGGTGCGGTCGATTTTCAGCACGTCGATCGGGAACTGCTTGAGGTAGTTGAGCGATGAGTAACCAGTGCCGAAGTCGTCGACCGCAATGCTCAGGCCGAGATTTTTCAATCCGGCGAGTATCTGCATCGCTTCGCTGACTTCGCGCATCAGGATACTTTCGGTCAGTTCCAGCTCCAGGCACGCCGGCGGCAGGCCGGTTTCCTTAAGGATGGTGGCGATCCGCGTGCCGAGCTGGCCATCGGAGAACTGCCGCGCGGAGATGTTCACCGACACCTTGGGCACCCGGACCTTGGCCTGATGCCAGGTCTTGAGCTGACGGCAGGCCTCGCTGATCACCCAGTCGCCGACATCCACCACCAGACCGAGCTCTTCGAGCACCGGAATGAAGTCTCCCGGCGGCACCAGCCCGCGTCGCGGATGGCGCCAGCGCAGCAAGGCTTCGGCGCCGGTCAGGCGTTTGCCATCGCCGCTGAACTGCGGTTGGTAATACAGCACAAATTCGTCTTGCTCCAAGGCATGACGCAAGTCGCTTTCCAGCTCCAGACGCTCCAGGGCGCTGGCGTTCATGTCGGCCTGATAGAACTGGAAGTTGTTCTTGCCGCGCTCTTTGGCGTGATACATCGCGGTGTCGGCGTTTTTCATCAGCTGGCTGAGTTCGTTGCCGTCCTGAGGGCTCAGGGCGATCCCGATACTGGCGGTGACGAAGAACTCGCGGCCTTCAAGTACGAACGGTTTCACCAGGCTGGCGAGAATTTGTTCGGCCACATGAATCGCCCGGTTCAAGGCAATTTCACGGTTGGCCCGCGGTTGCAGCAGCAAGGTGAATTCATCGCCGCCCATGCGCGCCACGGTGTCGTCATCATCGACACAGCCGAGCAGGCGCGTGGCCATTTCCTTGAGCATGCGATCGCCGGCGGCGTGGCCCAGGGAGTCGTTGATCGGTTTGAAGCGGTCCAGGTCAAGGAACATCAGCACCACCCAGGACTTCTGCCGTTCGGCCGATTGCAGCGCTGTGTGCAGGCGATCCTGGAACAGTGTGCGGTTGGGCAGGTGAGTCAGGGCGTCGTAATAGGCGAGGCGGTGAATCCGCTGTTCACTGGCCTTGCGTTCGCTGATGTCGCTGAAGAAGCACACGTAGCTGGCCAGATCGCCTTCGTCATCCAGCACCGCCGTGATCCCGACCCAGGCCGGGTAATGCTCGCCATTGCGTCGTTTGAGCCAGACTTCGCCTTCCCACGTGCTGTGCTGATGCAACTGCTTGAGCACATAACGCAGATGGGCTTCCTGCTGATCGTCGACGGTCAACATGTTCGGCAACTGGTCGAGCACCTGCTCCACCGCATAACCGCTGACGCGGCTGAAGGCTTCGTTGGCCTGGACGATGTAGCCGGCCGGGTCGGTGATCAGGATCGCAGAAGTCGAGTGCTCGAATACGGTCGCAGCCATGCGCAGGTCTTTTTCGGCGCGGCGTTGCTGGCTGATGTCGCGACCGACGCCCAGCACGCCTTCGAATGCACCGTGTTCGTCCCAGACCAGCACCAGTCGCAGTTCGATAGGAATCTTGCGACCGTCGGCCCGCAGGCAGTCGAACAAAAACAGTTGGGTCTGCACCTGGCTGCGCAACAGCGCCAGTTGCTCGGGTTTATTCAGCGCTTTGCTGACCCGGTCCATCAGTTGATAAATGCCGGTCAGCTGTTGTGGGTTGGCGATGGTCGATTGCCAGCCGTTCTGGAAAATCCAGTCGGCGTCGTAGCCCAGCACGGCTTGCACCGACGGGCTGACGTAGTTGAGCGCCATCTTGCTGTCGGTTGAGAAAATCACGTCGCTGATGCTTTCGGCGAGCATCCGGTAACGCTGCTCGCTGTCGCGCAGGGACTCACTGGCTTCAATCTGATCGGTGATGTCCTTGGCCACGCCGATGATTCGCGTGACCTGATCGTGCTTGTCCCGCGCCAGCGCCTGTTCGCGGATGTCGAAGCGCCGCCATTTACCGTCCCGGTGGCGGAAGCGCAGCTGGCATTGCATCAATTGTCGGTAACCGGCCTGGCGCTGGGTTTGGCGCGAGCGGTGGTAGAAGTCGGCATCTTCGGGGTGCAGCAGAATTTCCCAGAAATACTCGCCCATCTGGTGCAGTTCGGTACGGTTGTAACCGAGCGTCTGGCCCAGGTGGTGGTTGCTGAAAATCATTCGTTGGCTGATCACGTCTTGCACGTACAGATGATCCGGCACGGTGCGCACCACGTCGGACCAGAATCCTTCACGCTCCAGCAACGACAGTTCGACGAGCTTGCGGCTGGTGATGTCGGTGATGCTCAGGATCACCGCTTTATAGTCGTCCTGGTCTTCCGGCAGACGCAGGACCAGCCACAAGTGCTGGTCGCGGCCATTGGCGTCCTGCAGTTTGATTTCCAGTTCAAGCTGTTTCTGTTGGTTGAGCACCGCGTCGAGCACTTGATCGCCGATGGCGGTGCCGTCCTGCGGGTTACCGTCGATCAGCAGTTTCCAGGCTTCATCGCACGTGTTGACGTTGAGCAGTTGCAGGGCGACCAGGTTGACCTCGGTGATGCGCAGTTCCTGCAGCAGTTGCTGGCGTTGTTCCGGTGTCTCGAGCCAGGCCTTCAGGTGTTCGCTACTGTGCAGCTGAGCCTTGTCGAAGACGCTTTTGAGCCCGGACACGTCGAGTACACACAAGGCGACGCCGGTGCCTTCGAAAATATCCTGGTAGCGTCGACGGCCTTCGTGCACCTGGCGCTGGCGGCGCCGCATGTTCAGCAGGGCGATGAACGGCAGCAGCGAGAAGGCCAGGCCCAGAAGGCATTTGCCGATGAACGCCGGCAGCAGCTGTTCGATCACCCGTTGACGGTCGAACAACCCGCGCAGTTGCCAGTCGCTGCTGCTCAGGGGCACGGTCAGCACGCTGTTGGCCAGCTCATCCGCTGTCAACACGGTCGGTGTGGCCGAGGGCTGCCCATCGTCGCGGCTGATGATCTGGTGATTGACGCGGTTTTCCACCACCCACAGCGGGCGAATACCGGTTTCGTTTTGTTTGGTCAGCGACGAGAAAAATGTCGGCCTCAGGCGCAAAACCCAGTAGCCGCGGGTGCTACCGCTGGCTTGATGCAGCAGCAGATGCACTACCGAACCGTCATTGGCGTTGCTGAAATAATGGGCCTGAGCGCGACTGCGCCGGACCAGTTCGCTCAGGTAGTCGGCGTCGTCGCTGTTGTCGGCGCTGTCGGTGAGGACTTTCCCGGAAGGGCTGAGCAACGCGAGGCTGCGCAGGTCGGGCAAGGATTTTTGCAGTTTGCGCAACAGCGCCTGCTGTTCGTCGGCACTTTGCGGTTGTTCGACGATCGGTAGCAGGTTGAGGGCGATCTGGGCGTTGAGCGCCATGTTCAGGCTGACTTGCGAGGCCAGATCGGCGGTGTAGTCGATGGTGTACTGACGCTGGTTTTTCTGGGTTTCGCGCAGTTGATCCAGCAACTGCCAGAACAGCAGCGCGAGCAACAACAGGACGAGCGCCGCCAGCGCGCCCTTCAAGGAGCCACGCAGGGGTGAGCCGGTCGCAGGGTTGAGTGCGCTCACGGAAGAAGGGGGAGAGACATTAGACAAACTGTAATCCTGCGGTTTGGCTGGACTGGCGCGACGTGCACTATAAGCCGGACGCCCGAAGGGCGGCTAGCATGCCTTGAGTTGTGGCAAAGTGCCAGTCCCGCTCGGCTGGACTGCCTCTCGTCATTAAGGTAGCTTTGCCGGTTACGCGGGAGCGTTCCAGCTCCTAGAATCAGGCTTTTTCAGCGCGCACGTATTGATAGCTATCAATCGGCCTACGCGCACAGCCTGGCCAGGCATCGCCTGCGCTCCAATCATTCATCGTTCACTGACCCTAGGTTCTCCATGGCTCAATACGTATTCACCATGCATCGGCTGGGTAAAGTTGTTCCGCCGAAGCGGGAAATCCTGAAAAACATTTCGCTGTCGTTCTTCCCGGGCGCCAAGATTGGCGTACTCGGCCTTAACGGTTCGGGTAAATCCACCCTGTTGAAAATCATGGCGGGCGTTGATACCGAGTTCGACGGCGAAGCCCGTCCGATGCCGGACCTGAACATCGGCTACCTGCCGCAAGAACCGATCCTGGACCCGACCAAGACCGTGCGTGAAGTGGTTGAGGAAGCGGTCAGCGTGATCAAGAACGCCCAGGCTCGCCTGGACGAGGTCTACGCGGCTTACGCTGAAGAAGATGCCGACTTCGACAAACTGGCCGCCGAACAGGCCAAGCTCGAAGCCATTCTGCAGGCCAGCGACGGCCACAACCTGGATCGCCAACTGGAAGTCGCCGCCGATGCGCTGCGTCTGCCGGCCTGGGATGCCAAGGTCGAATTCCTGTCCGGTGGTGAGAAGCGTCGTGTGGCCCTGTGCCGCCTGCTGCTGTCCGCCCCCGACATGCTGCTGCTCGACGAACCGACCAACCACCTGGACGCCGACTCCGTCGCCTGGCTGGAGCATTTCCTGCACGATTTCCCGGGCACCGTGGTTGCGATCACGCACGACCGTTACTTCCTGGACAACGTTGCCGGCTGGATCCTCGAGCTCGACCGTGGCGCCGGTATTCCTTACGAGGGCAACTATTCGGGTTGGCTCGAAGCCAAGTCCGACCGTCTGGCTGCCGAGTCCAAGCAGCAGTCGGCTCACGAAAAAGCCATGAAGGAAGAACTGGAGTGGGTGCGCAAAGGCGCCAAGGCCCGCCAGTCCAAATCCAAGGCGCGTCTGCAACGCTTCGAAGAAATGCAATCGCAGGAATTCCAGAAGCGCAGCGAAACCAACGAGATCTACATCCCGGCCGGTCCGCGCCTGGGCGACAAGGTCATCGAATTCAAGAACGTTTCCAAGGGTTATGGCGATCGCGTGCTGATCGACAACCTGTCGTTCTCCATGCCTAAAGGCGCCATCGTTGGCGTGATCGGCGGTAACGGTGCCGGTAAATCGACCCTGTTCCGCATGCTGATGGGCAAGGAAACGCCGGATTCGGGCAGTATCGAAGTCGGCGAAACCGTGCAACTGGCCTGCGTCGATCAAAGCCGCGAAGACCTGGACGGCAGCAAGACTGTGTTCCAGCAAATCTCCGAGGGTTCGGATCAGATCCGTATCGGCAACTACGAGATTCCGTCGCGTACCTACGTCGGTCGCTTCAACTTCAAGGGCGGCGATCAGCAGAAGTTCGTCAAGGACCTGTCCGGTGGTGAGCGCGGTCGCTTGCACCTGGCGCTGACCCTGAAAGAGGGCGGCAACGTCCTGCTGCTCGACGAACCGTCCAACGACCTCGACGTTGAAACCCTGCGTTCCCTGGAAGAAGCCCTGCTGGACTTCCCGGGCGCTGCCATTGTGATCTCTCACGATCGGTGGTTCCTTGACCGCGTCGCGACTCACATCCTGGCGTACGAAGACGACTCGCAAGCGGTGTTCTTCGAAGGTAACTACACCGAGTACGAAGCCGATCGCCGCAAGCGCCTGGGCGAAGCCGCGACTCAGCCGCATCGTGTACGGCACAAGAAACTGGCCTGATTTCAGGTTGGTTGCATGAAAGAACGGAGCCTTCGGGGCTCCGTTTTTTTATGGGCTTCAGTTACACAGCGGCGCGGCCATCGCGAGCAGGCTCGCTCCCACAGGGGATTTGTGTTGGCTGCAAATCTGAAGTCCACTGAATATCTACTGTGGGAGCGAGCTTGCTCCGGGCGGCGTTCCGACGATGGCGGCCTAAAGGTCAACCAACTTCTATGCCCAATACCTCAATCACCAAATCCCCCGCCGGCCGCTTCCACACCACCTCATCCCCCACCTGCGCGCCCAACAACGCCCGCCCCAGTGGCGACCCCCAATTGATCAATCCGCTGGCGGCATCCGCCTGATCCTCGCCAACCAACTGCACGCGTTGTTCGTTGTCCTGTTCATCGGCAAAAGTCACCCAGGCGCCAATCTGCACTTTGTTGGTCGAGGAGGCCGGTACGACTAACTGAGCGCTCTGCAGGCGTTGATTGAAATACCGCCAGTCACGCTCGAGGTCAGCCTGGCGCTGCTTGTCGGCCAGGTCACCTTTCACACTCTGTTCATTGATCAGGTTTTGCACTTCGGCGACTTTCGCCTGAAGCTGCGCAAGCCCGGCTGGCGTGACGTAATTGGGCTGCGCGCTGACCTGCCGTTCGACGGGCTGATCGGTTTGCGCGGCGGCGTTATCTTCATTGACGAAGGCGCGACTCATGGTTTTCTCCCGTTATAGGGTTTGGGCCATGGTCGCAGGCTTTTAGTTTCGACAGATGTCTATCAGCGACTTATTGCGAGCGAAAAGCTCGAGCGGCGTCCTGATCCTTCTGCTGCTGCCAGGCCTTTTCGCGCTCGTCCCAATGGTGGCTGCGATAATCCTCACGGTCCTCGCTTTCGCGCATCGCCTGACACTGACGGAAGCCATCGCTCCAGCCCTCGGCGTACTGCTTGTCCTTGAGGTAACGCGGAACGTTTTTACGAAACTCTCCGGTGATTGCCCCCGCCGCTTGCCGGCCACTGCTGCAACCGTCATCGAAGCCATCGGCGAATGCCGGTGGATAACCCTTGGCGATCAAATCCTCGTGGGTTGTCTGGCAACCCGCGATCAACATCAGCAAACCCACCACACCCACGCAACGCCACATCTCAGACTCCCAGACCGTCAACGGCCTATAGGAGAAGTCTAGGAGTGGATTCGTGAGGCGTTTGTGAAAGAAAGATCAAAAGATCGCAGCCGTCGGCAACTCCTACATTAAATCGCGTACATCTGTAGGAGCTGCCGAAGGCTGCGATCTTTTCAGTAGTGATACCACTTCACCTCAAGCATCACTTCGTTTTCGGGCGAAGCCAGGTGGCTGAATTCGCGCTGGGCACTCAGGCGCAAACCCAGGTTGCGCGACAATTCCCACTGCTGATTCAGACTCACGCTACGGCGCACTTCGCCGTTGGTGAAAAAATCGCCCTTGGCTTCCAGGCTGAAGTTGCCCACCGGGTTTTTCCACAGCAAACCGCTGTTGAAACCCGCCGCCGGGGCGATGAAGCCGGCAAAGTCGTTGTTGTGTTCAATGCGCACGGTGCCCAAAGCAAAGCCGAGCATGTCGTCGCCCAGTTGCCAGGTTCCGCCGCCACCGCCATTGACGTGGCTGACCAGGGTTTCGTCGTCATGCTTGCCCGGCACGCGCTCCAGGCCGCCGGTGACTTGCCACGAGAGTGGTTGCAGCAATTCATTGCGCGGGGTCAGGGAGCGGATGGTCGCCAGGTCAAATTGCTGCAACTGCCAGTGATTGCCTTCGTACTGGCGCAGTTTCATTTGCAGGATTTCAATCTGCGCGCCGAGGGGAAAGCTCTCGGCGTTGTCGTTGAGGTCGTGATAAGCCATGCGCAAGCCATACTCGCCAAACGCCTTGTCGCCTCGAGTGCCGATACCGGCCTGCCAGGTGCGCGATTCATGGCCATCCTCAGGCAGGCCGGGTTGCGGGATGTCCAGTTCCGGTGCCGGGTTCTGGTTGATCGCCCGCAGCAATTCGAAACTGCGCTGCGCCCGTTGCGGATCACGCTCCTGGCCGTTGGCGCGGTAGCGCTCCAGGCGATAGGCGGCGTCGATGATCAACGCCTGACGATCCTTGGGTTGAGCCTTGAACGCCGGTTCTTGCAGTTGCTTCTGGTCGGCGCTGACTTTCAGCACCCACTCCTGTTCTTCATGGGTCAACGGCTCGGCGCGGCTCAGCAGTTCACGTTCGCGAGACGGTCGATACTGAATGGATTCCACCAATCCGGCTTCTTTCACCGCCTTGACGGTGTCCGTAGGAATCGCGGTCAGCGGGAACTGTTCGGTCAATCGCAAGCTCGGGCGGGCGACTTGCAGCAATTCCAGCAGACGATAAGAGCAGTTTTCGTCGAAGAAAAAATAGTCGAACTGGATCTGCTTCAGCTCCCAGACGTGCTCGACCATGCGCTCGGTTTCTGCCTGGGTCAGATTGAGGCGGTATTCCCACAGATCACGGTTCTCGAGGCTGCGGTACTCCGAGAGTTTTTCTTGATACGGCACCAGCGCAAACAAACCGGGATAGCCGCCCATCAAGCCTTTCCAGGCATACAGGATGCTGTTGTCCGAGCCTTCGATGTACGCGCCGAAGTTGATCGCATAACTGAGCAGGGCGGTTTGATCGCTCTGCACATTGGCCTGGTCGATGCGCAGCAATGTGTGGCCGAACATCGATGACGGACTGTTCAGATACGCTGCCGGGAAAATCATCACTGCACTGTGGGGCGAAACATCCTTGAACCATTGCTTGAATTCAGAGCAGGGAAGCTTCGGCAGATCGCTCAGGTTGAGCTGTGCCTTGAGCCAGCGGGTGCGGGCCGGGTAGACGCATTGCGCCTGTTTTTCGCCAGCACTGGCGGGGGCGTACAGCGCTTGCACGGTCGCCGCCAGTTCACGGTCAGGATGTTCATTGCCGTCGGCGGCGAGGAAGAATTTCTTGTCGCTGACATAGCTGCGCCAGCCGCCGAGTTTGGCGGTTTCGTAGTGACCCAGGGAAATCCAGAAAGGGTCATTGGCCAGTTGCTGCAAACGTTGATTGTCTATGTGAGGCGCGGCGGACAGCGACGCGCAGGAACAGAGCGCCAGCCAGGCAAGGCGTTTGAGCATAGTGGGCAACTTAAGTCGAAAGAAACAAAGACCCAAAGGGGCAGGCCAAAAGGGCCAGGTTCAAAAAACAAAACCCGCTCCCCGAAAGAGAAGCGGGCGGGTCGAGCTTAAGCTTGAGTGGCGTACTTGGCCAGACGCGGATCGCTCTTCAGAACGGCCAGGGTGTTGGTATGCACGTCGTCAGCGGTCACGTCAGCCTTGCTGAAGATCTGCTGGAAGTGCTCGTGAGTCACAGCGGCGAAGTGCGCACGGTCTTCCGGCGCCACGCCCAGTACCACGGCGTAAGTAGTCAGCGCTTCGCCCTGACCTTTAGCCATGTCTTCGGACAGCTCGTTCATCATGCCATTCATGGCAATCCAGGATTTGCCGCCATAGGTCAGCGACGCATTGGTCGAGCAACCGTTGGTACCCGAGGTCATACCGAAGGTTGCGTTGCCGGAGGTGCCGTTGGTGGTGGATGCCAGGAAGTGAGCCGGGGTGCCACGCTGACCTTCGAACAGCATGTTGCCCCAACCGCAATCCGGGCCGCCTGGCGCCTGAGCCATGGCATTGAGGGATACAGCGGTGAAGAGAGTACCGAGAAGAATCCGTTTCATAGCTTTGTTCTCTTTATGTGCATACCAATGGACAAGGGGTCTGGCCCAATCCGGCGCCAGTGGGCCAGTTATTAATCCAGCCGCGCAGTTTGGAGTTTAGGCACGATCCCGGGGTTCCGTGATTTTTTGCAAAACATTCATTAAAAACATTGATTTGGCCCCGGCCCGCCTGGGGATGCCGCTTTGTCTATGCTTTGGCTAGAGGCGCGCCTTGCAAGTGAGGTATGGGCAGCGCCAGAATGCCGCTATCTGCCCCGCCTGATGTAAGGAAGCCCGATGCCTGATCCTGTTGCTGCCAGCTTGCGTCTAGCGCCCGAAGCGCTGACCCGTCCGTTTTCCGCTGAACAGTTCAGCTTCTCTACCACCAATGATTTGGAGCCCTTCCGCGGTGTGCTTGGCCAGGAACGTGCGGTCGAAGCCTTGCAGTTCGGTGTGGCAATGCCACGCCCCGGTTACAACGTATTCGTCATGGGCGAGCCCGGCACTGGCCGGTTCTCGTTCGTCAAACGCTACCTGAAAGCCGAAGGCAAACGCCTGCAGACCCCGGCGGACTGGGTCTATGTCAACAATTTCGATGATCCTCGCGAACCTCGCGCCCTGGAATTGCCCTCGGGCACCGCCGGTGCCTTTATCGATGACATCAACGGTTTGATCGACAACCTGCTGGCGACTTTTCCGGCCGTGTTCGAGCACCCGTCCTATCAGCAGAAGAAGAGCGCCATCGACCGCGCCTTCAACCAGCGTTACGACAAGGCGCTGGACGTGATCGAGCGCCTGGCGCTGGAGAAGGATGTTGCGCTGTACCGCGACAGCACCAATATCGCCTTTACGCCGATGAGCGAAGGCAAGGCCGTGGACGAGGCCGAATTTGCCCAGTTGCCGGAAGCCGAGCGCGAGCGTTTTCATGACGATATTTCGTGGCTGGAAGAGCGGCTGAACGAAGAACTCGCCAGCCTGCCGCAGTGGAAGCGTGAGTCGAGCAATCTACTGCGCCAGCTCAACGAAGAAACCATCACCCTGGCCTTGCAGCCATTGCTTTCTCCGTTGTCGGAGAAGTATGCGGAAAACGCGGCGGTCTGCGGTTACCTGCAAGCCATTCAGGTGTACCTGCTCAAGACCGTGGTCGAGCAATTGGTGGACGACAGCAAGACGGACGCCATCGCCCGTAAGTTGCTGGAAGAGCAATACGCGCCGAGCCTGGTGGTCGGTCATCCATTCAGCGGCGGTGCGCCAGTGGTCTTTGAGCCGCACCCGACTTACGAAAACCTGTTCGGCCGCATCGAGTACACCACCGATCAGGGCGCGCTCTACACCACGTATCGACAGTTGCGTCCGGGTGCGCTGCACCGCGCCAATGGCGGCTTCTTGATTCTTGAAGCAGAAAAAATGCTCAGCGAGCCGTTCGTGTGGGATGCGCTCAAACGCGCGCTGCAATCGCGCAAACTGAAAATGGAATCGCCGCTGGGCGAGATGGGCCGTTTCGCCACCGTGACCCTGACGCCGCAACATATTCCGTTGCAGGTCAAAGTCGTCATCATTGGCGCCAGGCAGCTCTACTACACGCTGCAGGACCTCGATCCGGACTTCCAGGAGATGTTCCGCGTCCTGGTGGACTTCGACGAAGACATCCCGATGGTCGACGAAAGCCTGGAGCAGTTCGCCCAGTTACTCAAGACCCGCACTTCCGAAGAAGGCATGGCGCCGCTGACCGCTGATGCGGTGGCGCGTCTGGCGACTTACAGTGCTCGCCTGGCTGAGCACCAGGGGCGTTTGTCGGCGCGGATCGGTGATCTGTTCCAACTGGTCAGCGAGGCGGATTTCATTCGCCAACTGGCCAGTGACGAAATGACCGACGCCGGGCACATCGAACGTGCGCTCAAGGCCAAGGCCACGCGTACCGGGCGCGTCTCGGCGCGGATTCTCGATGACATGCTGGCCGGGATCATCCTGATCGACACGGATGGCGCGGCGGTGGGCAAATGCAACGGGCTGACAGTGCTGGAGGTCGGCGACTCGGCGTTCGGTGTGCCGGCGCGGATTTCCGCCACGGTGTATCCGGGCGGTAGCGGCATCGTCGACATCGAGCGCGAGGTCAACCTCGGTCAGCCCATTCACTCCAAAGGCGTGATGATTCTCACCGGGTACCTGGGCAGCCGTTACGCCCAGGAGTTCCCGCTGGCGATTTCCGCGAGCATCGCCCTGGAGCAATCCTACGGTTACGTCGATGGTGATAGTGCATCGCTGGGCGAGGCTTGTACGCTGATTTCGGCCCTGTCGAAAACCCCGCTCAAGCAGTGTTTTGCGATCACCGGGTCGATCAACCAGTTCGGTGAAGTGCAGGCGGTGGGCGGGGTCAACGAGAAGATCGAAGGCTTCTTCCGGCTCTGCGAAGCCCGCGGGCTGACCGGTGAGCAGGGCGCAATCATTCCCCACGCCAACGTTGCCACGCTGATGCTCGACGAGAAAGTGCTGACGGCGGTACGCGCGGGGCAGTTCCACGTCTACGCCGTGCGCCAGGCTGATGAAGCCCTGAGCCTGTTGGTCGGCGAGCCGGCCGGTGCGCCGGACGCCGATGGCCAGTTCCCTGAAGGCAGCGTTAACGCGCGGGTGGTGGAGCGCTTGCGGGTCATCGCAGAAATGATCAGCGAAGAAGACCTCAAGGAAGCCGAGAAAGAAGCTGCGCAGGAAGCACTGGTCGAGGCCAAACCTGCCTGACACAAAACCCCTGTAGGAGCCGAGCTTGCTCGCGATGAGGCACTGACATTCAACATCACTGTTGGCTGAAAGTCCGCTATCGCGAGCAAGCTCGGCTCCTACAGGTTTTTGTATATTGTCGGAATCGACATTCAGTTAAAAAGTGCCATCAGTCTGGCGTCAATATTCACACAATGACCATTCGGCGCCTTCTGGTTTCACTTGACGTGCTAGTCAGACTTTTCTTCTATTCTCAGCTCAAGGATATCGACAGTAATCACTGGATCGAGACAGCCCTCCCGTGGGGGCTGAATACCGGATCTACCGAGGGTCGCCGCCATGTCGCGCAACCTCTGCCTCACCCGTCAATGCCTGGGCCTTGTGACCCGTATCGAGTGTGCCATCCGCCCATTGGCGGGGGATACGGGCATGTGGACCTTACTCTTCGCTGCTGGAATGGCCGGCGAACAACCTTCTGCCATCAAAGCCCAGGGCCCGTTTCATGGTCCCTTTGTGGCTGAGTCGATCCTCGACACCATTGTTGAAAGTCTCACCCTGCACGGCTATGAGCTGGCCGACGATCCGCAAATCTGGTGCCTGCACCTGCAAGCTCAGCTGCGGGAAATCAATGGTGGCCGCTGCCGCAACCCTGGAGGTTTCGAGTTTCGGCCCGAGCACTGAACAGGCTATTGAGCAAGGTTGGACGTGTCCGCCTTGTCGAGTTTGACCTCGAAACCATATTGCACGGTGGAGAGATCGGTTCGTTGATAGGTTTCCAGACGGGCAGGCTGCCCGTAGAAATAATGCACCCCCAATAATGCCGGGCCTTCTGCGCTCGCATCGTGGCTGACCGAAAGAATCTCCTTCAGATAATTGCCGCTGTCGTCCTTGGCGAAGAAACGCCAGTCCTGGGCGGGAAACTGCTTCAGATCAACCACCAGCGCATTGCCTTTGAGCGCCAGCCCTTTGGGCAACTGGTGGGCGTCGATGGTTTTCTTTTCGACGGTGGCGAGAAACAGCGGCATGGAGCCCACCGCGTAAGCGGGGGTTTCTGGAAACAGGTTCAAATCGTAGGTGATGGTGCCGCGCAGGGGATCGACCTGGTATGCCTCAGGCGGCAATTCGATCGGCTCATCGCGTTTGCCGTTACCGTCCTCGGTAAAGAAACTGACCGGGCTTTCGCCGGGGTTGAAGGAGGTGCCGAGCAGCTCATCATTGAAGCTTTTGGGGTGATCGAACTCGATACGCGCGGCGCTGGGGTCTTCGACCGACTGACTGATGCTGACGCTCTTTTTCAGTTGTTCCTCGCCAAGCGTGGCGCCCTTGAGCCAGATCGGGGCCTGGTCGTCGTACACCACTACCGGCAGCGTCAGTGGCTGGATGGTCTTTTGCGTGGTGTGTGGGTCGAAGCGAAGCACCGGCAGGTTCAGGTCCTTGCGGGTCACCGTGGCGGTTGAATAGTCCAGTACGCTGACCTCAAGCGTTTCGATCGGCCCGTTGAAGTACACCTTGGAATAATGGTGGTTCTGTTGCTTCTCGAAGGCGCGCTGCTCTTCATCGATCTGTTTCTCGAAGCTCGCGCTCCAGGCTTTCTGTTGTTGCATTTTCGCCAGTTGCTTTTGATAGAAGGCTATTTGTGCGGAGGTTTCGTGGATCGAGCCTGAGCGCGAGAGAAATTGCCCGGTGCTGTCCTTGGCCTGGACAATCAGCGGGTTCAGCGGTGTTTCGCTGACCTCGGGGGCCAGTGGCGCGCTGTTGTTGAATTCGATTTCGGCGTAGTTGTTTGCAAGGTTCAGCAGGGTGACGCTGAGGTTGTCGTTGGTGCGAGTCTGGCCAACGTCCTTTTTCGTCAGGTCGAAGCTGTAGAGCCGGCGCGGCGCGATGACTTCCACCTTGCCTTGCAGACTCACCGGTTGTGGCTGGTTCTTTTTGTCCACGTCCAGGCCGTCGATGAATGGATAGGTCACCGTCAAATCATCGGGGTTGGTCAGGTTGGAGCTCGACGGACTGAGCTGAATGCCCGGATCGGTTTCCGACCATTCCGGCTGAAACGGGATGACGCGTTTGTTGCTCAAGGTTACCGATTGCCATTCAAGACCATGGGGAAAGAGAAACGCGGCCGGAATGTTGAAGTTGAAGGGGAACACCGGTTGCAGATCGGTCAGGTAGTCGGAACTGGAATCTTTGTGCAGCACGATCAGGCCGTTGATGTACGTGTCGACCAAGGCCTGGGGCGTCGGATAGTGCTTGAGGACGGCAAGGGCGTCTTCGCCATATTCTGTTTCCACCGGTTTGCTGTCGAGCTTGAGTTGCGCACGCTCGAGCAACAACAGTGAGCCGCCGAGTTCAGCCACGGCTTCCTTGAGTTTTGGGTCCTGAATCGCATCCAGAGACTTCTCGAACTGCGCAGTCTTTTCCTCGAGGCTGACCTGGCGCTTCTCATCGCTGGGCGAGCAAGCGCTCATCAGCAAAGCCAGGCAAATGCCGGCGCTCGTTAAAGGCAATCGCACATCCATTTTCCGTCTTCCTGTCCGATGTCGCTGAGCTGTCAATGCTTTGGACACTAGCAGAAAAACCTTGTCACACACGCGCAGGTTGCGGATTTCCCAACGGTTTCTGGCTGCTTCTGGGTATAGACAGGTGGCTGGTATACTCGCGGACATTTCCAGTCCAATGTGTGAGATTCAATGGAACGCTTTATCGAAAATGCAATGTACGCCTCGCGTTGGCTGCTGGCGCCGATCTACTTCGGTCTGTCCCTTGGGTTGCTGGCCCTGGCGCTGAAATTCTTCCAGGAAGTCTTCCACGTCATCCCTAACGTGTTCTCGATGGCCGAGTCGGATCTGATTCTGGTGCTGCTGTCATTGATCGACATGGCGTTGGTAGGCGGTTTGCTGGTGATGGTGATGATTTCCGGTTACGAGAACTTCGTTTCCCAACTGGACATCGACGACGACAAGGAAAAGCTCAACTGGCTGGGCACCATGGATTCCTCTTCATTGAAGATGAAGGTGGCCGCCTCCATCGTGGCCATTTCGTCCATCCACCTGCTGCGGATTTTCATGGACGCCAAGAACGTCGATCCCGAGCATTTGAAGTGGTACGTGATCATCCACATGACCTTCGTGATTTCGGCGTTTGCCATGGGTTACCTGGATAAGCTGACCAAACACTGATCGTTTTATTGCTATACCCAGCCGCCCGTCTGTTGCGAAACAGACGGGCGGTGTTGTTTGTGGCTTGTACTTTGATGCGCCGAGGCCTATGCCTGTAAGGATCTTGGCTCGCCACTGTGTGAGGTGTGTTCATGAACCTGCAAGAGTTGAATGCCTATGCCATCGCCGGGAAGGTTGATGAACTCAACCTGATCTCGATGGAAGGCGGGATCTACCTGTTGGAAGCGCGAATGCATGGCGCGGCGTATCCATTGAGTGATGCCCACGGCGAGACGTTTCATCTGCGATCGGTCGAGCATGCGCGTGAAGTGCTTCATTCCTTCCCCAACTTGCCATTCAACCTCGTGCACACCTCGGTTCATGATGAAATGTGCGGGCTGGGGGGCAGCACCGAAGAGAGTCTGAAGGTCCCGATCGGGTGTCAGCACTGACGCCCCTCATCAACGCAATGGCATCTGTGCTAGTCTGCTGGCCCTTTTGGTTCCGGGCGCTCCGGGACGCGCTGTGTACGCACGGCAAGTTCCAGGGCCGTCCGCACAGCGGAGCAGTGTCATGTCCGAAGTAAATCTGTCCACCGACGAAACCCGCGTCAGCTACGGTATTGGCCGTCAGCTGGGCGATCAACTGCGCGACAACCCGCCGCCGGGCGTTAGCCTGGACGCGATCCTGGCTGGTCTGACCGACGCTTTCGCCGGCAAGGAAAGCCGTGTGGGTCAGGAAGAAATGTCTGCGAGCTTCAAGGTCATTCGCGAAATCATGCAAGCTGAAGCAGCTGCCAAAGCTGAAGCCGCTGCTGGCGAAGGCCTGGCATTCCTGGCTGAAAACGCCAAGCGTGATGGCATCACCACCCTGGCTTCCGGCCTGCAATTCGAAGTGCTGACTCAGGGTGAAGGCGCCAAGCCAACCCGTGAAGATCAAGTGCGCACTCACTACCACGGCACTCTGATCGACGGCACTGTGTTCGACAGCTCCTACGATCGTGGTCAGCCTGCAGAATTCCCGGTTGGCGGCGTGATCGCTGGCTGGACCGAAGCCCTGCAACTGATGAACGCCGGCAGCAAATGGCGTCTATACGTGCCGAGCGAACTGGCTTACGGCGCTCAAGGCGTTGGCAGCATTCCGCCGCACAGCGTACTGGTATTCGACGTCGAACTGCTCGACGTTCTGTAAGACCGTAACCCTGTAGGCGCTCTGCCCCTACAGGGTTTTTCAGCGTTTCTCATACCTCGATCTTGTGGTGCAGTTCGCTTGTCGGGCGCAATGCCCGGGCATAGCAGAAAAGAAACAGATTGCGCACCAGTTCCTTGAGCACCACCGGCTCGCTGGAACTCAAGCCGTTGACGTCCAGATCACCTTGGTCCTGCAGCTCGTTCAAGGCTTCTTCTTCAAGCACCGCACAGACTTCCCCGGTTTCCCGATGCAGGATCCTGAGGTAAGGGTGTGGGCGGTCCAGCCAGGCGTCGATCAAATAAGTCATGGGTCTCATCTCCATTGATTGGTTTCAATGAGAATAATTCTTATTCATCAAATAGCAAGGACCTATTGGCGGTTTGTGTTTTTTTATGGGTAAAGGTTGCGTAAGGTCAAAACGGCTGGCGTTTGGCTATTGCGAGGGATTGTTGGGCGAAGCGGGGGAGGGCGAAGCACCATCCCACGCACGGCGTGGGATGGAATACAGCAGGCTCAGACTTTTCTGACGAACTCGGATTTGAGCTTCATCGGGCCGATGCCGTCGATCTTGCAGTCGATGTCGTGATCGCCATCGCACAGGCGGATGTTCTTGACCTTGGTGCCGACCTTGACCACCAGCGACGTGCCTTTGACCTTGAGGTCCTTGATCACGGTGATGGTGTCGCCGTCCTGCAGGACGTTGCCGACCGAATCCTTTTTCACGGTGTCATCGGACACTGCTTCGGCTTCGCCGCTGGCGGACCACTCGTGGGCGCACTCAGGGCAGATCAACTGGGCGCCGTCTTCGTAGGTGTATTCGGAATTGCATTTTGGGCAGGGTGGCAACGTGCTCACTAAGGCTCCTTGGATTGAGGATCGCTAAAAGTCGCACATTGTATAGGGTTTTATCGGAGGAGGGAGCTGACAGCAAAAGATCGCAGCCTTCGGCAGCTCCTACAGGGTTTTGTGTACGCCTGTAGGAGCTGCCGAAGGCTGCGATCTTTTGATCTTGCTTTTAGTGTGTACGGGCGACCGCAAACTCGCTCAACTCAACCAGTGCATCGCGGTATTCGCTGGCAGGCAGTGCGTCGAGGCACTTGATCGCGCGGGCCACGTAGTCACGGGCCAGTTGCGCGGTGTAATCCAGCGAGCCTGAGGCTTCCACGGCTTCGCGGATGCTTTCCAGGTCTTCGATGCCGCCTTTCTGGATCGCCTTGCGCACCAGGGCAGCCTGCTCCGGCGTGCCTTCGCGCATGGTGTAGATCAGCGGCAGGGTCGGTTTGCCTTCAGCCAGATCATCACCGACGTTCTTGCCCAGGGTTTCGGCGTCGCCTTTGTAGTCCAGCAGGTCGTCGACCAATTGGAACGCCACGCCCAGATGATCACCGAATGTACGCAGGGCTTCGGCCT
This sequence comes from Pseudomonas sp. LBUM1647, assembly GCF_059716175.1. NCBI lineage: Bacteria > Pseudomonadati > Pseudomonadota > Gammaproteobacteria > Pseudomonadales > Pseudomonadaceae > Pseudomonas > Pseudomonas sp. LBUM1647. The sequence goes on along the minus strand of NZ_CP166809.1, from coordinate 5,934,852 downwards.
GTTCCGATGTCGCTTCGCAGAGCGCTGCAGCACTGTGGGTCGACGCTTCGAAGAGCATCGCGGTCTTGCCGCGGATGACTTCCATGTAGGTTTCTTCGGTGGTGCTGGCGTCACGAACCTTGGACAGCTGCAACACTTCGCCTTCGGCGATGATGCGCGTGGCTTGCGAAAGGATTTTCATCACCGGCATGGAGCCCAGTTCGACCATCATTTCGAAGGAGCGCGAATACAGGAAGTCGCCCACCAGCACGCTAGGGGCGTTGCCCCACATGGCGTTGGCGGTCGAGCGGCCACGGCGCATGCCGGACATGTCGACCACGTCGTCATGCAGCAGGGTCGCGGTGTGCAGGAACTCGATGGTCGCGGCCAGCAGGCGCAGGTCATCGCCTTCGCGACCCAGAGCCTTGCCACACAGCAAAACCAATAGAGGGCGCAGGCGTTTACCGCCAGCCGAGGTAATGTAATCGCCGATTTTCGATACCAGCGGCACTCGGGAAGTCAGCTGCTTCTTGATGATGCCGTCGACGGCGCTAAAATCGTCCGCCACCGCGCGGTAGAAAGCTTGGGGTTGCATCAGCGACAGTTGCTCCAGAAGGGTTGCGCGGCATGCTAGGACCCACTTCGGCGGGTGTCAAGGTACGATGGACGGCCTCTTGCATCGCCCCGGCAGCTTGCGTACAATCGCGCACCCTGAACTTCCTGGGCAGCACCTGCCTTACGCAATTGCAAACAGGCCTTCCAGCCCAATGCAGCCATGCCAGCCAATACCTCTTCTTATAAAGAGCTGGGTGAGCAGGATTATCGGAGAAATACCATGTCGTACGCAGTAATTGTTACTGGTGGCAAGCAATACAAGGTCGCCCCAGGTGAATACCTGAAGATCGAAAAACTGGAAATCGCTACCGGCGAATCCGTTACTTTTGATCGCGTTCTGTTGGTCGCCAATGGCGATGACGTGAACATCGGCGCTCCAGTTGTTGCTGGCGCTACCGTTGTGGCTGAAGTGATCTCCCAAGGTCGTCACGATAAAGTCCGCATCATCAAGTTCCGTCGTCGTAAGCACCACATGAAGCGTATGGGCCACCGCCAGTGGTACACCGAGATCAAAATCACCGGTATTCAGGCTTAATTTCAGCCTAATTCCTCACTAGGAGAATTGACTCATGGCACACAAAAAAGCTGGTGGTAGTACCCGTAACGGTCGCGACTCAGAAGCCAAACGCCTTGGCGTGAAGATGTATGGCGGCCAGGTTATCATTCCGGGCAACATCATCGTGCGTCAGCGCGGCACCCAATTCCACGCCGGTTACGGTGTTGGCATGGGTAAAGATCACACTCTGTTCGCTAAAATCGACGGCGTGATCAAGTTTGAAGTAAAAGGCGCTTTCAACCGCCGTTACGTGAGCATTGTCCCGAAGACTGCAGTCGTCGCGGCATAATTACGTAGTTGCTGGAAAAGCCCTGTCTCGCGACGGGGCTTTTTCGTTTGTGGGGTGAGTCTCTTGCAAAGCTGTTTGTGATGGGCTCCAGCGCTGGATTTGCGGTCGTTGATTGAGGTCGCTGCGCTCATTTTTGCAAGAGTCTTATGTCTTGGTTTTTTCGGCTCGTCCGTATGACGAGAGGCGTTTTGTTATGAAGTTTGTTGATGAAGTATCGATTCGAGTAAAGGCCGGTGACGGCGGCAACGGTTGCATGAGCTTCCGTCGCGAGAAATTCATTGAAAACGGTGGTCCGAACGGCGGTGACGGTGGTGATGGCGGCTCGGTCTACATGATCGCCGACGAAAACCTCAACACCCTGGTGGACTACCGTTACACCCGGCACTTTGATGCTGAGCGTGGTTCCAACGGCGGCAGCACTGACTGCACCGGCAAGAAAGGCGAAGAGCTGGTCCTGCGTGTTCCGGTCGGTACTACCGTTATCGACTCCGCCACTCAGGAAGTGATCGGCGACCTGACCAAGGCTGGCCAGAAACTGCTGGTGGCTCACGGCGGCTGGCACGGTCTGGGTAACACCCGTTTCAAATCCAGTACCAACCGTGCTCCGCGTCAGACCACTCCGGGTAAGCCGGGTGAGGCGCGTGATCTGAAGCTGGAAATGAAGGTGTTGGCTGACGTAGGTCTGCTGGGCTTGCCGAACGCTGGCAAAAGTACCTTCATTCGTTCGGTGTCGGCCGCCAAGCCGAAAGTCGCCGACTACCCGTTCACCACGCTGGTGCCGAACCTGGGTGTGGTCAGTGTCGATCGCTGGAAAAGCTTCGTGGTTGCGGACATTCCGGGTCTGATCGAAGGTGCTTCCGATGGCGCAGGCCTGGGGATTCGCTTCCTCAAGCACTTGTCGCGTACGCGTCTGCTGTTGCACCTCGTGGACATGGCGCCGCTCGATGACGCCAGCGCCCCGGATGCTGCGGAAGTGATCGTCAGCGAGCTGACCAAGTTCAGCCCGTCCCTGGCTGAGCGTGATCGTTGGTTGGTGCTGAACAAGTGCGACCAGATCCTTGAAGAAGAGCACGATGAGCGCGTCAAGGAGATCGTTGATCGCCTGGAGTGGACCGGTCCGGTCTACGTGATCTCGGCCATCTCCAAGCTGGGCACCGAGCGTCTTTGCCACGACATCATGCGTTACATGGAAGATCGTGCTGATCGCCTGGCTAACGACCCGGTTTACAAAGAAGAGTTGGCCGAGCTCGATCAGCGCATCGAAGACGAAGCCCGTGCTCAGCTGCAGGCTCTGGATGACCAGCGTGCCCTGCGCCGTAGCGGCGTGAAGTCGGTCCACGACATCGGCGACGATGATTGGGACGAAGAAGATGTGGATGACGAAGACGGTCCGGAAATCATTTACGTGCGTGACTGATTCGTTGTGTAGGAGCTGCCGCAGGCTGCGATCTTTTGACGTTCAGAAGATCGCAGGTGTGTGCTGAACCTTCATCCCGGTGCGGTGTTATCATCGCCGCAAGCCGGTTTCTAAGGCGCCGCTCAATCGAGCGGCGTTTTAGTATCTGGAAATCGGTAGTCACGAATAACGTTACGGGCAGCGCTGGGTCGCGCTGTCCTCAAGCTAAGGTTGAAGATGATGCGGAGCAAGGTGACAGGTGCGCAGCGTTGGGTCGTGAAGATCGGCAGCGCTTTGCTGACGGCGGACGGCAAGGGCCTGGATCGCGCGGCAATGGGTGTTTGGGTCGAGCAGATGGTGGCTTTGCATGAGGCTGGCGTCGAGCTGGTGCTGGTGTCCTCCGGGGCGGTGGCGGCCGGCATGAGCCGCTTGGGCTGGGCCGTACGACCCAGTGCGATGCACGAGTTGCAGGCCGCTGCCGCCATCGGTCAGATGGGGTTGGTGCAGGCCTGGGAGTCGAGCTTTGCCGAGCATGGCCGGCATACCGCGCAGATTCTCCTGACCCACGACGACTTGTCCGACCGCAAGCGCTACCTGAATGCCCGCAGCACCTTGCGCGCGCTGGTCGAGCTGAAAGTTATTCCGGTGATCAACGAAAACGACACCGTGGTCACTGATGAAATTCGTTTCGGCGACAACGACACGCTCGCGGCGCTGGTGGCCAACCTGGTCGAGGCTGATCTGTTGGTGATCCTCACGGATCGCGATGGCATGTTCGATGCCGATCCGCGCAACAACCCCAACGCCAATCTGATTTACGAAGCGCGCGCTGATGATCCGGCGCTGGATGCGGTGGCGGGCGGTACGGGTGGTGCGCTGGGTCGTGGCGGCATGCAGACCAAATTGCGTGCTGCGCGGCTGGCAGCTCGTTCCGGTGCGCATACCATCATCGTTGGCGGGCGTATTGATCGTGTGCTGGATCGTCTCAAGGCAGGCGAGCGCATCGGCACCTTGCTGTCGCCCGAGCGCGGCCTGCTGGCTGCGCGCAAGCAATGGCTGGCCGGGCACCTGCAAACCCGTGGCACGCTTGTGCTGGATGCTGGTGCGGTAACGGCGCTGTCCCAAGGCAACAAAAGTTTGCTGCCTGTGGGTGTCAAGCTGGTCCAAGGCAGCTTCCGTCGTGGCGAGATGGTGGTTTGTGTGGCACCGGACGGTCGTGAAATCGCCCGGGGCCTGGCCAACTACAGCGCGCTGGAAGCACAAAAAATCATCGGTCAGTCGTCTGAGGCGATTGTCGGTCTGTTGGGTTATATGGCGGAGCCGGAACTGGTTCACCGCGATAACCTGATCCTGGTCTGAGGGAATACCTGAATGCGCGTGGCAAAAGGATTGTTGGGTCTGCTGTTGGCGATGCCGCTGCTGGCCTCGGCCGAGGAGATTGGTCAGGTGTCGACGGTGTTCAAGTTTGTCGGTCCGAACGACCGCATCGTCGTCGAAGCGTTTGATGATCCAAAGGTTGAGGGTGTGACTTGCTACCTGTCGCGAGCCAAGACGGGTGGCGTGAAGGGTGGTTTGGGATTGGCTGAGGATCGCGCGGAAGCGTCTATCGCTTGTCGTCAGGTCGGGCCGATCAGCTTCAAAGGTGAGTTGAAGGAGGGTGACGAGGTGTTCAAGGAGCGCACATCGCTGGTGTTCAAGACCATGCAGGTAGTGCGATTCCTCGACAAGAAGCGCAATACGCTGGTGTACCTGGTCTATAGCGATCGTGTGATCGAGGGTAGCCCGCAGAATGCGGTGACAGCCATCCCGATCCTGCCGTGGGCGAACGCTCAATAATTTGACCTAAATCTAAGTGTGGGAGCGGGCTTGCTCGCGAAGAGGTCATAACATTCAAAATCATCGTTGACTGTTACACCGCCTTCGCGAGCAAGCCCGCTCCCACATTTTTTTGTGCGGCGTTTGTTAAATCGCAGGCAATAAAAAACCGACCCTGGGGTCGGTTTTTTAACAAGCTTATCGCTTATGCGGCAACAGCAAGGTTCAGAGCCTTGACGTGACCGTTCAGGCGGCTCTTATGACGAGCAGCCTTGTTCTTGTGGATGATGCCTTTATCGGCCATACGGTCGATAACTGGCACGGCCAGAACGTAAGCAGCTTGAGCTTTTTCAGCGTCTTTTGCGTCGATGGCTTTAACTACATTCTTGATGTAGGTACGAACCATGGAACGCAGGCTGGCGTTGTGGCTGCGACGCTTCTCAGCCTGTTTTGCACGTTTTTTGGCGGAAGGTGTGTTGGCCACCGTCGAGCTCCTCGAAAGACTTTTTAGGAAATAGCAAACAAAATAGGCCGCGAATCATGCCGATGAGTTGATGTCTTGTCAAGGGCGGTTGAGACGTTCCGCTAAGTGGTAGGTATAAAGAGGCGGGATATTTATTTCCGGCGCTTGACCTGTAAACTCGCGAGCTTTGGCTCTGTGCTGCTGCGGCGCGGAGTATCGCATAAGTAGGCGCTTTGTTCGCCTGCTGTTTATCGACAGGCACAAACTCTTTCAATGAATCTGCTCAAATCGTTGGCCGCCGTCAGCTCTATCACGATGCTTTCCCGGATTCTGGGGTTCGTTCGTGACACCCTTATCGCACGTACATTTGGCGCGGGGATGGCGACCGACGCCTTCTTTATCGCCTTCAAACTGCCCAATCTGCTGCGGCGTATCTTCGCCGAGGGGGCATTTTCCCAGGCGTTCGTGCCGATTCTTGCCGAATACAAAAGCCAGAAGGGCGAGGAGGCGACGCGAACCTTCATTGCCTACGTCTCGGGCTTGCTGACGCTGGTGCTGGCGTTGGTCACCGCCTTGGGCATGATCGCTGCGCCGTGGGTCATCTGGGCGACCGCCCCGGGTTTCACCGATACGCCGGAAAAATTCGAGCTGACGGCCAGTCTGTTGCGGGTGACCTTTCCTTATATATTGCTGATCTCCCTGTCTTCATTGGCCGGGGCGATCCTCAACACGTATAACCGCTTCTCGGTGCCGGCCTTCGTGCCGACCCTGCTCAACGTCAGCATGATCATCTTTTCGGTGTTCCTAACGCCGTATTTCGATCCGCCAGTCATGGCGCTGGGCTGGGCAGTACTGGTGGGTGGTCTGGCGCAATTGCTCTATCAGCTGCCGCACCTGAAAAAGATCGGCATGCTGGTGCTGCCACGACTGAACCTGCGTGACAGCGGCGTCTGGCGGGTCATGAAACAAATGCTGCCGGCGATTCTCGGTGTGTCCGTGAGCCAGATTTCGCTGATCATCAATACTATTTTTGCCTCGTTCCTGGTCGCCGGTTCCGTGTCATGGATGTACTACGCCGACCGGTTGATGGAATTGCCTTCCGGCGTTCTGGGTGTGGCGTTGGGCACGATTCTCCTGCCGACCCTGGCCAAGACCTACGCCAGCAAGGATCGCCAGGAATACTCGCGAATCCTCGATTGGGGGCTGCGCCTGTGCTTCATGCTGGTGTTGCCGTGCTCCCTGGCGCTGGGGATTCTCGCCGAGCCGTTGACGGTTTCTTTGTTCCAGTACGGCCAGTTCAGCGCGTTTGACGCCTCCATGACCCAACGGGCGCTGATCGCTTATTCGGTCGGTTTGCTCGGGATTATCGTGATCAAAGTGCTGGCTCCGGGCTTTTATGCGCAACAAAACATCCGCACGCCGGTAAAAATCGCGATTTTCACCCTGATCGTTACCCAGTTGTTCAACCTGGTGTTGATCGGCCCGCTGGCCCACGCCGGTCTGGCGCTGGCCATCAGCATCGGCGCGTGCATTAACGCCGGGCTGCTGTTCTATCAACTGCGCAAGCAGCAGATGTATGAGCCGCAACCGGGTTGGGCGAAGTTCGGCTTCAAGCTAGTGATTGCAGTGTTGGTGATGTCTGCTGTGTTACTGGTCGGGATGCATTTCATGCCAGCCTGGGATCAAGGGCATATGCTGGAGCGGTTCCTGCGTCTGGGCGCATTGGTCGTTGCCGGTGTGGTCGCTTATTTCGGCATGTTGCTGTTGATGGGCTTCCGTTTGCGAGACTTCAATCGCAAAGCGCTGAGCTGAGGTCACGACCTCGATAAACACGGGCGAATCGACGGTTTTGTCGGCTCGATCACTTTGGGTTACGGTGTTGCCTGTCGTCGGCCGCCGGGTGTGGTTATAATCGACCACTTTATGAGCAAGAAGCGCGTTATGCAGCTGGTTCGAGGCCTCCACAACCTGCGCCCCCAGCATCGGGGCTGTGTCGCCACTATTGGCAACTTTGACGGTGTTCACCGTGGCCACCAGGCTATCCTGGCGAGGCTCCGTGAGCGTGCGCTCGAGTTGGGCGTGCCCAGCTGCGTGGTGATTTTTGAGCCGCAGCCGCGAGAGTTCTTCGCGCCGGACACGGCACCGGCCCGTCTGGCCCGGCTGCGGGACAAACTGCAACTGCTGGCCGAAGAAGGTGTCGACCGGGTCCTGTGCCTGGCCTTCAACCAGCGCTTGAGCAAGCTCAGCGCCGCCGAATTCGTCGACACCATTCTGGTGGACGGCCTCGGTGTACAACATCTTGAGGTCGGTGACGATTTCCGTTTCGGCTGCGACCGGGTAGGGGATTTCGATTTCCTGCAACAGGCCGGCGTCCTGCAAGGCTTTACCGTCGAAGCGGCGCAAACCGTCGAGCTGGACGGTATTCGCGTCAGCAGTACCCAGGTCCGCAATGCCCTGGCCGCTGCCGATTTTGCCCTGGCCGAGCGACTGCTCGGTCGTCCGTTCCGGATTGCCGGGCGGGTTTTGCACGGACAGAAGCTGGCGCGCCAACTGGGTACGCCCACCGCCAACATACAGCTCAAGCGTCGTCGCGTGCCGCTGACCGGGGTTTACCTGGTCAACGTCGACATCGACGGCAAGACCTGGCCAGGCGTCGCCAATATCGGCGTGCGGCCAACGGTCCAAGGTGATGGCAAAGCCCACCTCGAAGTGCACCTTTTAGATTTTGCCGGCGATCTATATGACCGGCGTTTGACGGTGGTTTTCCACCACAAGCTGCGTGAAGAGCAGCGTTTCGCCTCTCTGGAGGCGCTTAAGACGGCGATCAATGCGGATGTTGCCGCCGCCCGTGCCCTGTCGCACCTAGCGCCAATCGCTAATGAAGAGCCTTAAATGACCGACTATAAAGCCACGCTAAACCTTCCGGACACCGCCTTCCCAATGAAGGCCGGCCTGCCTCAGCGCGAACCGCAGATTCTGCAGCGCTGGGACAGCATTGGCCTGTACGGTAAGTTGCGCGAGATTGGCAAGGATCGTCCGAAGTTCGTTCTGCACGACGGTCCTCCGTACGCCAACGGCACGATTCACATCGGTCATGCGCTGAACAAGATTCTCAAGGACATGATCATCCGCTCGAAAACCCTGTCGGGTTTCGATGCGCCTTATGTTCCGGGCTGGGACTGCCACGGTCTGCCGATCGAGCACAAAGTCGAAGTGACCCACGGTAAAAACCTGGGCGCGGACAAAACCCGCGAACTGTGCCGTGCCTACGCCACCGAGCAGATCGAAGGCCAGAAGTCCGAATTCATCCGTCTGGGCGTGTTGGGCGACTTTGCCAACCCGTACAAGACCATGGATTTCAAAAACGAGGCCGGTGAAATCCGTGCTTTGGCAGAAATCGTCAAGGGCGGTTTCGTGTTCAAGGGCCTGAAGCCTGTGAACTGGTGCTTCGACTGCGGTTCGGCCCTGGCTGAAGCGGAAGTCGAGTACGAAAACAAAAAGTCCTCGACCATCGACGTGGCCTTCCCGATTGCCGACGAAGCCAAACTGGCTGCCGCTTTCGGTCTGCCGTCGCTGGGCAAACCTGCCTCGATCGTGATCTGGACCACCACTCCGTGGACCATTCCGGCCAACCAGGCGTTGAACGTTCACCCGGAATTCAACTACGCCCTGGTCGACGTTGGCGACAAACTGCTGGTGCTGGCTGAAGAGCTGGTCGAGTCGTGCCTGGCCCGTTACAGCCTGGAAGGCGCGGTCATTGCGACCACCACCGGTAAAGAGCTGGAGCTGATCAACTTCCGTCACCCGTTCTACGACCGTCTGTCGCCGGTTTACCTGGCCGACTACGTCGAACTGGGCGCTGGCACCGGCGTGGTTCACTCCTCGCCAGCCTACGGCGTAGACGACTTCGTGACCTGCAAGAAGTACGGCATGGTTAACGATGACATCATCAATCCGGTACAAAGCAACGGCGTTTACGTACCGTCGCTGGAGTTTTTTGGCGGCCAGTTTATCTGGAAGGCCAACCCGGCTATCGTCGACAAATTGACCGAAGTGGGTGCGCTGCTGCACACCAGCATCATCGAACACAGCTACATGCACTGCTGGCGTCACAAGACCCCGCTGATCTACCGCGCCACCGCGCAATGGTTCATCGGCATGGACAAAGAACCTGTGACCGGCGACACCCTGCGCAAGCGGGCGATCAAAGCCATCGAAGAGACCAAGTTCGTCCCGGCCTGGGGCCAGGCGCGCCTGCACTCGATGATCGCCAACCGTCCGGACTGGTGCATCTCCCGTCAGCGCAACTGGGGCGTGCCGATCCCGTTCTTCCTGAACAAGGAAAGCGGCGAGCTGCACCCACGTACCGCCGAGCTGATGGAAGAAGTCGCCAAGCGCGTCGAAGTCGAAGGCATCGAAGCCTGGTTCAAGATGGACGCCGCCGAGTTGCTCGGTGACGAAGCGCCGCAATACGACAAGATCAGCGACACCCTGGACGTCTGGTTCGATTCGGGCACCACGCACTGGCACGTCCTGCGCGGGTCGCACGCGATGGGTCACGAGACCGGCCCGCGTGCTGACTTGTACCTGGAAGGCTCGGACCAACACCGTGGCTGGTTCCATTCCTCGTTGCTGACGGGTTGCGCCATCGACAATCACGCGCCATACCGCGAGCTGCTGACTCACGGCTTCACCGTCGATGAGTCCGGTCGCAAGATGTCCAAGTCCTTGGGCAACGTGATCGCGCCACAAAAGGTCAACGACACCCTGGGCGCCGACATCATGCGTCTGTGGGTTGCTTCCACCGATTACTCGGGTGAAATGGCGGTTTCCGAGCAGATCCTGCAGCGCAGTGCGGACGCCTACCGGCGGATCCGTAACACCGCGCGCTTCCTGCTCTCCAACCTGACCGGTTTCAACCCGGCCACCGACATCCTGCCGGCCGAAGAAATGCTGGCGCTGGACCGTTGGGCCGTGGACCGCACCCTGCTGCTGCAACGCGAGTTGCAAGAGCACTACGGTGAATACCGCTTCTGGAACGTCTACTCCAAAATCCACAACTTCTGCGTGCAGGAGCTGGGCGGTTTCTACCTCGACATCATCAAGGACCGTCAGTACACCACTGGCGCCAACAGCAAGGCCCGCCGTTCGGCGCAAACCGCGCTGTACCACATCTCCGAAGCGCTGGTGCGCTGGATCGCGCCGATCCTGGCATTCACCGCTGACGAACTGTGGGAATACCTGCCGGGCGAGCGTAACGAATCGGTAATGCTCAACACCTGGTACGAAGGCCTGACCGAGCTGCCGGAAAACGTCGAGCTGGACCGCGCCTACTGGGAGCGGATCATGGCGGTGAAGGTCGCGGTCAACAAGGAAATGGAAATCCAGCGCGCGGCCAAGGCCGTCGGTGGCAACCTGCAAGCCGAAGTGACGCTGTTCGCCGAAGAGGCGCTGAGCGCCGACCTGGCCAAGCTGAGCAACGAGCTGCGCTTCGTACTGATCACCTCGACCGCTACCGTTGCACCGTTCGTTCAGGCGCCGGCCGATGCGGTGGTTACCGAAGTCACCGGTTTGAAACTGCAAGTGGTCAAGTCGAGCCATGCCAAGTGCGCCCGTTGCTGGCACTGCCGTGAAGACGTCGGCGTGAACCCGGAGCATCCGGAAATCTGCGGTCGTTGCGTCGACAACATCAGCGGCGCTGGCGAGGTTCGTCACTATGCCTAATGCGGCTGGCCGTTTCGGACGGCTGAGCTGGCTCTGGTTGAGTTTGCTGGTCCTGGTCATCGACCAGGCCAGCAAGTTCTACTTCGAAGGCAAGCTCGAGATGTACCAGCAAATCGTGGTGATCCCCGATTTGTTCAGCTGGACCCTGGCCTACAACACAGGCGCGGCGTTCAGCTTCCTGGCCGACAGCTCCGGCTGGCAGCGCTGGTTGTTTGCCCTGATCGCGGTCGTGGTCAGTGCAGTGCTGGTAGTGTGGCTCAAACGTCTGGGGCGCAACGAAACCTGGCTGGCCGTCGCTTTGGCGCTGGTGCTGGGTGGCGCGCTGGGTAATCTGTATGACCGCATTGCCCTGGGCCATGTGATCGATTTCATTCTGGTGCATTGGCAGAACCGCTGGTATTTCCCGGCGTTCAACTTTGCCGACAGCGCGATCAGCGTCGGTGCGGTGATGTTGGCACTGGATATGTTCAAAAGTAAGAAGACCGGAGAAACCGTTCATGACTGAACAGGTATTGGCTGAGCAACGCATCCGCCAGAACACGGAAGTCACCTTGCACTTTGCACTGCGCCTGGAGAACGGCGACACCGTCGACAGCACCTTCGACAAAGCCCCGGCGACCTTCAAGGTCGGTGACGGCAACCTGTTGCCAGGGTTCGAAGCAGCGCTGTTCGGCTTCAAGGCTGGCGACAAGCGTACGCTGACGATTCAGCCGGAAAACGCTTTTGGCCAACCCAACCCGCAGAACGTACAGATCATCCCGCGCTCGCAGTTCAAGGACATGGAACTGTCGCCTGGCTTGCTGGTGATCTTTAACGATGCGGCCAATACTGAGTTGCCCGGTGTGGTGAAGACATTCGATGACGAGCAAGTGACCATCGACTTCAACCACCCGCTGGCCGGCAAGACATTGACCTTTGACGTCGAGATCATCAACGTCAAATCGTTGTAACCTGTGGGAGCGAGCTTGTTGTGGCGAGGGGATTTAGCGAAACGTCGCACCGCCCCGTTCGATTGCGAAGCAATCGTAAACCAGACAGCGCGTTCTCATTCAAGACTGCGGTGGTTGGGTTCAGGGGCGCTTCGCACCCCAACGGGGCGGTGCGACGTTTCGCTAAATCCCCTCGCCACAAAGGCTCGCTCCCACAGTAAGTAGTTTTTTCTACTGTTTTCGCTATTTCTTGCGCGCAAGACACGAGGCACAGCATGCAAATCAAACTCGCCAACCCCCGTGGCTTCTGCGCCGGTGTGGACCGGGCGATCGAAATCGTCAACCGCGCCCTGGAAGTTTTCGGGCCGCCGATCTACGTGCGCCACGAAGTGGTCCACAACAAATTCGTCGTCGAAGACCTGCGCGCTCGCGGGGCGATCTTCGTCGAGGAACTGGATCAGGTGCCGGACGACGTCATCGTGATCTTCAGTGCCCACGGTGTTTCCCAGGCCGTGCGCACCGAAGCCGCCGGTCGTGGTCTGAAAGTGTTCGACGCTACCTGCCCGCTGGTGACCAAGGTGCACATCGAAGTCGCGCGCTACAGCCGCGACGGCCGTGAATGCATCCTCATCGGCCACGCCGGTCACCCGGAAGTCGAAGGCACCATGGGCCAGTACGATGGCAGCAATGGTGGTGCGATCTATCTGGTCGAAGACGAGAAAGACGTCGCCGCCTTGCAGGTCAACAACCCTGAAAAACTGGCGTTCGTGACCCAGACCACCCTGTCCATGGACGATACCAGCCGCGTCATCGACGCCCTGCGTACGCGCTTCCCGGCGATCGGTGGCCCACGCAAGGACGACATCTGCTATGCCACGCAAAACCGTCAGGACGCGGTCAAGCAACTGGCCGACGAATGCGACGTGGTCTTGGTGGTCGGCAGCCCGAACAGCTCCAACTCCAATCGCCTGCGTGAACTGGCCGAGCGCATGGCTACCCCGGCCTACCTGATCGACGGCGCCGAAGACCTGCAAAAGAGCTGGTTCGAGGGTGTCGAGCGAATCGGCATCACTGCTGGCGCCTCCGCACCGGAAGTCCTGGTGCGTGGCGTGATCCAGCAGTTGCAGGCGTGGGGCGCTACCGGCGCCGACGAACTGGCCGGTCGCGAGGAGAACATCACCTTCTCGATGCCTAAAGAGCTACGCGTCCGTTCGCTGCTCTAAGTTTTCTCCTCCCACGCAAAGTGCCTGTGCAGACTTGTTGCTGCGCAGGCTGATGCGGCCGCTCGCGGCCAGCACCACCTGGAGCTGGCTCACCGGTTCGCGGGCTGCGCAAATGTGTAATGTCCCCGATTGAAAACCACCGTACAGTGGTTCGCCCAAATGGCTGAATCGTACGGAAGTTCTGACATATTGATTGCCGAAAATCGGCACCCGAGTGCCACTCCGGCGCTCGACCAGCAGCGGATTGCTGATGTCCTCATGTCCCTTGCCGCTGACATCCAGAATGATCCGCCAGCCCTGGCTCCAGTCGTCGTTTATCCCGTGGATGACGACGGTCTGGTTTCGCGTAATCGCTTCGCTTCTGGCGCTGCGCAGACCGCTGACCAGAGACTTCGCCGCCTCCTCGCGATGGTTCGACTCAGTCAGTGCGGCGAACGCCGGACTGACCAGTTGCAGAACAATCCCGACAATTGTCAGTCCCATGAGCAGTTCGATCAGGCTGAAACCTTGCTGATGCATGTCATCTCCCTCCCTGGAGTGCTGCGGCCCGCGCAATCCCTGCGCAAGTAATGGCAAAACAACCGAACACCTGTCGGTCGAATGTTCTAGCGTGTAGAAGCAGGTATAGCCGACGGCAACGGAGGGCACCGATGGATCATCGTACAAAAGGTTTCACACTGATCGAGTTGCTGGTCGCGCTCGCAGTCTTTCTGGTCCTGATCACTCTGGCCGTACCGGCATTTACCCATTCGGTGCAAAGCACCAAGGCCGACACCGAAATCGGCGATCTGCAACGGGGTCTGAATTTCGCCCGGCTCGAGGCGATCGATCGGGGTGTCACCACCCGGGTTCGCCCGACGGCGCAAGGCGGTGCCTGGACCGGGGATCTGTCGGTCTATGACGGTACTGGCAAATTGGCCAAAGTATTACGGGTTGTTCCAGCGATGAGCAGCGGAGCGACTCTGACGCTAACCTCAGGAGTGACCGCCATCGATTTCAACAATCTGGGCGGGTTATCGGCACCGTCCACGGCGGTAGTGATCAGCTATGTACTGGGGGCGCAAAGCAGGACGCTGAATGTGTGTCTGAACGGACGAATTCTATTGGGTGGAAGTTGCGGATGAGGGGATGGAGCAAGCGGGCACAGGAGGGCATGACGCTGATCGAAGTCTTGGTTGCGTTGTTGATTCTGGGTGTTGGGCTGTTGGGGGCGGCGGCGATTCAGCTCAATGCGCTGAAGTACACGGACAGCTCGCGGATGACCAGCCAGGCGAGTTTTATCGCCTACGACATGATGGACCGCATTCGCGCCAACTCCGCTGCCGATTACACCGTCACGCCGCCGACATCGGCAAACATGGGCGTCGCCCGTGATCAGGACCTCTACGACTTCACCACCAACATCGTCAATTTACTCGGCGCTACCGCCACCGGCAGCGTCACCCTCAATCAGCGGGTGTACACCATCACCATCACCTGGGACGACTCGCGGGCCGCCAATGTCGCCAATTCGCGGCGCAGCTTCGCCCTGACCAGTCGCGCCACCGTCGACCCGGTGTCGACACCATGAACCGGTCCAGCAGAGGTTTCGGCCTGATCGAGTTACTGATCGCTCTGGCATTGAGTTTGGTTGTGGTGCTAGGCGTGGCGCAGATTTTCATCGCGGCCAAGAACACCTACGTCAGCCAGAACACCGCTGCGGCGATGCAGGAAGATGCGCGTTTTGCACTGAGTAAACTGATTCAGGAAATTCGCATGGTCGGCATGTTCGGTTGTCTGGGGGCTATCACCGACTCAAGCTCGGCGGGTGACTTCAATGCCAGTCAGACAACGCCGATCAGTTGGGACAACGCCAACCTCAAGCTCACGCTGGTGACCGCCGATGTGGGGGGGAGTGGAGGGGCGCCGACCTGGACGGTGATTTCCGATTGTCGAAACACCGCGACGGCCTATACCCCGCCGAGGACACCTGCATCGGGGCAGTTGGCGTTTCCGATACGACGACTGATCTACAGCTTGAAGAATGGACAACTGACCATGGGTGTTGGTAGCGGTACGCCAACTCAGTTCGTGCTGGTGGATAACGTCAGCGCCTTCGATGTGAGCTTCGGCCTCGCCAGTTCCGCCACCGATGTGGCGTCCTCCAGTTACAGTCCCAACCCGTCAGACCCTGCGCGAATCCGTAGCGTGCGCCTGACGCTGACCCTCAAGGACCCGAACGATCAGGTGCACGATCAAACCTTCAACGTGGTTGCCGCTCTGCGCAACCGCTTGCCATGAGGGGAGCACCGATGAGTATTTCTCCCGAGACCCCTCACTCCCAGCGCGGCATGGCGCTGCTGGTCAGCCTGGTGTTTCTTCTGTTGCTGACACTGATCGGCCTTTCATCGATGCAAAACGCCACCCTGCAGGAAAAAATGGCCGCCAGTGTGACCTTGCGCAACCAGTCGTTCCAGGGCGCCGAATCGGCGTTGCGCGTGGGTGAGAGCGCGGTACAACTGGATGCCTATTCGTTGCCGGTCTGCAGCGGCACTACCCAATGTGCACCGCCAGCCGAGGCGTCGACAATTACCGGCGCCGGCTTCAATTCCACCTCGGGAGTGAACTGGATCGCCTCCGGCAGCGGTTTTTACGGGGTGCAAAATATCGGCACCACCCTGACCGCCGTGAATGTGCCGAGCAACACCTCGACAACGCTGTACCGCGTGACCGCAGTCGGCATCGCGGGCAACTCGCGCAGTGTGGTGGAGAGTGTCTATGCGAAATACTAAAAGGCACGCCGTGCTATGGCGCCTGGTTTGCGGCATGTTGTTGGGTTTTTATCTCTCAGCGCCGGCGTATGCCTTCACACCGTCGGAATCTCCGCTGTTGAGCGCCGCGGCTGTCGCGCCGAACGTAATGTTGTTGATCGACGATTCGGGGAGCATGAACAGCATTGTCTGGGCGGCGGGTTTCGATCCGACAGTCACAAATCGTCCTCAGGTGACCATCTGCAGTTCAGATGACTCCTGCGAGGAAGGACAAAACCTCAATATGACCGATACCAATATTTTTCTGTCCAGTCTCAATCGCGGTGGCTGTGCGCCAGGTTATGTTGGTTTTTTTAAAGGCTCTCAGGGGGTGAATTCGTTTTGCCTGAAACTGCCCGATCCGGTGGGCGGCCAGAACACCCGTTACTCGGCCAACTACCTGTCTTACCTGATCAGTCTGGCGAACAGTTCGACCAAGGATTTCACCACTGGCTCAATCCCCACCGATTACCGGATGAACGTTGCGCGCAAGGTGTCCACCGATCTGGTGACCAGTAACCGAGGGCTGCGTATAGGCCTGGCGACGTTCAACGCGGTCACCAGCAACAACCGCGGCAATGGTGGCTACATCGCCATACCCGTTGACGATCTGTCGGGTGATGCCAAATTCAAAGCGCTGACCGACGCGATCGGCGCTTTGAGAGCCGTCGCCAACACGCCGTTGGCAGAAGCCTATTACGAAGTCACCCGGTACATGCGCGGCATTGCGCCGTTCTACAATCCGACATCCACCAACTACACCAGCCCGATCCAGTACCGGTGCCAGAAAAACTACGGTGTGGTGATTACCGATGGCTTGCCAACCTTTGACCGGACCTTTCCGACTGACGATCCACAAGCCGTTGCCCAGGACGGTCCCAGGCTTCCCAATTGGGACGATGTAGACAACGACGGCCCCGGTGGCGATGGTGAAGGCGACACCCTTTATCTGGATGACATCGCCAAGTTTGCCTTCGATATCGACATGCGCACGACCGGTACCGATTCTGCGAGCAAAAGCTGGGACGCAGCGGATTTTCCAAAGCAGAACATGAACACCTACACCGTGGGTTTCGCCACTTCGAACCAGATGTTGTCGGACGCGGCGAGTTACGGGCAGGGCAAGTATTACCAAGCGACCGACAGTACAGGACTCAACAGTGCACTGTCGTCAGCGCTGAGCGACATCACCTCCAAGGCCGGCTCCGGTGGGGGGGGCGTCACCAGCGGGACCATCCTGGCCAGCGGTTCGAGTTATTTCCAGAGCAGTTACGATCCCAAGGACTGGCGCGGCACGATCAAGTCTTACGGATTTACCTCCGGTGGCACGGTCAACACCGCCTCGGTGTTATGGAGCACTGATACTGCCATTGTGCCCAGTGCCACGGCGCCGACCTATCAGTCCTGGAACACCCTGACCAAAGCTGCCGTGACGCTGGCCTATGCCAACTTTTCCCCTGCCCAGCAAACCTCCCTCAACCAGAGTTTGCCCATCGGCATCACCGGCAGCGATCTGGTGGAGTGGAGCAAGGGCACCAACAAGGTTGGCCTGAAAGTGCGCAGTGTGCTGCTTGGCGACATCATCAATTCACCGCTGGCGCTGGCGTCACCCACGGATAAAACCGCGTCCGATCTGTCAGGCGACTCCACTTACAGCACTTATCTGGCAACCAAAGCGGCAGGCATGAACGCCAGCCTGGTGGTGAACGCCAACGACGGATTTGTCAACGTCATCAACACGTCCAATGGCACACGGCGTTACGCTTTTATGCCGTCCAGTGTGTTGCCGTCACTGCGCTACATCGCCGACACCACTTACATAAACGGGGTGAGCCACAAGTTTTTGGTAGACGGTCAGGTGGGCGTGTTCGATGCCCAACTCGACAGTGCCTGGAAAACCCTCGCGTTGGGTGGGACAGGGGCAGGGGGGCGAACCTTCTATGCGTTGCAACTGTTCGACGCATCGGCCGGTAACGTGACCAAGGCGTTATGGGAGTTCAGCGCGCCGACCACCCCCGACTCCGGAAACGATTTCAATGATCTGGGTTATGCCTACGCACGACCGGAAGTGGCACGCTTGGCCGACGGTCGATGGGCGGCATTCATCTCCAACGGTTATGGCAGCAACTCCGGGGTGGCAGCGTTGTACGTGGTCGACATTCGTGACGGCTCGCTGATCAAGAAAATCGTGGTCGACGGCTCCGAGACGACCAACGGCCTGTCGTCGGTGAAGCTCAGGGTCAACTCGCAGAATGTGGTGCAGGCCGCTTATGGCGGCGACTTGAAGGGGAGGCTGTGGAAGTTTGATTTGAGCGCCACCTCCCCGGCATCGTGGGACCTGGCGTTTTCCCGCAAACCGCTGTTTACCACTGCGGGCGGCGTCACCCAGCCGATTACCGCGCAACCATTGCTGGCGGATAATTCGTTGGGGGGTAAGGAAGTGTTTTTCGGCACCGGTAAATTCAACGAGACTGCCGACAAGACCAACAAAGACATTCAGGCCTTCTATGCAGTGTGGGATGCGGAAGGTGGCTCCGGGCAAATCACAACGTCCAGTTTGCAGGCTCAGGCGGTGACGGGGGTGTTCTCGGGCAGCAGCGGGCAATTCATCACCACCAGCCAGAACGATGTGACCTATCCGACAGAAAAGGGCTGGTATCTGCCGCTGGTCTATAACAGCGTGTTGACCGGCGAGCGGGTGATCAATCAGGCCAGTCTGGTGCTGGGGCGGATTGTATTTACCACGGCGAGCGTGGACACCACAGACCCCTGTGCCAGCTTCGGCACCGGCAAACTGGTCGAACTGGATGCGTTCAGCGGTAAGATGCTCAACTACGCGGTGCTCGACAGCAACGGCGACGGGGTGGTCGACAGTACCGACACGGTGTCCAGCGGGGTGATCTTTACCGGCGGCATTCCGACCCTGAACGCCATCGTCAACGGAGCGACCCGCAAGATCGTGAACGACTCCAGTGGTGGCATTTCCACCCTGGTGGAAAAATCCGGCGGCGGCAGCCGTCGCATCATGTGGCGACAAATACAGTAAGTGAGAGTTGAGGCATGCGCAGATCCAACCGAGGTTTTACCCTGATCGAAATCATGATCGTGATAGCGATCATCGGGATCGTTATCACCATTGGCTACCCGAGCCTCACCGAGTACGTAAAAAAAGGCCGTAGAACGGAAGTGGCCGGGCTGCTCTCCGAGCAGGCGCAGATCCTCGAGCGTTTCTATTCGAAGAGCAATGTCTACACCGGCGTTGCAGGCCTGAGCGCCGGCAATGACTTTTACACCATTACCCAGACCCTGACCGATCAGACCTTCCTGCTGACGGCAGTTCGCACGGCCGGCAAAGCCATGGAGACTGACAAGTGTGGGGATTTCACCATCACCAACACTGGTGTCAGATCCATGGTCAATGCGGAGTCCGGGCTCGCCACTAAAGATTGCTGGGGTCGCTGAGTTCCCTTTTCGGGCGCCTTTTGCGCCCTCTGTCTATCTAACGGTTGGATCAGAACATGACCAGGCAACAGCAAGTGGTGATTGTCGGCGGCGGGGTGATTGGCCTGCTGACAGCGTTCAATCTCGCGTCCGAAGTGCAAAGTGTTGTGCTGCTGGATCGTTCGAACGTCGGTCAGGAGTCGTCCTGGGCCGGCGGCGGCATCGTCTCGCCGCTCTACCCGTGGCGCTACAGCCCGGCGGTCACCGCGTTGGCGCATTGGTCCCAGGATTTTTATCCACAGCTGGGTGAGCGACTGTTTGCAGCCACCGGTGTCGATCCTGAGGTGCATACCACCGGGTTGTACTGGCTGGACCTGGATGACGAGGCCGAGGCGCTGGCCTGGGCCGAGCGGGAAAACCGTCCGTTGCGGGCTGTGGATATCTCGGCGGCTCACGACGCGGTGCCGGTGTTGGGGAGCGGTTTTTCCCGGGCGATCTACATGGCCGATGTGGCCAATGTGCGTAATCCGCGGCTGGTGAAGTCCCTCAAGGCTGCGTTGCTGGCGCTGCCGAACGTGACGATTCATGAGCAGTGTGAAGTCAGCGGGTTTGTCCGTGAAGGCGCTACGGTGGTCGGGGTGCAGACCTCGGCGGGAGCGATTCATGGCGATCAGGTGGTGCTGACCGCGGGTGCCTGGAGCGGTGATTTGCTTAAAATCCTGGGTATGGAGCTGCCAGTCGAGCCGGTGAAAGGGCAGATGATTCTCTACAAATGCGCAGCGGATTTCCTGCCGAGCATGGTTCTGGCCAAGGGGCGTTATGCGATTCCTCGGCGCGACGGGCACATTCTGATCGGCAGCACGCTGGAGCATGAAGGCTTCGACAAGACGCCGACCGAATCTGCCCTGGAGAGCCTGAAGGCGTCGGCGGTGGAGTTGATTCCTGCACTGGCGGATGCCGAGGTCGTCGGCCACTGGGCCGGGTTGCGACCGGGCTCGCCGGAAGGTATTCCCTACATCGGTCGGGTGCCAGGGTTCGAAGGTCTTTGGCTTAATTGCGGGCACTACCGTAATGGCTTGGTGCTGGCGCCAGCGTCGTGTCAGTTGTTTGCGGATGTGATGCTGGGGCGTGAGCCGATCATTGATCCGGCGCCGTATGCACCGGCTGGGCGGATCTGAGACTCAATCGAGTCCCAGTTTCTTGAGCCTGTAGCGCATCGACCTGAATGAAAGATTCAACCGCTGAGCTGCCGCCGTGCGGTTCCAGCGGGTTTCTTCCAGGGCTTGGAGGATAAGGTTGCGTTCGACGTTTTCCAGGTAGTCTTCCAGGTTGTCGATCTGCGTCAGGTCCGGCACACCGCCTTCCGGGTTGCAGTTGCCTTCGGCCAGTCGCAGGTCGCTGGCTTCGATCTGCTTGTTTTCGCACAACGTGTGAGCCCGTTCGAGCACGTTCTCCAGTTCCCGCACATTGCCGGGGAAGCGATAGCTTTTCAGCGCGTCGAGGGCTTGGGGGTGGAGTTTTGCGGCGGGTTGGCCAGTGCTGATGGCCAGGCGTTTGAGCATATGGCTGGCGAGGGATTCGATGTCGTCACGGCGTTCGCGCAAGGGCGGTACCCGTAGTTCGATCACGTTCAACCGGTAGTACAAATCCTGGCGAAAGCGTTCGGCGGCGACTTCGGCGTCGAGGTCTTTGTGGGTGGCGCAAAGGATACGCACATCGACCACGGTTTCCTGTTGCTCGCCGACACCGCGAACGGCTTTTTCCTGTATCGCCCGTAGCAGCTTGACCTGCATCGCCAGCGGCAAATCAGCCACTTCGTCGAGGAACAGGGTGCCGCCATGGGCAGCCTGGAACAGTCCGGGTTTGTCTTCGATGGCACCACTGAAGCTGCCTTTGCGATGCCCGAAAAATTCGCTCTCCATCAATTCTGACGGAATCGCCCCGCAATTGACCGGGATAAAGGGTTGACTGGCGCGGGGGCCTTGCTCATGGATCAGTCGCGCGACCAATTCCTTGC
This sequence comes from Pseudomonas sp. LBUM1647, assembly GCF_059716175.1. Lineage (NCBI taxonomy): Bacteria > Pseudomonadati > Pseudomonadota > Gammaproteobacteria > Pseudomonadales > Pseudomonadaceae > Pseudomonas > Pseudomonas sp. LBUM1647. The sequence continues at coordinate 5,913,616 of NZ_CP166809.1, read as the reverse complement.
CGCTGCCGGATTCGCCGCTGATGTACACCGGCGCCTGGCTGCGGGCGAGTTTGTCGATGTGTTTGCGCAAGGCGCGCATGGGCGGTGAATCACCCAGCAGCCGGCGATCGATGGCGATGCCGGTGCCGCCCGGCGCAGGCAACCGAAGCGCGCTGCTGACCAGTTCCCGCAGGCGAGTGAGGTCCACCGGTTTGGTCAGGAAGTCGAAGGCGCCAGACTTGAGGGCGTTGATTGCCGTTTCCAGGCTGCCATAAGCGGTGATCATTGCCACCGGTACGTTTGGGTGGCGTTGCTGGATGTGTTGCACCAGCTCAAGGCCGGTGCCGTCCGGCAAGCGCATGTCGGTGAGGCACAAGTCGAACGTCTCTCGCGAGAGCAGGGCCTGGGCTTCGCCGAGGTTGCGGGCACTGAAGGTGTCGAGTTTCATCCGTCCCAGGGTGATTTCCAGGAGTTCGCGGATATCCGGTTCGTCGTCGACGATCAGGACTTTTTGCCGTGGGCTTATGTTCAACTTTGTTTCCGTCCGTGAGCAAAGGTGATGCGAAAGCAGCCGCCGCCTTGGCGTGGTTTGAAGTCTAGGCGGGCCTGGTTGCTTTCGCACAGCTCACGGGACAGATAAAGCCCCAGGCCGGTGCCTTGGGTGCTGGTAGTGAAGAACGGTTCGAACAAGTGCACATGATGCTCCGGTGCCACTCCGGGGCCATCGTCCAGGATCTCGAGGACCGGCAGCTGGCTGTCCGGATCGACGAACAACTCGAGCCAGACCTGTGCCAGGTCGTGATTCAAGGCGCTATGGCGCCAGGCGTTACGCAACAGATTGTCGAGAATCTGGGTCAGTTGGTCTGGATCCATCAGGGTTTTGAAGTCTCCTGAGCCGATGCGCAGATGAATCTGCTGATGCTCGATCGCCCCTTCGCGGGTTTCGTTGACGTACTGCTCCAGCCACGGTTTCAGATCAAGCCGTTGCGCTACGGTTTGCTGGCGGCGGGAAAGTTGCAGGACGTTTTCGATTACCCGATTCATTCGCTGAGAGTGGTCTTGAATAATCTGTGTCAGACGTCGATCCGCGCCGTTCAGTTCCTCTGATTCTTGCAATAGCTGCGCGGCATGACTAACGGCGCCCAGTGGATTGCGGATTTCATGGGCGATACCGGCGGTCAGGCGACCGAGGGCGGCGAGCTTCAATTGCTGGGCTTGTTGAGCGATTTGCGCGAGGTCTTCGAGAAAGACCAGCGTCTGGTGGTGTGGGCTTTGGTCCAGGGCAATGAAGCTCGGTTGCAGCTCCAGACCACTACTGGCGACTTTCAGGCTCTGGGGGTGTAGCGTCGGATTGTTGAGCCACAATTGCAGGCGTTCGACCAGGCTGGGTAAGTAGTCGTCGATCAGATGGCCGGTAAGATTTTCCCTGCCTAACAGGTTCAAGGCACTGTGGTTGGCCAGTTGAACCCGCCGCTTGTCGTCGAGTACCAGGATGCCGGTACGCATGCGTTGCAGGATCAGGGCGTTGAGAGCTTCGAGGCCGACGACTTCGCTGGCCCGTTGTTCGGCGAGGGTTTCGCTGACCTCCAGGCGTCGGATCAGCCCTTGCACCAGCAATGCCGCAGCAAAACACAAGGCGCCGAGCGTGCCGACTTGCAGGTAATCGTTGGGGGTGGCGGGATGGCTGAAACTCAGGAGGAAGCTCAGCCCGACGATGCCAAGCGCGCCAACGGCGGCAATCAGCAGGCCGATGCGCCCTCGCAACAAGGTGTTACTGATGGCTATCGATACGATCAGCAAGTTGCCGATGGCGCTGGCCACACCGCCGGCGGCGTAGAACAGACCGCACAGCAGCAGGACGTCGGTCAGCGCCAGGCTGAATAGTTGCGCCGGGCGCCGGGTGTTCCCGAGGAATACCACCACCAGGATATTCAGCACCAGGTAAAACCAGCTGCCACTGCGCAGCAGGTCGTCATTGCTGAACGTCAGCAGTTGGTTGTCCATGTTGCTGGAGATCAACAGCACCAGGGTGATGCCGATGCTCAAGCGGTAAAGGTGATAGAGGCGCAGCAATCGCTGGGCCTGTTTGCTGCCGGGACTGGAGGTCTCAGCGATCACTGGAGCCCGGGCCTTGCTCAAGATGAGCCTGGCTGCAATACCACTGTTGTTGAAGACTCAGCGCGCGGTCGCGTGGCAGGTGTACGCCGCAATGGGCGCAGCGGACCATCGGAGCCGCTTCCAGCTCGGCAGAGGATTTGGGCACAGAAGCCTGGCCCTTGAACTTGCGCCAGAACCATACCGCAGCGGCAATCAGGGCGATCCAGAACAGTAAACGAAGCATGATGAGCTGCTATATGGCGAGTGATGAGCCAGTTTAGCCAAGGACATGACCAGCGCACAGCGTAATCATCGAGCCCATAAAAAAGGAGCCTCGAAAGGCTCCTTTTTGTACAACCCGATGTGTCAGTCAAACACGCCGAAGGTCATGTAGCTGAACCACGAGCGGTCGCTGTTATTGGCTTCGGACTCGTGTTCCTCTTCCTCGATCACGTCGCCATTTTCATCTTTAGGCTTGAGATCGCTTGGAATGGCGTCCTTGGCGTCCTGGAACTGCTTCTGCACGTCCTGGTTGGCGCGGGTTTCGCCCGGCGGCAGCGGTGGACGGGATTCGATCAGGCCCAGGGTCGCCTTGCTCAGCCACGAACGGTTGTCGGCTTCGGCCACCGAAGGCTGGAACTGACCGTCGACCAGGCTTGGATGGTTCGGGTAGTTGAGCTTCAGGGTTTCGAGGCTGGTGGCGGCCAGATCGTCCAGGTGCAGACGCTGGTAGGCCTCTGTCATCACCGCCAGGCCGTCACCGACCGAAGGGGTTTCCTGGAAGTTTTCCACCACGTAGCGACCACGGTTCGCGGCGGCGACATAGGCCTGACGAGTCAGGTAATAGTCGGCAACGTGAATCTCGTAGGCCGCCAGCAGGTTGCGCAGGTAGATCATGCGCTGCTTGGCGTCCGGCGAGTAGCGGCTATTGGGGAAGCGGCTGGTCAGCTGGGCGAACTCGTTGTAGGAGTCGCGAGCGGCACCCGGGTCACGCTTGGTCATGTCCAACGGCAGGAAGCGCGACAACAGGCCGACGTCCTGGTCGAAAGAAGTCAGACCCTTGAGGTAATACGCGTAATCCACGTTCGGGTGCTGCGGGTGCAGTCGAATGAAGCGCTCGGCAGCGGACTTCGCAGCTTCAGGCTCGGTGTTCTTGTAGTTGGCGTAGATGAGCTCGAGTTGAGCCTGATCGGCGTAGCGACCGAACGGATAACGCGACTCCAGCGCCTTCAGCTTGGCTGTGGCGGCGGTGTAGCTATTGTTGTCCAGATCGTGCTGAGCCTGCTGGTACAGCTCGACTTCGCTCAGGTTTTCGTCTACGACTTCCTTCGATGAGCAAGCAGCGGTCAATGCGAGGATGGCGATCAGCAGCAGGTGTTTCACTTGCATGGCGGCTTGCGTCCCTATGACGGCCGCTGTCTTGGGCGGGGCCGTCCTGTTATGATGAGCGCCCCGTTGAATAGCCTCGGGGCAAAAGACGCCGTATTTAACCACAAGCGCGCAGCCGAAACCAAAGGCTGTGCCGACGCCTAGTCTGAGCATGTCCGATAAAATTGAACTTCGCGCAGAGGTGCCGTCCGAATTGGGCGGCCAACGCCTCGATCAAGTCGCCGCACAATTATTCGCTGAGCACTCGCGCTCGCGCCTTTCCGCCTGGATCAAAGACGGCCGCCTGACTGTGGATGGGGCGGTTATCCGCCCGCGAGACATTGTTCATGGTGGTGCCATTCTTGAACTCACTGCCGAGCAGGAAGCTCAGGGCGAATGGATCGCTCAGGACATCGAGCTGGACATCGTCTATGAAGACGACGACATCCTGGTGATCAACAAACCTGCGGGTCTGGTGGTGCATCCTGCCGCCGGTCACGCTGATGGCACCTTGCTCAACGCCTTGTTGCACCACGTGCCGGACATCATCAATGTGCCCCGCGCCGGTATCGTGCATCGCCTGGACAAGGACACCACCGGTCTGATGGTGGTGGCCAAGACCATTCAAGCGCAGACGCAGCTGGTTACACAGTTGCAGAGCCGTAGCGTCAGCCGGATCTACGAATGCATCGTGATTGGCGTGGTGACGGCGGGTGGCAAGATCAACGCGCCGATCGGTCGTCACGGCCAGCAACGCCAGCGCATGGCCGTGATGGAAGGTGGCAAGCAAGCCGTCAGCCATTACCGCGTGCTCGAGCGTTTCCGCTCCCACACGCACGTGCGGGTGAAGCTGGAAACCGGCCGTACCCACCAGATTCGCGTGCACATGGCCCACATCAACTACCCGTTGGTCGGAGATCCCGCCTACGGCGGTCGCTTCCGCATTCCACCGGCAGCCAGTGTGACCATGGTCGAATCGTTGAAGGCGTTCCCGCGTCAGGCACTGCATGCGCGGTTCCTCGAGCTGGATCACCCGACCACCGGTAAACGCATGAGCTGGGAATCGCCACTGCCGGACGATTTCGTCTGGTTGCTGACGCTGCTCAAGCAAGACCGTGAGGCGTTCATCGGATGAGTGACTGGCTGATTCCCGACTGGCCTGCGCCTGCCGGGGTGAAAGCCTGCGTGACCACCCGTGCGGGCGGCGTCAGTCTGGCGCCGTTCGACAGCCTCAATCTCGGCGATCACGTCGATGACAGCCCCGAAGCTGTTGCCGAAAACCGCCGTCGCCTCACCGATCATTTCTCTATTCAGCCGGCCTGGTTAAAGCAGGTTCACGGCATTGCCGTGGCCCACGCAGACCCAAGCCTTACGGCCACTGCCGATGCCAGCTGGACGGCAACGCCCGGTATTGCCTGCACGGCGATGACCGCGGATTGCCTGCCGGCGCTGTTCTGCGACCGTGCCGGTACTCGCGTAGCGGCGGCTCATGCCGGTTGGCGCGGGTTGGCGGCGGGTGTGCTGGAAGCAACCCTCGACAGTCTGGCCGTGCCGCCAGAAGAAGTGCTGGTCTGGCTCGGTCCGGCCATTGGTCCGCAAGCGTTTGAAGTCGGCCCTGAAGTGCGTGAAACCTTCGTCGAGCAATTGCCCGAAGCCGCCAAAGCCTTCGTGCCAAGTCAAAATGCTGGCAAATTCATGGCCGACATTTACGAGCTGGCGCGTTTGCGTCTGGCGGCTCGCGGTGTCACCGCTGTTTATGGTGGCGGTTTCTGCACCGTGACCGATCCTCGCTTCTTTTCTTACCGCCGCAGTCCACGCACCGGTCGGTTTGCCTCCCTTGTCTGGCTCGAACGCTAGACTTAGCTGACCTGCATCAACGTCACGACGCTTGAAACTCCCAGAATCGACCGCATCTATAACGGTATCTGGCAGGTTTCTTCATTCAGGATGTTTTATAGGTCCGGCCTGCTCAAAAGGAAGGTGACCCATGCGTATAGACCGTTTAACCAGCAAGTTGCAGTTAGCCTTGTCCGACGCCCAATCCCTGGCCGTCGGCCTCGATCATCCGGGCATTGAACCGGCGCACTTGATGCAAGCCATGCTTGAACAGCAGGGTGGTTCGATCAAACCCCTGTTGATGCAGGTTGGCTTCGACGTCAACAGCCTGCGTAAAGAGCTGACCAAAGAGCTCGACCAACTACCAAAAATCCAGAATCCAACCGGCGACGTCAACATGTCGCAGGATTTGGCGCGCCTGCTCAACCAGGCCGATCGCCTGGCCCAGCAGAAGGGCGACCAGTTCATCTCCAGCGAGCTGGTGTTGCTCGCCGCCATGGACGAGAACAGCAAGCTCGGCAAATTGTTGCTCGGCCAGGGCGTCAGCAAGAAAGCCCTGGAAAACGCGATCAACAACCTGCGCGGTGGTGAGGCCGTCAATGACGCCAACCACGAAGAGTCGCGCCAGGCGCTGGATAAATACACCGTCGACCTGACCAAGCGTGCCGAAGAAGGCAAGCTCGATCCGGTGATCGGCCGTGACGACGAAATTCGCCGGACCATTCAGGTCCTGCAACGCCGTACCAAGAACAACCCGGTGCTGATCGGTGAGCCCGGCGTGGGTAAAACCGCCATCGCCGAAGGCTTGGCCCAGCGCATCATCAACGGCGAAGTCCCGGATGGACTGAAAGGCAAGCGCCTGCTGTCCCTGGACATGGGGTCGCTGATTGCCGGTGCCAAGTACCGTGGCGAGTTCGAAGAACGCCTCAAATCCCTGCTCAACGAACTGTCGAAGCAGGAAGGGCAGATCATTCTGTTCATCGACGAACTGCACACCATGGTCGGCGCCGGTAAAGGCGAAGGCTCGATGGACGCGGGTAACATGCTCAAACCTGCGTTGGCCCGTGGTGAACTGCACTGCGTCGGCGCGACCACGCTCAACGAGTACCGCCAATATATAGAGAAGGACGCTGCCCTCGAACGGCGCTTCCAGAAAGTGTTGGTGGACGAACCGAGCGAAGAAGACACCATCGCGATTCTGCGGGGCCTGAAAGAGCGCTACGAGGTTCACCACAAAGTGGCGATCACCGACGGCGCGATCATCGCTGCGGCCAAGCTCAGTCATCGCTACATCACGGACCGTCAGTTGCCGGACAAGGCCATCGACCTGATCGACGAAGCGGCTAGCCGCATCCGCATGGAGATCGACTCCAAGCCGGAAGTGCTCGATCGTCTGGAGCGTCGTTTGATTCAGCTGAAGGTGGAATCCCAGGCGCTGAAGAAAGAAAGCGACGAAGCCGCGATAAAGCGTCTGGAAAAACTCCAGGAAGAAATCGTCCGCCTCGAACGTGAGTACTCGGACCTGGAGGAAATCTGGAACGCGGAAAAAGCCGAAGTTCAGGGTTCCGCGCAGATCCAGCAGAAAATCGAACAGTCCCGTCAGGAACTGGAAGCGGCCCGCCGCAAAGGCGACTTGAACCGCATGGCCGAGCTGCAGTACGGGATCATCCCGGACCTGGAGCGCAGCCTGCAAATGGTCGACCAGCACGGCAAAACTGAAAACCAGTTGCTGCGCAGCAAGGTGACTGAAGAAGAGATCGCTGAAGTCGTGTCCAAGTGGACGGGCATTCCGGTGTCGAAAATGCTCGAAGGCGAGCGCGACAAACTGATGAAGATGGAAAGCTTGTTGCACCAACGTGTGATCGGCCAGGACGAAGCGGTAATCGCGGTCTCCAACGCAGTGCGGCGTTCCCGTGCCGGGTTGTCCGACCCGAATCGCCCGAGCGGTTCGTTCATGTTCCTCGGCCCGACCGGTGTCGGTAAAACCGAGCTGTGCAAGGCACTGGCCGAGTTCCTCTTTGATACGGAAGAGGCGATGGTGCGGATCGATATGTCCGAGTTCATGGAGAAACATTCCGTGGCTCGTCTGATCGGTGCGCCACCAGGCTACGTAGGCTATGAAGAGGGCGGTTACCTGACCGAGGCGGTGCGTCGCAAGCCTTATTCGGTAATCCTCCTGGACGAGGTCGAGAAGGCCCACCCGGACGTCTTCAACATCTTGCTGCAAGTGCTGGAAGATGGCCGACTGACCGACAGTCATGGGCGCACGGTGGATTTCAAGAATACCGTGATCGTCATGACCTCCAACCTGGGTTCGGTGCAGATCCAGGAACTGGTCGGTGATCGTGAGGCGCAACGTGCGGCGGTGATGGATGCGATTTCCACGCACTTCCGACCGGAGTTCATCAACCGGGTCGACGAAGTGGTGATCTTCGAACCGTTGGCTCGGGATCAGATCGCGGGCATTACCGAGATCCAGCTGGGTCGTCTGCGTAGTCGCCTGACCGAGCGCGAGCTGAAGCTTGATCTCAGCCCTGAGGCCATGGATAAGCTGATCGCGGTAGGTTACGACCCGGTTTACGGCGCACGGCCGCTCAAGCGAGCGATCCAGCGCTGGATCGAGAACCCGCTGGCACAGTTGATTCTGTCCGGTCGTTTCCTGCCCGGCGATACCGCGAAGGGTGTCGTGGAAAACGACGAAATCGTCTTCGTCTGATCCACGGCGGCAGCAAAATTGAAGAGGCCTCGCATTGCGAGGCCTTTTTTTCGCCAGGCTGTTGAACTGAAAGGAAAAGGCTTGTAAAGTGCGCCCCGCAGTAAGTCGCCCTGAAGGGTTCCCGCTCCCCAAGCAGGAATCTGAAATAAGTTGCAAATCATTAACTTGAAAGCAATTTAGGGGGTTGACAGAGGTGCTTAAGATTGTAGAATAGCGCGCCTCAGACACACGAACGCAGCGATGCGAACGGGTCGAAGAGGTGAAGCAAGCTTCACAGTTGTAAATTGAAATATGTAGTTCCGTGATAGCTCAGTCGGTAGAGCAAATGACTGTTAATCATTGGGTCCCAGGTTCGAGTCCTGGTCACGGAGCCAATTTCAAACCGGGGTATAGCGCAGTCCGGTAGCGCGCCTGCTTTGGGAGCAGGATGTCAGGAGTTCGAATCCCCTTACCCCGACCATTTTTGGGTCGTTAGCTCAGTTGGTAGAGCAGTTGGCTTTTAACCAATTGGTCGTAGGTTCGAATCCCACACGACCCACCATTTTTGAAACCAGTTAACGCTGGGATCAGATCTTAAGATCAGAGGCCAAAAGCACTGATCGAAGAAGGCGACTTTTTAAAGGTCGCCTTTTTATTACCGGGGTATAGCGCAGTCCGGTAGCGCGCCTGCTTTGGGAGCAGGATGTCAGGAGTTCGAATCCCCTTACCCCGACCATATTAAAAATCCTCGTATCGAAAGATACGGGGATTTTTTTTGTCTTCGATTTTTGTTTTCGAGAGATAACACTTCAGTCATCGTACAACTTGCCGATAACGAGGCGACGGGGTACTGCCGAAACAACGCCCCTTATCTAAGCCACTACAAGAAAAGGGCGTTCGTTATGGTGCTTCGTCAGTTAAATATCGCTCCTCGGGCAGCCTTGGGGTTTGCCCTGATTGCCGTATTGGTAGCGTTGCTCGGAATTTTTGCCCTGGGGCAGATGTCGAGCATTCGCGACAGCGAGGTGGCGGTGGAGAAACAATGGCTGCCGAGCATTCGCGGTGGTGACGAGATCCGCGAAATCATGCTGCGCATCCGTACCATTTCCCTGCGCATGGCCCTGGATCAGGATCCGAAGAACATCCCTGTCTACCGCGGCCAGATGGACACTCGCGACAAAGAGCTGAGCGAGAAGATTGCGGCGTATGACAAATTGGTCAATACCGCAGAAGGCAAAGCCTTGTATGACCAGTTCAAAACTACCTTCGCGGCTTATCGTTCCGGTATTGCTCAATCGTTCTCCCTGGCCGAACAGGGTCGCCGTGACGAATTGACCAAACTGCTGCTGATCGACATGAAAACCGTGGTTGATGGCTCGGGCAAACAACTCAACGACCTGGCGGATCTATTTGCCAAACAAGTCGCCGCCGAGAGCCAGAAATCGGCAGCGCATTACGAAACATCGCGGATGATCGTCAGCCTGTTCATCGCGTTGGCGGCATTGGCCACCGTCGGCCTGGCCATGCTGCTGACCCGCAGCATCGTCAAACCTTTGAGCGAAGCGTTGCATGCCGCGGAAAACGTGGCACGAGGCGACCTGACGCGCCCCATCGAAATCCATGGCAACGATGAAGTGAGTCGCTTGCTCAAGGCGTTGGCGACCATGCAGCGCAACCTGCGCGAAACCTTGCAAGGTATCAGCGGCTCGGCGGCGCAATTGGCGACAGCGGCTGACGAGTTGAATGCGGTCACGCTCGACAGCACTCAGAACCTGCAACAGCAGAACAACGAGATCGAACAAGCGGCGACGGCGGTCACTGAAATGACCACCGCGGTGGAGGAGGTCGCCCGCAACGCGGTGTCGACCTCCGACGCCACGCGCCAATCCAGTGAGTCCGCGCACGCCGGCCATGAGCGGGTCAGCGAAACAGTCACGGCCATCGGCGCCCTTGCCAGTGATGTACAGATCACAGGCGGATTGGTGCAGTCCCTGGCCAACCAGTCTCAGGACATCGGCAAGGTACTGGATGTGATTCGTGCGATTGCCGAGCAAACCAACTTGCTGGCCCTCAACGCTGCCATTGAAGCGGCGCGCGCCGGGGAAAGCGGTCGAGGTTTCGCGGTGGTTGCCGACGAAGTTCGCGCTTTGGCCTATCGCACGCAGCAATCGACTCAGGAAATCGAGCAAATGGTTCAGGGGATGCGCAACGGCTCAACTCAGGCGCTGGATTCCATGCACGCCAGCTCAAGCCGTGCGGCCAGCACATTGGCCTTGGCCGAGCGTGCAGGTGAAGCGTTGCAGACCATCACCGCGTCGGTTCATCAGATCCACGAGCGCAATCTGGTGATCGCCAGCGCTGCCGAAGAACAGGCGCAGGTGGCACGTGAAGTCGACCGCAACCTGGTGAATATTCGTGATCTTTCGGTGCGATCTGCCGCTGGCGCGGATCAGACCAGCGCGTCCAGCCACGAACTATCACAACTGGCTAATGCCTTGCAGGGCATGGTGCGGCGCTTCCAGCTTTAAATTTTCCAGACGCAAAAAAGCCGCGCTTCTCGACGGAAAAGCGCGGCTTGGTTCTCGGAAACTTAGGCGCCGTCTTGGTCTTTCAAGTGCTCGAACAGGCCTTTTGGCATTTTCTTGCCATTGGCTTCGAAGTTGGCTTTCACGTTGTCGTAAGCCTCTTGCTCGTCGATGAAGCCGTCATGGTTGGTGTCGATCTTGTCGAAATTGGACTTCGGGGCAACTTTCTGGAATTCGGCACGGGATACCTTGCCGTCGCCATCCGTGTCGGTTTTAGCCATCGACGCATCGCCACACTTGCCTTCGCCACATTTACCTTCAGGAGTCTTCACAACCTGTTCGGCCGAGGCCAGCAGATAACCCTGAGTCAGAGGTTGCGAGGCGAACACAGCGCCGGACAACATCATGCCACCGGCCAAAACAGCGCCGAGCAGACCGATAGTGTTTTTGGTGGTACGGGACATTTCAATACTCCTGGGTTGCACGACACAACCGTTCGATAAAGGACGCCACGTAAGTGCGGCGATAACCGTAGCTGGCGGGGTGCCTTGCTCGGGTGTGGCCATTTAGCGGGCGTGGTGTATCGCTACTGTGTCGCGCAAGGGGGGAGTTTGTAAGCGAAGGGGATGAAACGGCAGGGGAGATACAGTGAGACACAGATCTACAAGGCAATGAATAACAAATGTGGGAGCGAGCTTGCTCGCGATGAGGGATTAACATTCAACACATGTGCTAAATGTGAGACCGCTATCGCGAGCAAGCTCGCTCCCACAGTGGATGTGTGTCAGTGCAGCTTCAGTCGCGGCTCAGTCCCGCGCCCGATCTTGCTCCCCAACATCAACATCGCCGTGCGAAATGCGCCATACAACGCCATCTGGTGCATGCGGTACAGCGACACGTAAAACATCCGCGCCAGCCAGCCTTCCAGCATCACGCTACCGGTGAGGTTGCCCATCAAGTTACCCACAGCCGAAAAACGCGACAGCGAGATCAGCGAGCCGTAGTCGGTGTATTTGTACGCAGGCAGAGGCTTGCCTTCGATCCGCAGTTTCAGCGATTTGGCCAGCAACGAAGCCTGCTGATGAGCAGCCTGGGCGCGTGGCGGAACATTGCGATCGGTGCCCGGCTGCGGGCAGGCCGCGCAGTCACCGAAGGCGAAGATGTTCTCGTCGCGGGTGGTTTGCAGGGTCGGCAGTACTTGCAGCTGATTGATCCGGTTGGTCTCCAGGCCATCGATGTCCTTGAGAAAACCCGGTGCACGAATCCCGGCCGCCCAGACTTTCAGGCTGGCGTTGATGACTTTGCCATCGGCGGTAATCAGGCTGTCGGCCGTCACTTCACTGACGGCGGCATTGGTCATGACGTTGACCCCGAGTTTCTCCAGGGTTTTATGCACCGGCCCGCCGATACGTTCCGGCAGGGCTGGCAGCACCCGTGGCCCGGCTTCGATCAGCGTGATGTGCATGTTTTCCGGTTTGATCCGGTCAAGACCATAGGCGGCCAATTCATGCGCGGCGTTGTGCAATTCGGCGGCCAGTTCGACCCCAGTGGCACCGGCACCGACGATGGCCACGCTGATCTGCTCGACCTTGTCAGTTTGCCCTGCATGGGCGCGCAGGTAGTGGTTGAGCAATTGCTGATGGAAGCGCTCGGCCTGTTTGCGGGTGTCGAGGAACAGGCAGTGTTGCGCCGCGCCCTGCGTCCCGAAATCGTTGGTGGTGCTGCCGACGGCGATCACCAGCGAGTCGTAACCCACTTCGCGCGCCGGGACCAGTTCAATGCCCGCTTCGTCGTAGGTGGCGGCCAGCTGGATTTTCTTCTGTGAGCGATCGAGCCCGCTCATGCGCCCCAGCTGGAACTCGAAGTGGTTCCATTTCGCCTGGGCAACATAGTTGAGTTCGTCTTCGGAAGAGTTCAGGGAACCTGCCGCCACTTCGTGCAACAGCGGTTTCCAGATGTGGGTCAGGTTCGCGTCGACCAGCATTACACTGGCCGTGCCGCGCTTGCCCAGAGTCTTACCCAGACGGGTAGCCAACTCCAGACCGCCGGCGCCGCCGCCAACGATGACAATACGATGAGTCATGGGGATATCTCGCAAGGCTAAAAGAAATCGGTGCAATTACCCGAGCGAGCGCGATGCAGCTCATAGCGTCAGATAACTGATAAGTCGGCTCAACAGGCCTAAACCAATGGTCACTGCCAACACCACCACCAGGAGCATCCACGGCCGGAAAGGCCGGCGCTCGACTTGGTGCTGGGACAGTTGCAGGTACTCTTCGACATGCTTTTGGTCGTCGGGGTTCAGGCGGCTGGTCATAAAGGCCTCGTCAGGTAGACGTTGCTGAATGTGTAGAAGCTACAGGCTGATTTAACGAACGTTGAACGGAGCATAGCCGCTGTCCGGAACAGGCTCGACATTCAGCGTATCGTCCAGGCGAATGATCCCACTTTGTAACACTCGGGCTGTGATTCCGCCATGTCCGCGAACCGCCTGAAACGCCCCGGGGCCAAGGTTGTTTTGCAGGCGTGCGCAAGGCTGGCACCAACCGGTGGTTTCGAAAATCGCCTGGCCGATCCGGAAGCGACGGCCCTTGAGGCTGAACAGGTTGATACCGCTGATAACGAGGTTGCGCCGCAAATCATTCGGTAAGACCGGTTTGTCGTCCGGGCGGCCCATGAGCGAGCTGATAACTGCCAGATGCTCCCACTGAATCAGCGTCACCTGCCGCGCATTGCGTACGCCGGGACGGGCTCGATCGCCGGTCAAACCGGCCTCAAACCGCGCTTCCACGGCCTCCAGTTCAATCATCGGAGCATGAGGTGCCGGCCGCACGCCGATCCAGCGAACGCGACCTGTTTGCGGCACTTCGGCAATCAGTTCCTGCAATGGACTCACAGGCTGATCCCGACGTCGAAAACAATGCTGCGACCCAGGTTGCTGCGCAGGAAATCCGGCGCATCCGGGTGCGCGAACAGCACACGGGCGAAGGTCGGGCCGACCAGCGACAACGAGCGCCAGCCCTGGCGCAGGTATTCGGTCGGCGGCGGGAAATGACTGTTGAGGTCCAGCACTTCGCGTTTGAGGCTGGCGAAGGCGATGATGTCCAGTTCGCCCAAATCCATGCCGCGTTCTTTGTAGTTGTGGGCTTTTTTGCGCAAGGTCGGCGCCAGTCTCAGCAGAAACTCATTGGCCGGGATGCGCCGTGGTTTGGCCTCGCGCCGTACTAGCGAGCTCAGGGAAAACGCGCTGCGCCGGCGTTGCAGCTCATCGCGCCATTCGTCGTTTAGGCGTCGGCCTTCATCAAGCACAAAAAACACTTCGAAACTGGCGTCACGAAACAGCACGTCCGGCGGCTCTCCGGCCGGGGCGAATTCGTCGGCGCGATAGGGAATGTTCAGGCCTTGCAGCAGGCGCTGACAGACCCAACGCTCACGCTCCCATTTGCGGGCATTGGACAGGAACGCGTTGGCTTGCTCGGCCGCGATGGTCAGCAGGCGTAAATAATCTGAGTCATCCATAAGCCCAAGCTTAGCGTTCATTTGCGACAAGCAGAAAGCGTGAAACGGTAAACAGGGGCACTGGGCGCTCAGAACGGGCGGTGTAGACTGATGGCCATTACGCACATGCGCTCGAACGAGGAGTTGAACGTGAAATATTGGCCGGTGTTGTTGCTCAGTCTTCTGCCTTTTTGGGTTCAGGCGCTGGAGGTGGGTGAGCGGCTGGCGCCGTGGACCTTGCTTGATCAGTTCGATCAGGCCTTCACGCTCGACAACCAGACTCAGACGCTGCTGGTGGCGCGGAGCATGGACGCCGCCAAACTGGTCGCCGCCGCTCTGCAGGAACAGCCCAAGGGCTACCTGGAGGCTCGGCACGCGGTATTTGTCGCGGACATCCAGCGCATGCCTCGACTGATCGCGAAAATGTTCGCTGTACCGGCCATGCGCGATTATTCCTACCGAGTGATGCTTGACCGTGATGGTCGCGTGGCGCCGCGCTACCCCGGGGCCGTGGATAAAGTGCTGTGGTTGCAACTCAAGGACGGTCAATTGGTGGCTCAGCACGAATACGCCACGGTTGCGCAATTGCGTGAGGCGCTGGAGAAGGCCTTGCCCTGATCGGCGCAGAGCTCCCGTGACCGCAGACGCTGACATCTGAATCATCCATCAACCCGCGCTTAGCTTTCCCATGTGATCGCAATGAAGGCAGTTCATCGGAGAGGTTCCGATCTGCTGGATTTGCGGCCCGCCATCCCCGCAACACTCCTCATCCCGCGCCCGGTTCAGGGCATTGCACAAAACGGATAGCGATCTGCGCAAAGCGGATATTTCCTCGTGCCCGGCATCTCTACCCTCGGCTGTACGGACGTAAGCCGCTTTACCGACGCTCTAAAAACAAAAACAAGAGATAGATGCCATGCGCAAGATCAACGTACATGAGGTTATCGACAACGCTCGATTCAACCGCTTCCACTGGATGGTGCTGTTCTGGTGTGCCCTGATCATCATTTTCGACGGTTACGATTTGGTGATCTACGGCGTGGTGCTGCCGATGCTGATGAAAGAGTGGGGGCTCAGTCCTCTGCAGGCGGGCGCACTGGGCAGTTATGCACTGTTCGGGATGATGTTCGGCGCGCTGTTTTTCGGCCCGCTGTCGGACAAGATCGGCCGCAAAAAAGCCATCACGATCTGCGTGATGCTCTTCAGCGGATTTACCGTGCTCAATGGTTTTGCCCGCAACCCCACCGAGTTTGGTCTTTGCCGGTTCATTGCCGGGCTTGGCATTGGCGGGGTGATGCCCAACGTCGTGGCGCTGATGAACGAGTACGCGCCGAAAAAGATTCGCAGCACGCTGGTGGCAATCATGTTCAGCGGCTACTCGGTGGGTGGCATGCTCTCGGCGGGGCTCGGTATCGTGCTGATCCCGAGCTTTGGCTGGCAATCGGTGTTTTACGTGGCGGTGCTGCCGTTGCTGTTGTTGCCGTTGATCATGTACTTCCTGCCCGAGTCGGTGGGTTTCATGCTGCGTCAGGGGCGCAATGAAGAAACGCGCAACATCCTGCAGCGGATTGACCCGGCGTACGTCGCGCAAACCAGCGATCAGCTGCACATGAGCGAAGTGAAGGGCACTGGCACCCCGGTGTTGCAACTGTTTCGCGAAGGACGTGCGCTGCGCACGCTGATGTTGTGGCTGGCGTTTTTCTGCTGCTTGCTGATGGTCTACGCCTTGAGTTCCTGGCTACCGAAACTGATGGCCAACGCCGGTTACAGCCTGGGGTCGAGTCTGTCGTTCCTGCTGGTGCTCAACTTCGGTGCCATTTTCGGCGCGGTCGGCGGCGGTGTGCTGGGGGACAAACTCAACCTGCCGCGGGTGTTGGCGGTGTTCTTCGCCGTGGCTGCGGTGTCGATCACCTTGCTGGGATTCAACAGCCCGATGCCGCTGTTGTACCTGCTGATCGCCATTGCCGGCGCCACCACCATTGGCTCGCAGATTCTGTTGTACGCCTGCGCCGCGCAGTTCTACTCCATGACCATTCGCTCCACCGGTTTGGGCTGGGCGTCGGGCATCGGGCGCAACGGTGCCATCGTCGGACCGCTGCTGGGTGGTGCGTTACTCGGGATCAGCCTGCCGCTGCAACTGAACTTCATGGCATTTGCCTTGCCCGGTGCGGTGGCCGCGATTGCCATGACCGTGTTCGCTATCAGCAGTCGGCGCAGTGCCAAACAAAAGTTTCCGGGCATGGACGTATCGCCTGGCGGGGCTGTCGGCGAGGTTTCATGAAAACCTTATTCCAGGACTTTTCCCTGTCTGCGGCAGTCGCCGGATTTATCGCCACGGTGATTTCCTACGCAGGCCCGTTGGTGATCATCTTCCAGGCCGCCGAGACCGCGCACCTCTCGCGGGAGGTGCTGTCTTCCTGGGTCTGGGCGATTTCCATCGGCAGCGCCGTGCTCGGCATCGGTCTGAGCTTGCGTTACCGCGTCCCGGTGATCATCGCGTGGTCGGCGCCGGGTTCGGCGTTGCTGGTGGCGCTGCTACCGGGGATCTCCATGCCGGAGGCGGTGGGTGCTTACCTGGTCAGCAGCCTGATTATCTTTCTGGTCGGGGTGTCGGGGGCGTTTGACCGGATCATCGGCAAACTGCCCGCAGCGATTGCGGCAGCGATTGCGGCAGCGATGCTGGCGGGGATTCTGTTCAGCTTCGGCACCGGGTTGTTCGTCTCGTTGCAGGGCAAACCGTTGCTGGTGCTGGCGATGTTTGCCACGTACCTGATCTGCAAACGGCTGATGCCGCGGTATGCGGTGTTGATGGTGCTGCTGGTGGGCTGCTCGATGGCCTTTCTCGCCGGTGATTTGCACCGCGAGGCGTTGGTGATCGGGTTGGCCACGCCGGTGTGGATCACGCCCGCGTTCAGCCTGAGCGCGACCTTGAATATCGCCTTGCCGCTGGTGATGGTGGCGCTGACCGGCCAGTTCGTTCCTGGCATGGCGGTGCTGCGCGCCAGCGGTTACCCAACGCCGGCCGGCCCGATCATCGCCAGCAGTGCGGTGGGCACGGCGCTGTTGGCGCCGTTTGGTTGCCATGGACTGAACCTGGCAGCCATCACCGCGGCGATTTGTACCGGGCGCGAGGCCCATGAAAATCCCGGCAAACGCTATGTGGCCGGGGTTGTGGGCGGGCTGTGTTACCTGGTGCTGGGGATCTTCGGCGCCACCCTGGTTTCACTGTTTTCGGCGTTCCCCAAAGAACTGATCGCGGCCTTGGCCGGGCTGGCGCTGTTCGCCGCGATTGCCGGGGCCTTGGCCGGCGCAATGGCCGTACCGAGTGATCGCGAAGCCGCGTTGGTGACTTTTCTGACCACCGCGTCGGGCATGTCGTTGTTGGGTTTGTCCGCCGCCTTTTGGGGGCTGATTTTCGGCATGGTCACCCACGTGTTGTTAAACGCCCGTCGTCCCGTTCCCCGCCGCGAATCCTCTGCGGCTGAAGCACTTCAACCTGTCGATCAATAAAAATAAGAGAAAAAACGATGAAACAGATTCTTCCAACAACCGGTTCAGTGTTGTCCATGGCGGTCGTCTCGAGTTTCTCCGCCGGTGCGATGGCGGCCGAGGGCGGGTTTATCGAAGACACCACGGCGACCTTGCAAGCGCGCAATTACTACTTCAGCCGGGACTTTTCCGACATCGTCGGGGCCAACCAACAATCGAAGGCTGAAGAGTGGGCGCAGGGCTTCATCCTCAACGTCAAATCCGGTTATACCCAAGGCCCCGTCGGTTTTGGTGTGGATGTCATTGGCCTGCTCGGGCTCAAACTCGACAGCAGCCCGGACCGGGTCAATACCGGTTTGCTGCCGGTGCAGGATGACGGGCGCGCGGCGAATGATTACAGCCGTCTGGAGGGCGCGTTGAAGGTGCGTTTCTCCAAAACCGAACTGAAGGTGGGTGAGCTGCAACCTAATCTACCGGTGCTGGCCTTCAGCGATATCCGTTTGCTGCCGCCCAGCTACCAGGGCGCGAGCATCAGCTCGAACGAGATCAATGGCCTGACGTTGCAAGGTGGTCATTTGAACTCGACCAGCCTGCGCAACGAGGCTGGCGACGAAAAGATGCAAGCCATGCTCGGTCATGTGCCGCAGCGTCAGGTCAGCAGCGATGGCTTCAACTTTGCCGGCGCCGATTACGCTTTCAACGATAAACGCAGCTCGGTCAGCGCCTGGTTCGGGCAACTGGAAGATATTTACAACCAGCGTTTTCTCGGCCTCAAGCACAGTGAACCGCTGGGCAACTGGACCCTGGGCGCCAACCTTGGTTATTACGATTCGCGCGAAGACGGCAAAAAATTGCTCGGCAACATCGACAACCAGGCGTTCTTCTCCTTGCTGTCGGCCAAGCGTGGCGGGCACACGTTTTATGTCGGCTATCAGGGCATGTTCGGCGACAGCGCCTTCCCGCGAGTGTTTGCCAACATCAGCCCACTGGGTAACGAGGTGCCGACCTACGAGTTCGCCTTCACCGATGAGCGCTCCTGGCAGGCGCGTTACGACTACGATTTCGCGGCCCTCGGCGTGCCGGGGCTGACCAGCACCGTGCGCTACATCACCGGCAACAATGTCGATACCGGCAAAGGGTTCGAGGGCAAGGACCGCGAGCGTGATCTGGACATTGGCTATGTGCTGCAGAGCGGCAGCCTCAAAGGCCTCGGGATCCGCGTGCGCAACGCGATGGCTCGCTCCAACTACCGCAGCGATATCGACGAGAACCGCCTGATCCTCAGCTATACGTGGACGCTGCTATGAGGCGCAGATCACAGACTGCTCAGGCAGTTACCCATCACCTGATACGTCACTCGATGAGTCTGGCCTTGATGATCGATGTAGACCATGGTCGCTGGCACGACGTTGCAGGCGGTTGCGGTGTCTGTCACTGAAACCACTTCGGCGATGTCCAGCGGCTGTGCCGGGTTGTACGAGGTAGCGGCGGGTTCGTTGCCGGCGGCCATGGCCGAGGTGGCGACAACGGTCAAAAACAGGCTGATCAGGGTTTTCATTTTTCCGTGCTCCGTGTTGATTCCGATACCTGAATTCTAGTCTTTGCCCATCACCGATAAAGGGGCCAGCGCCTGATGCAGCCTTACATGAAACGTAACAGTCACCGCCCGTGGAGGGCTTATGGATTTGCTCAATAACTTGCGGGTGTTCGTCCGCGTGGTGGACTGCGCAAGTTTTACCGCCGCCGCCGATGCGCTGGACCTGTCGACCGCGCAAGTGTCGCGACTGGTGGCCGATCTGGAGCAGCATGTGCAAGCACGCTTGCTGCAACGCACCACGCGGCGATTGAGCCTGACCGAAGCCGGTGAACGCTTTTTGGTGCGCAGTCGGCAAATACTCGAAGAAATGGAGGTGGCAACGGCAGAGGCCCGCGGCGCCCATCTCAAACCGAGTGGACGGCTGCGGGTTCACAGCATGAATGGCCTGGGCGTGCTGATCACGCCATTGATCGCCCGTTACAGCGAGCTTTACCCCGAGGTGGTGTTCGAGCTGACGCTGTCGCAGCGCAATCCCGATCCGCTGGAGGACGGGCACGATGTGGTGATTTCGATTGCCCATGAACTGGCCGATTCGCAATTGGTCGCCCATGCGATCGGACAGATTTACAGCGTGCCCTGCGCCTCCCCGGAGTACCTACAACGGCATGGCGTGCCGCACACACCGCTGGCGCTGAACGATCATCAGTGCCTGCGCATGCTCGACCCTTTGTACAGCGATGAATGGGTGTTCCGGGACGAAGAGGGCGAACATGCCGTCAGCCCGGCCAGGACCTTTCAATGCAACGTCGCCGAGTCGATGGTCAAGGCGTCGGAATCCGGCATGGGGATCAGCCTGATTCCGTTCTATACCGCGACGCGCCCCTTGAGCGATGGCACCTTGTTGCGCTTGCTGCCGGCCTGGCGCCCCCGTGAGCGCAACGTGTATGCGGTGTACCCGTCGCGGCGTTTTCTCGATGCCAAGGTCAGGACCTGGGTGGACTTTCTCAAGGCCGAATTACCCAAGCTATTCGCTGAACATGAGGCGGTGATAAACGATCCACGGCATTGGGCCTGAAGTCGAAGGGCGTGCGAAGGGCGGTGTAGACTGAGGGCCTGTTCTCTTTCGGCAAGACAAGGGAGTGTGCCCAGCCATGATCGGCGCCGAGTTACTGTCACCTGAAACCCTCACGGCGGGGTGGTTGATCTATGTGCCGGTGCTGATCTGGGCCGTTGCGCGAGCATCGTGGGTCGAACTGTTCAGCGACAGTCGCCGCCAACATCTGTTGTTCGGCACGGTGTTCGCGCTGTTCATGCTCTGGCTGGTGCGACAAGACTTCGACACCGGCGTGTCCTACCACTTTATCGGCATGACCGCCGTGACCCTGTTGCTCGACTGGCCGCTGGCGATTGTCGGCGGGTTGGTCGCGCAAGCGGGATTAGTGCTGCTCGGGCGGCAAGATTTGGCGGCGATGGGGGTCAATGGGGCGCTGCTGATTCTGCTGCCAGTGTTGGTCACCGAATGCTGCGCCATCCTGGTGGAGCGAGCGCAACCGCGTAATCCCTTTGTGTATATCTTCGTTTCCGGTTTTTTTGCAGCGGCGCTGTCGGCGTTGCTGTGCCTGCTGCTGGCGCTGTGGTTGCTGTGGTTCGACGAACGTTTCGCCATGCCCTATTGGCTGGAAGATTTTGTCGGTTATCTGTGGCTGCTGATTTTTCCGGAAGCGTTCATCAACGGCATGGTGGTCAGTGCGCTGGTGGTGTTTTGCCCCGAGTGGCTGGAGACGTTCAATCGCACGCGCTACCTTTCGGCACCCTGGAAAGACGACGATCCCAAATCTTGATCCACATCAAAGGCAAAAGCCGCTCACGAATCCATGCTCTGGAAAACCTTCAGGAGCATCGAAATGAGTGTCTACGAATGGGCAAGGCAGGAGTTGCGTCACAGTCTGGATGGGGCGCAGGAAGTGGGGTTTGATCCGGGGTTGAGCCTGCGTGCCTTGCTCAGTGCAGTGGTGCAACAGAGCAAGGCAGTGCGCAGCGCCGAAGACCTGGCCGATGAGTTGCGTTTTCTTGCGGAAAACCTCGATGACAGCCAGGACTATGGTTTTATGCGGCCTTGAAGATCAGTGACGCGGCTCGAAGTCTTCGCTGAACAGGTCGTCTTCGGCATCCGGGCTGACCGGAATCTTGTGTTCTTCCGACGCCCAGGCGCCCAGGTCAATCAGCTTGCAACGGTCCGAACAGAATGGCCGGAATTTGTTTTCCGGGCTCCATTCAACAGGGGCGCCGCAGGTTGGGCAATCGACGGTTGGGGTTTGGCTCATGACTGGCCTCCACGCAAAGTAAGGTAAAAGTGATGCAGGCGTTCGACCTCGCTGTGCAGCCAGGCGAGGTCGCGGTCATTGACCACCACCTCGTCGGCGTGGCTCACGCGGTCCTGTCGGCTGGACTGGGCCTTGAGGATCGCCTGGACCTGTTGCTCGCTGGTCTGGTCACGCTGCAGGGTGCGCTCGATCTGCAATTGTTCCGGGGCATCGATCACCAGGACTCGTTGGGTCATGGCGTACTGCCCGGACTCGATCAGCAGCGGCGAAACCAGAATCGCGTAAGGCGATTGTGCCTTGGCCAGATGATCGGCGATTTCCTTGGCGATCAACGGATGCAGCAACGCTTCGAGCCAGCGGCGTTCCTCCGGTACTTCGAAGATCAGTTTGCGCAACGCCGCGCGATCCAGCTGCCCGTCGGCTTGCAATACGCCGGGGCCGAAGTGTTCGGCGATCCTGGCCAGCGCCGGGCGCCCCGGCTCTACCACCCAACGCGCCGCGTGATCGGCGTCCACCACGTGCACGCCCAGGTCGATGAAGTGCTGGGCAGCCGCGCTTTTGCCGCTGCCGATGCCGCCGGTCAGGCCGAGAATCCAGGGTTTTTCCACAGGGGTATTCATTTCAAACCGACAAACTGCCAATAGAAGTCGGTTATTTGACCACCCCAGAGCAAGGCAATCCAGCCGGCAATTGCCAGAAAGGGTCCGAAGGGGATCGGCGTGGAGGTTTTCGCGTTGCGCAAACGCAGCAAAATCACGCCGACAACGGCGCCCACCATCGACGATAACAGGATGGTCAGTGGCAGGATCTGCCCGCCACCCCAGGCGCCGAACATCGCTAACAGCTTGAAATCACCGTGGCCCATGCCGTCCTTGCCGGTGATCAGCTTGAACAGCCAGAACACTGACCACAGCGCCATATAGCCGGCCACCGCGCCCCACAATGCGTCATGCAATGGCACGAACAGGGCGAAGCTGTTGACGATCAGCCCCAGCCATATCAGCGGCAGCACCAGCACATCCGGCAGCAGTTGGTGCTCGGCGTCGATCAGGCTCATGGTCAGCAACCCCCAACTCAGGAGCAGCGCCATGCAGGCCTGCCAGCCGAAACCGAAATGCCAGGCGATGAACGCCGAGAGCAGACCACAGGCCAGTTCGGTCAACGGGTAGCGTTTGCTGATGGCTGCCGTGCAGTTCGAGCATCGACCCCGTAAAAACAGATAGCTGAGTACCGGAATGTTTTCCCAGGCGCGGATTCGATGGCCGCAATGTGGGCACTGGGAGTGGGGCAGGATCAGGTTGAAGGTCGGCAGCGGTGTTTCGCCTGGCAAGCCCAACACTTCACGAGCCTCCTCACGCCATTCGCGGTCCAGCATTTTTGGCAGGCGCCAGACCACCACGTTGAGAAAGCTGCCAATCAGCAGGCCGACCAACATGGCTGCGATCACGAAGGTCAACGGGTGGAGGCTCAGAATATCGTTCAAGGGCATGTCAGATCGCTGAGCCGAGCTGGAAGATGGGCAGGTACATCGCAACCACCAGGCCACCGACGATAACACCCAGCACCACCATGATGAACGGCTCCATCAGGCTGGTGAGGTTATCAACCATGTTGTCCACTTCGTCCTCGTAGAAACTCGCGACTTTGTCGAGCATGTCGTCCAGCGCGCCGGATTCTTCGCCAATGGCTGCCATCTGAATCGCCATGTTGGGAAAGATGCCGGAGGTGCGCATGGAAAAATTCAGCTGCATACCGGTGGATACGTCCTGCTTGATACGCAGCACTGCACGCTTGAATACGATGTTGCCAGTCGCGCCGGCCACCGACTCCAGGGCTTCCACCAGCGGCACCCCGGCGGCGAAGGTGGTCGACAGTGTGCGGGCGTAACGGGCCACGGCAGACTTGTACATCAGCGTGCCAACCAACGGCAATTTCAATAACCAGGTGTCCATCCGGTCCCGAAAGCCCTGCGACGTTTTAAAGGCGTGGCGCACGCCGAAGATCAGCGCGATCAGCAGGCCGAGCAACATCCACCACCACGCCTGCATGAACTCCGACAAGCCAATGACCATCACAGTGAAAGCCGGCAATTCGGCGCCAAACCCTTCGAACACCGACTTGAATTGCGGCACCACCTTGACCAGCAGAATCGCGCTCACAATGATCGCGATGAACACCACCGCCAGCGGGTAGGTCATCGCTTTCTTGATCTTGGCTTTGAGGCTTTCGCTCTTTTCCTTATAGGTCGCCACTCTCTCCAGCAGGGTATCGAGGGCACCGGCCTGCTCGCCGGCATCGACCAGGTTGCAGTAGAGCTCATCGAAGTATTGGGGCTTTTTACGCAGGGAAGCGGCGAAGCTGTTACCCGCCGCGACTTCCTGTTTCACCTCGTCAACCAGTGTGCGCATGGCCGGGTTATCAAAGCCTTCACCGATGATGTCGAAGGACTGCAACAGCGGTACGCCGGCCTTCATCATGGTCGCCATCTGCCGGGTGAACAGAGCGATGTCCTGGGCCTTGATGCGCTTGCCCAGGTTGAAAATCGAGGTGGACTTCTTGCGTACCTTGCCGGGGTTGATGCCCTGCTTGCGCAATTGGGCCTTGATCAACGCGGGATTCTGACCGCTCAACTCGCCCGTCATTTTGGTGCCTTTGCGGTCTGTGCCTTCCCAGGCGTAGACGCTGATTTTTGCTGCTTTGACCGCCATATTCAGTCCTTGGTGACCCGGTTGATTTCTTCAAGGCTGGTGATGCCTTGCATGGACTTGAGCAGGCCTGACGTGCGCAGGTCGTTGAAGCCGTCTTTACGCATCTGACTTTCGATTTCCAGTGAATTGCCTTCGGCCATGATCAGCCGTTGCAGGTCCTGTGTGTTCTTCACCACTTCATAAATCCCGACTCGTCCTTTGTAACCGCCGTTGCACTGATCGCAACCGACAGGCTCATAGATCGTGAATGAGCCGATGCGTTCCTCGGGGAAGCCTTCCTTGATCAGCGCTTCCCGGGGAATCTCGATGGGCTTCTTGCAATGGCTGCACAACTTGCGTGCCAGGCGCTGGGCAATGATCAGGCTGATCGAGGTGGCAATGTTGAAACCCGGGATGCCCATGTTGTGCAG
This sequence comes from Pseudomonas sp. LBUM1647, assembly GCF_059716175.1. Classification (NCBI taxonomy): domain Bacteria; kingdom Pseudomonadati; phylum Pseudomonadota; class Gammaproteobacteria; order Pseudomonadales; family Pseudomonadaceae; genus Pseudomonas; species Pseudomonas sp. LBUM1647. Next base: position 5,889,150 of record NZ_CP166809.1, on the reverse strand, counting down.
GCGAGTCAGGGTTTCGGCGGCGCTGTTGGTGTGCAGGGTCGACAGCACCAGGTGACCGGTCTGGGCGGCTTTGATGGCGATTTCGGCGGTTTCGAGGTCGCGGATCTCGCCGACCATGATCACGTCCGGGTCCTGACGCAGAAACGAGCGCAGCGCTTGGGCGAAGTCCATTCCCTGCTTGGGATTGACGTTGACCTGGTTGATGCCTTCCATGTTGATCTCCACCGGGTCTTCGGCGGTGGAGATGTTGATGTCCACGGTGTTGAGAATGTTCAGCCCGGTGTAGAGCGACACAGTCTTGCCCGAGCCGGTCGGCCCGGTCACCAGAATCATCCCCTGCGGCTGCTTGAGGGCGGCCATGTACAGGTCTTTCTGGTCGGGCTCATAGCCGAGGGCGTCGATGCCCATTTGAGCGCTGGACGGGTCGAGGATCCGGATCACCACTTTCTCGCCCCATAGGGTCGGCAGGGTGTTAACCCGGAAGTCGATGGATTTGCTCTTGGACAGGCGCATCTTGATCCGCCCGTCCTGGGGCCGGCGCCGTTCGGAGATGTCGAGGCTGGCCATGACTTTCAGCCGCGCTGCGATGCGATTGGCCAGGTGAATTGGTGGCTTGGCGACTTCACGCAAAATACCGTCGGTGCGCATCCGCACACGGTAGGTTTTTTCGTAGGGTTCGAAATGCAAGTCGGAAGAGCCGCTTTTGATCGCGTCCAGCAACATCTTGTGGACGAAGCGCACCACGGGCGCGTCATCGGCATCCTGGCCGGCGATGGCGTCTTGTTTGTTGTCATCGATCGACTCGATGTCCACGCCATCGAGGTCAACGTCGGCCATGTCTTCCAGGCCGGTGCCTTGGGTATCGAAGAATTTCTCGATGGCGTCGCTGAGCTTGTCGTCCTCCACCAGGATGGCTTCGGTATTCAGCCCGGTGCTGAACTGGATGTCATTGATGGCTTGATGATTGGTCGGGTCGGAAACGCCCACGAACAACTTGTTGCCGCGCCGCCATAGGGGCAGGGCGTGGTGCTGACGGATCAGCTTCTCGCTGACCAGACCCTTGGGCTGGGTCTCCTTGTTCAGGCAGTTGAGGTCCAGCAAGGCCATGCCAAAGTGTTCCGAGGCAATCTCGGCCACTTGGCGGCTTTGCACCAGTTTGCTCTGCACCAGGTAAGTGACCAGGGAGATGCGATTGCGTAGGGCTTGCTGATACGCCTGTTGCGCGCTTTTGTCAGTGAGCAGCTCGGCCAGGACCAATTGCTTGGCCAAACCGCTAAGGGCGATGTCATTCATTGGGATACCGGACGCAGACAGTTCATGACTTATAGCCTAGTCAAGCGGAGGAACCAAACCAGCGGCGTTCAGGTGACATAAAGTGTCAGATAGTGCGGATTCTGGGGGTAGGGAAGGGCGTTGTGTTGGCCTCATGCCCCTATATCAGGGGACGAAGGGCTTGGCATGAGCTGTGCTGTGGCTAGTTCAGATCATGAGATTTCGACTCATGCATGGAGCTTGTCTATGAATACTCAAAAAGGTTTTACCCTGATCGAACTGTTGATCGTGGTGGCGATCATCGGGATTCTGGCGACGGTTGCGCTGCCGCAGTATTCGAAGTATCAAGCGCGGGCGAAGGTAACCGCCGGTCTTGCTGAAATATCGGCACTGAAGGTCCCCTTCGAAGACATTATGAATCAAGGTACTAACCCCACCCTCGCTCTGATCGGCGGCAAGGTGACCACAGGCAATTGCACGATTACGGCCTCGGGTACCGCCTCTTCCGGTGTTGGCACTATTGGCTGTGCGATCCTCAATGCACCAGGTCAGGTGCTCGGCAAGACCATCACGCTTTCGCGCACGCTTGCCGGTGGCTGGACCTGCGCCTCGACAGTACTCAAAGAGTACTCGCCTACTGGTTGCCCCGGCGTCTGATCGATTGCCAAGTCTGTCCCATGCCCCGCCTTTCACGACGCGGGGCATTTTTTTGTTCGTTAATTGGGGAACGATTCAAATAATCAAAAAACCCCCGACAATTCATGGCCTTAGGCCTGTGCTAAAACCCGCAACTTGCATGTACAAAATTTCGAAGTCTTGCATTTTGCATGATTTCGAAAATCCTCTGTTTTTATAAGGTGCTGATTTATAAGGGTTTGTCGCCTGTCTCAAAGTTGGCACAGCGTTCGCAATATCTCTGGTAACCCTGCTGACAAGACACGCAGCAGACTTTATGAAAAACAGGAGTTACTCGTATGAAGAAGTTCGCTATCGCTGCCGCTACTGCTACCGCGCTGACCCTGACCCTGGCCAACGCTGCATTTGCACAGACCACCACCACCCAAGCCCCGATGACTCTGGCGGCGGGTGAAATGACCAAGGCCACGGAAGCTACTTCCGATACTTGGATCACTACCAAAGTCAAAAGTGACTTGGTGACAGAAAAAGGCATTCCTGGTACCGACATCAAAGTCGAAACCAACAAAGGTGTTGTATCCCTGTCATCCACCGTTTCGGTGACAGACGCTCAGAAAGCCACTGCTGTGGCCATCACCAAGAAAATCAAAGGCGTCAAAGCGGTCTCCGCTGACGGCCTGAAAGCCGAGTAAGGCAAGGCTTCTCGCCTGGACTGGGAGAAGGCGCGACAGGCGGGCCGAGCAATACGTCTGCCGCCTCTGGAGAGTTCATGCGAAGGCCATAAGGATGTGGCCATTACAGGCCCCGGCATTCGTGTCGGGGCCTGTTCTATTTGGCAAACGCAAAAGATCGCAGCCTCCGGCAGCTCCTACAGGGTGTACACATTCCACTGTAGGAGCTGCCGGAGGCTGCGATCTTTTGATTTTCAGTTACCGCGCTTGCTGGTGATCTGCTTCAATCGATTACCTTCAAAACGCAGGTACTGGTACATCCCGCCGTTGGGCCCGTAGGTCCATTCCTCGACTTGAAACTCTTCCCGTCGGTTGGCGCTGCGCTTGTAGCCCAACAGATCGCGGCTGACCGGTTCACCACATTTCTGCAGCACTTCACTGGACCTGTCTCCAACACTGACCAATTGACTGCCGCAGCGCAGGGTATCGGCTGCCGAGGCCTGACTGGCGGCCATCGCCAGGGCCAGGCTCATCAGCCATTTCGCGCCCATCACTCGGCGTCCAGATGCAGCGGCGTAACCACTCGACCGTCACTTTGCGCTTCGCCGAGGTTAGCGTCGATGAAGTACACGCGGTCATCGGCCAACTGACCCTTGTCGACCAGATAGTCCTTGATGCTGCTGGCGCGCTCCTGACCCAACTCACGCAACAGCACGTCGCTGGAACTCCAGAACTTGATCACGCCTTCGCGCATTTTTACCGTGCGTTCTTCCTTGCCAAGATCCTTCCATTCGGCGGGTGGCTGCGTTTTTAGGCGCGTGCGGTAGATCCCTTCCAGCAGTGGACCTTTTTCGTTATCCGGTACTTGCAGCAATGAAGCCTTAGCCGGGACCTTGTCACCGCGGCGCTGGAGCGTTTTGTAGTAGTTGTACTGGTATTCCCGCTCCAGACGTTGCTCGGCGATCAGCGGGCCATCGCTGCTTGCAGCAGCCGTGCCTTCGATTTCCAGGCGCAGGGCCGGACGTTCCTTGAGGGCCTGGGACAGTTTGACCAGCGAACCCTCGGCCTCCTTGCTCAGGTCGCTTGAACCCGGGGCAAACGACACAGTGCCCAAATCTTCCGAACCACCGCCACTGACCAGCCCGCCAATCATTTTGAACGGTGCGGCGGCGGCTTTGACGATCAGGTTGCGCAAGGTCTGCCAGACAATCGGCATGATGCTGAACTGCGGGTTGTTCAGATCTCCGGTCACCGGCAGTTCAATGGAAATCTTGCCGTCGACGTCCTTGAGCAACGCAATGGCCAGTTTCAGCGGCAGGCTCACGGCGTCCGGACTGTCGACTTTCTCACCCAGTTGCAACTGCTCGACCACCACTTTGTTTTCGGCCTTGAGCTGGCCCTTGGTGATCATGTAATGCAGGTCGAGATTGAGCCGGCCCTTGCGGATGCGGTAGCCGGCGAACTTGCCGGAGTAGGGGGTGAGCGTGGTCAGTTCAACTCGTTTGAAACTGGTGGCGATGTCGAGGCTGGCCATCGGGTCGAACGGGTTGACCGAGCCCTTGATGGTGACCGGTGCATAGCGGTCGACCTTGCCTTTGATATCGACACTGGCCGGTTTCGCCTGACGACTGTCGATGGTGCCAATTTGCCCATTGAGCTGTTGAACGGCTGTGGCGAAATTCGGGGTCAGGCTGAAGTCGGCGAAGTTGGCCGAGCCGTCATTGATGGCAATGCCGCCAATGTGGATGCCCAGCGGTTTTTCCTTGCCGGCAGGTTTGGCAGCAGCCGTTTTGGCGCCGGAGTCCGGCGGTTGCGGAATCAGCAGGTCGTCGATGTTGGTGGTGCGGTCATCGTTGATCATGAAGCGCGCATAAGGCTGGAACAGGTTGACCTTGTCGATCGACAGGCTGTCGCCGTGCTGATAATTCAGGCCTTCGAGCACCAACTGCTGCCACTTGAGGAAGTCACGGGTTTTGAGGGTGTCGAGGGTATGCAGTTGATCGACCTGAGCACGGCCGGTGACGCTGAATGCCAGCGGCTCGGTGCTTTTCAGATCGACCGCCAGATCACTGCCGAGCATGCCGCTGCGCAGTTCCAGGCGAATGAACGGGTTGATATAGGACTGGGCGACACGCAGATCGATGTCCTTGGTTTGTACTTTTAACTTGGCGCTGACCGGGGCGAGATTGACGACACCGTCTGCCGTGATCTTGCCTTGCTTGCCCACGCCCGTATCGAGCTTGAGGTTAAAAGGCGAGCCATTGAGGCTGTCGAAATTCTGCAGGTCCAGGTTCAGCGGGCCGACGTCCAGCGCCACGGCGGGTTGCGCCTTGCGGTCAGCCAGGTGCACCTGGTAATCGCGCAGTTGCACGTCTTTGAGCAGCACCTGCCATGGCTTGCTCGGTGGCACCGGGTCGGGTTTCGGTGAATCGGCGGCTGCCGGGGTGCTGGCCGGTTCGGCCTTGGCTTTGACGGCTTCTTTGGACGGTTGGCTGGCGAACAGTTTCTGCCAATCGAGTTGCCCGTCGGCTTCGAGGGTGGCCCAGGTTTCCAGTTTCTGGCTGCGGATCTTGCCGACGACCACTTGCTGCTTGGCCAGGTCCACGGTGGTTTCACTGATGTCCAGACGCTCAAGTTTCGCCAGAGGCCGACCGTCTGGTGCTTTGATCGCGAAGGGGGCGACGCTGACGGCGACGTTACTCATCAGCAGTTCGGTTTCCTTGCTCAGGTTGAGCTTGTAATCGGTGCTGAGGTTGAGGACGCCGTCTTCGAGATCCAGTGGCACAGCGTCACGCACATAGGGCCAAAAGGCTTTCATCTTGCCGTCGGTGACCTTCAGCTTACCTTCGGAGGCGATCGGGACCAGGCTGAAGTTGCCGGTCCAGTCGATCTGTCCACCTGCCGGGCCGACGGCCACCAACGTCATGTCGGCACTGTCTTCGGGCAGGGTGCTGAGGTTCTTCAGCTCGAAGTCGAGTTTGTCGTAGAGGAATTCGATGGGCTCGCTAGGGCGCGCATCCTGGAAGTGCACATAGCCATCGGCCAGTTTGATGCGCTCCACGCGCAGCGGGAACGGTTTGGCGTTCGGGTCGGCCGGGGTCGGCTCGCTGGCGGGGATTTTGAAGAGGCCAAGCAGATTGAGTTTGCCGTCCTTGCCGAAGAGTATTTCGGTCTTGGGTTTGTCTATTTCGATATCGGACAGGTGCAGCGCCTTGGTCCAGAGGCTGTCGATCTGCAGGTTGGCGTACAAGCGTTCGAAGCCGACCTGTTCCTTGCCCGGCTCGCCGATGATCAGGCCCCACAGGGTGACTTCAAGGCTGAAGGGGTTGAGTTCGATCCGTTGGATCGTCGCGGGTGTCGTCGCGTAACTGGCCAATTGTTGATTGGCCATCCGTAACGCGATGCCCGGCAAAATCAGAAACCCCAGCAGGCTGTAGAGGGCTAGAGCGGTCAACAGAGCGCCAATAGCGCGAATCAATCCTTTGGGCATGTGCGGCTTCATCTGTCTGAATCGGAGTGCGTTGGAGTATGGCACGCGATTCCGGTTCCGAAGTGATCATGCTTTATAGGATTTATCTGATTTTTCGGGCGAATCTCAGAGCTGCAGAATCAGGGTTTTCAGCGGTGGCTGCTCATCCATTGACGGAAAATCGCCGCCCGGTTTCATCACTGTCCATTCACGCACCGGCCTGCCGGCTTTCTCTGCACAACGCAAAACTTGCTCGCGCCAGTCGTCCATGCTGACTTTTGCCAGGTTGTTGCAGCAGATCAGCACGCCATTGTCGGCGGTGGTCAGCAGTGCTGGCTTCAGCAGGCTCTGATAGTCGCGCAGCAAGTCGACGGTGCCGAAAGCACTCTTGGCCCAGGCCGGCGGGTCCAGCAGCACCAGGTCGTACTGACGCTGTTCCAGACGTTGATAACTTGGCAGTTTCTGCCCGCGGCGCTGGCTGATCGGCAGGCCGGCCAATTGGCGGATGGCCGGGAAGTAGTCGGACTGGATGAAGTCCATGGTCGGCAACTGCGGATTGAGCAGGCCGTTCTCACGGCCGACAGCCAGGTTGCCCTCAGCGAAGTCGAGGTTGCAGACTTCGCTCGCGCCACCGGCCGCAGCACTCAGGCCGACGCCACAGGTGTAGGCGAACAGGTTCAGCACACTTTTGTTTTTGCTGTGCTGCTTGACCCAGCCGCGCGTGTTGCGCAGGTCGAGGAACAGCAGCGGATCCTGGCCGGCGTGGCGGCCGCGAACCCGGTAATTCAAGCCCCATTCGTGACCGACCAAGTCTTGCAGGGCGGCCTCGTCGGCGCGGTAGACGGTGTCTTCACGGTCGATGCGCGAGTTGCCACGGGAGCGATCGTTGTAGACCAGCAGCGTTTCGAGGCCCAGGTGCTGATTGAGGGTGTCGTGCAGTTGCAGCAGCGCATCACGTTCCAGCGACTGGTGAAAGCTTTGCACCAGCAATTGCGCGCCGTAGCGGTCGATCGTCAGGCCGCCGGCGCCTTCCTGGCTGCCGTGGAACAAGCGATAGCAATCGGTGCCTTGCTGATGCAGCTCGGCCAGCAGGTCCTGACGACGATCGAGGGCGGCGCGCAGCGCCTGATTCAAGGAAGACATGCTGGGCGCCTTGCAGGAGGGAATTTGGCGCGGGAGTTTAACAGCTTGGCGCGGGACCGAGGTGCTCCCTTCGCGAGCAGGCTCGCTCCCACACTGATATTTTGAACGCCACAAGACCACTGTGGGAGCGAGCCTGCTCGCGAAGCTTTTAAGCGGTTTTCAGGTCAACAACCCCATCCGTCGTTTGGCCCGGTGCACCGAGCCGTTACGCACCGCCCAGCGCAGCATCGGCGCGCTGCGATTGACACTGGCGCGGATCAGCTTGCGTTGCAGTGGGCTCTGGCTGACGCCAAGCATGTCACTTGCCCAGTCGGGTAGAAGGTCGATCCCGGCCTTCATCATCAAACCGCCGAAAGGCTTGGCCAAACGGCTGGGGGACGGGGCGTTCAACAACAGCCGCAACACTTCACGACTGCGCTCGTCGCACAGCAGTTGTGGGCGAATGCGCTCAAGGTAATCGGCAATTTCCTGCCGTGAACGCGGCACGTCACGGGCGCCGAGCCGTTCGGCGACCAACGCGATTTCCGCGTAGTAGCGGTCCTGATCAGCCAGGGACAGGTTCGGATTGCGGTAACGCAAATGGGCCGCGAGGAAGTTGCTGACTTCGGCCACGTGCACCCAGGTCAACAGATCGGGATCACTGGCGGCGTAGGGCCGGCCATCCGGTGCCGTGCCGGTCACTTGCAAGTGGATGGTGCGGACTTTCTCGATCAGCCAGTTGGCGTCCTTTCGCGAACCGAACGTGGTGCCGGAAATGAACTGCCCGGTGCGGCGCAGTCGGCCAATCATGTCCTCGCGAAAATTCGAATGGTCCCAGACCCCGGCCAGGGCCAGTGGATGCAGGGCTTGCAGCATCAAGGCGCTGATGCCGCCGATCAGCATGCTGCTGAAGTCGCCATGCACTTGCCAGCTCACCGAATCGGGGCCGAACAGGCCGGGATCACCCTTGGGGTTTTCCAGGTCGAGCTTGCCCAGAGACAGACCGGTCAGGCTCATGATCTGGGTTTCGATGCGGGTTCGAATGAATTCCATGGCGACTCAATGGCGAAAAAAAGGCGCGGCCGTGATGGGCCGCGCCGCGAAGTTTAAAGCATGCGCTTACTGATTCAGGCGTTTATCGACCAACTCCTGGACCACGCTCGGGTCAGCCAGGGTCGAGGTGTCACCCAGGCTGTCCAGTTCGTTGCAGGCGATCTTGCGCAGAATGCGCCGCATGATCTTGCCCGAACGGGTTTTCGGCAAGGCCGGCGCCCACTGGATCAGGTCCGGTTTGGCGAAGCTGCCGATTTCCTTGCTGACGTGGTCCAGCAGTGCTTTCTTCAGTTCGTCATTGGGTTCAGTGCCGTTCATGGGGGTGACGAAGGCGTAGATGCCCTGGCCCTTGACGTCGTGGGGGTAACCGACCACCGCCGCTTCGGCGATGCTGTCGTGCAGCACGAGCGCGCTTTCCACTTCCGCGGTGCCGATGCGGTGTCCGGAGACGTTGATCACGTCGTCGATGCGCCCGGTGATCCAGTAATCGCCATCCTCATCGCGCCGGGCACCGTCGCCGGTGAAATAGTAACCGGGGTAGGGCTTGAAGTAGGTGTCGACCATTCGTTGCGGGTCGCCGTAGACGCTGCGGATCTGCGCCGGCCAGCTGGATTTGATCGCCAGCACGCCGCTGCCGGCGCCTTTGATTTCCTTGCCGACTTCATCGAGCAGCACCGGTTGCACGCCGAACATCGGTTGCGTGGCGCATCCGGGTTTGATCCGTTGAGCGCTGACCAGAGGGCTGAGCATGATGCCGCCGGTTTCGGTCTGCCACCAGGTATCGACGATCGGACAACGCTGTTCGCCGACGGCATTGAAGTACCACTCCCACGCTTCCGGGTTGATGGGCTCACCGACACTGCCGAGTAATCTGAGGCTCGCGCGGGAAGTTTCCTTCAACGGTTCGGGGCCTTCACGCATCAGGGAGCGCAGGGCGGTCGGGGCGGTGTAGAAAATGTTCACATGGTGCTTGTCGATCACCTGCCAGAAGCGCGAGCTGCTCGGGTAGCTCGGCACGCCTTCGAAGATCAGCGTGGTCGCGCCGTTGGCCAGAGGACCGTAGACGATGTAGCTGTGACCGGTGACCCAGCCGACATCGGCGGTGCACCAGAAGACTTCGTCGTCGCGGTAGTCGAGCACGTACTTGAAGGTCATCGCCGCTTGCAGCAGGTAGCCGCCGGTGGTGTGCAGCACGCCTTTGGGTTTGCCGGTGCTGCCAGAGGTGTAGAGGATAAACAGCGGGTCTTCGGCGTCCATCGGTTCAGGCGGACAATCGTCGCTGACGTCGCGCAGCGCCTGGTGATACCAGATGTCCCGGCCCTCGACCCAGTCCACTTCGCCCTGAGTGCGCTCGACCACGATGACGGTGCTGACGTTCGGGCAACTTTGCAGCGCCTTGTCGACCTTCTGCTTGAGCGGCACGAATTTACCGCCGCGCACGCCTTCATCGGCGGTGATCACGGTGCGGCAGTCGGCATCGAGAATCCGGTCACGCACAGAGTCCGGAGAGAAACCACCGAACACCACCGAATGCACCGCTCCAATGCGCGTGCAGGCGAGCATGGCGTAGGCCGCTTCGGGGATCATCGGCATGTAGATGCACACGCGGTCGCCTTTCTTCACGCCACGGCTTTTGAGCACGTTGGCCAGGCGACAGACGTTGTGATGAAGTTTTTTGTAGGTGATCTGCGCGGATTCGGCAGGGTCGTCGCCTTCCCAGATGATCGCGATTTGATCGCCGCGCTTTTCCAGGTGGCGGTCAATGCAGTTGTAACTGACATTTAACTTTCCGCCGGTGAACCAGCTCGCCTCACCGGTTTTCAGGTTATAGCGCTGGACGGTATTCCATGGCGTACTCCAGTCGAGAAAGCGTGAGGCCTGTTCGGCCCAAAATTCACTGGGGTGTTCGATGGATTGGCGATAGAGGCGCTTATAGTCGTCTTGACTCAGATTTGCAGCCCGGCGGACGGCATCGGCTTTGGGGAACGTGCTGATATCGAACATGACGGTTCCTTATTCTTGTTTTGCGACAAGAGGGGAGCTGCGCGACCCTCGTAGGAGCTGCCGAAGGCTGCGATCTTTTGATCTTGTTTTTAATAATCAAAATCAAAAGATCGCAGCCTTCGGCAGCTCCTACAGTGATAGCGCACGCCACCGATTTTGCGGTAAACCCGGTGCCGTGAAACTGTCGATGCTGCAAGTAGAAGGGGCGGGTAAGCCGCCCCTTCAGCCTATCACCCGCGGTGACGACCGCGGAAGTAGTTGATCAGGCCTTGGGTTGAAGCATCGTCAGCCGGGGTTTCTTCGCTGCCGACCAGGCGGTTGTAGACGCCTTTGCCCAACTCTTTACCCAGCTCCACGCCCCATTGGTCGAAGGCATTGATGCCCCAGATCACGCTTTGCACGAAGACTTTGTGTTCGTACATCGCCACCAATGCGCCGAGACGGCGCGGGCTGATGCGTTCGACCACCAACGTATTGCTCGGACGGTTGCCCGGGATCACCTTGTGCGGTGCGATTTTGTGCACCTCTTCTTCGCTCATGCCTTTGTCGCGCAACTCGGCTTCGGCCTCGGCAAGGGTCTTGCCCAGCATCAGCGCCTGGCTTTGCGACAGGCAGTTGGCGTACAGCCACTGGTGGTGGTCGGACACCGGGTTGAAGCTGACGATCGGCACGATGAAGTCGGCCGGGATCAGTTGGGTGCCCTGGTGCAGCAACTGGTGATACGCATGCTGACCGTTGCAGCCGACGCCGCCCCAGATTACCGGACCGGTGTCGGTGGACACCGGAGTGCCGTCCTGGCGCACGCTCTTGCCGTTGGATTCCATGTCCAGTTGTTGCAAGTGCTTGGTGATGTTGCGCAGGTAATGGTCGTACGGCAGGATCGCGTGGCTCTGCGCACCCCAGAAGTTGCCATACCAGACGCCGAGCAACGCCAGCAATACCGGCATGTTCTGGTCGAAGGGCGCGCTCTGGAAATGCTGGTCCATGGTGTAGGCACCGGACAGCAGTTCCTTGAAGTTCGACATGCCGATGGCCAGGGCAATCGGCAAACCGATGGCCGACCACAGCGAATAACGGCCGCCAACCCAGTCCCACATCGGGAAGATGTTTTCTTCGCGGATCCCGAAGGCCACCGCCGCTGCATTGTTGCTGGAGACGGCGATGAAGTGACGGTACAGCTCGGCTTCCGAGCCACCCTGAGCCAGGTACCAGGCGCGTGCGGCCTGGGCATTCTTCAGGGTTTCGAGGGTGTTGAAGGATTTCGACGAAACGATGAACAGCGTGGTTTCGGCGCGCAGTTTCATGGTCAGTTCGTGGAACTCACTGCCGTCGATGTTCGCCAGGTAATGGCAGCGCACACCCTTCTGGGCGTAGGACAGCAGCGCTTCGGAGACCAGCTCCGGGCCCAGGAACGAGCCACCGATGCCGATGTTCACCACGTCAGTGATCGGCTTCTCGGAGTAGCCGCGCCACAAACCGTCGTGGATACGGCCCACGAGGTCGGTGATCTGGTTCAGGACCTTGTGCACTTCCGGCATCACGTTGACGCCGTTGACCGACAGCTTGTCGCCGACCGGACGGCGCAGGGCGGTGTGCAGGGCCGGACGACCTTCGGAGGAATTGACGATTTCGCCTTCGAACAGCGCTTTGATCGCGCCCTGGAGGTCGACTTCGTTGGCCAGGCCCACCAGCAGATCGCGGGTCTGGGCGTTGATCAGGTTTTTCGAGTAATCGAGAAACAGGCCGCAGCTACTGAGGGTGAATTGGGTAAAGCGCTGCGGATCGGCATTAAAGGCTTCGCGCATGCTGAAATCTTGCATGGCTTGGCGGTGGTCATTCAACGCTTGCCAGGCGGGCAGAGCGGTAACGTCTTGAGGGGTGCGGTAATACGCCATCGCTGCGGGTTTCCTTTTTACTTGAACGGCCTTTTGAACACTGAAAATACCGGAGCGCTGTGGGTGGGCGTCCGGTCAACTGTGTCGACACGATTTCATGACACAGGGCGAATACAGTAAACCTCGCGCTGCGATCTGTCTTGACTTTGTCTGACCCGTTCCCGGTACTTTTTTATACATCAAGGTGGGAACGGTCCGACAAACGGAGGGGGGAGGGGCTAAGACTGGATCAGGCGACCTGAACCGGAATGGCATTGCTGGTGTGGCTCAGTTCATTACCCGGCGCCATGTAGAGCATGCGTGGCTTGAAGTTGAGCAGCTCGGCTTCGCTGTAGTGGGCGTAGGCGCAGATGATCACGCGGTCACCGACCTTGGCCTTGTGTGCGGCTGCACCGTTGACCGAGATCATGCGCGAGCCTTCTTCGCCACGAATCGCGTAGGTGGTGAAGCGTTCACCATTGTCGACGTTGTAGATCTGGATCTGTTCGTACTCACGGATGCCGGACAGGTCCAGCCATTCGCCGTCGATGGCGCAAGAACCTTCGTAATCGAGTACAGCGTGGGTGACTTCGGCGCGATGCAGCTTGGCTTTGAGCATGATGGCGTGCATGAGTGTTTCCCAGGTCGGAATCGAACGGCAGGCAGCGCCCACAGGCGCGTAGGAGCTGCCGCAGGCTGCGATCTTTTGATCTTGCCGTTCAGTTTTTGTCTTGTTGTTTAATCTTTGATCTACCGTTTAAACCGTAGCGTCGAGATTCAGGTGCAGGTTATCGATCAACCGCGTGGTACCCAGGAACGCCGCCACCAGAATCACCAGATCCCGATCTTCCGCCGTCGCTGTACGCAAGGTCTGGGCATGACGAATCTCCAGATAGTCAGGACGCAAACCCGCCGCTTCAAGCTGCTTGATCTGCGCACCGATCAACGCCGGGAAATCCCGTTCGCCCTGTTTGATCGCTTCGGCAATCTGGCTCAAACCGCGATACACAACTGGCGCAACGGCCCGTTGTTCTTCGTTGAGGAAACCATTGCGCGACGACAGCGCCAGGCCATCGGCTGCACGAACCGTCGGTTCGCCGATGATCTGGATCGGCATGTTCAGGTCATGCACCAGGGCGCGGATCACCGCCAGTTGCTGGAAGTCTTTCTGGCCGAAGATCGCCAGGTCCGGCTGGACCATGTTGAACAGCTTGGTGACCACCGTCGCCACACCTTCGAAATGCCCGGGACGGCTGGCGCCGCAGAGGCCTTCGGAGAGTTGCGGAACGCTGACGCGGGTCTGGCCTACCATGCCGTCGGGATACATTTCTTCAACGGCTGGCGCGAACAGCAAGTGGCAACCGGCCTGGAGCAGTTTCTCCTGATCGGCTGCGAGGGTGCGCGGGTACTTGTCGAGGTCTTCGCCGGCGCCGAACTGCAACGGGTTGACGAAAATGCTCGCGACCACGAAATCCACCCGTTGGGTGGCTTTGGTCACCAGTGCCACATGACCGCTGTGCAGGTTGCCCATGGTCGGCACGAAGCCGATGCGCTTGCCTTCACTGCGGGCACGGGCCACGGCGGCCCGCAATTCGCGTACGGTTTTTACGGTGTTCATGCAGAGAATCCGTGTTCGATACCAGGGAAAGTCGCCGCTTTGACTTCAGTGACGTACGCACCAAGCGCCGCTTGAATGTTTTGTTGCCCAGCCATGAAGTTCTTTACGAACTTTGGTACACGGCCAGTGATCGACAGGCCGAGCATGTCGTGCAGAACCAGTACCTGGCCGTCGGTGCCACTGCCGGCGCCGATGCCGATCACCGGAATACCCACAGCCTGGGTGATTTCCTGGGCCAGTTCACTCGGTACGCACTCGAGCAACAGCATGGCTGCACCAGCCTGTTCCAGAGCGATGGCATCGGCGCGCATCTGGCGTGCCTGGTTCTCGCTACGGCCCTGGACTTTGTAACCGCCGAGGATATTCACCGATTGCGGTGTCAGCCCCATGTGCGCGCACACCGGGATGCCGCGCTCGGCCAGCAGACGGATCGAGTCCGCCAGCCACAGCGCACCTTCAACCTTGACCATGTGCGCACCCGCCTGCATCAACAGGGCACTGTTGGTCATGGCTTGTTCGGTGGTGGCGTAGGCCATGAAGGGCAGGTCGGCGAGGATCAACGCATCGGTGTTACCGCGTTTGACGGACGCCACGTGGTAAGCCATTTCAGCGGTGGTGACCGGCAGGGTGCTGTCGTGACCTTGCAAAACCATGCCAAGGGAGTCGCCCACCAGCAGCACTTCGACACCCGCCTCATTGCAGGCGTGGGCGAAGGTCGCGTCATAGCAGGTCAGCATGGTGATTTTTTCACCTTTTTGCTTGAGACCTTGCAGAGTGGTCAGGGTGATGGCTGGCATGAAAAGTTCCTCATTCAGGCGCTGTGGAAACTACTGCGAGTAACGCGCGTGATTCTTCGTTAAATACAGGCGCACGGTCTGTTGTCGTGCTTTTAAGGCCTGGATTGCGCCCTTCAACGCCGTGTTGGCGGCAGCGGGACGCCTATAGTCGTGAGGAGAACTCGGGAAGTCAATTGCGTGTGTTACCGCATTGTTACGCGGGGGGTGTTACCGGGGTAACTGATGCGATTCAGCAACGACAATCTTGTGTTTGACACAAAAACAATGTGGGAGCGAGCTTGCTCGCGATAGCGGTGGATCAGCCAGCATCAATGTTGAATGACAGGCCGCTATCGCGAGCAAGCTCGCTCCCACAGGGGGATGGTGTCAATTTTGGGGGAGTAGTTCCAGGCCGACGAACGGGCAAGCAGCGAGGAGTTCGCCGAGGCAGCGGCCATCAGCCAGACGCAAATCCGCAGGCGCCAGTTCGGCCAGCGGATACAGAACGAAAGCTCGTTCCTGCATATGGTAGTGAGGCACCTTGAGGCGAGGTTCATTGATCAGCCGATCACCGAACAGCAAGATGTCGAGATCCAGCGTACGCGGCCCCCAACGTTCAAGGCGCTCGCGGCCCTGTCCGTTCTCGATGGCTTGCAGCGCATCCAGCAGCTCCAGCGGCGGGAGCGTGCTGTCGAGGGCAGCAACCGCGTTGGTATAACGCGGTTGGCCGGGCAGCAGCGAGTCGCTCTGATAAAACGCGGAAACTCCGATCAGTTCGGTTTGCGGCAACTGCGCCAGCGCGTCGACGGCGCTGCGCAATTGTTCGGCGGGGTCAGCCAGATTGCTGCCCATACCGATGTAGATGCGTTCCATGGATTACTCGCCCGTGGCGCTCGGTGCGCCTGCGGTGCGTTTGCGCTTGGCGCCACCGCTGCGGCGACGTTTGCGTGGAGCGCCAGTGCCGTCATCCTTGCCGCTGAGGTCGCGGATCATGTCGCGACGTTCGCTGTCGTTGGCGTCCTGATAATCCGTCCACCATTCGCCCAGGCCATCGGTCTGCTCGCCAGCGCTTTCGCGTAGCAGCAGGAAGTCGTAACCGGCACGGAACCGTGGGTTGTCCAGCAACAGGTCGGCGCGCTTGCCACTGCGGCGTGGCAGACGCTCTTGCATGTCCCAGATCTCGCGGATCGGCATGGTGAAGCGTTTCGGAATCGCGATGCGCTGGCACTGTTCGGCGATCAACTCGTGAGCCGCTTCCTGCATCGCCGGAATCGGCGGCATGCCACGCTCTTGCAAGCGCAATACACGGGCTGGCAGGGCAGGCCAAAGCAGCGCCGCAAACAGGAACGCCGGGGTCACCGGTTTGTTCTGTTTGATCCGCAGATCAGTGTTGATCAACGCTTCGCTGATCAGCGTGTGGGTATAGGTCGGGTTGTATTCCAGCGCCTCGGCACTGGCCGGGAACAGCGGATCGAACAGCTGCAGGTCGACCAGCATCTCGAAGGTGTCCGCGGCATGGCCGGAGAGGAACAGCTTGAGCACTTCTTCGAACAGGCGGGCCGATGGAATCTCGCGCAGCATCGGCGCCAGTTCACGGATTGGCGCGGCGCTGTGTTTTTCGATGCCGAAATTCAGCTTGGCGGCGAAACGCACGGCTCGCAGCATCCGTACCGGATCTTCCTGGTAGCGTTGCTTCGGGTCGCCGATCAGGCGGATCAGGTGATTGCGGATGTCGTGTACGCCGTTGGCGTAATCGAGGATGCGCTCGCTGACCGGATCGTAATACAAGGCGTTGATGGTGAAGTCGCGGCGTTGCGCGTCTTCTTCCAGCGTGCCATAGACGTTATCGCGCAGGATGCGCCCGCTCTCGTTTCGCGAGGACTGGTTGCTGTCTTCCTCTTCATCGTTTTGCGGGTGATTGGCGCGGAAGGTCGCGACTTCAATGATTTCGCGGCCAAAGTGGATATGTACCAGCTTGAAGCGTCGACCAATGATCCGGGCATTGCGGAATTCGGCCCGCACCTGTTCAGGTGTGGCACTGGTGGCGACGTCGAAATCTTTTGGCGTGATGCCGAGTAGCATGTCACGCACGCAGCCGCCGACCAGGTATGCCTGGTAACCGGCGTTCTGCAGGCGTTCGACGATGTTCACCGCGTAGCGACTGAATTGGGCCTTTTGCAGCGAATGTTGGCCGCTGTTGAGCACTTCAGGCGTACTGCGAATGTGTTGCGTATGACGCTTGGGAGAACGGAATGACTGGAACAGCTTCTTCAGCATGGGATGCACTGTTTGAAGGAATGTTCGGCCAAAACGAAGAATGACCGCATGATGGGCCGGGATTCTAGCATTTAGTCGGGGGATGGTGTAGGAAGCTGCGCAAGCGCTTGAAGGGGGTGTCTGGTACGGCTGGGCATGTAGCACTGTGGTGAGGGGATTTATCCCCGTTCGGCTGCGAAGCAGTCGTAAAACCTGAACGCATGGTTTATCTGAAGCACCGCGTTATCTGAATTCACGACTGCTTCGCAGCCGAACGGGGATAAATCCCCTCACCACAACTCAGCCGCTACAAGGGCCAAACACCAGAAACTACAAGGGGAGCCGAAGCTCCCCAAGAAAGTAGTTGCATGCTCTATTTTTATTTTTGATTCGGGCTTTTTGTTTTTGTTAAGTGCCCTCGCCATGAAGTTTTTCCTTCATGACCCTCCCAATCGGGAGCCAAGAGCAAACGGATTGCTTTGGTCGCTGTGTTGCAGTGATCTTGCGATCCAACCAGTTCAGGCTCTGTCTTGTGACAGTTTTTTGTTGTTCTCGGCCTGGTCGTGGGGCAAGCCCCAAATACAACGCCTCTCCAAAAGAATCAGTTAGCTGCGCCTCTCGCCGTCTTGTTTTTATTGTGCGTGAGTCGATACGTCTTATTTTTATTGTCTTGTGCATTGCTTGTTATTGTTCTTGTACCAAACATATAGCAGGGTGCGTGCCAACTTTTGCGAGGCCCAGCAAAACAAGGGGTTAAGCAGTCTGGCGGGGTTTTTCGAGGCCAAAAAAAGCCGGGGCTTCGTTACCGTAAGCCCCGGCTTCTGTTACGTGAAAAACCTGAGGTAACAGTTTTTCCACAGTGTCACGTGTTACCCGCACATCAGACAGGTGCGGTTCAGCTCTCGCTGGCCACTCCGGTCTTGCGCCGCGGAATGCCCAGGCGCTGACGGCGTTCCCACAGGCATTTGCGACTGACACCGAGTTTGCGCGCCAACTCGGTTTCGGTCATGTGATCCTGATGTTCGAGAACGAAGTGCTGGAAGTAGTCTTCCAGTGACAGGTCTTCGGTCGGCTCATGGCTATTGTTACCGGCGGCGCTGCCCTGTTGGGGGGGCAGGCCGATGAAATCGTCATCGTCCAGATCGCTCAGTTCGATGTCGATACCCAGCAGCTCGGCGGAAATCTCCGGGCTCTCGCACAGGATGACGGCACGTTCTACTGCGTTTTCCAGCTCTCGAACGTTACCCGGCCAGGAGTAATGACGAATGGCTTGCTCGGCATCCGGGGCGAACTTCAAATCAGTGCGGTTGACCCGCGCACTCTGCCGCGCCAGGAACGCGGTGGCAATTTCGTTGACGTCGGCGCCGCGCTCGCGCAGGGCCGGCAGTTTCAGGGCGATCACGTGAAGGCGGTAATACAAGTCTTCACGGAACTGGCCGATCTTCGCCAGGCTCTTGAGGTCCCGGTGAGTCGCGGCGATCAGGCGCACATCGACTTTCTGTGACTGCACCGAACCCACACGACGAATTTCACCTTCCTGCAACACGCGCAGCAGGCGGGCCTGGGCTTCCAGTGGCAGTTCGCCGATTTCGTCGAGGAACAAGGTGCCACCGTCAGCCGCTTCTACCAGGCCGGCACGCCCGGCGCTGGCGCCAGTGAACGCGCCTTTTTCGTGGCCGAACAGTTCGGACTCGATCAGGCTTTCCGGAATGGCCGCGCAGTTCACCGAAATCATCGGCGCCTTGGCACGTTTGGACAGGTTGTGCAGGGCGCGCGCCACCAGTTCTTTACCGGTGCCGGATTCGCCCTGGATCAGGACATTGGAGTCGGTTGGCGCGACTTTGCGGATCTTGCTGTACAGATCCTGCATAGGCGGGCAGGAGCCGATGATGCCGATTTCGCCGTTGTTGTTGCTGGCGCCCGGTTTCGCGGCGCCATTACCGGCTTTACCGGCGACCGGCTCACCGCTGGCTTGCACCGCTTGACGGTCACGCAGGATTCGCGCGACGGCTTGCAGCATTTCATCGTGATCGAAAGGCTTGGCGATGTAATCCACCGCACCCATCTTCATCGAGTCGACCGCCGAACGCAGGCTCGCGTAGCTGGTCATGATCAGCACCGGAGTGCCCTGGCCAAGTTTGATCAACTCGGTGCCAGGCGCGCCAGGCAGACGCAGGTCGCTGACGATCAGGTCGAACGTGGGGATGGTGAAGCGTTCTTGTGCTTCCTGCACTGAACCGGCTTCGCTGACCTGGTACTGGTTACGTTCCAGCAGGCGGCGCAAGGCGGAGCGGATAATTGTTTCGTCTTCGACGATCAAAATGTGCGGCATTGATTCGATACTCTCGACGGTCTCAGTTCACAGCGGACGTCGCTTCGACATGACGCGGCAAGGTCACCCGGATACGGGTGCCGCGTTGGCTTTGAACATCAGCCGGGCTGTCGATGGTGATTTGTCCATAATGCTCTTCAACGATGGAATAGACCAGTGCAAGGCCCAGACCGGTGCCTTCGCCAGGATCCTTGGTGGTGAAGAAAGGTTCGAACAATCTATCCATGATGTTCTTCGGAATACCGCTGCCTTCGTCTTCCACGATCAAGTCGACCGTGTGTTCGCCGGCTTCGCTTTTGACTCGCACCGCACTGCCGGGAGGCGAGGCGTCGCGGGCGTTTGAGAGCAAGTTGATCAGTACTTGTGCAAGCCGCTGCGGGTCGCCTTCGACCCAGTGATCGGGATCGCACAGGTTGTAGAACTGCACTTCGAAATTACGTCGGTTCAGGGCCAGCAAACCGATGGCATCCTGGGCCACTTCCGCCAGACAGACGGGCTCGTCGCTGTGCTGATGACTGCCGGCGTGGGCAAAACTCATCAGCGACTGAACGATGCGCGACACGCGTTTGGTCTGCTCCAGGATCTGCCCGCTGATTTCCTTCAGTTCAATGTCTTCTTCGCGCTCTTCGCGCAGGTTCTGTGCAAGGCAGGCGATGCCGGTGATCGGGTTGCCGATTTCATGGGCCACACCGGCGGCGAGTCGACCGATGCTGGCCAGACGCTCGGAGTGCACCAGTTTGTCTTCGAGCATCTGGGTTTCGGTCAGGTCTTCCACCAGCAGCACCAGGCCGCTGTTGCCGGGCGCAAGCGGTTCATCGATCGCTGCTTTGTGCAGGTTCAGCCAGCGGGTCTGGCCGTCGAGCGCCAGATGCTGTTTGTGCAAATGTTCGTCCGGCAGATTGATGAAACCTTGCAGCAGCTCTTTCCAAGGATCGGCAATAGTACTGAGCCGCGAACCGACCACACGCTGCGCGGCAATCCCGGTCAGCTCCTCCATGGCTTTGTTCCACATGAGGATTTCCTGATCCTTGGCCAGCGAGCAGACGCCCATCGGCAATTCCTGCAGGGTCTGGCGGTGATAGCGGCGCAGGGCATCGAGTTCGGCGGCAAGCCCGGTCAGGCGCGAGTGGTAATCCTCGAGGCGACTTTCGATGAAGTGGATGTCTTCGGTGACGTAGTTTTCGCCGCCGGCCTTATAAGGCAGGAATGTCTCGACCATGTCCTGAGCCACACTCGGCCCCATCAGGCCGGAGAGGTTGGCTTCGATACGGTCGCGCAAGCGGCGCAAGGCGTAAGGCCGGCGCTCATCGAATGGCAGATAGAGGTCGCGCAGGGCCTGTTCGACTTCTTTCTGCGCCGCCTTGGCGCCCAAGGGTTTAGCAAGCTGTGTGGCGAACTCCTGGGGTGAGGCGGCGTGCAGTTCGCGGCGTTGCGGCCGGCGCACGTTGTCCACGGCGCAGGCTTCGGCGGCGCTGGCCTCTTCGCTGCTGGCGTTGGTGAACAGCGAAATCAGGGTGAACATCAGTACGTTGGCCGCCAGCGAGGCGATCGCCGCCATGTGCCAGCTGGTGTCGTCCAGCACGTAGATCATGTTCAGCAGCGGTATGTAGAAGCCTTGCAGATTGCCGACCAGCGGCAGCAGCATGGTCACCAGCCACACCAGAATCCCCGCGAGCAAGCCGGCGATGAAACCACGGCGGTTGGCGGTCGGCCAGTACAGCACCGACAGCACACCCGGCAGGAACTGCAGGGTGGCGACGAAGGCGACGATGCCCAGATTCGCCAGATCCTGTTCCGCGCCCAGCAGCAGGTAGAAACCGTAACCGGCCATGATGATCGCGACGATCAGCCCCCGGCGGGTCCATTTCAGCCAGCGGTAGATATTGCCTTCGGCTGGCGGCTGATAGAGCGGCAGTACTAAATGGTTCAGCGCCATCCCGGACAGGGCCAGGGTGGTGACAATGATCAAACCGCTGGCCGCCGATAATCCGCCGATATAGGCCAATAGCGCCAAAGCCTTGCTGTTGGCGGCGATGCCGATGCCGAGCGTGAAGTATTCCGGGTTGGTGGTGGCGCCGAGTTTCAGTCCGGCCCAGAGAATCAGCGGTACCGCCAAACTCATCAACAGCAGGAACAGCGGCAGGCCCCAACTTGCACTGACCAGTGAGCGCGGGTTGAGGTTTTCGGTAAACGTCATGTGGTACATGTGCGGCATCACAATCGCCGAAGCGAAGAACACCAGCAGCAGCGTGCGCCATGGGCCTTCCTGCAATGGCGTGTGCAAAGCGGCGAGGGCGGTCTGGTTTTGCAGCAGCCACAGTTCCAGTTGTTGCGGGCCATCGAACACGCCATACAGCGCATAGAGACCAACGCCGCCGATGGCGATCAGTTTGATCACCGACTCGAAAGCAATCGCGAACACCAGGCCTTCGTGTTTCTCGCGGGTGGCGATGTGGCGCGAGCCGAAGAAAATCGTGAACAGCGTAATCAGTGCGCAGAAGCTTAGGGCTACGCGATGTTGCACCGGCTCGCGGGTGAGGATGCCGATGGAGTCGGCCACCGCCTGAATCTGCAACGCCAGCAACGGCAGCACGCCGATCAGCATGAAGATCGTGGTCAGTGCGCCGGCCCAGGTGCTGCGGAAGCGGAAGGCGAACAGGTCAGCCAGGGACGACAGCTGATACGTGCGGGTGATTTTCAGGATCGGATACAAAAGCACCGGTGCCAGCAGGAATGCACCGGAAACCCCGAGGTAACTGGACAAGAAGCCGTAACCGTACTGATAGGCCAGGCCCACCGTGCCATAAAACGCCCACGCACTGGCGTAAACGCCCAGCGACAGGGTGTACGTCAGTGGGTGGCGAATGATCGCCCGGGGGATCATGCCCCGTTCGCTGACCCAGGCTACGCCGAACAGCACCGCCAGGTACGCGGCGCTGATCAGGATCATCTGGGTCAGGCTAAAGCTCATCGGCATCTTTTTGGCTCTGCAGGATGAAGGTCACGACGATCAGAATCAGCCAGAGCAGATAAGGGCGATACCAGGCGCCAGTGGCGTCGATCCACCAATCCATGATGGCCGGGGAGAACAGATAAATCCCCACTACCAGGAGCAGGACCAAGCGATAGATGTACATCCCGGCCTCTCTTTTTTATGCGCGTGCCCGAAAACGTGCGGCGATGGTAACGGATGGGCGCGCCACTGCAAGTGTGATCACTGTAGTTGCGCTTCGGGCAGGTTGAGTGTGCGCGGGATCAACACTGCATCCCAGTGGGCGATGCCCCAGTTCAACACTTCCCGTGGGGTGGCGTAAGCCAGTTCGGCACCGGGGTTCTGCCCCAATGCGCGCAACGCACGCAGCAACAAGGGGGTTGCCTGATCTTCGGTCAGCGGCGGCGAACGATAGGACTTACCGAGCTTGTTGCCATCGGGCTGGGTGATCAGCGGGATATGCAGATAGCGCGGTTGCGGCAGGCCGAGCAGTTCTTGCAGGTAGAGTTGGCGCGGCGTGGAGTCGAGCAGGTCGGCGCCACGGACAATATCGGTAATGCCTTGCCAGGCATCGTCCAGCACCACCGCCAATTGATAGGCGTAGAGCCCGTCGCGGCGACGGATCACGAAATCGCCGACTTCCCGGCCCAGGTGTTGGCGGTATTCGCCTTGCACCCGGTCGATGAAGTGGTATTCCAGTTCGGGGACACGCAGGCGGATCGCGGCATTTTTAGTGTCATGACCGGCGTTGCGGCACAGCCCCGGATAAATCCCGTGATAGGGCGCAAGTGTTTTGCGTGAACAGGTGCAAGCGTAGGCCAGACCGTGATTGAACAGGCGATTGAGGACTTCGGCGTAGGCATCGTGCCGGTCGCTCTGTCGGACCATTTCGCCATCCCACTCGAAACCGTAGCTTTCCAGGGCTTTAAGGATCGCCGCTTGAGCGCCGGGTTCTTCCCGTGGCGGATCGAGATCTTCCATGCGCATCAGCCAGCGGCCACCCACCGAGCGCGCGTCGAGATACGAGGCCAGCGCTGCGACCAGCGAACCGAAATGCAGATGTCCACTGGGCGTGGGGGCGAAGCGCCCGATGTAGGTGGGGGAGGTCATAAAGGCGATCTATGTTGTCCGGTCGTACGCAAATCACTTGTGGGAGCGAGCCTTTGTGGCGAGGGGATAAATCCCCTCGCCACAAAGGCTCGCTCCCACAGGTTTCGTGTCGAGGCGAATATCAGAAACAAAAACGGAGCGTTCGCACGCTCCGTTTTTCGTTCAAGTCGAGATTACTTGCCGACTTGCTTTTCCTTGATTTCCGCCAGGGTCTTGCAGTCAACGCACATATCGGCGGTAGGGCGGGCTTCCAGTCGCTTGACGCCAATTTCGACGCCGCAGGACTCGCACCAGCCATATTCTTCGTCTTCGATCAGTTGCAGCGTCTTGTCGATCTTTTTGATCAACTTGCGCTCGCGGTCGCGGGCACGCAGCTCGAGGCTGAATTCTTCTTCCTGGCTGGCACGGTCTGCCGGGTCCGGGAAGTTGGCCGCTTCGTCTTTCATGTGATCAACCGTACGGTCGACTTCCTGCATCAAGTCCTGTTTCCACTTATTCAGGATCTTGGTGAAGTGAGCGCGCATGGGCTTGCCCATGTATTCCTCGCCCTTTACTTCTTTGTAGGGTTCGAAGCCGCTGATCGTCTGGTTTTGCTGCTTTGCTTGGGTGGACATGAAATAGACCGCCTCTACTCTTGTAATCCATTGCGCAGGATTGCTCCATCACCGACACCTGCCGGCCCTGCGGCTGCAAGCGGGCGAACTTACCAGATCAAATCGGACCGCGCTACTCCCGGATGTCGAGGTAGTGGCCCGCGGTGCTTGCAAATGATTGCAAAGCCTTGTCTGGTGGCGCTGGAGACCTGATCAATTATTGATTTTAGTCAAACCTGGGACACACGCTTGAGTCGTTTGAGACCAGCGTTATAACGGTCTGACCGCTTTAGGTTCTCGCTCGTTCCTGCGCTTGGGTAGAATTGGTTTTTTTCCCCGTTGAAGGAAGGCTAATGGCTCAGTCCTACAGTGCCCGCAGTCGCGCGATCGAACCTTTCCATGTCATGGCGCTGCTGGCGCGGGCCAATGAACTGCAAGCCGCTGGTCACGACGTGATCCACCTGGAAATCGGCGAACCCGACTTCACCACCGCCGAGCCGATCATTCAGGCCGGCCAGGCCGCATTGACGGCGGGGAAGACCCGTTACACCGCCGCACGTGGCATTCCCGAGTTGCGTGAGGCCATTTCCGGCTTTTATCAGCGACGTTACGGTTTGAACATCGATCCGCAGCGAATCCTCATCACGCCTGGCGGTTCCGGTGCGCTGCTGCTGGCCAGCGCCTTGTTAGTGGACCCAGGTAAGCACTGGCTACTGGCGGACCCGGGATATCCGTGCAACCGGCACTTTTTGCGGCTGGTGGAAGGCGCGGCGCAGCTTGTTCCTGTAGGTCCGGACGTACGCTATCAACTGACACCGGACCTGATTGCACGCCATTGGGACCACGACAGCGTCGGCGCCCTGGTGGCGTCGCCAGCCAACCCGACCGGGACGATCCTGACCCGCGATGAGCTGGCGGGCCTGTCTGCCGCGATCAAGGAGCGTCACGGTCATCTGGTGGTGGACGAGATCTATCACGGTCTGACTTACGGCACTGATGCGGCGAGCGTGCTGGAAGTCGATGACAGCGCCTTTGTGCTGAATAGTTTCTCAAAGTATTTCGGGATGACCGGTTGGCGCCTCGGTTGGCTGGTGGCACCGGAGGCGGCGGTCGGTGAGCTGGAAAAACTCGCCCAGAACCTCTATATCAGCGCCCCGAGCATGGCACAGCACGCCGCTTTAGCGTGCTTCGAACCGGCCACGATCAGCATTCTGGAAGAAAGACGCGCCGAATTCGGCCGTCGTCGGGATTTCCTGCTGCCAGCCCTGCGAGAGTTGGGCTTTGGTATCGCCGTTGAGCCTGAAGGCGCGTTCTACTTGTATGCCGATATCAGCAAGTTCGGCGGCGATGCCTTCGCGTTCTGCCGACATTTCCTCGAAACCGAACACGTGGCGATTACTCCGGGTCTGGACTTCGGTCGTTATCAGGCCGGCCATCATGTGCGGTTTGCCTACACCCAAAGTCTTCCGCGCCTACAGGAAGCGGTCGATCGGATTGCGCGCGGCTTGAAGAGCTGGCAAGGCTGATGCGTTTTCATCCTCCCCTCGAAGAAGGCCGTTTGATTCGTCGTTACAAGCGTTTTCTCGCCGATATCGAAACCGTTAGCGGCGAGTTGCTGACCATTCACTGCCCGAATACCGGCTCGATGCTCAATTGCCAGGTCGAAGGCGGGCAGGTCTGGTTCAGCCGTTCCAACGACCCCAAGCGCAAGTTGCCCGGTACCTGGGAAATCGGCGAAACGCCGCAGGGGCGCTTGTTTTGTGTGAATACCGGACGGGCCAACGGCTTGATCGAAGAGGCACTGCGAGCCGGTGTCATCACCGAACTGAACGGTTTTACCGAACTGAAACGTGAAGTGGCCTACGGTCAGGAGAGCAGTCGCATCGACTTCCGCCTCGATTACCCGAGCGGGCCGGCTTATGTGGAAGTCAAAAGCGTTACTTTGGGCTTCGATGGTTCTTCGGTGGCAGCGTTTCCCGATGCGGTGACCCAGCGCGGGGCCAAGCATTTGCGCGAATTGGTCCATTTGGCCCGGGACGGAATTCGTGCGGTGCAGTTGTATTGCGTCAATCTCACCGGCATCGACGCCGTGCGTCCTGCAGAAGAAATCGATTCGGCCTACGCCGCAGCCTTGCGTGAGGCGGTATCGTGCGGGGTCGAGGTGCTGGCCTATGGCGTGCGTTTGACCCACGAAGAAATGGTGGTCGATCGGCGTCTGGATGTGTTGCTGAACGGCTAAAGACTGACCCAGATCCCTTGCTCGTCTTCGCGGCAGGCGACGGTGGTCAGGGACTGACCAGCGCAAGGGCCGGCGACGCATTCGCCGTCTTCGATCAGAAACAGTGCGCCGTGGGTCGCGCACTGGATCAGGCTGTTGCTGCGGTCGAGAAACTGGTCGGGCTTCCATTCCAGTCCCACGCCACGGTGCGGGCAGCGATTGATGTAGACGTAAACCTGGCCGCCACGGCGCACGGCAAAGAGCTTCTGGCCGTCGATGTCGAAACCGCGACTGCTGGCATCGGCCAGCTCAACGCCTGCACAAAGAAACTTCATGTCTATCCTCAAGTCCTGCGGCTCGTGACTGGATATGTCCGAGCTTGACGTTCAAATGCAAACAATTATCAAATGGCCGCCTTGCCCTTCGGTTCAGATGCCAGGCGCCAAGGATACGTGGCCTGTCATTTCAATGCCCGGGAAAACCCTAAAGGAAGCTGTTTATGCGCCTGAGTACCCGCGTTGCTGCGCTCTGTGTCGGACTCCTCGTCAGCCACCACGCCGCAGCGGCCGAGTTGCCACAACGTTGGGTCAGTGCCGGTGGAGCTTTATCGGAATGGATCAGCGCGCTGGGCGGTGAATCGAAACTGGTGGGTGTCGACACCACCAGCCAGCACCCGGAATCGCTCAAGGCATTGCCGAGTATCGGGTATCAGCGGCAATTGTCGGCGGAGGGCATCTTGAGCTTACGCCCACAGATATTGGTCGGCACCGAGGAAATGGGGCCGCCACCGGTACTTTCGCAGGTTCGCAGTGCGGGCGTGCAGGTCGAACTGTTCTCGGCCCAGCCGGATCTGCCGACGTTGCAGGGTAATTTGCAGCATTTGGGCAAGTTACTCGGCGCTGAAGATAAGGCCTCACAATTGTTTCAGGCATATCAACAGCAACTCGATCAGCAAAAAATCCGGGTCACTCGGGCGCAGTTGAAAGAAAAATCGCCGGGCGTGCTGTTGTTGCTTGGCCATGCGGGCGGCAAACCGCTCATCGCCGGCAAGGACACCGCCGCCGATTGGTTGCTGCAACAGGCCGGTGGGCACAATCTGGCCACGCATACCGGCTACAAACCCTTTTCTGTCGAATCCCTGGTCAGTCTGGATCCTGAGGTGCTGGTGTTTGCCGATCGTGCGCTGAGCGGCGATGCGGCCCGTGCGGCCTTGTTCAAGGAGAACCCGATCCTGTCCTCGACCCGCGCGGCCAAGGACGGGCGAGTCATTGAGCTTGATCCGACCTTGTTGGTGGGGGGCTTGGGGCCGCGGCTACCCGATGCGTTGAAAAAACTGTCTGACGCCTTTTCCCCCGGTTCGGCCGGCCAATGACCATCCTGGTTAAACCCCGTGCTTTATTCATTGGTCTGATCCTGCTGTGTGTGTTGGCCATCTGGCTTTCATTGGCGCTTGGGCCCGTGAGCTTGCCGTTATTCGACACCTTGCGCGCAGCCCTGCGGCTGGTGGGTGTACCGATCGCGCCCGACGGGCTGGAGCAGGCCGAGCTGATCCTCGGGCAGATTCGCTTGCCGCGAACCTTGTTGGGTTTGGCCGTGGGGGGTGTATTGGCACTGTCCGGCGTGGCGATGCAGGGGTTGTTTCGTAATCCTCTGGCCGATCCGGGGCTGGTCGGCGTCTCCAGCGGTGCAGCATTGGGCGCGGCAATTGCGATCGTCGGTGGTTCTGTGTTCGGCGGTCTGCCTGAATCCTTCGGGCCGTATCTGTTATCGCTGTGCGCGTTTCTCGGCGGGCTCGGCGTGACGGCGTTGGTGTATCGACTGGGCCGGCGCAGTGGGCAGACCAATGTCGCGACCATGCTGTTGGCCGGTATTGCGTTGACTGCGCTGGCCGGCTCCGCCGTGGGGTTATTCACCTATCTGGCGGATGACGCGACGCTGCGCACCCTGACGTTTTGGAACCTGGGCAGCCTCAATGGCGCCAGCTATTCGCGGCTCTGGCCGTTACTGCTGATCAGTGCCGGCGTGGCGCTGTGGCTGCCGCGCCGGGCCAAAGCCTTGAATGCGTTGTTGCTGGGTGAGTCGGAGGCCGGTCACCTGGGCATCGACGTCGAAGGGCTCAAGCGTGAATTGGTGTTCTGCACGGCGTTGGGTGTCGGTGCAGCGGTGGCCGCAGCGGGGATGATCGGGTTTGTTGGTCTGGTGGTGCCGCACCTGGTGCGACTGCTGGCCGGGCCGGATCATCGTGTGCTATTGCCAGCGTCAGTATTGGCGGGTGCCAGTCTTTTGTTGTTTGCCGATCTGGTGGCGCGACTGGCCCTGGCACCGGCCGAATTGCCGATCGGGATCGTCACGGCTTTTATCGGGGCGCCGTTCTTTCTGTATTTATTGCTCAGAGGGCGTGCCTGATGTTGCGAACGCAGAATCTGCAAATCCGTCGCGGCCGAAAGATTGTCCTGACGGACATCACACTTGAGCTCAAACCGGGCGAAGTCCTCGGTGTGCTGGGGCCGAACGGCGCCGGCAAAAGCACCTTGCTCGGCGCCTTGTGCGGCGAGTTGCAGGCTCATCATGGCAGCGTCTGGCTCGACGAGCGCGAGTTGAGCGATTGGACGGGGACGTCGCGAGCGCAGCGTTTGGCGGTATTGCCGCAGGTGTCGACCCTGGACTTCGCCTTTCGTGTCGAAGAAGTGGTCGGCATGGGCCGCTTACCCCATCAAAGCGGTCGGGTCCGCGATGACGAGATTGTTGCCGCCGCGTTGCAGGCTGCCGATGCCGGGCATTTGAGTGGTCGCAGCTATCTGGCCTTGTCCGGTGGCGAACGTCAGCGGGTGCATCTGGCGCGGGTTCTGGCGCAGCTCTGGCCAGGCGAAGCGGGGCAAACGTTGTTGCTCGATGAGCCAACGTCGATGCTCGACCCGCTTCATCAGCACACCACATTGCAAGCCGTACGCGAGTTCGCCAATCGTGGCGCGGCTGTGCTGGTGATCCTGCATGATCTGAACCTGGCAGCGCGCTATTGTGATCGCCTGTTACTGCTCGAAGGCGGGCGCCCTGTGGCGCTCGATACACCGGAGCAGGTGTTGCGCCCGGAACCACTGAAGGCCGTGTTCGGGCTGGAAGTGCTGGTGCAGCAGCACCCGGAGCGTGGGCATCCGCTGATCATCGCCCGCTGAGCTTTTTATAGGGGTGAACACATGCGTGGGTTTTTGATGCTGGCCTTGCTGTTGCTGAGTGCCTGTCAGCATGTTTCGACTCCGCCACCGGTTGTCGGCGAGATTCGGGACTTGCGCAGCGGTCAAACCCTCACGGTAGAGGAATTGGTTAAACGGTTGGAAAAGCCTTCGAGACTGATCGTGGGCGAGCAACATGACAATCGCGATCACCATGAACTGCAGCTGTGGTTATTGCAGTCGCTGGGTGAGCGGCGACCTCAAGGCAGTCTGCTGCTGGAAATGCTTACGCCGGATCAACAGCTGCGCGTCGATGACGTTCGTCACGCTTCGACACCACCGGCGGATTTGCCCGGTGCATTGGCCTGGCAGTCTGGCTGGGACTGGGATCTGTATGGGCCGATCGTTCGCTTCGCGCTTTCCCAGCCATACCCGCTGCTGGCAGCCAATCTGGACATGTCTGAAGTCCGTGCCGTTTACGCCAACCCTACGACATTGAGCGGTTCGCGTTCCAACGCAGCTTCAGTGAAGGGCGAGTTGCTGAAGCAAGTCAGCGACTCCCACTGCGGTTTGCTGCCCGAATCGCAGATGCCGGCGATGCTGGCGGTCCAGCAGCAACGTGACCGACGGATGGCCGAGCGCTTGCTGGCTGCGCCTTCGCCTTCACTGCTGTTTGCCGGCGCTTACCATGCGCGCAAGGATGTCGGCGTGCCGATTCATGTACTTGATCTGGGAGAACCTCAGGCGCCTGTGGTGCTGATGCTGGCGGAGCAGGGCAGCGAGGTTACACCGGCCATGGCTGATTACGTCTGGTACACGCCTGCCACGCCGCCCCAGGATTACTGTGCGCAAATGCGTAAGCAATTTGGCAAGTGATCGAACGACTTTTCTCCAGGCAAAAAAAGACCCGGCAAGAGCCGGGTCAAATAACCGTGATTAGCCTGATGAGGAGATATCTGAGAGTCCGAACCAAGGGCTTTTCAAATATCGACCAGTCTCGCGACCAGTTGTGATAATCATAGCGATTCTCATTACCAAGTCAACCGCTGATTCCTCAATTATTTGAAATACGCTGCCCGTTCGCTGGAAACGCCCGTAATCATTGGGTTTCAGCCTGTGCGGTTGAGCGAGCTCATCAGAATGATCTGCTTGTTCAGCAAGTCGATATGTCGGGCCATGCTCGCAATCAGGCTATGGGCGATCTTCGGATTGCTTTGGGTCAGGCTGAGAAACTGGTCCTTGGGGATCAGCATGACAGTGCTGGGCTCGCTGGTGATCACGCTGGCGTTACGCTTCTCGCCAGTGAACACCGCCATGGCGCCAAAAATCTCGTCCTTGGGTATATCGCCGACTTTGTGCCCGTCGACAAAGGCTTCGGCGTGGCCATCAATGATGACGAACACCTGATCCGGTTCATCGCCCTGACGGATCAACACTTCGCCACTGGCTACGCGCTGAAATCCATTGGTGTTTCGAAACTCGGGTTGTTTCAGGCGGGCGAGTGCGTCGGACAGCAGGGCGGACTGACCGGCCATGTATTGAAGAAACAACTCCGACCGCTCCGGGTCGGCATAGATATGCTGAAAAACCTCGGATCGCAGATAAGGCGTCAGTGCTAACGGGCTATCGCTGCGAAAGCGGCAGCGGGGCAGTTCCGTACCCTGGCGCAAGCCAATCAGATCTCCCTCGTGCAGATAGAACAATGCCCGCTCGTCGATGCACCCATGCAGCAGGCCATTTTTCAACACAAACAGTTGATTGCCGGGTAACAGGGCTGCCAGATCATCGACAGCTGAAAACTCCAGGCTCGGTCCGCACGGCATCAAACCTTCCAGCAGCCGGACGGGAATATGTTGCAGTCGGTTGATCAGCGCGTCGGCGTAAGCCGGTTGTTCCCCAAGTAGGTACATGGCTGCTGCGTCCGTTCAGTTCTTGTGACGTGACGAGATAGCTTCCAGCTGTTTGTTCAAGGCATCCTTGCGCTCGGCGGGAATGTCATTCCAGTGCACATCCATCAGGGCACCTTCGATGGCATACAACAACACTTTGGACGCCCGAAACCCGCGCGTGCGCACGGCCCGATAAGCATCCACCGCCCCCAGTCGACGCAAGTCCGAGGCGCTGTGGATGCCCACGGCATGCAGCCACTGCGCCGACGTCTTGCCAAGATTCTTCAGGTGCTGCAGTTCATCATTCATCAAGCCTCCTTGCGACGGCCGAACGGTGCGTGGGCGAGCTTCTCAGGAGTGTAGCCATCAGTAGGAAAAGCGTGATTGTTTGGTCGGTTTCGACGCAAAAGCTTCTAAGAGGCGGACGCCAGGCGCTGAAGGGATGTCTGCGAACGCAGGAGAAGTGGGCAGCGCGGATAACGGTGGGAGCGGGCTTGCTCGCGAAGACGTAGTGTCAGTCGACATAAATGTTGAATGTTAAATCGCTTTCGCGAGCAAGCCCGCTCCCACAGGGGCTGCGTCGTGTCAGGGAGGCAATGCGGGTGTTAGCGGGTGCGATAACGCAGGCGCGTACCGAAATTCATCGACATCAGGATCTCGTCGGCACTCAGCTCTGGCGGGAAGTAGGCGCCGGAGATCTGTGCATGAGCAAGACTCGCACCTTCCAGGGAGGCGTTGCGAAAGTCGATGCCGCGCAAGTCGGCGGAGCGGAAGTAGGCATCGGTAAAGTCGACGCCGTCGGCGTTCAGTTCACGCAGGTCCAGCCCCCGGAAATCGCCACCGACCATGTCGATAGGTCTGTCTTTTGGGCGCTCGTTGTTGAAGCCAGTGATGTCGTCTTTGTGCAGAAAGGCATAAAGCGGGGTGTCGAGAAGTTTCGGCTGGCTCATGTCAGATCACCTGTTGGTTTTATGACGCCAGTATAGTGCCACTATTTGGCAGCCGTGAAGCCGACGAAGGCTTCACGGCTGAAATAGTTTCTTACAGACCCGGCAGGCGCTGGCGAATCTGTGCAACGACCGTGTCGAGGGTTCCGCTTTCATTGGTTTGAACGCGTTTGCTGCAGAGAATCTCTGCTGGCGTCAGAGCCTCGCGAGTGGCTTGTTGGGCTTCGATAACCGCCAGGTTGGCGTCGGACGGGTCCTTTTTGTCTGCCTGACGCAGGGCCAGCCAGCTCTCGATCACCGCTTGCGGCGCATTGCAATCGAGGATCAGGAATGGCGCGCCGGTGGCTTCGGCGATTTTTGCTGCGCCGTCTCGCTGGTCACGCTTGAGGTACGTCGCATCGATCACCACCGGGAAACCAGCACGCAGGATTACCGCGGCAATTTCATGCAGGCGGGTGTAAGTGGCGGCACTGGCGTCGGCGCTATAGATGCCGGCCTGAGGGTCGTTTGGCACGGTTTGCTCGCCGAACAGACGTTTGCGCTCTACATCGGAACGCAGGCGAATGGCGCCCAATGCTTCCACCAGACGCATGGCCACGTGGCTCTTGCCGACGGCAGAAACACCGTGGGTGATGGCCATGAAGCGCGAAGGAATGGTGCTGTAGCTTTCCGCCAGGTTGGCGTAGTTGCGGTACTGACGCAGGGTGGTGGCTCGCTGCACCGGGTCGGCCTCGGCCGGCATGCTGAACAGGCTGACCTTGGCGCGAACCAGTGCGCGGTAGGCTTTATAGAAGTTCAGCAACTCAAGACCCTGGTAATCGCCGGTCAATTCCAGGTATTGGCTGATGAAGCGGCGCGCCAGACTCTTCAGGCCACGGTCTTCCAGGTCCATCGCCAGGAAGCCGGTGTCGGCGTAAACGTCGGTGAAGCGGAACGGTTCGTTGAACTCGATGCAGTCGAAGATCACGACCTTGCCGTCGATCACGGTGGCGTTGCCCAGGTGGATGTCACCGTGGCATTCGCGGATGAAACCTTCGGCCTTGCGCTGGGCGAACAGTGGCTTGAGGCGTTCGAAGCAGCTTTCGGCCCAGGCTTGCAGCGCATCCAGTTGCAGCAGATCGGCCTTGTCGCTGAGGAACGGGCGGATCTGTTCGAAGTTCTGGCGTACCGGTGCCATCACGCTGTCCGGCGTGCCGGCTTCGTGTTCGGCAGGCACTTTCGGTGCGCTGAGGTGAAATTGGGCGATCTGCGCGGCCATCTCGTCGATGTGCGCAGTGGTCAATTCGCCATTGGCTTGCAGGGTGCTGAGTAACCCGCTTTGTGGGAATTGACGCATCTTCAGTACGTAATCGACAACCGGACCATCGCCGCCCAATTGTGGCGCTTCGGCGCTGCCGGTGATCGGCAGCACTTCGAGGTACAAATCGTTGGTCAGGCGCTGGTTAAGACGCAGCTCTTCCCCGCAAAAATGCTTGCGAGCGTCGAGGCTGGTGAAATCCAGGAAGCCGAAATTCACTGGCTTCTTCACTTTATAAGCAAAGGGGCCGGTGAGGATTACCCAGGAGATATGGGTTTCGATGACCTGGAACCCGTCTACGGGATGCGGGTAGAGGGCCGGGTTTTGCAGGGCGGCGATCAGGGACTGGCTCACAGGCGATCCTTCAGAGTCTGGGGAAAATTCACGGCCGTCATTATGGCCGCAAGTCCGTCTGACGCAAACCTCGGAGGGCTCCTGTTGAGTATGAATAAAGTGCGTATAATCCGCCGCCATGACTCGTACTCGATCCCCCCGTACCCCAAAAAAACCACCTTCCAAGGGCCTGCGCCCCTGGCTGGGCTGGGCCCTTAAACTCAGTCTGGTCGGCCTTGTGGTGCTGGCCGGGTTCGCGGTTTACCTCGACGCGATCGTCCAGGAGAAGTTCTCCGGCAAGCGCTGGACCATTCCGGCCAAGGTGTACGCGCGCCCGCTGGAGCTGTTTACCGGCCAGAAGTTGAGCAAGGAAGACTTCCTCACCGAGCTCGACGCCTTGGGCTACCGACGCGAAGCCGTGAGCAATGGCCCCGGCGCGGCGGCGGTCAGTGGCAACACCGTCGACTTGAATACCCGTGGCTTCCAGTTCTATGAAGGCCTGGAGAAACCCCAGCCTGTGCGTGTGCGGTTCTCCGGCGACTACGTGGCCGAACTTTCGGCGACCAACGGTTCGAAGCTTTCTGTGGTGCGCCTTGAGCCGCTGCTGATCGGCGGGATTTACCCGAAAAACCTCGAAGATCGCATTCTGATCAAGATCGATCAGGTCCCGCCCTATCTGCTGGAAACCCTGGTCGCTGTGGAAGATCGGGATTTCTATAGCCATTGGGGCGTGTCGCCCAAGTCGATTGCCCGCGCCGTCTACGTCAACACCTCTGGCGGCAAGATGACCCAGGGCGGCAGTACGCTGACACAACAGTTGGTCAAGAACTTCTACCTGACCAGCGAACGCAGCCTGACCCGTAAACTCACCGAAGCCATGATGGCGATGTTGCTTGAGCTGCATTACGACAAACGAGAGATTCTTGAGGCTTACCTCAATGAAGTGTTCGTCGGTCAGGATGGCCAGCGCGCAGTGCATGGCTTCGGCTTGGCAAGCCAGTTTTTCTTCGGGCAACCGTTGTCCGAACTGAAACTGCATCAAGTCGCAATGCTGGTGGGCATGGTCAAGGGGCCGTCCTATTACAACCCGCGTCGCAACCCTGAGCGGGCGCTTGAACGGCGCAATCTCGTGCTCGATGTACTTGAGCAACAAGGTGTTGCCACCGCCGAGCAGGTCGCTGGCGCGAAGAAAATGCCACTGGGTGTGACGACTCGCGGCAAGCTGGCGGACAGCTCGTTTCCGGGCTTCCTGGATCTGGTCAAGCGTCAGCTGCGCGAAGACTATCGCGACGAAGACTTGACCGAAGAAGGTCTGCGGATCTT
Source organism: Pseudomonas sp. LBUM1647 (assembly GCF_059716175.1). Taxonomy (NCBI): domain Bacteria; kingdom Pseudomonadati; phylum Pseudomonadota; class Gammaproteobacteria; order Pseudomonadales; family Pseudomonadaceae; genus Pseudomonas; species Pseudomonas sp. LBUM1647. Next base: position 5,854,195 of record NZ_CP166809.1, on the reverse strand, counting down.
CACCAGTTTCGACCCGATCCTGCAGATGAAAGCTGAAGCGTCGGTCAACGACACCTTCAAGAGACTCTCCGGGCGCAAGGGTTCCGATGAGGTTGAAGCGGCCATGGTCGTGACCAATCCGGAAACCGGCGAAGTCCAGGCCATGATCGGCAGTCGTCAGGCGAGTTTTGCCGGCTTCAACCGTGCGCTGGATGCTGTACGACCGATCGGTTCTTTGATCAAACCGGCGGTTTATCTGACAGCCCTTGAGAAGCCGAGCCAGTACACATTGACCAGTTGGCTGTCGGACGATTCCTTCTCGGTCAAAGGCGCGGACGGTCAAGTCTGGAAACCGCAGAACTACGATCGCCGTTCCCACGGCACCGTATTCCTGTATCAGGGCCTGGCGCATTCCTACAACCTGTCGACCGCGCGTCTCGGGTTGGCGGTGGGCGTGCCGAATGTCCTGAAGACCCTGGCGCGTCTCGGTGTGAGTCGCGAATTTCCGGCATTCCCGTCGATGTTGCTGGGCGCTGGCGGTCTGACCCCGATCGAAGTGGCGACTATGTACCAGACCCTGGCCAACGGCGGTTTCAATACGCCGATGCGCGGGATCCGTAGCGTATTGACCGCTGAAGGCGAACCGCTCAAGCGTTATCCGTTCCAGATTCAGCAGCGTTTCGATCCGGCCTCCATTTACCTGATCCAGAGCGCCATGCAGCGGGTCATGCGTGAAGGTACCGGTAGTTCGGTTTACAACGTGTTGCCGAAAACCCTGACCCTGGCCGGCAAGACCGGCACCAGTAACGATTCGCGGGACAGCTGGTTCGCCGGTTTCAGTCAGGACCTGCTGGCAGTGGTCTGGCTGGGTCGCGATGACAACGGCAAGACACCGTTCACCGGTGCCACTGGTGCGCTGCAGGTCTGGACCAGTTTCATGCGCAAGGCCGATCCGTTGCCGCTGGACATGCCGCAGCCAGACAACATTGTTCAGGCCTGGGTCGATTCGCGTACCGGACAAGGCTCTGATGCCAACTGCCCAGGCGCGGTGCAGATGCCGTATATTCGCGGCAGCGAACCGCCTCCCGGTGCCGCTTGCGGTGGCGAAAGCCCTGTTTCCGGCGAAACGGTGATGGATTGGGTCAAGGGCTGGATGAATTAAGCAAAGAGGGTTTCAAGTGAACAAGTGGTTGATTCCAGCGGTTACCGCCGTGGCTTTGCTCAGCGGTTGCTCCTCCGTACAACGCGGTTCGATTCCGGTTGTGGATTCCGGTAGCGCCGTTTCGAACAGTGAACGGGTTTCGGCGAATGGCGGTTTCCGTCAGACGACGACTAAACGTCCTGCGCAAGCCCAGACTCAGGCGATTCCACAAGGTGATACCGGCGTCGTCGTGATGGTGCCAGGTGGCGGGGCAACGACGTCGGCACCGATCAGCACTGCGCCGATCACGCCAGGCCCGATTACCCCGGGGCCGATCGATACCGCGCCGGTCCAGTCGGCACCGGTCAATCAGGGCAGCTACAGCATGCCGTCGACGCCGAGCGGGATTCCTTCGGCGAGCTCCGGTGGCTTGTCTGCCGACGAGCAATTGGACGGTCCGGTTCTGGCCTTGCTGACTACCGCTCAGCAGCAACAGGCGAGCGGTGATCTCAATGGTGCTTCCTCCAGCCTCGAGCGCGCCCAGCGTGTTGCGCCGCGTGAGCCGCAAGTGCTTTATCGTCTGGGTCAGGTGCGTATGGCTCAAGGCGATGCGCCACAAGCCGAGCAGTTTGCTCGTCGTGGCCTGACCTTCGCCAACGGTCGTCCGGCACTTCAGGCCAGTCTGTGGGGATTGATCGCTCAGGCGCGTGAGAAACAGGGCGATTCTGCTGGCGCATCATTGGCCCGTCAGAAGGCCAAGGTTTCGCTGTGATGGATGCACGCTTTCCGAAGATTGCCGAACAGTTGCTATTGATCGAGCGCGAGCTGCGGGTTCAGGGTTGGTGGGACGAGGTCTCGCCCTCCGCCGAAGCGCTTTCCAGTGTCGAACCATTCTCGGTCGATACGCTGGATTTCGAACAGTGGCTGCAATGGATCTTCCTTCCGCGGATGAAGGTGATCCTCGAGCAGGATCTGCCCTTGCCAAACGCTTCGGGAATTCAGGAGATGGCCGAAATGGTCTTCGCTGCCCGTAATGTTCAGGGCAAGGACCGGCAGTTGAAGGCGCTGCTCAAAGAGTTTGATCTGCTGATCACCGCATCCCGCTGAATCCGATCCGTTGTAGGAGCTGTCGAGTGAACCGAGGCTGCGATCTTTTGACTTTGCTTTTAAAAAGATCGCAGCCTCGGTTCACTCGACAGCTCCTACAGGTGTCTACTGGCAATTATCCGCAATCTGTTTCTGTGCTTCGCTAATGCGCTCCTGACGTTGCTGGTCGGTCAGGCGGCGCATCTCACCTTCGACATCCTCCCGTATTCGCGGATTGTTCTGCAGTTGAGCCAGGTTCGTCCGCGCCTGTTCGCAGAATGCCTTTAGCTGGGCTTGCTGCTCGGTGACCTGCTTTTTAACTTTATTGTCGATGGCCTGTTGATCGCCAATGGCACCGCTGCGTGGCGGCGGGGGCTGGTTGCTGGCAGGCGAGGAGGGCGTGACCACGGTAGTGGCTTCCCGGCCTTGGGGTGGCTGGGCGTCGAAGTGGGTGACGCCCTGGGCGTCGACCCATTTGTAGATCTGAGCGGCCATGCACAAAGGGCTGATGCCAATCAGCAGGCTGGCGGTCAGGAAAAACGTTCGCATGCCATTTCCTTGTATTGGGTTGCGCAATTGAAGCTAACACAGTTGCTGTTTAGCGGTTTTTTCTTGCTTTCTCATGTGCTTAGTTCAATAAAGCACATAGACGACTTGACTTGGAGAGGACGAAACAGAAGAATCCAAAGTCCGCTGTAGAGGGACTGCCAGAAGCAGGCCCGCTCAGCAGATCATGAGGCGCACATCCGCGCCGACCTGTTACACCCGCAACGCGTTACCTCGCGCTGGGTGGGAAAGGCCCGCAACACTTGGGACGATCCCAATACTTGCTCAGTCAGTGCTGACGTAGTCGGCGACCACCGTCGCTCATGCTCTGCTGAGAAGTAAACCTATTAAGACCCGTCCCCTTTTATGTGGGCGGTATTCTGGCGTTTTAGAGGTGAACAACGTGGAGCTTTTATCTGGCGGTGAGATGCTCGTCCGCTTTTTGCGTGACGAAGGCGTCAAATATATCTACGGGTACCCGGGTGGTGCTCTTCTTCATGTTTACGATGCCCTGTTCAAAGAACCGGAAGTGACCCACATCCTGGTTCGTCACGAACAGGCTGCGACCCATATGGCTGACGGCTATGCCCGTGCCACCGGTAAAGCCGGTGTGGTACTGGTGACCTCCGGCCCGGGGGCAACCAACGCCATTACCGGTATTGCCACGGCCTACATGGACTCCATTCCGATGGTGGTCATTTCCGGCCAGGTGCCTAGCACCATGGTGGGCACCGATGCGTTCCAGGAAACCGACATGATCGGTATCTCCCGGCCGATCGTGAAGCACAGCTTCATGATCAAGCACGCGTCGGAAATCCCGGAAGTCATGAAGAAAGCGTTCTACCTCGCGCAATCCGGTCGTCCTGGTCCGGTCGTTGTCGATATCCCGAAAGACATGACCAACCCGGCCGAGAAGTTTGAATACATCTTCCCGAAAAAAGCCAAGCTGCGTTCCTACAGCCCGGCCGTTCGCGGTCACTCCGGGCAAATCCGCAAGGCGGCAGAAATGCTCCTGGCGGCCAAGCGTCCTGTGATGTACGCAGGCGGCGGCGTGATTCTCGGTGGTGGCTCCGCGCCGCTGACCGAGCTGGCGAAGATGCTCAACCTGCCAGTGACCAATACCCTGATGGGTCTGGGTGCCTACCCTGGCACCGACCGTCAGTTCATCGGCATGCTCGGCATGCACGGCAGCTACACCGCTAACCTGGCGATGCACCATGCCGACGTGATCCTTGCAGTCGGCGCTCGTTTCGACGACCGCGTGATCAACGGCCCGGCCAAGTTCTGCCCGAATGCCAAGATCATTCACATCGACATCGACCCGGCTTCGATTTCCAAAACCATCAAGGCAGACGTTCCTATCGTCGGTCCGGTGGAGAGTGTCCTGACCGAAATGGTCGCGATCCTCAAGGAGATCGGCGAGACCCCTAACAAGGAGTCCGTTGCCAGTTGGTGGAAGCAAGTTGACGAGTGGCGTGGCGACCGCGGCCTGTTCCCTTACGACAAGGGCGACGGCAGCGTCATCAAGCCGCAGACCGTGATCGAAACCCTGTGCGAAGTCACCAAGGGCGATGCCTTTGTGGCCTCCGACGTGGGCCAGCACCAAATGTTTGCGGCGCAGTACTACACGTTCAACAAGCCGAACCGCTGGATCAACTCGGGTGGCCTGGGCACCATGGGCTTCGGTTTTCCGGCGGCCATGGGCATCAAGCTGAGCTTCCCGGATGACGACGTCGTCTGCGTGACGGGCGAGGGCAGCATCCAGATGAACATTCAGGAACTGTCGACCTGCCTGCAATACGGTTTGCCGGTAAAAATCGTCATCCTGAATAACGGCGTGCTGGGTATGGTTCGCCAGTGGCAGGACATGAGTTACGGCAGCCGTCACTCGCACTCCTACATGGAGTCGCTGCCTGATTTCGTCAAGTTGGCGGAGGCCTATGGTCACGTCGGCGTGCGCATCACCGAATCGAAAGATTTGAAGTCGAAGATGGAAGAAGCGTTCGCCATGAAGGATCGTCTGGTGATCATCGATGTTTCGGTCGACACCAGCGAGCACGTCTACCCGATGCAGATCAAAGACGGCTCCATGCGCGATATGTGGCTGAGCAAGACGGAGCGTACTTAATCATGCGGCATATTATTTCCTTGCTTCTGGAAAACGAACCGGGCGCTCTGTCTCGTGTAGTCGGCCTGTTCTCGCAGCGCAACTACAACATCGAAAGCCTGACCGTGGCACCTACCGAAGACCCGACCCTGTCGCGTCTGACGCTGACCACGGTTGGTCACGATGAAGTTATCGAGCAGATCACTAAAAACCTGAACAAGCTGATCGAAGTGGTCAAGCTGGTCGACCTGTCGGAGAGTGCTCACATCGAGCGCGAACTGATGCTGGTCAAGGTCAAGGCCACCGGCGCCCAGCGTGCCGAGATCAAACGTACTACCGATATTTATCGTGGGCAGATCGTTGACGTCAGCGCTAGCGTGTATACCGTTCAATTGACCGGTACCAGCGATAAGCTCGACAGCTTCATTCAGTCCATTGGCACCGCCTCGATTCTGGAGACCGTCCGCAGCGGCGTAACCGGTATTGCCCGCGGCGACAAAGTACTCAGCATCTAAACCAAATTAGCGAATGGCCTGAACGGCCTGGATATATAGGGGAATTTCATGAAAGTTTATTACGAAAAAGACTGCGACCTGTCGATCATCCAGGGCAAGAAAGTTGCCATCATCGGTTACGGTTCCCAGGGCCACGCTCAAGCGTGCAACCTGAAAGACTCCGGCGTTGACGTTACTGTTGGTCTGCGTAAAGGTTCGGCCACTGTTGCCAAAGCCGAAGCTCATGGCCTGAAAGTGACCGACGTTGCTTCCGCTGTAGCGGCTGCCGACCTGGTCATGATCCTGACCCCGGACGAGTTCCAGTCCGCTCTGTACAAGAACGAAATCGAGCCGAACATCAAGAAAGGCGCCACCCTGGCCTTCTCCCACGGCTTCGCGATCCACTACAACCAGGTTGTTCCGCGCGCTGACCTCGACGTGATCATGATCGCGCCGAAAGCTCCGGGCCACACCGTGCGTTCCGAGTTCGTCAAAGGCGGCGGTATCCCTGACCTGATCGCTATCTATCAGGATGCTTCCGGCAACGCCAAAAACGTTGCATTGTCCTACGCTGCTGGCGTTGGTGGCGGTCGTACCGGCATCATCGAAACCACCTTCAAGGACGAGACTGAAACCGACCTGTTCGGCGAACAAGCCGTTCTGTGCGGCGGTACCGTTGAGCTGGTTAAAGCCGGTTTCGAAACCCTGGTTGAAGCTGGCTACGCGCCGGAAATGGCCTACTTCGAATGCCTGCACGAACTGAAGCTGATCGTTGACCTCATGTACGAAGGCGGTATCGCCAACATGAACTACTCGATCTCCAATAACGCTGAATACGGCGAGTACGTGACTGGTCCGGAAGTGATCAACGCCGAATCCCGTCAGGCCATGCGCAACGCCCTGAAACGTATTCAGGACGGCGAATACGCCAAGATGTTTATCAGCGAAGGCGCTACCGGCTATCCTTCGATGACCGCCAAGCGTCGTAACAACGCCGCTCACGGAATCGAAATCATCGGCGAGCAACTGCGCTCCATGATGCCGTGGATCGGTGCCAACAAGATCGTCGACAAAGCTAAAAACTAAGTCGCGCACTTGTACGAAAAACGCGGCCTAGGCCGCGTTTTTTCGTTTGGGTAGCTGGTTCTGGTATAAAGCTGCATCGTTTGCGGCCGAACCGTCGTCCCAGACACCTGTCCAAACTTTCCACCCCGTTGCAAGGTAATGTCCATGAGCGAACGTCCCGAAGAGCCAAACCAGGCTTCTGACGCCGAAAGCCTGCTGCCCATCGATGAACACATCGAGGAAGGGCATGACGCTGAAGGTCGTAAAGTCCGGCATCGTGGTATCTATCTTCTGCCGAATCTGTTTACCACTGCGAATCTGTTCGCAGGGTTTTATTCCATCATCAACTCGATGAGCGCCCAGAGCGCCTTGAGTGCCGGTGATTCGATTGGTGCGAGCAAGTATTTTGCTTTTGCAGCGATCGCGATTTTTGTCGCGATGGTGCTCGACGGCCTCGATGGTCGCGTTGCCCGTATGACCAATACCCAGAGCGCCTTCGGTGCCGAGTACGACTCGCTGTCCGACATGGTCGCCTTTGGTGTTGCGCCAGCATTGTTGGCATTCGGTTGGGCCTTGGGCGACATGGGTAAGGTCGGCTGGATGGTTGCCTTCATTTATGTAGCCGGTGCAGCGTTGCGTCTGGCGCGTTTCAATACCCAGGTCGGCACTGCGGACAAGCGCTACTTCATTGGTCTGGCCAGTCCGGCTGCTGCTGGTGTGGTTGCAGGCATTGTCTGGGCGTTCAGTGATTACGGCATTCAGGGCTCGAAGATGTCCTTCCTGGTTGCGCTGATGGTCGCTGCCGCCGGAATGCTGATGGTCAGCAACATCAAGTACAACAGCTTCAAGGAGCTGGATTTGAAGGGGCGTGTACCTTTCGTGGCCATCCTCGCGGTGGTGTTGGTGTTTGCCGTAGTGTTCAGTGATCCGCCGCGCATCCTGCTGCTGGTTTTCCTCGCTTATGCAGCCTCTGGCCCGGTTCAATATCTGTTACGTCTTCGTCGGCACAAAAACGCTTAGATTCCCTCATACTCCGCAGTCTATTGGTGCATCTGTTCTCCAATGCTGCGGAGTTGCCATGCTGATCAAAATTCCCAGAGCGTCTGACTGTCTTGAGTCGGATGTCACGCCAGAATCCCTCTATCTATCTCGTCGCAATGTTCTCGGTGCCGCCGTTGCCGGTTTGGCTGTTAGCGGCTTGCCGCGTTGGGTCAGTGCTGCCGATGCTGCGCGTTATGCGGATGTCGAGCCTGGCAAGGCGCCTTCCTGGTTTGCCGAAAAACTGCCTGCTACCAAATGGGGGGCGGTCAACGTCAAGGATGAGGCGATCACGCCATTCAAGGACGCGACCCATTACAACAACTTCTATGAGTTCGGCACCGATAAAGGTGATCCTGCCGCCAACGCCGGCGCGCTGAAAACCGAACCTTGGAGTGTGGTGGTGGACGGGGAGGTGGGCAAGCCGGGACGGTATGCACTGGAAGACTTCATGAAGCCTTATCAGTTGGAGGAGCGTATTTACCGTCTTCGCTGTGTAGAGGCTTGGTCGATGGTCATTCCATGGATCGGATTCCCCATCTCGGCCTTGCTCAAGGAAGTTGAGCCGACGTCCAATGCCAAATTCATTCGCTTCGAAACCCTGGAAGATCCCAAGAGCATGCCCGGGCAACGTTCCGGTTTTGCCTTGATTGACTGGCCTTATGTGGAAGGGCTGCGCCTGGATGAGGCGATGAACCCGTTGGCGATTCTTGCCGTGGGTATGTACGGGCGGGAGTTGCCGAATCAGAACGGCGCGCCTCTGCGTTTGGTGGTCCCGTGGAAGTACGGCTTCAAGAGCATCAAATCCATCGTGCGGATCAGTCTGGTTAGTGAGCAGCCGAAAACCACCTGGCAGAGCATTGCCTCGGATGAGTATGGTTTTTATGCGAACGTAAATCCTGCGGTCGACCATCCGCGTTGGACTCAGGCGCGTGAGCGGCGTTTGCCGAGTGGGCTGTTCAAGCCCAATGTGCGGGATACGCAGATGTTCAATGGCTACTCGGATGAAGTCGCCTCTCTATATACAGGGCTCGATTTGCGGAAGAACTACTGATGCGATTTCCGTTTTGGCGAATTGGCGTCTTTATAGCTACTGCGGTCTGGCCGCTGCTTTGGTTGTATCAGGCCTGGGAGGATGTGCTGGGGCCTGATCCGGGCAAGGTGCTGGTTGACCGGTTGGGGCTGGGGACGCTTGTCCTGCTGCTCATTACGTTAAGCATGACACCTGTGCAGAAGCTTACCGGTTGGGCGGGGTGGGTTGCTGTCCGGCGGCAACTGGGGTTGTGGTGCTTCGCTTATGTGGTTTTGCATTTGAGTGGGTATACGGCGTTCATCCTCGGCTTTGATTGGTCGCAGTTGGGTGTCGAGTTGCGCAAACGGCCGTACATTATTGTCGGGGCGCTTGGGTTTCTGTGTTTATTGGCCTTGGCGGTAACCTCAAATCGCTATAGTCAGCGGCGTTTGGGTTCTAGCTGGAAGAAATTACATCGTCTTGCCTATGTGGTTCTCGGGCTTGGATTGCTGCATATGTTGTGGATCGTGCGCGCTGATCTTAAGGAGTGGGCGGTTTACGCCTCTATAGGCACATTGCTATTAGTATTGCGACTACCCCCTGTAACCCGCCGAATTCCACGATTAATAGCCAAAAAGACACCTTCTGCACGAAAAGCGTAATTAAGGGTTGACGGCAGATTCTGGAAGTCTATAATTCGCCCCACTTCCGGCGCAGTCGAAACGGA